>JBCBNU010000014.1:0-54675 GCA_039821645.1 Pseudomonadota bacterium
GCACAGCAACATATCGATTGCCGGCCGGGATCAGGCTGGCGATGCCGAGACCGGTTCCCGGTCCAATCAATACTGCGGGTGCAGTCGAATCGCTCCGGCCTGCGCCGATATCGATATAGTCGTCGGGGGTTAGCAACGGAACAACGTGTGCGAGCGCTTCGAAATCGTTGATGACGACGAGCTGAGCCAGGTTGAGTTGCTCGCGTAATCCTGTGACCGAGAACGACCAGTCGATATTCAGTAGTGACACATCATCGCCGACGACAGGTCCCGCAATCGCGAGGATACCTGCGGTGGGCGCCGGGCCTTCGTAGGCATCGAGATAGCTACCGAGCATGTCGTGAATCTCGACATAGGCGTCGTTGCGCAGCTTTCTGAGCCCTATCAACTCACCACTGCGACTGTCGGCTTCTTGCCATACGGCCAGGCGAGAATTGGTGCCGCCGATATCCGCGATGAGCCAGCGGTGCTTGGCGGTTGCTGCTTTCACAATCGATGTCCCTGCTCGTGTGTCGGCGCAATGATAACGCAGGAGTTGGCGCCTGACAGGCGCCTGTCGTCGCGGGCTCAGGTAAACTAGCAGGCTGCGGCAACAGGGATCGGAGCCGACAAGCAGGGGGCAGAAAGACTTGAATTGGATAAGGCGTGTGACGAGCCGGCTGGTAAGTCGAGTCATTGGATTGTGGGTGCGACCTGAGGTGAGCTCCGAGCAAACACTCGAGGCACTTCGGGCGCTGCACAACGATCCTGCGGTACGGCTTTGCTATGTTCTCGAAACCGGCGGTGTGGCCGATTCCGCAACGCTCGCTAGTACCTGTCGCAAACTGGGTCTTCCGGACCCGGACGAAGAGTTTGTTTTTGGCAACCGCGAGCTCGGTCGATCGCTGGTTATTCTGCGACCCTCGAAGGGTCTGTTTTTGCGACGTCGATCCCGCAGCCAGTCGCGGCGGCTCACAATGCTTATTGAGGCAGCGACAGCCGTCCGTGACGCCGAGCCAAAAACGGTAGAGGCGCTGCCGCTGTTTCTCGTGCCGGTCGGCATCTACTGGGGGCGCGCACCTGGTAAGGAGCGTGGCTGGTTCTCAATGATGTTCAACGAGGACTGGGAAGTGGCGGGGCGGTTACGCAAAGCACTGACGACGTTCCTGCATGGTCGCCATACGTTGTTGCAGTTCTCGGAACCTATGGCGATGGCGCCAATCCTGCACGAGAACCTTGATGGACCTCGAACGTTGCGGATGGCCTCACGGGTGCTTCGTGTGCACTTTCGATTGCGTCGGCAGGCGACGGTAGGCCCTGATCTGTCACACCGCCGCACGCTCATCAACGAGGTCATTAGCGATGCCGCCGTGCGTGCGCTGATCAACGACGCTGGGCCCGCAGACTCACGCGCACGCAGGAGAGCGGAGGCGAAAGCGCAGTCGTACGCGATGGAGATTGCTGCTGATCTTTCCTATTCGACGGTGCGCTTTTTTGATCGGCTACTGACCTGGCTTTGGAACCGAATCTACGATGGTATTCGACTCGGTGGCACAGAGCGTCTGCACGAAGTCGTAGAAGGCAGTGAGCTCGTCTACGTCCCTTGTCATCGCAGCCACTTCGACTATCTGTTGTTGTCGTATGTGCTGTACAAGCAGGGCCTTTCGTTGCCTTACATTGCGGCGGGTATCAACTTGAATCTTCCGGTGGTTGGCGGAATGCTCCGACGCGGTGGTGCGTTTTTTCTGCGTCGCAGCTTTAGCGGCAATCGACTCTACGCATCGGTATTTCATGCTTACGTAAAGGCATTGCAAACGCGCGGGTATCCATTGGAATACTTCATCGAAGGCGGGCGTAGTCGCACCGGTCGACTTTTACCGCCCAAAGTCGGCATGCTGAGCATGACGATCCAGGCATTCCTCGCAGATTCGCGACGACCGGTGAAATTCGTGCCAGTTTACTTTGGCTATGAGCGTCTCATCGAAGGGACATCGTTTATAAGTGAGTTGCGCGGTGACGGCAAGAAAAAGGAATCACTGTTCGGTCTGGTGAGATCACTGCGGCGCCTGCGCGAGACCTTTGGTGAGGTCTACGTAAACTTCGGTGAGCCGATCGATCTCGCTGACTATCTCGATACCCATGCGGGAAACTGGCGGGAGTCTGAACTCGAATCTGGTGAGAAGCCCGAATGGTTGTCCGAGACTCTCGATCAGCTCGGATGGGAGATTCTCGAACGCATTAACAGCGCAACGGCGGTGACGCCGATCAGTATGCTGGCGCTCGCGTTGCTCGGCACGCCACGTCACGCGCTCGCGATGGATGACCTGAAGCATCAGCTTAAGCTCTATCAAAAGCTATTCGCCCAAACGCCCTATAGTGCATCGACGACTATGCCGGACATGTCTGTCGATGAGATTATTGCGCACGGGCTGGATATGGGGGCGATCTCCATCGAATCCGACAAACTGGGTGAGATTGCGGTGCTACCGGCGGACCAGGCGGTACTGCTGACCTACTTCCGCAATAACATTCTGCATCTTACTGCTGTGCATGCACTGGTCGCCGCCTGCTTCATTAACGAAAGGGCGGTCAGCGAGTCGGAACTTGAGCGCTTTGCTTCGTTGGTCAGCCCTTACATTCGAATGGAGCTACGTCTGCGGTGGCGGGAGGACGATCTACCGAAGCTCGTCAGGATTATCGTTAAGGTTTTCTGTGGCGCGGGCATGTTGATTCGTGATGGTGAGATGTTGCGTCGTCCACCGGCCGGTGCGCAGGAAGCCCATGCGCTTTCGCAGCTGGGGCAAGCGGTTGTACCCATCCTCCAGCGCTATTTCATGGCTATCGTGCTGATGCATCGCTACGGAAGTGGCTCGCTCACGCAGGGCAAGCTGGAGGCGCTCTGCCAGTTGTGTGCGGAGCGGTTGTCGATTCTCTATGGTATGCGCTCGCCGGACTTTTTCGATAAACGCCTGTTTCGTGCCTTTGCCTCAGCGCTGCGCGATAGCGGAGTGACCACACTGAATGCGGATCGCTGTCTTGAGTATGAGTTCGATTTCGATGCAATTGAACAGCAGGCGAGGCGTGTGCTGGGTGAACCATTGCGCCAGGCAATTTTGGTGGTGACCGAAGTACCCGAGAATCTTGTGTTGGGTGAGCAAGCTTCCGTGAGTGCTGAGTCATGAGCGTGTGCAGTGTGGTTTCATTCTATGAATTCACGCACGTGAGTGATCCGCGTGGGCTCGGGGAAGCCGTACGAACCCATGCGCAAGATCGAGGACTGCTCGGCACGGCCATACTTGCGCCAGAAGGATTGAATGCAACTCTGGCGGGCGAGCGAGGTGCGCTCGAATCGTTACTGGATTGGTTGGGTGATCAGTCCGGGTTTTCACGACTTCCCGGACGCTGGTCAGTTGCTGATGCACCGCCATTTCGACGTCTGCGCATCAAGTACCGGGACGAGATCGTTTCGATCGGTCGTGCCGACATCAATCCGGCAGAGGGACAAGGTCAGCACGTTGATGCCAGAGCATGGAATCGGCTCCTTGATGATCCGGAAACCATCGTGATCGACACGCGCAATGATTATGAAATCGAAGTCGGAACTTTTCCTGGGGCGGTGGATCCACGCACAACCAATTTCCGAGAGTTTCTGAAATTCATCGAAGGCAGTTTGAGCGCTGCTCGCGAAAAGCCGATAGCCATGTTTTGTACGGGTGGCATTCGCTGTGAGAAGGCGACAGCCGTGATGCGAGACATGGGGTTTGAGAACCTCTTCCAGCTGGACGGTGGCATCATCAACTATCTGGATCAGGTGGCTGACGATGATGCGATTGATAATCGCTGGCAGGGGGAGTGCTTTGTCTTTGATGAGCGCGTGGCCGTGGATCGCAATCGCTCGCCGGGCGCCTATGTTCAGTGTCATGGCTGTCGGCGTGCACTCGCGGCAGACGATTTGAAGCATCCTGACTATGAGCCGGGGATTTGTTGTGCTCGCTGTGTTGATCGCATCACGCCTCGCCAGCGTGAGCAATTCGAGGAGCGACGCAAACAGGTGGCCCTCGCCGATTCACGTGGCGAAGCACACATCGGGAAGGTGTTTGCCGTTAGGCGTTCAAATCGGGAATGATGTTGGACTCCATGCGGGCGATGGCGTCCTTTAGCTGTAACTTGCGTTTCTTAAGGCGTCGCAATCGGATTTGATCCATCGTTGCGTCGTGCGACAGACGATCGATCAGATCATCAAGATCGCGATGCATCACGCGCAACTCCTTGAGCTTCGCGAGCAGCGATAACTGCTCGTGCTCCAGAATTGCGGTGATGTTGTCGTCCATATCGCCTAGCCTAGCCAGTCCCGCCCGCGACTGCCGATCACGATGAAGTGCGGGTTCAAGATTTCGTCTTTCGTATTGTACGCCAGAGGCATGCCGTCTAGCGTAACAACTGCGCCGCCGGCCGCCTCAACGACAGCCTGTGCTGCGCCAGTGTCCCATTCTGACGTCAGCCCAAGTCGTGGGTAAACGTCTGCCTCGCCTTCTGCGACCACGCAGAATTTGAGTGAGCTCCCCATGGCGATGATGTCGTGTTCACCGATTGCAGCAAGCCACTCGGCAACGGCATCGCTCTGGTGTGAGCGGCTGCCAACAATGCGAGCAGTGTTGGGTGTTTCGGCGGCAACACGAATCCGGTTCGCCGCGCCATCGGCTTCAATCCTCCAAGCCCCGGCGCCAGCGCTACCTGCATACGTGACGCCAGTGACCGGCACATGCACCACCCCAAACACTGGGCGATGGTTTTCGATCAGCGCGATGTTGACGGTGAACTCGCCGTTTCGCTTGATGAACTCTTTCGTCCCATCGAGCGGATCGATTAACCAATATCGCGACCACTCTTGACGCACCTCGAACTCAGGCAGCCCGCCTTCCTCGCTGATGATCGGTGTGTGAGCGTCCTGTCTCGCGAGGCCGTCGCTGATCACGTGGTGCGAGGCGAGATCGGCACGAGTCAAGGGCGACTCGTCTTCCTTTTCGGCGACGTCGAAGTCGGTGTTATAGACCTCGAGGATGGCATCGCCTGCTTTTTTAGCGAGCTCTATCGCGTAGGGATACGGTAATTTCATGGTGCGGCTCCAAAAAACAGCGGCGATGGTAGCAGTCGACGGTTTGATACACTAATAGGATGCATCACGTCTTTGGAAACCGGGATACGCTGCTGCTCGATATGGACGGCACGCTGCTGGATCTCGCCTATGACAACTTTTTTTGGCAAGAACTCGTGCCGAGGGCTTTCGCTGACGCCAACCGCCTGCCGGATGCCGCAGCGCGAGAACAGGTCGCGAGCAGAATCGCGCGCGAAGAGGGCACCCTAAACTGGTATTGCCTCGACTTCTGGAGCGATGCCTTGTCGCTCGACATCATGGCACTCAAGCGAGCGTGCGAGGATCGGATCGCTTTTCTTGACGGTGCTGAGGGGTTTCTGCAGCGAGCGAAAGCCAGCGGGTATCGCCTGGTATTGGTGACCAATTCCACGCGTGCGTTGCTGGAGCTTAAAGACACGCATACGGGTGTGACCAGCTATATGGACGAGGTCTACAGCTCGCACGATTTCAGAGCCCCCAAGGAGTCTCAGGCGTTCTGGCAGCGGTTCTCACAATCCAGCGGGATCGCACGAGAGTCATGTGTATTGATCGATGACAGTGCGTCAGTACTGCGAGCTGCAGAAGTCTTTGGCCTCGGCGCGACGATTGGGCTGACGCACCCCGACAGCAGAAGACCGGCACGTCCCGTACCCGCGAACCATGTCGTTGATCGTGTTGCTAGTCTGTTGACGGAGGACTAGCCGGTCGGTCGCCCGACGGCTTGCGGCGGCGCCTGCGTCTTTTCTTCGCACCCTCCTCCGAGTTGGCGCTGGCCTCAGTGGCCCGTGGCGCAGATTCGCGATGTGATCCACCGCCGCGTCGCCCACCACCGCGAGACCCTCCACTACGAGCGCCGCCTTTACGGGGCGGGCCTTTGCGCGGTCTGCGCGGCGGGATCTCGATCTCGGGCAATGATTCATGATCAAAGCTTGCGACCGGAATTCGGAAACCGATGTAGTCTTCGATGTCCGGCAACGACATTACGTATTGCTCGCAGCCGAAGCTGACAGCGACGCCCGAGGCGCCGGCGCGCGCTGTCCTGCCGATGCGGTGCACATAGTCTTCGCGGTCTTGCGGCAGGTCGTAGTTGAATACGTGGGTCACGTCATCGATGTGTAATCCTCGTGACGCGACGTCTGTGCCAATCAAGACCTTGAGTTCGCCGCTTTGGAACGCCTTTAGCATCCGTAGTCGTTTGCGCTGAGGGACATCGCCGGATATCGCTTGCGCGACGATGCCGTTGGCGTTCAGAGTGTCTTCAAGGCGTTCGGCAGCCCGTTTGGTGTTGACGAACACCATCGTGCGATCGATCTCCAAATCGTTCATTAGCTGAATCAGCAGCGGAATTTTCTCGTCGTTCGCCGGGTAGTAGATGGACTGTTCGACTCGATCAGCCGTGACCTTCTCGGGTTCGATGCGAACGAGTTCAGGGTCGTTCATGTGCTCTGCTGCGAGCTCCATGACCCGATAAGACAGCGTCGCAGAGAACAGAAGGTTAAGTCTTGCATCAGCTGGCGGCAGCCTGCGAAGCAGGTATCGGATATCTTTGATAAAGCCAAGATCGAACATGCGATCCGCTTCATCGAGAACCAACACCTGCGCATCCCGCATGTGGAAAACACGTTGCTTGAAGTAATCGATAATTCGCCCGGGCGTGCCGATCAAAATATCCGCGCCCTCGGTGATCCGGTTGCGCTGCTTCTCGTAGTCGGTACCCCCGTAGGCGAGCGCCGTGCGAAGTCCGGTATGTTTGCCGAGCACGGCGGCATCATCTGCGATCTGAATCGCAAGCTCCCGCGTCGGTGCCAGAACCAGCGCGCGGATGCCCGTCGAACCCTCGGTAGGTTCTGATGCTTCGACTTGCTCGCTCATCAGGCGATTGAACATCGCGATGAGGAACGCGGCGGTCTTGCCTGTGCCGGTTTGTGCCTGCCCAGCGACATCGCTGCCACCGAGTGCAATCGGCAGCGTTTGTGCCTGAATCGGTGTTGCGTTCTGGAAGCCTGCATCTCTGATGCCTTGCATCAGCGGGTCAGGGAGCGGCAGCTCGCTGAAACTTAAAGTGGAGAGGTGTTCGTTAGCCATTCAATTCGTCGTTTTTTGTTGTGTGGAGCCGCTGCCTGTCAAATTCTGAGCCTAAGGCACTTGCAAAATTTGTCGTGACGGGTTGAAATTAGGTCAACAACGCGCAACGACCGTTGCATTTAATATCCTGAATCTGTCCCGCTGCACTTCGCGCGCAAGCACCGTCAAACGCGGTAGACCGCTGCAAGGTTAAAGAAACAGATCGCTGGCAGGGCAATATCAGGACCGACCCAGAGGGACGCACGGCGTCGTAAAGATCGGTGGTCAATGCGCAATAGTGCCTGATCTGGCGCGTCACGTCATCATCGGTGGTTGGGGGCCATTAAAGACCGATATCGACGTACGCCACGCCGAACATCAAAAACTCAACCCACAACTGTTATTTCAATCCAGCGAAACCCGAGGGTAGTCCATTGAGCGACCGAATCCTGCATACCACCGATGCCACTTTCCAGACCGATGTTCTGGACTCTGATGTACCTGTTCTACTCGATTTCTGGGCCGAGTGGTGCGGACCCTGCAAGATGATTTCGCCGTTGCTCGAGGCAGCTGCGGAGGAATACGGTGACCGCCTCAAAATCGTCAAGCTCAATATCGACGAGAACCCGAACACCCCGCCGAAGTACGGCATCCGCAGTATCCCAACGATCATGTTGATCAAGGGCGGCGACGTACAAGGCCAGAAGCTCGGTGCAATGTCCAAAGTTGCATTGAATGAATTTATCGACGGCAACCTGTGAGGTCGACTTGAACACGACTACCCGTCCGCGTCCGCAGCAATCGCAGCGGAGCAACAACACCAAGAAAAAATCTCGCCGCAAGTCCGGTCGTAAGAGAACACACAGTGATCTTCCGTTTGATGATGGCGGCAGCCTTGAGGTCATCCCACCGGAGGAACTCGAGCAAAGCAAGGATGCAATGAACCTGACCGAGCTGAAGACCCGCCCCGCGGCGTCTCTGGTAGAGCTCGGAGAGTCGATGGGTCTTGAAGGGCTCGCACGGTCCCGGAAACAAGACATCATTTTTGCGGTGCTCAAGGCGCACGCCAAAAATGGTGAGAACATTTACGGCGACGGCGTTCTCGAGATACTGCAAGACGGGTTCGGTTTTCTCCGCTCGTCGGATAGCTCCTACATGGCTGGGCCAGATGACATCTACGTCTCTCCGAGCCAGATTCGTCGGTTCAACTTGCGCACCGGTGATACGGTTTCCGGCCTGATTCGTCCTCCAAAGGACGGTGAGCGCTATTTTGCGTTGCTCAAGGTCGGCCAGATTAACCATGAGCCGCCCGAGAACACGCGCAGCAAGGTGCTGTTCGAAAATCTGACACCATTGTTCCCGCGTGATCGACTTAAGCTCGAGCAGGGCAACGGCAGTAAGGAAGATCTGACAGCGCGCATCATCGATCTGGTTGCACCGATCGGTAAAGGCCAGCGCGGTTTGATCGTATCGCCGCCGAAGGCTGGTAAGACGATGTTGCTGCAGAACGTGGCATCTGCGATCTCTGCCAACCATCCGGAGTGCGACCTGATCGTGCTGCTGATCGACGAGCGGCCGGAGGAAGTCACCGAGATGGCGCGCACTGTACGCGGCGAGGTGGTCTCCTCTACCTTCGATGAGCCTGCGAGCCGTCATGTGCAGGTGGCTGAGATGGTCATTGAGAAAGCCAAGCGCCTGGTCGAGCACAAACGTGACGTTGTGATACTGCTCGATTCGATCACCCGCCTCGCACGCGCCTACAACACGGTCATCCCGTCCTCGGGCAAAGTGTTAACCGGTGGTGTTGATGCCAACGCGCTGCACAGACCCAAACGATTCTTCGGTGCCGCGCGCAACGTGGAAGAGGGCGGCAGCCTGACGATTCTTGCCACAGCACTCGTGGATACCGGCTCCAAGATGGACGAGGTCATCTACGAGGAATTCAAAGGCACCGGCAACATGGAGATCCATCTGGATCGACGCATCGCCGAGAAGCGTATCTACCCATCGATCAACATCAACCGTTCGGGGACGCGCAAGGAAGATTTGCTTACCGACCCGGAGGAGCTGCAGAAGATGTGGGTGTTGCGCAAAGTGTTGCACCCGATGGACGAGCTGGCGGCTGTCGAATTCCTGCTTGGGAAGATGCAGGACACCAAGACCAACGCATTGTTCTTCGACGCGATGCGTCGCTAGCGCCAACCGAAAAATGTGACTGTGCGGCCGGCCTCGAACGCCGAGTCGGCCGCCGGCAGTTCCACGAACCCGTCCGCGCCCGCCAATGCGGTGAAATCCCCGCTGGTATTGGTGCCTAAGGGCTTCGCCCACGTAACACCCGAGTCGTCGCTTGAGATGACAACGGGTACCAGCGCAGTGAGTTTTGGCGAAAATTGCCATGCTGCTCCCAGTTTGACTGATGTAACGGGATCATCGGTCTGACCCTTGAGGTTCATCAGCGCGGGTCTCACATACCGGCAGAAGCAGGCAAGCGTAGACACCGGGTTGCCTGGTAGTCCGAATACGAGGCAACCGTCAGCAGTTGACCCGAACCAGAGCGGTTTGCCCGGTTTTTGAGCGACTCGATGGAAGTGGCAGGTAGTGCCTAGCGCCTGAAGGACCTCCGGTACATAGTCCGCTTTACCGCGTGAGACACCCCCCGAAAGCAAAACAACGTCATTGGCTTCGATAATCGTCGACAGTGCATCGCGCAACACGGTCTTGTTGTCCGGCAGGTGGTGCCATTCACTTTCCACGAAGCCGATAGAGCCGACCGCTGCGACCAGCGCAGGCGCGTTGGACAAGCGAATTTCATGCGACTGAATCGGATCTCCCGCGGCGACAAGTTCGTCACCGGTAGCGACCACAGCGACTCTTGGCATACGGAACGTCCGAACGGCGGTTCTGCCCGCGCTGGCGATAATAGCGACCTCAGCCGGTCCGATGCGAGCGCCCTGGTCGATCAAAAGTGTACCCGCAACATGATCGCTGGCGCGGGCGTGCAGGTGCTGACCCGCGGTGGGTTGGTAGCCGGACTCCAAGAGAATTTCGTCACCGCCGCTGTCTGAGATCACGCTGTAGTGCTCGTTCGGGATGATGGTATCCGCGCCTTGGGGTCGTACCGCCCCGGTCATGATCTCGACCGCATCGCCTAGCGTCGTGAGCTTGGATGGGGGTTGTCCGGCAAGTTGTCGGCCTACGAGGCGCCATCGTTTGCGCCCCCGCTCGAAGCGCACTGCGATGCCGTCCATCGTCACGCGGTCAAACGGTGGCTGATCGCGCTCGGCGTAGATTGGTTCAGCGAGAATCTTCCCTGACAGGTGCTCAAGTGCTGTGAGTTCAGTCGACAGTGGCTTCGCACGTCCGAGTATTTCGGCCGCTGCGCTGGCGACGTCAAGCATCACGCTCTCTCGAGATAGCTCGATGGCCGATGTCTTCTCGGTAAAAAGCGCCTTGCCATGAGATTGCTTCAACGCCCGCGTAGGCAGCGCGCGACGCGCTGGTGATGTTGTCGCCCAGCGCCGTAACACAAAGGACGCGACCGCCCGCTGTGACCAGCGCGTCGCTATCTCGCCGTGTACCCGCCTGAAATACCTTTACCGTGTCGAGCGCCTCAGCGTCCGAGAGTCCGTTGATCGGGTTGCCGGTCGTTGCGCTGCCGGGATAGCCCTCGGCCGCCATAACCACGCCCGATGACGCTCGCTCGTCCCAGTGAATCGTCAATTCGGTGAGGGTGCCGTTGATGGCTGCCGTGCAGACTTTATCCAGCGGCGTGCGGAGCCTGCGCATAATGGGCTGCGTCTCTGGATCACCGAGCCTGCAGTTGTATTCGAGTACTCGTGCTTGACCGCTGTCGTCGATCATCAGGCCGGCGTAAAGAATGCCAACGTAGTTGATGCCGTCTGCGCGCAGGCCAGCGACAGTGGGTTCGAGAATCTCTCGAACCGCGCGATCTAGAACGGTACCGCTGAGCACCGGTGCGGGTGAATAGGCGCCCATCCCTCCAGTGTTTGGGCCACGATCGCCGTTATCCCGTGCCTTGTGGTCTTGTGAGCTGGCCAGAGGAACGACGTGGGTCCCGTCGGTCACGGCAATGAGGCTGGCTTCCTCGCCGACCAGGAAGTCTTCAACGACGATGCGTTGACTGGCGCCGCCGAAACGCTCGTCGACCAACATATCTTCTGCGGCCTCGATCGCGGCTTCCGTGGTCTGTGCGACCACAACGCCCTTGCCGGCGGCCAGGCCGTCGGCCTTGACGACACACGGAGCACCGCGCTGCTCGATGTGTGCGCGGGCCGATTCGAAATCCTCGAAAGTTGCATAGCTTGCGGTCGGAATGCCGTGACGCTGCAGGAATGCCTTGGTAAAAGACTTCGAACCTTCTAGCTGCGCGCCGCTCGCAGTGGGACCGAAGCAGGCGATGTCGGCGGATTGACAGGCGTCGACGAGGCCATTAACCAGTGGTTGTTCGGGACCGACAATCATCAGGTCAACGGATTCGCGCTTAGCAACTGCGATCAGCGCGTCGTTGTCGGCGATGTCGGCCGCTTTGTTTCGAACTTTCGGCTCGCTGGCGGTACCGGGGTTGCCCGGCACGACGATCACCTGCTCGATGTGCTCACCCTGCGCGCACTGCCACGCCATTGCATGTTCACGCCCGCCGCTGCCAACGATCAGGACGCGCATTAGTGACGGAAGTGACGCATGCCAGTGAAGACCATCGCGAGACCATGCTCATTCGCGGCTGCGATGACTTCATCGTCGCGAATCGACCCGCCAGGTTGAATCACCGCAGAGATTCCATGCTCCGCCGCACTGTCCAGTCCGTCCCGGAATGGAAAAAACGCATCCGATGCCATGACACTTCCCGAAACCTGCAGACCCTCATCGGCAGCCTTGATCGCAGCGATTCGGGTGGAGTAGACGCGGCTCATCTGGCCTGCACCAATCCCGACAGTCGCAAGGTCCTTGCAAAAAACGATCGCGTTCGACTTGACGTATTTCACGACCTGCCATGCAAATCCAAGGTCGCGCCATTCAGCTTCGGTGGGTTGACGCTCAGTGACAACTTTGAGGTCGCTTTGGCTCGATACACCGTCATCGCGGTCTTGGACGAGGAATCCACCGGATACTCGCTTGATCTCGACAGCAGGAGCTAGGCCCCTCAGCTCGCCGGTCGCCATCACGCGCACATTTTTACGCTTTGAGAGGGCCGCCAACGCCTGCAAGTCGAAGCCTGGCGCCAGCACGACCTCGACAAACTGCTGTCCGATGATTTTTTCTGCAAGCGTACCGTCCACCGGACGATTGAAGGCAATGATGCCGCCAAACGATGACGTCGGGTCGGTCTGGAATGCTCTTGCATAGGCCGCCGCTACGTCCTCCGCGATCGCAACGCCACAGGGGTTGGCGTGCTTCACGATGACACATGCGGGGCTGTCAAACTGGCGCACGCACTCAAGCGCGGCGTCTGCATCAGCAATGTTGTTGTAGGACAGCGCCTTGCCTTGCAAGAGGTCCGCGGTGGCGAGGCTGCTCTCGACGTTCTGTGCGTCTGCATAGAACGCCGCAGACTGATGCGGGTTTTCTCCATATCGCAGTGCGCTGGATAGCTGACCTGCCAATGAAAACGCGGGTCCCATACGCGGCTCATCGCATTCGGCGGAAAGATACTCTGTAATTGCGCTGTCGTAGGCTGCAGTATGTGCGAACGCGCGCGCCGCGAGTTGTCGGCGCAGGGTCGGGTCGATGCCTTCGCCATCCAATGCTGTGAGCACGCGCTCGTAGTCCTCAGGGTTAACGACAACAGCGACATCCGCGTGGTTTTTGGCTGCCGCACGCAGCATTGCGGGACCACCGATATCGATGTTCTCGATGGCCGCTGCTACGTCGTTCGATGGGTCGTTGATGGTATTGGCAAACGGGTAGAGGTTAACGACGAGCAGGTCAATCGCTGCGATACCATGTTCCTCCATAACGGCTTCGTCCGTCCCGCGACGACCCAGTAACCCACCGTGTATGCGCGGGTGTAGGGTCTTGACCCGTCCATCCATGATTTCCGGGAATTCAGTGACCTCGCTGACATCGGTCACCGTGATGCCCGCGTCGCGCAATGCGCGTGCCGTGCCGCCTGTAGAGAGTATTTCGACGCCTAGCTTCTCAAGGGCGCCCGCAAACTCTGTGATGCCATTCTTATCGGAGACGCTGATGAGTGCGCGCGAAACCGTGCTGGTCATTGCAGGGAGTAGTTCTTTAGCTTCTTGCGCAAGGTCCCTCGGTTGATACCGAGAATTTCAGCGGCGCGACTCTGGTTGCCGTCGGTGTAGTGCAGCACGGTTTTCAAGAGCGGAGGCTCCACTTCGCTCAAAACAAGATCGTAGAGATCACCCGGTACGGTCCCATTGAGCTTTTTGAAATAGTCCTTCAGTGCGCTTTCGGTCATGCGTGCCAGCGGCCGGTGCTTTTTGCTGATCGATTTTTTCTTTTTGCCTTTCTCGGTGTGCGCTGAATGGACCACTGATTATGCTCTCCCCTATTGATCAGCCCGACGGTAATGCCCCCGCGACCGGCCGTTTTGCTTGTTTCGTTGTTATCTTGAATTCAGGCGGCCAGTGTTTGATCGCCATCACTCTTCACGGCAAACGCTTCGTGTACGAGTCCGCGTTGAGACTCAACATCGGGAGCTGCAAGCATCCCTCGCCGAACGGCATCTTCAACCCCCAGATGACGGGCGTACCAATTCAAGTGTTTGCGTGCCATCAAGACGCCCTTTCGCTCGCCATAAAATGCATGCAGGTCGTCGAGGTGGCCGCGGATGATAGCATGCGTTTCACAGATTGAAAGTGGTTTGGTGATCGTTGCTTTTGATACCCAATCCGAAATTTCCTGCAAAATCCAAGGTCTGCCTTGTGTTGCTCTACCGATCAACAGACCGTCAGCACCTGTCTCATCAAGGACTTGCTGCGCACGCTGCGGAGTGTCGATATCACCGTTAGCAAAAACCGGAACAGAGACGTTTTGTTTAACGGTCGCGATGCGTTCATGTCGCGCTGTGCCTTTGTAAGCGCAAGCGCGCGTTCGACCATGAATCGCAATCGCAGCGATACCGCATCGTTCTGCAAGGGCGGCAATGTCGACGATGTTTTCGCTGTCGCGGTTCCAGCCGAGCCTTGTCTTCAGCGTCACGGGGACGCGTACTGCATCGACCACCGCTGAAAGAATATCGGCGACGAGTGACGGGTCCTGTAGCAAAGCCGAGCCCGCGAGTTTCTTGCAGACCTTCTTTGCGGGGCAACCCATGTTGATATCGACGATGTCAGCGCCCCGAGCCACGACAGCCCTGGCTGCGGCGGCCATTTGCTCCGGTTCGGAGCCTGCAATTTGAACGACCCTTGGCTTGGCGTCGAGGTCGATATCGAGGCGGTGCTGCGACTTGGAGGTGGACCAGAGACTTGTATCGGCGGTAGTCATTTCCGACGCTGTTAATGCAGCGCTGAAACGTCGCGCAAGGCGTCGGAATGGCGCGTCCGTTATCCCTGCCATGGGCGACAGCAATATGCGACCGGGTAGGGTTAAGTCGCCTATACGAGGCAAAAGGCCGCGGTTATCACTCAGCGCGCGTTGTTCGTTTTGACTCAGGGCGTCCTGCATTCCGCGGCACATCGTAGCTTGTTGGGTCCGTCAGGATAGCAAAGTGCCAGCCGATACTCTGTGAGCGCCGGGTCATCGACCTCAAGCGATGCGCGCGCGATGATCTGTGCGCCAGGTGTCAACGGTTGCGCCGCGGCGCCGATGTCGAGGTAGCGATCCGGCGGGATGATATGCATTGAAAGCGTCTGTCCTGCCGGATCGGTCAGGCGTACTTGGAGGATCGGAAACGGTGGCGATTGCGTGCCACGATTGATGATGCCGGTCTCGACTCGTAGCTGATCGTCTTCGATACCGACGCCGTGGGCTGCGGTACAAATCGCACGCGGATCCCAATTCGGTTGCAGCGGTGCGCCGATGGCATCGTAGGCCGTGCTCACGTAGGTCCCGACTGCTGGATGTGTGGCCAGATCATTCCGATATGCGTGCACCAACTGTACACCTAGAATCAGCGTCGCGGCGAATGCGAGCCAGCGCCAGCGCCCGGTGGAAGGGTCGACATCCTCAGGGGCGAGCAGCATGGACTCGGCGAACGCCTGGTCGGCGGCCTCGAGCGTCAGACCCTCTGTCTCGAGAATGATGTGCTCTGGCGTAGGCTCATCCGTAGAGCCGGTACTCTCGGCACCGCCGAGAATTGAAGGTCGTTTGGCGAATACGATTTCCTGCTCTGGCGGCAGCTCCGACCGGTCGCTCGGCTGAATATCCGGCACGACCAGATCGGCGCCAATTTCCTGTTCGATCGGCGCATCCAAATCAACATCAACGTCGGCTGAAGCGACCTCATCGCTCTCGTGGAGCTGGAAGATATCGCTTGCTTCCAGCATCGACGCCATCGCATCTGCATTGAAGTCATCGGCTTCAGGCGGATCCGATAAGTCCATGTCCAACGCCGGCGCCTCGAGGGGTTGACCATCGCCCAGCGACTCTATGGTCCCATGACTCCCCGACAAATCCAGATCGAGATCGTCTGCTGAACCCGGAGCATCGTCGTCAGCCAGCTGGAAATCGAGGGGTTGCGGTTCCGTAGTATCGATCCCTTGGCGCAGTGCTGAGTCCGCGAGATCAAACGCAGCCACGTCGGACCCGGATTCCGGGGGTTCACCGAAAATCGATACGGGTTCTAGTTCTAGTTCTAGTTCTAGTTCTGGCTCTGGTTGGGGCTCCAGTTTCAGTTCGATTTCCGGCAGAGGTTCTGACTCTGGCTGTGCCTTTAGCTCTGGTTCGAGCTCCAGCTCCGTGTCGGCCTCGGGCAAAGATGCCTCGGCGGACGGCTCAGGCGGAGCCGGCGCGATCTCGCTGAGCAGGTCATCCCAGTCGGTGTCACCGAGATCCACATCCTCGGTGGTGGTCGAGTCGAGTTCGATGATCTCGATGTCAACAGCTTCCGCTTCGACGGCCTCCGGCTCCTCGATGTCGGGTTCGATGATTTCGTGGTTGCCGGTGACCGCCTCCAACTGCGCAGCGAGCGTCTCTTCCGGCATGCCATCTTCAAATCGAAGTTCGTTTACTGGCGTGGGCGCGGTTGTATCCACTGACACTTCGTCCGTAACCTGCAGCGTCGGCTCAACAGGCGCTGCGGCATCCGGCGTCTGCTCAAAGGTCTCGATGGGCAGCAAATGCTCGCGCGCGTCGAATACCGTGAGACAGTCGCCACACCGCACTCTTCCATCGGCACGGGAGAGCTCCGCCTCAGCCACAGAGAAAACGGTCTGGCATTCAGGACAGCGGGTTTCGAACTGATCAGACGCCATCGCGTCGTGTCCCCTCGAGCATCACCCAGCCATCCTGCCGCGCGATGGGTGCAAACTCAATCCAGGGTTCGTACGCACTGGCGACACTTGCCGATTGCGCGTCGAGTATCCCCGAGAGCAACAGTGTGCCTCCCGTAGCGACGCTAGCACTGATTCGCGGTGCGAGCGCAATCAGTGGGCCGGCGAGGATATTGGCGACCACCAGCGGTAGTGGCGTGGGCGTGTAGGCACCGTCTTTCGCGGGCAGCGCGACCGACAAGCGTTCGGCCACCCCATTTACGTGCGCATTGTCGCGCGAGGCGGTCAACGCTTGTGGATCGATATCCAGGCCTGTCGCTTTCGCAGCTCCCAAAAGCAAAGCAGCGATCGCGAGGATGCCGGAGCCGCATCCGAAGTCCAGTATCTCAACGTCGCGCAGTGGTAGTTGCGCAAGCCTGCCGAGACACAGTGCGGTGGTCGCATGGGTACCGGTGCCGAACGCAAGACCAGGATCAAGTCGCAACACGACATCTCCGTCTGGGGTGTCGAGCTTGGCTTCGTGTGGTGCGACCCAGAAGTGATCGGCGAACTGCCGCGGCGCAAAGTGTGCGAGCCATTCACGCTCCCATTCGCGCTCGGGCAGCAGCGCCACCTCAAGCTCGGGCAAGGTGCCGAGTGCGCCGACCAGCGAAAGCCCTATCCCTTCAAGAGCCAAGTTGTCCGGAAAAAGTGCTGTCAGTCGCGCATCCGCCCACAGGGGGACCTCTCCGGGCTGCGGTTCTAGGATCGGCTGGTCCGCGGCATCGGTGTAGCTCAGCGCGGCAGCGCCAGCATCGAGTAAGACACGTTCAATCGTATCGGTGTCGTGGTCGCCGACCCGCAGAGTGATTTGCTGCCAGCCCACGCTGCAACTACAGTCCCAGACGTTTTTCTAGGTAGTGGATATCGGTGCCGCCCGCCTGAACTGCGCCGTGCAGCAGGATCTCCTGATGCAGCGCGACGTTTGTCTTGATGCCCTCGATCACGAACTCATCCAATGCCCCGCGCATACGGGCGATCGCGACATCACGATTGTGGGCGTGAACGATTAGCTTGCCGATCATCGAGTCGTAATTCGGTGGCACGCGGTAGCCGTTGTACACGTGACTGTCGACGCGCACACCAGGCCCGCCAGGCGGGTGCCACTGTGTCACCGTGCCCGGCGATGGCATGAACGTCTTCGGGTCTTCTGCGTTGATGCGGCACTCGATTGCATGACCGCGAATATGAATATCGCTCTGGTTGAAACTCAGCTTTTCGCCAGACGCAATTTTGAGTTGTTCCCGCACGATGTCGATGCCGGTCACCATTTCTGTAACCGGATGCTCAACCTGAAGACGTGTATTCATTTCGATGAAGAAGAACTCGCCGTCCTGGAATAGAAACTCAAACGTGCCCGCGTTGCGATAACCCATTTCCTGGCAGGCGCGAGCGCAGCGCTCGCCCATCTCGTCACGAAGTGCGGGGTCGAGTCCGGGAGCCGGTGCTTCTTCAATGACCTTTTGGTGACGCCGCTGCATGGAACAATCGCGCTCCCCGAGATGTACCGCGTTGCCATGCTCATCGGCGATGACTTGAAACTCGATATGCCGCGGGCGCTCCAGAAACTTCTCCATGTAAACCTGCGGGTTTCCGAAAGCAGCTTCAGCCTCAGCGCGAGTCAGGTTGATAGCGTTGACCAGCGATGGTTCATTGTGCACGACGCGCATGCCGCGACCGCCACCGCCACCAGCGGCCTTGATGATGACCGGGTAGCCGATATCGCGTGCAACACGGATGTTCTCATCCGGGTCGTCGCCCAGTGGGCCGTCACTGCCGGGCACCGTCGGTACGCCCGCTGCTTTCATCGCCTTAATCGCAGCAACCTTGTCACCCATGGTGCGGATCGTAGCTGCGCGAGGTCCGATGAATTTGAAACCGCTCTTCTCGACGCCCTCGGCGAAGTCGGCGTTCTCCGAAAGGAACCCGTAGCCCGGATGAATGGCCACCGAATCTGTGACTTCCGCCGCACTGATGATAGCTGCCTTATTCAGGTAGCTGTCGGTGGAGGGTGCGGGTCCGATGCAGACCGTTTCGTCGGCGAGCAACACGTGCTTAAGGTTGCTGTCGGCCGTCGAGTAGACCGCAACAGTCTTGATGCCCAGCTCGCGACACGCGCGCAATACACGCAGCGCGATTTCGCCGCGGTTGGCGATAACGATTTTTTCCAGCATGGCCCGGCTCAGCCGCGGGTGTCGATGGTGACCAGCGCCTGACCGTATTCGACAGGCTCACCATTCTGAACGCGGATCGATTTCACAACGCCGTCAACGTCGCATTCGATCTGATTCATCATTTTCATCGCCTCGACAATGCACAGCGTATCACCTGCTTTCACCCGATCGCCGATCTGCACGAACGGTGCTGCGCCCGGAGCGGAGGAGGAGTAGAAGGTGCCTACCATCGGTGCGGACACGACATGGCCCTCGTCTTCCGCGGCTGGCTCAGGTGCGGCGGCCGGTTCAGGTGCTGTTGCCGCTGGCGATGGTGCCGCTGCTGCGGGTATTGGCATGGGTGCTGGCGCCATCATTGCCGGTGCACCGCCTTGCGGATAGCGGCTGATACGAACGGCATCATCGCCCTCGGTGATTTCGATCTCGGCGATGCCGGACTCCTCGAGAAGCTCGATCAGCTTTTTGACTTTACGAATGTCCATTTAGGTTCTCCCCCTCGATAACCTGGTTTGTATTCAGGCAAAGCCTTCGAGCTGCCGCGAAAGCGCTTGAAGCGCTGCGAGGTAGCCGTAGCTGCCCAGTCCGGAAATCACGCCGATCGCGAGATCCGAGAAATAGCTGTGATGGCGAAATGGCTCGCGGGCGTACACATTGCTGAGATGTACTTCCACGAAGGGTTTTCCAACGGCGGCCAGTGCATCACGCAGTGCGATGCTGGTATGCGTGAATGCTGCCGGATTCACAATCAAGCCGTCGGTCCCGTCGCTCGAGCTGGCATGAACACGATCGATCAAGTCGGATTCAGAGTTGCTTTGGAATGCGGTGATATCGACATTGAGGGCCGAGGCCATGTCTCGCACTTTCCCGACGATATCGTCGAGCGTGTCGCGTCCGTAATGCGCAGGCTCGCGAGTACCTAACAAGTTCAGGTTCGGCCCGTTCAAAATCAGGATGTGCGTCTGCGTTGTCGCCAATGTCTAAGCCAGTTCGCCGAAGTTGGCCGCAATTCTAATCATCTTTGCGTTCTTTTGACAGTATCCTGGCCCGCGATTTGCTCGCAATCTGTTCAAGTGTTGTTGATTAATAGAACTTGCGCGTCCGGCAACACCGTGCCGGGTGTTCAAAAGTGTCATGTATAATTGACGTCAACTTCACTTGATGGTTACATGAACCTATGAAGTTTCGTTGCGAGAACTGACGTGGGGGCTGACGGAGCAATTAAGACGCCAACGGCTGCCGTGCGCGTTGCGATCATCACGATGGACACGCACCTCGCCACCGCGACACAGCTCGCAGCGGCGGATCTCGCGCGCGAGTGTCCTGGTCTACAGCTCACGATGCATGCCGCTTCGGAGTGGTCCGCGAGTGAGAGCAAACTCAAGCATTGCCTTGAGGATATCGAGCGCGCAGACATTCTTCTGGTCACGATGCTATTTATGGAATCGCACTTCGAGCCCGTGCTCGATGCGATCGCGGATCGCCGCGCGCACGCCGACGCCGTGATTTGTGCGATGTCGGCTGCCGAGGTGACGCGCCTGACGAAGCTCGGCGATTTCGACATGTCGAAACCCGCAAGTGGGCCGATGGCGTTGTTGAAAAAGCTCAAACCAAAGCCATCAGCGAACAAGAGCTCCGGACAGACGCAAATGAAGATGCTGCGGCGATTGCCGAAGCTTCTGAAATACGTTCCTGGCACAGCCCAGGACGTTCGCGCCTATTTTCTGACTTTGCAGTACTGGCTGAGTGGTTCGCGTGACAACATGGCGAACCTCGTGCGCTACCTCGTCGGTCGCTATGCGAAAGACCAACGTGCACAGCTGGCAAAGGCGCTGTTGCCTGCAGAGCCGCCGAAGGAGTATCCGGAGGTGGGTGTTTATCACCCCCGCATGCAGCCGCGAATTGCTAGCGACACCAAGTCCCTGCCGGCGCCTAACGGTGCGACCGGGCGCGTCGGTGTGCTGATGCTCCGCTCCTATCTGCTCGGCGCGAATGCCGGACACTACGATGGGGTGCTCGCCGCACTGGAGTCGCGAGGACTCGCCGTTGTGCCGGTATTTGCCAGTGGTCTTGATGCCCGACCTGCAATCGAACAATTCCTGAAACAAGACGGTAAGCCTGCGGTCGATGCGGTCGTGTCGCTGACCGGGTTCTCACTGGTAGGTGGTCCAGCCTACAACGATGCTGCCGCTGCCGAGGCGGTGCTTTCAGAGCTCGATGTACCTTATATCGCCGCCCATCCTGTTGAGTTCCAGACGCTGGAAGAGTGGGGCGGCTCGGAGCGTGGGCTGAGTCCCGTTGAAAGCACGATCATGGTCGCGATTCCCGAACTCGACGGCGCAATCAGTCCGATGGTGTTCGGCGGGCGTGCGGGTGCGCCGGGTGTTACCTGCAGCGGTTGTCATCACGGTTGCACATTCTCGACGGATGACAATCCTCAGGACATGCACAGTTGCCCGGAGCGGGCACACGCACTCGCTGAACGCGTCGCCAAGCAGATTTCCCTGGCTAAGACGCCGGTCGCGGACCGCAAGGTGGCGACGGTTGTATTCAACTTTCCGCCAAACGCCGGTAACACCGGTACCGCTGCGTTCCTCGATGTGTTTGGCAGTCTGCACAACACGCTCTCGGCGATGCGAGACGAGGGCTACAGTGTTGAGGGGTTACCCGACACAGCCGATGCGCTTCGTGACCACCTGTTGACCGGCAATGCAGAGACCTATGGCGCCGATGCGAACGTCCACACGCTAATCGATGTGGATGATCACGTGTCGCGTGAGCCCTGGCTGGCGGAGATCGAATCGCAATGGGGTGCTGCACCCGGCAAGCAGCTCGTGAATGGTCGCTCGTTGATGGTCCTCGGTCAGCAATACGGCAACGTACTCGTCGCTGTGCAGCCATCGTTCGGCTATGAAGGTGATCCGATGCGCTTGCTGTTTGAGCGGGGCCTGGCACCAACACATGCGTTCTCGGCGTTCTATCGCTATCTGCGTGAAGACTACGCCGCGCACGCGGTCCTGCATTTTGGAACGCACGGTGCGCTCGAATTCATGCCGGGTAAACAAACCGGGATGTCGGGCAAATGTTGGCCGGAGCGTCTGATCGGCGCGCTGCCGAATTTCTATCTCTACGCGGCCAACAATCCATCGGAAGGCGCCATCGCCAAGCGGCGATCCGCCGCAACCTTGATCAGTTACCTGACGCCTCCGATATCTGAAGCCGGTCTGTATAAAGGGCTCCAGGAGTTGTCCGATTCGCTGGATCGTTGGCGGCAACGCGACCCTGACGCCAAACCCGATCTCGACCTTCTGGCTTTGATCCAGGCGCAGGCGCACGAATTGGAGCTGGCTTCCGCCACGCCCGAGTGGACGCTGGATGTCGCTGACGAAGCAGTAAATGCGCTACAACAGCGTTTGCATGAATATGAGACCGCACTGATTCCGCATGGCTTGCATGTTGTGGGTCGACCGCCCAGTACGACGGAGCGCGTCGATCTGCTCTCATGTATGGCTGATGCATCGCATGGTGTGCGCCCCGCTAAAGCCGCGCTGGAGGGCATCGCCAAGAAATCGCTGACGCCTGCGAAAGCGGCGCAGCTAGCTGGCCTTCCGCCTGGCGTGGATGGTGTGGATCTCATGAAGTCACTGCAGGCGTCGAACGATCTGCTCGGGCAGGATGCAGAGACGCCGGGCCTGTTGCGTGCGCTCGACGGTCACTACATTGCGCCTTCACCGGGTGGTGATGTGCTGCGGACGCCGGCTGTGCTGCCGACAGGACGCAACCTGCATGGTTTTGATCCGTTCCGAATTCCAAGCGCTTATGCGGTCAAGGACGGTGCCAAGCAGGCACAACGTTTGCTGGATTGTCACCTGGCTGAGGGCAACGCACTTCCTGAGTCGATCGCCATTGTTCTCTGG
Organism: Pseudomonadota bacterium; assembly: GCA_039821645.1. GTDB lineage: Bacteria > Pseudomonadota > Gammaproteobacteria > Steroidobacterales > Woeseiaceae > CALBPI01. Next base: position 22,718 of record JBCBNU010000014.1, read on the forward strand.
GGTACCGACAACCTGAAGAGTGAGGGTGGTCCGATTAGTCAGGCGCTCGCGCTGCTGGGAGCCGAGCCCAGGTTTGATAGCTATGGCCGAATTGCTGGCGCACAGCTGATCGATCTGGAAGCGCTGGGTCGCCCGCGGATTGATGTCGTGATGACGCTGTCAGGCATCTTCCGGGATCTGATGCCCTTGCAAATCAAGATGCTCGCGGAAGCGGCCTACCTGGCTGCGTCTGCTGATGAGCCGATCGACAGCAATTTTGTTCGCAAGCATGCACTCGCCTATCAGGCAGAGCATGGTTGTACTTTGGAGGTTGCCGCGCTTCGAGTCTACGGCAACGAAGAGGGCGCGTACGGCTCCAACGTCAACTATCTGGTCGAGAGTGGTCGCTGGGACGACGAAGATGAACTGGCGGATGTGTACTCGAAGCGCAAGGGGTTTGCGTATGGCTGCGATGGTCGTCCGCAGGCGCAGCAAGCGTTGCTGAACAGCGCCCTCACCGACGTCGATCTCGCCTATCAGAACCTCGACTCGGTCGAGCTTGGCATCACCACGGTCGATAACTACTTCGATACGCTCGGCGGTATCACAGGCGCGGTCAAGCGTGCTCGCTCAGGTGATGCACCGCCGGTTTACATCGGTGACCAGACGCACGGTGAAGGCACAGTGCGCACCCTGTCAGACCAGGTGGCACTCGAAACGCGAACTCGAATGCTCAACCCCAAATGGCATGAGGGTATGCTTGAGCACGGCTACGAAGGTGTCCGCCAGATCGAAGTGCATATGACCAACACGATGGGCTGGTCTGCGACGACGGGTCAGGTACAGCCGTGGGTTTATCAGAAGCTCACCGAGACTTTCCTGCTCGACGAGGAAATGCGCCGCCGCATTGCGGAGCTGAATCCGACGGCATCAAGCAGATTTGCTAACCGATTGCTTGAAGCTTCCGACCGGAATTACTGGCAGCCGGATGACGATACGCTAGCGGCGCTGGAGCAGGCGAGTGAAGAACTCGAAGACCGCGTTGAGGGCGTTATCCCCAACGCGGCTTCTTAGATCGGAACCGCTTTACCACTCGTAGTGGGTCTGCAGCTTCTCGGCGATGTAAGCCTTTCCAACTTCGGAGTCGTAGGTCTCGATTTCGCTCGAGTACACCAACATCTCCATTAGCATCGGCATGCCCTCGACCTCGAGTTTGGTGACTTTCGGGTTTTCGGTGAGAAGTGCATCCCACGCACCGCGCACATCCGACCAGAACGCCGCCGATTTTTCCCAGTACTCGTCTCCGCCGGAAAAGTCATGACCGGTAATTAGTTCATATCGATTAACCCCGGCCTCACGGGCAAGAAACGCAACAGGCTTATCGGTTATCTGTCCCTCGTGCATCAGCACTGCTTTAAGGTTGTCTTCCTCATGTAACCAACCTGTCGGCAGAATCGTATGACGGTTAGTCCCGATCAACGCGTGGTAGTCGGACCGAACACTGAATTCCCGTCGTGGTAACGGGCGCCAGGTTTCGCCGCTTTCCCACGCTGAAAAGTTTTGGTCGTGGGTCCATTTCCCAATGGCCTGATACCGCGGCGAGTCATCGACCTGGTAGACCGCCTGACTCCAGGTCCCCTCGACGTCTCCGGCAGACAGCTGGAGTTGCTCCCACCGATCGTGACCCGTGTAGACATTGATTTGCGCGTCTTCGTACTGCCAGTCCTGACGCCAGTGTTTAACGACTGCCGGGCCCTGCACTTCACCTTCCTCGTCTTCGAAGAACATGACCAGAATATGCTGCAGGCTTACAAACTCAGGTGAGTCCTCGACGACATAGACGTGCTCGGTTCCCCAGGACCGGTACGGCTTGGGTGGCTCGTAACCTTCCGTAAAACCTGCGGTCTCGAGAAAGTCAAAGCTAGTGCGGTAACCGCCGGCCATCGCGAGGATTGCCCGCCGATCTTTTTCTTTCTTGCTAAGGCCCGGCTCCTGTAGCGCGTCCCAAGCGGCAGAGGTGCCGGAGATGGGTAAGACCGACGGTCCTTTGGTCGTGCCGCCCCGCGGCTCCATGTTCGAGGTATCCGCGAACATCCAGCCAAAGACATAGGGCCGCTCCTTTTCGGTTTCAGTGGTTTGTGCGACTCCAGCGTCATCTTCGACTTCGTCGACGACTGTATTCGGTGCTGCGGCGCAGGCTGCGCACAATCCTGCCAGTGCTGAAACAGTCCAAAGTCTTTGCCGAAAACTTCCCATGATCGTCCCGCTCCCAAGGTTTGAAAAATATGAATTTACAAGCGTGCCGGATTCAATTAGCCTTTGCAAATACGAACAATTCTCATTTGTACTTTTATTTGTAATTGTCGAGTACCTGTCGAGAATCAATCACTTGAGCGACTCAATTAGGGAGGAAGAGCTCATGAAAACCTGGAATTGGACCGTTACTTTGGCGGTGGCGGCTGCGATCGGTGGACCCGCGCAGGCGCAGAGCGAAACGGACTCAGACGAGCTGGCCCGCGATGAAATTACCGTTATCGGCACTCGAACGGAACGTGCGATCACGGAAGTGCCGGTCACGGTGTCAGTGATCACCAGCGAGATGATCGATCAGGAAATCACCCGAGATATCTCTGATCTTGTGCGCTACGAGCCGGGCGTGAGTGTCGGCGGAACGGGCAGTCGTTTCGGACTGAGTGGGTTCTCCATCCGGGGTGTTGGAGGTAACCGTGTTCTGACCGTGGTCGATGGCATTCGAGTCGCGGAAGAGTTCAGCTTTGGACCGTTCCTCAGCGCGCGGCGGGACTTTGTTGATGTCGACAGTCTGGCCGCGGTGGAGATCGCCAGAGGCCCAATTTCCTCTCTGTACGGGAGTGATGCGCTAGGTGGGGTCGTTGCATTTACCACTCGCGGCCCACTGGACTACCTCTACGCTGAAGACGACGGCGTTTATGTTGGCGGTAAGGCCGGATGGTCCAGTGCCGACCAGAGTACTGTCGCCAGAGGCACGCTTGCTCTGGGTGATGATCGCCTTGCCGGCATGATTGCGGTAACGCAGCGCGACGGTCAGGAGACTGAAACCATCGGCGGGATTGGCGGCTTCGGTCCAGATCGGGAATTACCGGATCCCCAGGATTTATCCGCTACAAATATTTTGGCGAAGCTGCACTGGCAGCCAGTTGAGGGTCAGACGCTGACGCTGACGGTCGATACCCTGACGAGCGACGCGGACACTCAGATTCTTTCGGACTACGGCACCGTGACACGTGGCACGCTCGTCAATAGTCGAGATGCGGTGGACGAGAGAGAGCGTACGCGTATCAGTGTCGCCTACAGCGCCGACGTGCAATGGGCAATTGCTGACACGATTGGCGTCACGGCGTATACGCAGTCGTCTGAGACGACTCAATTCACCTTCGAGTCGCGGACCCCGCCGGGGCAACCGAGCCAGACGCGCGAGCGGCGCTCGGTGTATGAACAGGATATTGACGGCATCTTCGCGCAGGCGGTGAGGTCTTTTGATCTTGCAGGAACCTCTCACAATCTGATTTACGGGTTCGATTTTTTCGAGACCGACAACGCATCGATACGTAACGGCGGCACCTTCGCGCTTGATGGCACGCCGCAATTCGAGTTCCTTCCGCTCCCGACTCGAGACTTCCCGCTTACCACGGTGCAGCAGTCAGCGATCTTCATTCAGGATGAAATCTCACTGTTGGGAGATCGACTGCTGCTCTCGCCGGGTCTTCGTTATGACAGGTTCGATGCGAGCACCACGCTCGACGAGGTCTACATCAACGGTAACCCCGGCGCACCTGTGCCGGAGGACTACGACGCGGATGAGGTGACAGCTCGACTGGGTGCGGTCTATGAGTTGACTGATAGCATTTCAGTCTATGGTCTTTATGCGCAAGGTTTCCGTGCGCCGCCGTATGACGACGTTAATGTCGGCTTCAACAACTTCATTGGTGGCTACAAAACCATCGCAAACCCGGACCTGAACTCAGAGCGCAGCGAGGGTCTCGAGCTAGGTGTGCGTTATCAGTCGGATGCGACCTCGGTGTCATTTAACGTATTCCAAACCGACTACGAGGACTTCATCGAGTCGTTTGCGATCGCTCCCGCGTTTCTGCAAATTGGTGGTATCGATCCCGAGGATGGTTTGCTGACTTTCCAGTCGATAAACCGGGATAAGGTGACGATCGAGGGAGCGGAGATTACCGCAGAATTTGATCTTGGCGAGTGGGACGGAATCGGTGCATTCATGCTTCGGTCGGCGGTTGCGTATGCCGACGGCGAGGACACTGCTACCGGCGACCCTATCGATAGCGTTGAACCACTGACGGGTGTGCTGGGTCTGCTGTACCGCTCGCCCGCCGACCGGTGGGGTGGTGAGCTCGTCTGGACATTGGTCGAGGCTAAGGATGAAGGTGACATCGTCAACACGGATCTACGTCAGCCGTCCGATGGATACGGGGTCATGGATTTGCTGTTGTTCGGCAACCTCACAGATCGTGTACGCGTCAATGCCGGGTTGTTCAACCTTGGCGACAAGGAGTACATCCGCTGGGTGGATACCGCTGGTATCGGCGCGGATGCTGCACGCAGGTTTACGCAACCGGGCTTCAATGCCGCAGTGAACGTTCAAGTGGAGTTCTGACTGATGATCAGGGTGACGCTCGCGCTTGGTATTGTGGGGTTGCTCGCACCGGAGTTGGGGCACGCGCTAGAGTGCCCTTCACTCGGTGTCGATGTTGACCGCAGCAGGATCGTCGTCGCCGGCGGCTCGATAACCGAGATTCTCTACGACTTAGGTGCTGATGAGCGAGTCGTTGCTGCTGATCGCACGTCGAACTATCCCGCAGCAGCGCTCGAATTGCCGCAAATCGGATACGTTCGTGCCTTATCTGCGGAGGGCGTGCTGTCGCAGGAACCCACTTTATTGCTCGGAGAGGACGATACCGGTCCGCCGGAGATTCTGGATCAACTGCGTGCCGCCGGATTACCGATTGCAATTCTCGCTGAGCAGCACGATTCGCAGGGCATCATCGATAAGGTCCGCTGCATCGGTGATCTCATCGGCATGCCAGAGGCTGCAGAAGCGTACATCGCTGAGCGGTTACAGCCTGCTGCTGAGCGCCTGGTGGCAGCTCAATCGTTGGACAAACCTAGTGGCGCTATCCTGTTGGGCATTCGTGACGGCACGCTCATCGCCGCAGGTACGGAAACCTCTGGCGATGGTCTACTCATGATGATGTCGGCAAGCAATGCCCTCGGGCAAATGTCTGGGTGGAAGCCCGTATCCAGAGAGGCAATGATCGTCGCTGACCCGTCATTCCTGGTGATCCCGCAGCGTGGCCTCGATGCGGCAGGCGGCGTTGAGGGATTGCTTGAGCACCCGACTCTCAAATTCACTAGCGCTGCCAAGAATGGGCGGGTATTCGCTATGGATGGTATGGCCATGCTTGGCTTCGGACCACGAACGCTTGGCGCAGCTGCGCAGCTTGCCGATGACATTCGGGCCCAAGAGGATGCCTCAAGCCAGTGATGTCGGACGCCATGGTTGCAGAGCCATCGGGCAAGGTAGCGAAACGCGGTTTCGGACAGCGACCGCCGCTGATTCTTGCACTTGGTGTTGCGCTAATTGTCAGCGTGTCGCTTGCTATTTGTATAGGCGCGATCCCGCTATCAATTGGTGGCGTGCTCGGCTTTGCGGAAACCAGTTCGATAGAGCAGACGGTGCTCTACAGCATTCGGCTCCCGCGGGTTGTGCTCGCAGCGCTGGCGGGCGCAGGTCTGGCGGCAGCTGGCGCCGCGCTGCAGGCGTTGTTCCGTAATCCGCTTGCTGATCCTGGGCTCATAGGCGTCTCGGGCGGTGCTGCCGTCGGTGCGATTTTCATGATCGTGTTCGGTGCTGGCTTCGTAGCAGAGGCACTGATGCCGTATTTTATTCCGTTGGCGGCGATCACTGGCGCAGCTGCCGTGACCGGCCTGCTATATGCGTTCGCACGCTGGTTTGGAAATTTCGAAGTTAGCACTATGTTGCTTGTCGGCATCGCATTGAACGCAATGTCCACGGTGGCCATCGGTGGCTTCGAGTTTCTGAGTGACGACACTCAGCTGCGAACACTCGTGTTCTGGACGATGGGCAGCTACGGTCGAGCAACCTGGACAACGGTTTTGCCTGCAGCAACAGTCATCGTCATCGCAGCGGGGACTCTTGTGTCTCGAGGACGCGCGCTCGATGTACTGCAGCTCGGTGAGGTTGAGGCACGCCATCTATCGATCAACGTAGATTTGTTGAAAAGGGTGACCGTTATCAGCGCCGCTGCGGCCGTCGGTGCCGCAGTAGCCGTTTCAGGCATCATCGCTTTCGTCGGTTTGATCGTGCCACATATCGTTCGGCTGATCCTTGGACCTAGCAACCGATGGGTGCTCCCCGGTTCACTCTTGTTGGGCGCCACTTTGAGCGTGCTTGCGGACTTGGTTGCTCGGATTGTGATTATCCCTGCCGAGTTACCGGTTGGGCTCGTCACCAGCGCGCTCGGCGCACCGTTTTTTCTCTGGCTAATCGCATCAGCGAGGTCACGCGCATGATTGAAGTCCGCGGGGTTAGCGTTCGGCGTGGCAAACGCGTCACGTTGGACAATGTCAATGCATCAGTGCAACGCGGGCAGGTGGTCGGCATTGTTGGGCCGAATGGCGCGGGTAAGTCGACGTTGCTGCATGCCATGGCGGGTTCATTGGGGGTCGCCGGTGGTGAGGTTCTGGTCGATGGGCAACCGCTTAACGATCTGTCTTTAGCAGAACAGGCGCGGACTCGTGCAGTGATGAGTCAGCACGTGGATATGGCGTTTCCCTACCCGGTGCATGAAGTCATCGCAATGGGGTGGGAGCCGTTCCGCGGCCTGCAACCGTTGGACACGAACCGCCTCGAACGCATCGCGAATGATTGCGGGGTCTACGGCCTGCTGTGGCGCCGCTTCGATCAGTTGTCCGGTGGTGAGCGCCAGCGAGTTCAGTTCGCGCGCACCTGTCTACAGGTCGACGGCATCCTAACGTTCAGTGATGGCGGCGTCTGGTTGTTGGATGAACCCACAGCGAGTCTTGATATCGGCCATGAATTGCTGGTGCTTAGACACCTGCGTGAGGCGGCGACCCGCAATGTGGGCGTGTGCCTTGTTGTACACGACCTCGAGAAGGCAGCGCGATTCTGTGACCACACAATATTGCTGGATCGTGGCCGCGTGGCCGCATCCGGTGCGCCTCGAGAGGTTCTGTCGGATCACACTTTATCGGAGGTCTACGACACTCCGATCACCACCGAGTGGCACTCCGGGTTGGAGCGGCTGCTGGTACATGCTTGAGTTTACAAACAGGAGAGTGACATGTTCATTGCGATGAACCGATTCAAAATCACACCGGGAATGGAAGAGGGATTCGAGACGGTTTGGCGGGAGCGCGATTCCTACCTATCCGAAGTCCCCGGTTTCAAGGAATTCCATTTGCTTAAAGGGCCATCTCTTGATGACCACACGCTATATGCGTCGCACTCGGTGTGGGAGTCGCGCAAAGCGTTCGAGGCCTGGACGCAATCTGAGGCATTCAAGCTCGCACATCGTCAGGCAAGTGCGCCTAGTGGCACGTACTTAGGTCATCCCGATCTTGAGACTTTTGAATCGGTAATGGAAACGCTCGCCTGAGCGTTATGCCCGACTGGAATCGGGCAGGCGTGGGTCGACGGCGGGCCGCCACTCCGGGTCGACGTCGGTCCCGCGTGCGTTCGCGTTGATAACGGCGAGCAGTGTCGCGATGGCGCCCCATGACAGCCCGACAATAACGCCAAAGTCGAGAATGCCCCGCCAGGGCTGAGGGAATGCTCGGTAAACCAACACGATCGCGACGATGCCCAGTGTCAACGCTATCGCGCCGATGACTCGGCGCATGGGTGCATGGAAAAATCCCATCAATGCCAGAGGTGCAAACACAAAGCCAAGTGGCGAAGGGTTGCGCTTCAAGGAAATCGCGCGCGCTGCGAATCGTGGTGAGAAGCTCTGCTGGAAGCCTCGATACCCCTCAACCCAGGCCATTATGAACGTGTTCACAATCAGCAGCGCGTAGTGGCTGGTGGTCCAGGAGTAGGAGAGGCTATCCAGCGCAATGCCCCACATGCGCTGGATGCCGACAGCGAGCAAGGCCATGAAGCCCAGGGTGCCCCACCATAGGGCCGCTGTTCCGAGTCTCATGGCTGCGCGCTGCTCTCTCGGGCGATATCTTCTGGTGTCAGGAAATCGTGAAAGTGCCGTTCATCAGACCGGTATGGCCAGGGAATGAGCAGTAGAAGGTGTAGCTCTCGCCAGCATCAAGATCTGACAGGCTAAAGCTCACGCTGGTTTCCTCTCCACCACCGATGATCTTTGTGTAAACCAGTACACGAGCATCATCTGCGGGCAGGTAATTCGCGTCGAGGCCTGCGGCCATCCCATCGTTCGCAACGGCTTGATAATCAGCGGTTTTCGACAGGACCCAGTTGTGACCCATAGCAGCGGCAGGCAAAGAACCCGTGTGTTTCAGGTTTACAGTCACAGTTTCGCAGCTGGCTTCTACAGTGATGCTGCTTTCGCTAAAGGCCAGTGAGTCGCCGACCTCAACATTCACCTCACAGGCTGCGTTCGCCATTCCTGCCGCAAACATCAATGCCAGGCCAACAATCAGTTGTTTCATTTCGATCTCCAAAAAAACTGCTTCACATTTATTGCAAATGATAATGATTCTCATTGATAATAACAATGAGAATCATTATCATCACCATGAAAATCACTTCGGAATTATCTCACAAGACAGCGGTTACGCAGGAGAGTGTTGCGCAATGAGACAAACCTATCGATTCGATCAACAGCCGTGCAGCGACACTATGCGGGTCCAGCATTTATCGGCTGGAGCGCAGCTATTGTTGATCAGCGTGAGGCAGTGGACCCTGTCGTTTCAGGGCAAGGAGTGCGCCTGCTGTGTTCTGCGACCCTTGTATCGCCACCACCGTGCGGAAGCGGCTTTGCCCGTGATTAATGAGTTGATGTGTTTTGCTTCAACGACCGGGATGCGCCAGCTCGCAATAAGGACACCCGACGATGATTTGACGACTGCCGACGAGATGCAGTTGACGAGAATGTTCCGGGCGGTCGAACAGGGTGATGCGGAGCTTGGATACCGTCTCGCAGAAGATCTGTTCCCCGGCAGTCTGGCAACCACGTTTTTTCGGATTGCACGTGCATATATAGATTTCCTCTCGCCTGTTGGGCTGAGTTTTAACGACTCAAGGCGATTGCACTTGGTGGTGAGTAACGATCTGCCACCGAAAGTTGAATGTCCGAAGGCTGAGGACGGCTCGTGAACCCATCAGGCAATCATCGGTTTCTAAGCCAGTTTGTCCGGTATCTGTTGGCGCTTGCCATATTGCTCGGCGCGTACGCAGCCAGCTGGGTCTGGTTGTTGAGCGCTACGGAAATGTGATCGCACCTAGCGTGCGAGTAAAACGGGAATTAAGACGATGTTGGATCACACAATCGGCTACCATTTTTCCAGCGAGAATCCCGGAGACACCGGGGTCACGGAGATGGTAATGGCCAACAGACCTGTTGTTGAATTCATGCAGCACCGGCGGTCGGTGCTTGCGGCGAATCTTGTGGATCCGGCGCCCGATGCGGTGGCGCTCGAAACCATTCTGGCGATCGCAACCCGCGTGCCAGATCATGCGAAATTAACGCCTTGGCGTATCAAGGTGTTGTACAAGGAGGGTCAGCAGAAGCTGGCCGATATCTACCGCGAATCGTTCATCAGAGAGAACTCGGAGGCCAACGACGTCATGGTGGACGCAGCGCATGCGCGCCTCACGCGCTCGCCGCTGTTGCTCGCGGTAATCGCGGCCCCGAATATGGAGAAAGCTGCACGCATTCCCGTAATCGAACAGCACCTGTCCGCCGGTGCGGTTTGCACGAACATTCTTATCGCTGCAGCAGCGTTGGGTTTTGGTGCGCAGTGGCTCACCGGCGGTCCGGCATACGATGCACCTGTGCAGGCAGCACTTGGCCTATCAGAGCACGATGCAATCGCCGGTTTTATGCATATCGGCACACCGGTTGAGCCGCCCAAAGAACGACCGCGTCCCGAATTGAACGACGTCGTGGAGACCTGGACCGGGTAGCCCTCACCAAGCATCTAGCTAACACGCTGGAGAGCGCGTAACTTTAGTGCATGCGTGTTCGAGTCACAGCCAGCCTAGTTCTCTTTGGTGTTTGCCTGAGCGCACTGGTACCGCGCGGCTTCATGCCGGGCGACATTGCTCGTGGCCAGTTCCTGATCGTTTGCCCAGAAGGCCTCGAAGGTTCTTCGCAGCATCATGATCATTCGCATGGCCATGCCGAAGCAATGGCGCCGGTGCAGGCGGGCGCTGATAACTGTGATTTTGCAGATACCCTGACGCCGGTTCTACATCTGGGTTCGGCGTCTAGCCTCGAGCCCGTTGCGCAGCTTTCGCAGTTCAGTTTCGAAATCAAGCATGCCAACGTTCGGCCTTCTCAACCTCTATGGATCACCCGAGCCCGAGCGCCTCCACACATCGTCTGAATCTCGCTTAACAAAATAGTGACTCGCGTGCGCCTGAACGGTGTGCGCCCAATCAGATTCAGAGGTTTCAATGAACAAGACCAGATTGATGCTGGCCACGTTGCTCGTGGCTGCACCGTTTGCCCATGCCGATCACGATCAGACAACACGCGCCGACGCTCACGCTCCGATCGGGGTGATGAGTGATCACACACACGATAAAGGTGAGTGGATGTTCTCGTATCGATTCATGTCGATGCCGATGGAGGGCAACCTTTCAGGAAGCGATTCCATCTCTCCCGATCAAATCGCAACAACCGTCCCCAACCGGTTTTTCGGTAATCCAGGGCAACCGCCGACGCTACGTGTCGTGCCCGTCGAGATGAACATGGATATGCATATGTTCGGCGTGATGTATGCACCCACGGACCGTATTACCGTGATGGGTATGGTGAACTATATCCAGAAGGATATGGATCACCTGACGTATCAGGGTGGCATGGGTACCGCGGTGCTCGGCACCTTTACGACGGAGACATCGGGAATCGGCGACACCACCGTTTCGGCGTTGATTGATATCGGCACCAATCCGGATCACAAGCTTCACGGCATCGTGGGACTGTCTGTGCCCACCGGCAGTATTGACGAGACCGATGACATCCTCACGCCGATGAACATGCGCCCAACGATCCGTCTGCCCTATCCGATGCAGCTCGGTTCTGGCAGTTGGGATCCTATTCTCGGTCTCAGCTACTCGGGATTCGCCGAACACTTCAACTGGGGTACGCAGTGGCGCAGTACCTTCCGGGTGGCCGATAACGACGAAAATTATCGCTTGGGTGATCTTCATCACCTGACGGGGTGGGCGGGCTACAGCTTTAGCGATGCGGTGAGCGTTGCGTTGCGTTTGGCCTATACGGATCAAGGCGAGATATCGGGTCGCGATCCGCTCATCGCAGGTCCAGTACAAACCGCCGACCCGGACCGCTTCGGTGGTTCGCGCTGGGATGCTGGCGTCAGTCTAAACATCGCCGGACAGGGTGGTCTTGAGGGCTGGCGACTCGCCATTGAGTACCTGGTGCCAGTTGAGCAGGACCTAAACGGGCCTCAGCTTGAGACGCAGGAGATGCTGACCTTCGGTATTCAGAAAAGCTGGTAAACCAATGCAGGGGCGGGCGGCCTCCTGGTCGCCTGTCGTTGTCTTGTTTTGCACCCTTCTCCGGTAGAATTGCGACCATGAACAAACGCGCGCTTTTCATTGGTTCGATTGGTGTACTCGCTGAGACTTCCGATATACAACGGCGAGCCTACAACTCAGCCTTCGCTGAGGCTGGCATAAATTGGCACTGGGATGAGGACACCTACCGTCAATTGTTAAAAGACGCGGGTGGGCAAAAACGCCTGTCCACGCTCAGTGATGCGGCCGGCGGCCTGCTATCCGATTATCAGGTTAAGGACATCCATACACGCAAGACTGAAATTGCGTGCGCTGAAGTTTCACGAGGCGTTGCACTCAGGAATGGCGTCGCGGAAAGCATTGCACAAGTGTTGGACGCTGGTTTGTTGATCGGGCTGGTCACCACCACCTTCAGGGCGAATATCGATGCGATTGCAAAAGGTGCGTCGCCGGAGCTGCCGATCGACCGATTCTCGTCTGTGCTCACGCGCATGGATTGTGATAATCCAAAACCGCATCCGGAAATCTATGAGGTTGCGCTGCAGCGATTAGGGCTACCTAGCGAGCAGGTTCTGGCGATTGAGGACAGCGCTGCCTCCGCAAGCGCGGCTATTGCCGCAGGTATCGAGACGTTGGTCACGCCTGGTGCCTTTACACGTGGTCAGGATTTCAGCTCAGGGACGGAATTGCTCGATACATTGGATCCTGACGTGGTCGCCGCACGTATGGGCATAAAACGCTGATAGTTAGTTCGATTGTCGCGCATGTTTAACGAGTTCCACTAGCGTCGGTCTTAACGCTGCTGCGGTTTCCAGTGGGGTTTGGTAAGTGAGCCGTTCGTGAAACTCACCGCACGCCATATCGATGCCCTCAGGATCGAGTCCTGTGATGCGCCAGTCGCCGGTGGGTTGGTTACACAAAATGGTCGCATACAGAGCTGTCGCATCAGCATGATCATCGTTCATGTGCTCGACAGCACCGTGCTCCATGAGATGCCATGCTTCCCAGTTCTCGAGATCAACAAGAAGGTCGGCGCGCTTTAGTTCTCGCGGGCCACTTGTTCCGCCTGCCAATGTCGCGTGACTGATCTCCAGACGCCACATCGAATGGGTCTTGAAAAAATCGGAAGGCAGCATCGTGTGTTTGCGAGCAAACCTCGTTTGGACACGTTCAATGCTCTGTGCACCCACCGGAAAAGCGGAGCCGCGAATGGAGACTCGCTGGCGACGGTCGAAGTCGCCACTGACCAGCGGTTCTACAAGCAGCCCACATTCAGGTCGTGTCTGAAGCTGTGAAAACACTGATGCATCGCGCTGCAATGCGAACACAGGCGCGCCGTTGGTGTCGGTCGCGATGTCCACACTATCGACAATCGGGGCGCCGTGTTTGTTACAGATCGCGAGCGCACCGGACTGACCGAGTCGGATTAGCTCTCGCGCAGAGTATTCACAGCGCGTGCTGCGAGTCGGCGTAGACACTGCGCTCATCTGTAACTCCGATCGAAGCTTCGCGGGACACACTTTGCGACCACCAGACCCGGCGCGAGTCGACGACGCAGAAATCCAACTCGGGACAGCTTGGCGAGCACCGGTGTTCGAGAAGGGAAAGCCTCTCCGTAGGTTAACGCGCGCTCGCAAGCGAGGCCCGGAATCTGTGCAATGAAGTCGCGTACATCGTCAATCGCGATGCCCCAAGGCATGGCCGGCGCTCGGTAACGCGGGGTCACAAAAAGACCTTTACGAGTTTTGCGCGAGAGTATCTCGGGAATGGTGTCGAAGAAAACCGTCGCTTGCTGAAACTCATCTGCGATCGTCGTCAGAAGCCGTCGGACATCGGACTCACTGAAATACATCAATAATCCTGCTGCAGAAATAAACGGCTTGGAGTCCCTCGGTACGGCCTTCAACCAGATTGGATCCAATGCCGATGCAGCGATGTGCTTGATACCTGGGTGCGCGGGCAACAGGTCGCGCCGGCAAGCGATCGACTCAGGAAGATCCACACTGACCCAGCGCACGCGCTGATCGTCAATGCGCCAGGGCTGAGTTTCGAGTCCATCACCGAGTGACACGACTACCGGTTTTCCTTCACTAGATGCGATGTGCTTTCGCACGAGCTCATCCGAGAGAGCTGCTCGGATCACGTGGGCCGCATTCGGCGGGCCGAACGCGCCACGAAAATCGTAGTCAATCGTATCGACCAGGTCTAAAGCTAATGGATCATTGATTAACGGATTGGAACGCTTTTGTTCAGATGCGCGATGCCAAAGCGGCCAGAGCATCGTCTCAGGGACGCCAGTAAGGTTGGGTCTGTGCACAGGGCGCGAGACGCTGTTAATGGATTCCACTGTCTTTGTCATGCCGTTACGCGGGAGAAGGTCGAATATGACAATCTACGCACCTAAATGCAAATGATTCTCATTTGTCGAGTGTGAATTCAAGACGATCGCTTGAAATTCGTGAATGTCTAAGTGCTGACGATATGCTTATTCCGATCGTCTATGCCTGTGCATTTGAGAGGTAGCTTGTGATCGCGCGGCGCAGTTGCAATAATTTGCGTATCTGTCGAACAAATGAACCTGAAGGATATCTAGACATGGTTTCAACACGACTAGCGGCGCTGTTTGGCGCCATGATGTTTGTATTTGCGTTGAGCGCGTGCGGTGGCTCGGACGATAGCAGCAGTTCAGCAACAGCCGCTGTTGCGGAAGCTGCTGAAGACGCCATGGATGAAGCGGCAGAAACCGCATCAGACGCCATGGAAGCAGCAGGCGAGATGGCTGACGATGCAGCTGACGCAGCCGGTGAAATGGCCGACGACGCGATGGCAGCAGCGGGTGAGATGGCTGACGATGCGATGGAAGCGGCTGGCGAGATGGCCGACGACGCTATGGAAGCAGCCGAAGAAGCGGTTGAGGAAGCGACTGAAGCCGTTGCAGCTGCAACGGGTGGCGAAGGTTGCACCTTCGACGTTAAAGTTGGCGACCAGCTCGCGTTCAGCACCTCTTCTATCTCTGCACCGGCTTCTTGCGGTTCGGTCACCGTGAACCTGACGCACACCGGCAACCTGCCGAAGGCGGCGATGGGCCACAACTGGGTCTTGATTCCGAAAGACCAGGTTGAAGCGGTAGCGACTGCTGGCATGTCAGCGGGCGTCGACGGCAACTACCTCGCGGACGGTGAAGATCGCTACATCGCTGCAACCAAAATCATTGGTGGCGGCGAGTCCGACAGCGTCACGTTCTCACTCAGCGACCTGGATCCTGATGCAGAGTACATGTACATCTGCACGTTCCCGGGCCACTGGTCGGTAATGCGCGGAACCTTCACGATCAGCTAAGCAGCTACTGCTCGCGATCGAAAAAGCCGTGTGGGGCCATGCGCCTCACGCGGTTTTTTTTGCCTGCGTGGCGCGCGACGGGTTTTAGCTGCAGTCGCGTATACTCGCGCGCATGGAAGACGATCCAAAAACCTCACCGGAGACGTGGCTTGCGAATGGGTTACATACCCACGATCAGTCGACGGGCGCCGTGATGCCGGCAATCCATCCTTCGACGACATTTGCGCGCACACCCGATTATGAGTTGATCAATCCTGCGCACATTTACGCGCGTGCGGAAAACCCAACCTTTCGGCTCCCGGAACGAATGATCGCTGAGCTGGAGGGTGCGGCCGACGCCCGGATCTTCGGGTCCGGCATGTCCGCAGCGAGCATCGTTTTCCAGACACTTCGATCCGGCGACCACATCGTGCTGCCGCGCGAGATGTACTACAACCTGCGCGCTTGGGTTCACGAATTCGCCGAACGCTTTCGGATTGAGATCACGAGTGTACCGGCGGGTAATCTCGACGCGCTGCGAGATGCGATGCGCCCAGGCAAGACGAAACTGGTCTGGATCGAGACGCCGAGCAATCCAGTATTCATCGTCACGTCCATCGCCGATGCAGCCGAGATTGCCCATGCAGCAGGTGCACGCCTGGCTGTCGACGGGACGGTTGCCACGCCGTTTCATACTCAACCGCTCTTGCTCGGCGCAGATATCGTGATGCACTCGACGACGAAGTCGCTCAATGGTCATAGCGACGTTTTGGGTGGCGCGTTAGCGACGCGCGAGGATGACGACCACTGGCGGATGATCCTGCGTGAGCGCGAAAATGCGGGCGGCTTGCCCGGTCCGATGGACGCGTGGCTCCTGCAGCGAGGCCTGAGAACGTTCTTTGTGCGCATGCACAAAGCGAGTACGAATGCGCTGGCTCTGGCGCAGTCTCTCGAAGCCCATCCATTGGTCTCAGCGGTTCACTACCCGGGACTCGAGAGTCACCCGGCCCACCGAATTTCATCCCAGCAGATGACGCGTGGATTTGGCAGTCTTCTGGCGTTTGAAGTCGTCGGTGGAGCGCCTATGGCGTTGTCGGTAGCCAGGCATTGCGAAGTAATCACCCGCGCAACATCGCTCGGCGGGGTTGAGTCTTTGATCGAGCACCGCGCATCGATCGAAGGGCCGGAAAGCCCGGTGCCGGAGGGTCTGCTGCGTGTATCGGTAGGGATCGAATCGGCTGATGATTTGCGCGATGATTTGATGAATGCGCTGGCGCTTGCAGGAGAAGCAGCATGAGGTTGTATGGCGAGATCACTCGCGAAATCGATGAGGGTCCGTCGGGGCCGGAAATCGGTGCGTTGTTCGATTTCGACGGCACACTCATCGCCGGGTTCTCCGTCTTTTCTTTCTTACGAGAGCAGTTGCGCCAACGGGAACTGACGCGCGAGCAGGCGCTAAAACTGGCAGCAGCCGGCGTCGGATATGGTGCAGGCAATCTGGGTTTTTCAGGCTTGCTGGTGGCGAGTGCCCGACTGCTCGGTGGTATGAGTGAGTCGCGACTCGAGGATCTTGGTAGGGACACGTTCGAACGTCATATTGCAAAGGTCATCTACCCCGAGGCGCGCGGGCTTATCGAGGCGCATCAAGCGAAAGGGCATACGGTTGCGATCGTCTCCTCCGCGACGCGATACCAGGTTGAAGCAGCGGCTGCAGAGTTAGGTGTCGAGCATGTGCTTTGCAGTGAGCTTGAAGTCGTTGATGGCCAGCTGACGGGAGAGATCATTCGTCCTACCTGTTTCGGTCCCGGGAAAGTCACCGCTGCCGAGCGGCTAGCAGAGCAAACCGGAATCGATCTCGACAAGAGCTTTTTCTATTCGGACAGCTCCGATGACTTGCCGCTGCTTGAGCGCGTGGGTCAGCCGCGTCCGCTCAACCCGAATCCGCAGCTGGTCGAAGAAGCGGAGAATCGTGGATGGCCTGTTCGTCGATTCGCGAGTCGTGGTCGACCGCGCCCGACCGACTTGCTGCGCACCGTCGCCGCGACGGGAAGCATGGTCCCGTCGTTTCTTGCCGGTCTACCCATTTGGGCGCTCACGGGTTCGAGAAATGCGGCGCAGAATTTCACGATGTCGTTGTTCGCGGATGTCGCGAGCGCGCTGATCGGTTTGAACCTTGAAGTTACGGGCGAGCACAATCTCTGGATCCAACGACCCGCGGTTTTTGTTTTCAATCATCAGAGTCAGGCCGATGTTGTGATCATGGCGCGACTGTTGCGTCGCGATGTTGCCGGTGTCGGCAAAAAGGAGATCGCCAAGGTGCCGGTACTTGGGCAAATCATGCAGATGGCGGGCACCGTGATGATCGACCGTAGCGATGCGACAAAAGCGATCGAGTCGATGAAGCAACTGGTGAACACGATCAAGGTTGAGCGCAAGTCTGTCGTAATGGCGCCCGAGGGCACGCGTACAGTGTCTACGCGTCTCGGCAAGTTCAAGAAGGGCGCCTTCCACCTCGCTATGCAGGCAGGTGTGCCGATCGTGCCCGTCGTGATTCGAAACGCCATTGACGTATCACCCAAGGGCGACTTCATGTTCCATCCGGCGACGGTCGCTGTCGATGTGCTCGAGCCTGTCGAAACCGACGACTGGCTGTCAGAGACGATCGATGAGCATGTCGCCCATGTACGAAATCTGTTCCTCGAGTCTTTGGGTCAACTATGAGCGCATTCACAGAAGGCAGTCTTTCCTCCGGTTTGTATCACGCGAGCTGGATGCCCGATTCATCGACCGATGAGCATGTCGTTATCGTGCACGGTCTCGCCGAGCATATCGGTCGCTACCCCCATGTTGCGGCGCGTCTGAATGCCGCGGGCTTTGCGGTTCACGGTCTCGACCATATCGGACACGGACGGTCGCCCGGGATACGTAACCTCGTCGATTCGTTTTCTGACTTCACGGATGGCGTCAGTGAACTGCTCGATATGCTGCTGGCCACGCATGGCGCGAATCGAGTGCATCTGCTCGGGCATAGTATGGGAGGTCTGATCGCTGCGACCTGTGCGGTGCAGATGCCTGAGCGACTGAAAACGCTCATGTTGTCTGGACCTGCGATTATCGCCGATCCACCCCCACCGTTCCTGCAGGTGTTCCTCGGGCGGGTTTTCTCAAAGATTGCTCCAAAGGTCGGTGTGTTGGCGTTGGATGCCAACGGTATCAGCCGTGACAGTAGAGTGGTGACCGCCTACCTCGAAGACCCATTAGTCTATAACGGAAAGATCACTGCGAGGTTGGCAGCGGAGTTACTCGACGCGATGGAAGCGATCCAGAAACGTGCCGCCGACCTGCGTCTGCCAATGTTGTTGATGCACGGGATGGCCGACACGCTAACAGCTCCGTCCGGATCAGAGTTGTTGCACAAGCGCTCGTCCTCTGACGACAAGACCCTGAAGCAGTACCCGGGTCTTTATCACGAGATCTTCAACGAGCCGGAACAAGACCAAGTCCTCGACGACCTGGTCAGCTGGCTCCAGGCGCGAGTCTGAGTCAGCTCGCGGCAGCGGGCTCGGAAGCACCTGCCGCGGGTGTCGGAGACTTCGCTCGTTTCAACACGAGATAGGCACCAATTCCTGAGGCCAGTGACCCAAGGATGATGCCGAGCCGTTCGTCAAATAATAGGTTCACGCCGGTCTCCTCAAAGGCCAGCGATCCGATAAACAGGCTCATTGTGAAGCCGACGCCGCAAAGTAGCCCGGTGCCATAAATGTGCATCCAGCTGAGCCCCTTCGGCAGTTTCGCAAGTCCGAGAAGAACGACGAGTCCGCAAGAGACCATGACGCCAATCTGTTTGCCAAAGAACAGACCGAGCATGATGCCAAGGGGAACGCTATGCAGTACGTAATCGAGAGATACGCCGCTGAGCGACAATCCGGCATTCGCAAACGCAAAGATCGGCAAGACCCAGTAGTTCACGCTCTTGTGCAGCGCATGCTCCATCACATGCAATGGTGAGTGACCGTCCTCACCGCCTTTGATGGGGATGAAAAACGCGAGCAACACGCCGGCCAGTGTGGCGTGTACGCCGGACTTCAATACGGCGACCCACATCACCAGCCCAACCAGCAGGTAGGGTGTCTTTTGCAAGACGCCGAATCGATTCATTGCGAACAATATCGGTAAGCAGGCTCCGCCGATTGCCAGAGCAGTCAGGGAAATATTGCCGCTGTAGAAGATCGCGATGATCGCGATGGCGGCGACGTCGTCAAAGATCGCGATGGTGACCATGAACACCTTTAACGTCGGCGGTACACCGCGGCCGAGTAGTGCGATGATCGCCAACGCAAACGCGATATCGGTCGCCGCGGGAATTGCCCAGCCTTGCAGCGCGATGGGATCTCCCAAATTGACCCACGCGTAGATCAGCGCAGGAACCGCCATGCCACCGACTGCAGCGGCACCAGGCAGGATGACTTGGCGGGGATCTCGCAGCTGTCCCTCGATCAGTTCGCGCTTAAGCTCGAGACCAATCAGGAAGAAAAAAATTGCCATCAAGCCGTCATTGATCCACAGCAGTAACGGCTTACCGATGCTGAAGGTACCAACGCGGATTTCGAATTCGAGTGCGATCAAGGCATCGTAGTAATTCGCCAATGGTGAGTTGGCGATGATCATGGCGAGCACCGCTGCCGAGAATAGAATGATGCCGCTGGCGGCCTCCAGCTTGAAGAAGCTGTTGAAGAAAGAGTGGATCACCTTGCGCTCCTCAATCCATGAACGACGCGAATATTGTTTCGCTTAGAGTACCAACTGCTCTTTGGCTTCAGCAGAAGTGATTTGCTGCTGATCCAGCTTCTGAAGGACGCCCACTATGTGCGCTGCCTCGTCTTCATCGATCTCACCGACGTGAGCGTTCAGCAATGTGCCATCGCGAGCGATGACGAGGGTAAACGGCAGCGCCATTAACTCGAGTCGATATTGATTGGCGATTTCCAATGCACCCACGTCGCCGACCAACACCGGATAGTTGAATTCGATTTCCGCGTTGTATTCGGCGACCGCGTCCATCTCGTCCAGCGCGACACCGATCACCTGCAAGCCCGGTACCGCTTGATCGGTCTGCAGAGCTTTTAGCAACGGGATCTCACGTCGACACGGTGCGCACCACGTCGCCCAGAAGTTGATCAGACGAATCTGTCCATCCCAATCATCGATGCCGCTATTGCCACCGCCAAGCGCAGGCATCTTGATGTCCGGTGCAGAGGGATCGGCGTCCGTCGCTGCGGCAGCGGCGGCAGCCGCTGCGCCGGATATTGCGCCCGCTTGGGCGATTTCGGGCATTTCACTATTCGCACGCAGGCTCGTCCCGGCCAAATAGCCGCCAAGAGCACTGATGGCAATTACAGCAATATAAATCGGGGCGTGTTTCATCCGGGAAGGATATCAGTTAGCTGCTGTCTGAGTGCGGTTCGGCGAGGTGGCGCGATCAACATGTGCACTGAATTTTTCAGCGGCCATATATCCAACCACCTGATATCCAGGCCGCAATACACCGTCTGGGCCGTAGAAGATGATCGACGGCGGGCCGAAAATACCGAACACGGCCATCAGATCTTTGTCGTCCTGATCGTTGGCTGTGACGTCGGCCTTCAGGAGTACGGTGTCTTCCAGTGCAGCGATCACCGTCTGGTCGGTGAAGGTGTATTTCTCCATCTCCTTGCACGAGACACACCAGTCAGCATAGAAATCGAGCATGACCGCTTTGCCTTCCCGAGCCGCGCTGGCGACGGCGTTCTCAAGGTCGCTGACGGTCTTGATTTTCGCGAATTGCAGTTTAGGTGCTTCCGCTTGCAAGGCGCCGCCTCTCGAGGCGAGCACACTGCCTTTCATCGGTTGCAGCGGGTCTTCGCCGCCGGTCAGTGCGCCGACGAACAATACAGCGCCATAAAGCATCGCCAGCATGCCGAAGCCTTTGCCCATCTGTTGGGTGCCGCGCGGCGATTCAGGCAACGGTGTCAAACCACCGAGGAACACGCCTGCCATGAAAATCAGGACCGCCCACATCAACAGCACAACACCCGGCGGCAACAGTCGCGCGAGCATCCAGATAGCAAGGCCCAGCATGATGAAGCCGAAGGCCTGCTTGACGCGCTCCATCCATGCGCCCGCTTTGGGCAACAAACGCCCGGCGGATGCACCGACGAGCAACAGTGGCGTGCCCATGCCCATCGAGAGTGCAAACAGCGCGAGCCCTCCGCGCACGACATCCCCCGTTTGGCCGATCACAGCGAGTGCCGCGACCAGTGGTGGCGCGACGCAGGCGGTTACGACCAGCGACGACAGAGCACCCATCACAAAAGCACCTACCGCAGTGCCGCTCTTCTGACCGCCACTGATGTTCGCAATACGCGTTTGGATCGAGGACGGCATTTGCAGCTCGAACAGTCCGAACATGCTCAATGAGAGAACCACGAACAGACCCGCAAACGTTGCGAGAATCCAGGGTTGCTGGAATACGGTCTGCGCCTGCTGCCCTGCCTTGGCAAATACCGCGCCTGCGATCGTATAGGTCAATGCCATGCCCAATACGTACAAAAGCGCGAGGAAGAAGCCGCGCGCTGGCGTTACGTTGTCGCCGTCGCCTGCGATGATCCCGGAGAGAATCGGCACCATCGGTAAAACGCACGGGGTGAACGCCAACAGCAAACCCAAGCCGAAGAACGTGCCGAGTACGGCGAAGATGTTGCTGGTTGTGATCAGGGCGGCGAGTTTCGCCTGCTCCGAAACTGGCGCGCCGGCCTCGGTAGAGCCGGTCGTATCGGCATCAGCCGCAACACCTGCTGATGCGTCACCGGCGGGTAGCGTGATTTCGAAAGACTGGATCTGCTCCGGATAGCAAATGCCACCTTCAGCACATCCCTGATACGTCAGTGTGAGTGTTTCGCGGCCCGCCGTCGTATCCGGTCGGTCGATGGCAAGCGTTGCGATGACCGAATTGAGGTAGATCTCGGTATCACCGAAATATTCGTCAAACTTCGGTTTGCCTGCTGGCAGGTCTAGCGCGACCGCAGTGGCGCGTTCGTTGCCGAGTTCCGCCTTGATGGAATGGCGGTAGAGGTAATAGTCCGGCTCGATCTGGAATCCGACCTCAATCTCGTTGCCACCCAGTCCGACGATCATCGGTTGGAATGCTTCCTCCGGCGCCAGGAAATCCTGACCAAGTGGTGCCGCTCCGAAGGGTGATGACAATGCAGGAGCGGCGGGCGTGGCCGAGGCGATCAGCGATACGGAAGAGCGCCATGTCTGCGGCGGGAAACAGATGCCGAGCGCTTCTGAGCAGCCTTGCGACTTGATGACGAGTTCTGCGTCGCCTTCGCCGGAATAGGGAATGACGACCACAAAATCGTCATCATAAATCGGTTGCTCGCCGAAAAACTCGTCGGAGTGCGGCGTGGCTCTGGGCCATAGCGGCTCGGACAGCTCTGCGTCGCTGCCCTCGATAGCGAAGCTGATCTTGCCTTTATATAGGTAGTACCCGGGCGTGACGTTCCAGTCGACCACGAGCTCATCGCCCTCGACCGCAACGGTATAGGGGAAGGCTTCGTTCGCTGGGATCAGCTCATCTTGCGCGATTGCCATGCCGGCACCGCCAGCCGACAGCAGAAAAGCGCCGAGAACGGCGATCAATTTGGATATGCGTGTGTTCATGCGCGTAGTTGACCCGATTGAACGTCAAATTATCGCAGCAACTCTACCTTTCGTCAGTATTTGAGGCTGTTGTCGATGTCTCGTTTTTGCGAGGCCGGATTGTCGCTGTCGAGCGACGCACCAGAAAGTAGCGTGACCCCTTGAAATGTCACACATTGGCCCTATCATTAGCACTCCTTTCGAGCGAGTGCTAATAACTCGAGCATCGTCTCGATGTTTTTTGTTCGAAAAATCAAATATTTGGAAGAGGAGATCCATCGATGAATATTCGTCCGCTTCATGATCGTGTCATCATCAAGCGCATGGAAGAAGAGCGCACGTCACCTGGCGGCATCGTGATTCCAGACGCAGCTACCGAAAAACCGATCAAAGGCGAAGTCATCGCTGTCGGTAACGGCAAAATCCTGGACAGCGGCGAAGTCCGCGCACTGGACGTCAAAGCTGGCGACAAAGTGCTGTTCGGCAAATACAGCGGTACCGAAGTAAAGGTCGACGGCGACGAGCTGTTGGTCATGAAAGAAGACGACATCATGGCGGTCATCGAGGGCTAAGGCCCAACGATCCGCAGATAGATCTATTCATAACAGCAAATTCAAGAAGGAAATCCGAGAATGGCTGCTAAAGAAGTACGTTTTGGTGACGACGCTCGTCACAAGATGTTCGCGGGCGTTAACACGCTGGCAAATGCCGTAAAAGTCACCCTGGGCCCGAAAGGCCGCAACGTTGTACTCGATAAGAGCTTCGGCGCGCCGACGGTCACCAAAGACGGTGTCTCCGTTGCAAAAGAAGTCGAGCTGGAAGACAAGTTCGAGAACATGGGCGCGCAGATGGTTAAGGAAGTGGCTTCCCAGACCTCTGACGTTGCTGGTGATGGCACCACGACCGCGACCGTTCTTGCGCAGGCGATCCTGCGTGAAGGCCTGAAGTCAGTCGCTGCGGGCATGAACCCGATGGACCTCAAGCGCGGTATCGACAAGGCTGCCGGTAAACTGGTTCAGGAACTCAAGAACTTGTCCAAGCCTTGCGAGGAAGACAGCGCCATCGCACAGGTTGGTACGATCTCCGCCAACTCTGATAGTGAAATCGGCGAAATCATTGCCGAAGCGATGCAGAAGGTCGGTAAAGAGGGCGTGATCACCGTCGAAGAAGGTTCGGGTCTCGAGAACGAACTGGAAGTCGTCGAAGGCATGCAGTTCGATCGCGGCTACCTGTCCCCTTACTTCATCAACGATCAGGCAAGCCAGAGCGCCGATCTTGAAAACCCGTTCATCCTCCTGCACGACAAGAAGATCTCGAACATCCGCGATCTGCTGCCGTTGCTGGAAGGTGTCGCGAAAGCTGGCCGTCCGCTGGTCATCATCGCTGAAGACGTGGAAGGGGAAGCACTGGCGACGCTGGTCGTGAACAACATTCGCGGCATCGTGAAAGTTGCAGCGGTCAAAGCACCGGGCTTCGGCGACCGTCGTAAAGCCATGCTGCAGGACATCGCGATCCTGACCGGCGGTCAGGTCATTTCCGAAGAAGTGGGCCTGTCTCTTGAGAAGGCGACGCTGGAAGATCTCGGCCAGGCCAAGAAAGTTCAGATCAGCAAAGAGAACAGCACCATCATCGACGGCGCTGGACAGGCTTCTGACATCAAAGGTCGCGTTGACCAGATCAACCGCGAAATCGAAGAGTCAGGCAGCGACTACGACCGTGAAAAACTGCAGGAACGTGTGGCGAAGCTCGCCGGCGGTGTTGCCGTGATCAAGGTCGGTGCTGCGACCGAAGTCGAAATGAAAGAGAAGAAAGCACGCGTTGAAGATGCGCTGCACGCAACCCGTGCTGCTGTTGAAGAAGGCGTGGTACCTGGTGGTGGTGTTGCTCTGATCCGTGCAGTTACGGCTGCGGGTGAGTTCACGGGCGATAACGACGACCAGAACGTTGGCATCAACATCCTGCGTCGTGCGGTCGAAGAGCCGCTGCGCCAGATCGTCAAGAACGCGGGCGGCGACAGCTCTGTTGTCCTGAACGCGGTTGCAGACGGTGACGGCAACTACGGCTACAACGCGGCAACCGGCGAATACGGCGACATGATCGAGTTCGGTATTCTGGACCCGACCAAAGTGACCCGTTTCGCGCTGCAGAACGCGGCATCGGTTTCTGGTCTGTTGCTGACCACCGAAGCGATGATCGCTGAAGCGCCGAGCGACGACGCTGCTGCACCGGCAATGCCGGACATGGGCGGCATGGGTGGCATGGGCGGCATGATGTAAGTCAGCCCCCAAGCCACTTGCCTTGCGAAAGGCACCCTGGAAAAGCCCCGCTCTTGCGGGGCTTTTTCGTTAAGGAACGCTTTTGCTGGCCGCTACCGGCAAGATGAGCACGAGTTCGAACGCGACTTCGCCCAGTCAAAAGACAGGGCGTTTGGGTCTGACCTTCCGCCAGATGATGATTTCCGGCGCACTGCAGTACACCACTATTGCGGTGGTGCTCGGTATTCTCGTGGTGACCAGTACCAACGCATCGATTTGGGCAGTTGGCGCTTATCTTGTTCTTGGATACGTGCACTGTGGCGCCAGCTACATGCTGTTTCTGGGCAATGAAAAGACATTCACCACGAATGCAGCGTATCAGTGTGTGATGCACACGCTCATCGGCATGATCACAGCATTGCTGGCGCCGGAGCTTTTGGTCTTCGTCACCTACGGCGCGTTTTTCGTGCTGGTACCAGCGGGTCAATGGCTGGGTACACGACAGTCGCTCGGTCTTGCGTTGGTGATTACCGCGATGACGGGTGTGCCGCTTTATGTGCATGGCCTGCAGGTGCCGACGGTGGAGTCGCCGGTTCAACTGGCGGCCGTGTTATTGACCCCTGCGGTTTATCTCGCCGGTTCAAGTGTGCTGGGCAGCAATGCACGTCGTGTACGTCAAAGTCTCGCTAAGGCTCGTAAGGAGCTCTCGACTACGGTGACGAAGCTGACCGATAGCCGAGCAGCTCTGGACAAGGAGCGGGCGCGACTAGAGCAGCGTGTCGAAAAACGTACGCGCCAGCTGAGCAAGGCCAAGGAGGAGGCGGAAGCGGCGAACGAGGCAAAAAGTCGTTTCCTCGCGACCATGTCGCACGAGATCCGGACGCCATTGAACGGCATTCTCGGTATGGGGCAACTGTTGGATGACACGCCGCTCTCCGATGATCAACGCCGGTTACTCAACACGATGACCGATAGCGGCAAGTCGCTGCTCTCGATTGTGAATGATGTGCTCGACTTCTCGAAGCTACAGGCACGCGAAATGACAGTGGTCAAAGAACCTTTCCGACCCGCCACGGTCGCAGAGCAGGTTGTCACGCTGTTCCAGGGGATGGCGAGGGAGCAAAACCTCTCGCTCAAATTTGAGATGCACGGTGACCCCGATGCCGGAACTCTCGGCGATTCCGGACGGCTTCGCCAGGTGATTTCGAACCTCGTCTCCAACGCCGTCAAATTCACCGAGACGGGCGGCGTCACGGTCCGCCTTACGACACCTGAGCTCGCCGACAATATGTGGCACATCGAGGTGATCGATACCGGCATCGGTATCAAGCCGGAGAAGATCCACCATGTCTTCGGTGCTTTCAGCCAGGCGGATGATGGCGACTCGCGGCGCTATCAGGGCACCGGATTAGGGCTCGCGATTTCGCGCGAGCTCTGCTGGCTGATGGGTGGCAGTCTCACCGTCGAGAGTGAGTACGGAAAAGGCAGCACATTTATGATTGACCTGCCTGCTCGACGAGTCGAAGCGACAGATAGCGTCGCTGCGACATCGACACGGCTCGCAAAGCGCTCGATCGGCGCCTCAGTGTTGCTGGTTGAAGACAATGTCGTGAACCAGAAAGTACTCGCTGCGATGCTGCGCAAACTCGACTGCGAAGTTCTGGTCGCGGACGACGGGTTTGCCGCGATCGAGCAATTCCGGGAACACCCTGTGGATATCGTGCTCACAGATTGGCAAATGCCTGGCATGGATGGTCTCGAACTGACCCGCCGATTGAAGGAGATGACCGACGTCGGTGGCGGTGTTGTCCCGATCGTCGCGATCACGGCCAACGCGATGCCCGGTGACCGAGAGAAGTGTCTCGACGCCGGTATGATCGACTATCTCACCAAGCCAATCACGATCGACGCACTCGCAACCACGCTCGTGCGCCACACCACACCGACCGCGCCCGTCGCCCTTGTGGTCTGACGCGGTTTTACCCGTCAGTCGAGTTCGTCGACAAACGCAACGAGCGATGCAGTTAGTCGCGGGTCCAGTGGCAGCGCAGGATCCGAGTAGCTAGTTTGCGCCAACGATGCGTCAGCCCTGACGTCCTTCAGCACGTGATTCATGCCCTCGATCGTTACCAGCGTGGCGTTCGGCTGTGCGGTCTTTAGTAGCTCACCATCGGTTGCCGGCACTTGTGCGTCGCCTGTGCCATAGACCAGCAAGATCGGCAGTTCCAGCGCTGCGATTTGTGCTTGCGGGTCATATTGAAACCACGATACGAGGTACGGCTGTACGCTTTTCCTAAACAGAGCGTCCAGCAACGGTGGCGTTTTCTCAACGAGCTCACCGGCGCGGAGTTGCACTAGCACGCCACGACTTTCCTCAAGAAGCGGTCCCGGCAACTGCGCGGCCAGTTGCTTCTCGATGAGGTCGGCGGGATGTTGTCCCGGTCCTGCGAGCACGATCAGTGCGTCGGGTTTCGCCTCGGGCGCGGTGGTCAACGCAATATGCCCACCTTCACTGTGCCCGGCAATCAGCAGCGGGGCGTCCGGGAAACGTACGCGCAACACGTTCAATAGGGCAGCCGCGTCGTCTGCGTAGTGACCGAATCGAAGTTCCACTTCGGTCAGATCTGCAGAGACGCTCTTGCCGACCATGCGCTTGTCGTAGCGCAGTGACGCAATGTCGTTCTCGGCCAATGCTTCGCCCAAATACCGCAGGCTGTTGTTCGCGCCCGGAAGCAGAGGCGAGTTGCCGTCCCGGTCGGTCGGTCCGGAGCCCGCGATGATTAAGACGGCGGCTTTCGGCATCTTCCCGGTTTCAGGCAGCAGCAGTGTGCCATGCAACGTCACCCCATTGTGTTCGACGGATACGTCCTCACTGCTCGCCGCAGCGGTTCCGAACGCAAACAGCGCCGCAACGAGTAACGACTTACGAAGTGGCGTCATGATCGAACCCCTCCAGTTTGCGATAGGCGAAATAGGAATAGGCAACCGGGACCAAGGCGGCGACTAGTGGCAAGCCGGCCATCAAGACCACTTTCGCTTTGAACAGACTGCTCACCATCATGCCGAGCCCAGCGGCAACAAACAGGTAGCCCGCCAGGCGATGCGTGCGACTCCACACCTCATCACTAGCGAGCGTCCAGGGTGTGCGGATACCAACAAAGAAGTTCTTCCGCACCTTTCCCATGTAGTTGCCGAGTAGCACCAGAAGTGCCCCAACTGCGACGGGAACGATGTGTTGGACTGATGGCTGGTGACCAAGACCTGCCATCAAAATCATCGCGCCGATGCCGGCCATGAACGCGACGAGGGCGACCTGGATGATCTGCAAGACGTCACTGAACTCGCCGGTGCCGAAGCCCTTCGGCGAGATTTTTGGTATCACCCAAATCAAGCCCCATGTGAACAACGCAAGACCCGGTCCGAACAGCGCACCCATGAGTTTGCTGCCGTAGCCGTCCACTTCGCCAGCGGCGTTCCAGTGAATGGGTACCTGCTCCGGCAAACTGGAATAGAAATACGCGCTGGCCGCCGTTGCCAACACAACGATTACCAGGCAAATCAGATTTGCGGTCCTAGATGTCATCGCTCAACTCCTCGCAATCGGGCGTGCCTTCGGGTTGGATCATGTCCATCAGCACGCCGGCGGCATCCTGAAGCACGGTGGTATTCAGTGAATACACAATCTGTTGTCCGCGCCGTTCAGTGCGCACCAGATCGGCCTGCTTGAGCAGATTAAAGTGGTGCGACAACGACGCCTTGGTGATTGTGAACGCTTCGGCCAACTCTCCGGCGTTCATGGATCCCTTCCTCAGTAAGCGAAGGATTTCGCGTCGCGTGGGGTCGGCAAGCGCTTTGAACAGTGACTGTGTACCCATGACAATAAGATAATTAGATAAATATCTAAATACAAGTCTCGACCTGGGATTCCACTACAATCCCGGCTTAAGCTTCGCCGTCTCACCTCGATCCCATGCTCAAGAACCCGCGCCTTCGCCTGCTGCTCGGTGCTGCATTGATCAGCTTCTCGCCGGTTTATGTGGCGCTTGTGTCGGTCCCTGCGACAACCAGCGCGTTTTATCGAGTCGCTTTCGGTGGCGCCGCCCTCGTGCTTTGGTTGCTTTTGCGCGGCGGGTTTCGACTGCCGCGTCCGTCCGTCTCGCTGTTGTTGATCGCAGCGGCCGCGATGTTCGCCGCCGATCTCTGGTTCTGGCATCGGAGCATCATCTATATCGGTCCGGGACTCGCGACGCTCATCGCGAATTTCCAGGTCTTCATCATGACGGTGGCGGGCATTGTCTTTTTCGGACAAAAGCCGCATCTGCGTCAGGTCATTGCCATCCCGACGGCCCTCGGCGGGCTTGCCTTGATCGTCGGGGTGGATTGGTCTGCGCTGGCGCCCGATTACCGTGCTGGTGTCATTTTCGGACTGCTGACGGCAGCGAGTTATGCAGGTTATCTGCTGTTGTTTCGCCAGGCGCAGGCCTATTCAGTGTCGAAACCGAGCGACGGCTTACCCACCCGTGAGCTCGCGCTCGTGTCGCTGGCTTCTGCTGTGATGCTCGGCACGATGGCCGGCGTCGAGGGCGAGTCGCTCGCGATCCCGACCTGGAGCGATGGCGCTTGGTTGGTCTCTTATGCGGTGTTTGCGCACGTCCTCGGCTGGCTGTTTATCGCCAGCAGTCTTGCGCATGTGCCGGCGGCACTGATTGGGCTGTCGCTCCTGCTGCAGCCGCTATTGAGTTTCATTTGGGACATCGCACTGTTCGATCGACCGATCGTCACGCGCGAGGTCTTCGGTGCATCGCTCGCACTGGCGGGTATCTGGTTGGGCTCACGCCGCACCGAATGACGCGCACAGCTGTGGGATAATGATGGGATGACAGACATCGTAATCAAGCTTGCGATCTCATACGCACTCGGCAGCATCATGGGCAGTCTGTTGCTCGGCAAGCTGCGCCGTGTCGATATTCGCTCGATGGGCAGCGGCAACGCCGGCGGCACCAACGCACTGCGAACCCAGGGCGTTGCGTTTGCGCTCGGTGTCATCGTCATCGATATCGGCAAGGGCGCACTCGCTGCCGGCTGGGTCCCCGAGCTTGCGTTGTTCGGCGGTAGTCCTTCGCCTGACTGGCTGCCTTATGCCTGCGGTGCAGCAGCCGTCTTCGGGCATTGCTTCCCCGTGTTCTTCGGCTTTCGCGGCGGTAAAGGCGCGGCGACGCTCGTCGGGACGCTGCTCGTATTCGATGCGGTTCTGTTCCCGCCGCTGTTGGCGTTCTTCATTATCGTCATCATGCTCTTTGGCTACGTCGGTCTTTCGACGATGCTGACCGCAAATATGGCGACGGCCGTCGTGTTATGGAAATACGGCACGAGCAACCCGGAATTTCTCGTGTATACCGTGATCATGGGGATTGCGATGGTCGCGACCCACCACGAGAACATCAAACGTATGCTGGCAGGGACCGAGTCGCAAAACCGCAAATTGATGGTGTTTCGCAAGTGACGACCGTTCACGGCATGCAGGACATTCTGGATGCGGTTGCACAGACTCTGGAACCGCTGACGGAAATCACCGTGTTCGAATCGCTGCCATCGACCAACACCTGGCTCGCCGACAACACCCCGCCAGCCATCGGCACGGCGCGAGCCGCATTGGCGTTACACCAGACCGCGGGGCGCGGTCAACGCAGCCGCACATGGGTTGCACCGAGCCGCTCGGGTTTGTGTCTTTCGATCGGCCATCGATTCGCGGCGATGCCCGATGCCGCTTCAGCCCTAACACTCGGATTGGGAGTTGCCGTCAACGATGCCCTACGATTGCTTGGCATGCGCGATGTCCATCTGAAATGGCCGAATGATCTGGTGCGGAATGACCAAAAACTGGGCGGCATACTGGTCGAGTCGAGAGTGCTGCCCGACTCAAGCTTTTACGTGATTGCCGGGATCGGGATCAATCATCGTTTGCCAGATGGATTCACCTTGCCCGATGGCGGCTGGGCACGGTCCGCGACCGATGTGACGGCCTGCGATGCTTCTATTTCGCTGACCGATCTTGCGGCCACGGTCCTCGAACACGCCTGTCTTTCGTTGGCGCAGTTCTCGAACGCGGCACTACCAGGCACCATGACTCGATTTAACGAGATACACTGGCTGCGCGACCGCTGGGTAGAACTGGACGGCCGTCGGTTGCGGTGCGGCCCGGTTGATGCAACCGGCCGACTGGAAGTCACCGACCCCGAGCTCGGTGACCGTGCATTCTTGAGCAGTGGCGAACCCTTACCGTTATCGATGGTCGCTCCGTCATGAGCACGCTGTTGCTCGACATTGGTAACTCACGTTGTAAGTGGGGTCTGTGGAGCGAAGGTGCGATCACGCGCAGCGGCGCGCTCGCGCATGAAATCGTCGATGATCCAGCAAGATGGAAATTCGCGAGCGGTGTCACGCGGGCGATCGCCTGCAATGTGGCGGGGCCGGATGCGGCAATCGCGATCGAATCGGTGCTGCAAAAGGTGACGAACGTACAGATCGAGCTCGTGCGCACTAGCGCTTCGCATGCGGGCGTGTCATGCGCCTATCCCGAGCCGGCGCGCCTTGGTGTTGATCGATGGATGGCGGTGCTGGCGGTGAGTCGACGCCAGCCGCGGCCCGCTATCGTGGTGGACGCCGGTACCGCGATGACGGTCGATGCAATCGCCGATGGCAGCAGACACTTGGGCGGTTACATCGTGCCCGGTTTTCGATTGATGCAAAACACGTTGATGTCCGGTACCGCGGATATTCTCGTCGATGCGCCGGAGCCGCCAGACACCGAATTCGGAGAGAGTACGAGTGCCGCGGTGCGCAATGGTGCGCTGGCTGCACTGCAGGGTACGATTCTGCGATCTATTACCGAGCTTGCGTCCGTGACAGATGCATCGGTGAGCGAGCAGAATGTGTGGTTTACGGGTGGT
>JBCBNU010000015.1:0-50057 GCA_039821645.1 Pseudomonadota bacterium
CATGCTCTGTCTGTGCGCGGTCTTTCTCTTTGTCGGCTTCTTGTTTGGCAATCTGAACGCACTCGCAATGGAGCCGCTTGGTCACATTGCAGGCACTGCCGCAGCCGTGATCGGCTCGCTGGTGACCCTCGCCTCGGGCATCCTCGGCGCGATCAGCGGCAGCTTCTACGATGGAACCATGCTGCCGCTGGGCGCATCGCTGTTGTTATTCGGGGTGCTGACGATTGTGACCCTATGGGTAACGGGTCGCTATCATGCGGACGCTGTCGAGACTGCCTAGCCGACCTCACACTCTATTGAATGTGAGTCCAGCGTTGGCGATAAGGCGGTCGATCAACGGCTGGCCCATCGCCGCCGCCGGAGTCCAGATTCCAGCTGATGTCGCCGAACAGTCCTTGACGAGACACAGCGCCGCCTCGGCCAACATCTTGCTGGTCGAGCCGTAGCCCGGATCACGATCGCCGGTGACTACCAGCCGCATTGGGTCGCCTTCACGCTCTGCGTGGAACAACACCTCGTAATGGCCTGCCTCGCGCTCTTCCTTGCTCGGACCTTCACCCGGCTTGGGGCCGTCACTCGACGACATGTCATCACGGTCGGCCAGCGCCTTCGCGATTTGCTCGCCTTTGTCGCCAGGACCAGTCATCAACATTTCGTCATAAACGAAATCCTCGCCATACGAGAATCCGGTCAAGGCATTGCTGCGATGGACGTTACGCGTATTGATCGTTGCCATGATGAACGGTGTGACCCAGCTGCCAACAGCTTCGTCCAACATCGGCTTATTGCCCGGCGGTTGGTCTGCACCGGTAAACCCCGGCACCAGCGAGAAGGGGTTACGCAACAAGGCAAGAATTTCCGGATCACGTGCCGCTGCCATCGTCGCCTTGAAACTCGCGGCGGTCCCGCCAGAGAAGGTGCCCTGCATCTTGGCAACGCGGCCACGAATTCTTGAGGAGGGCTTACCGTCTTCCGCGATGCAGTGTTGCTGCAATAACCAGACCCCGCAATCGAACGGAATCGAGTCGAACCCCGCTGAGAACACAATCCGAGCGCCGCTCTGT
The DNA here is from genome assembly GCA_039821645.1 of Pseudomonadota bacterium. Taxonomy (GTDB): domain Bacteria; phylum Pseudomonadota; class Gammaproteobacteria; order Steroidobacterales; family Woeseiaceae; genus CALBPI01. Next base: position 1,065 of record JBCBNU010000015.1, read on the forward strand.
TTGGCCGTGCTCTCGTGCGCATCGATCATTTGCCGCATCCAGGCAGGTTCGCCACAAAGGTCGAGATAGTCGGTCCCCGTTTTTGCGCATACTTCGACAAGCAATCCGCCGTACATCTGGTAGGGGCCGACTGTGGTGATGATCGCTTTGGTTTGCGCCGCCATAGCTTGCAGGGAAGACTCATCACTGCCGTCTGCCGTAATCAATGGGATCGAATCGGGTACGCCGATTTCCGCACGTACCGCTGCCAGCTTCTCTACATTGCGACCGGCCATAGCCCACTTGACGCTATCGTCATCACCGTAGCGCTTCTGCAGGTACTCAGCGACGAGTCTCCCCGTAAAGCCACTCGCGCCGTACACGACAACGTCAAACTGTTTCTCTTCGCTCATGCTTTCCCCCTCAGGAAGCTAATCGGTTTTCCCCCGGATTGTCCCGGGAGAGATATTCGTCCAGTTTTGCTTGGGCGCGATCACCAAAAAACATTTCACACGCCACACCGAGCCCCGGTGCCGCGATGACTTCTTCCTCCCGCACCACCTGCGTGATCTTCGAACGCCTGCGCAGGAAATCATCGAGTCTTGTCACCATCTCCCGTCGCGCCGTGTAATCGATTTCGCAACGCAGATAATCAGCGTTCTTCATCAACGGTTCGGCCATGGCAGGATTCTCGCGAATGCGCTCCAGCATACCGATGGCGTTGGCTCCATAACGCCGCCAGAATCTCTGCGTGAGCGGCTCGGTAGAGTTCGGATGCGTATGCGCATCAAGCTCCATCAACTCAGCCTGACGCAGGAATTCCCGCTGAGTCTCGGGTCCGGGCTCGCCATACCAACGACGCCCCTGCAGCGGCAGCGCGACGCCAAACTCACTGATCACATCACACACTTCGTTGCCAACATTCAGACAATCGGTGAGCTTGCCGCCGAAGATCGAGAGCATCTTCTGTTTGTGATCGATATCGATCGCGTGCTTTCGAGACAAATCCAGCCAGTCACCATTCGCGTTGCCCGACTTTACGGCAAGCGGGCGCACGCCACAGCGCTCTGCGATGATGTCGTCGCGGGTCAACGGCTGATCGAGCTTCAGTAGTTGGTTGGCGTTATCGAGGACAAACCGACGATCGTCCTCGCTAACCGCCGTTTCCCAGTGCTCAACGCGGGTATCCGTAGTGCCGATGCAAGTCCGACTGCCCATCGGAATTGCAAAGTACAAACGGCCATCCGATGCGAAGGACGTCAGGATGCGTTTGCTGTCGGTCACACGATCGACGATCAGGTGAATCCCTTTGGAAAACACATGGCGGTGCTCGGTCTTCTGGCCGGTCAGCTGATTCAGGGCATCAACCTGAGGCCCACAAGCGTTGACGAGCGTTTTGGCCCGAGTGGTGAATTCACGGCCGGTTTCCTCGTCGCGCAGCGACACCTTCCAGCCTTCGTCATCACGATCGGTCTTCGTCACTCGAACGTAATTCGCCGCCACGGCACTGCTGTCCATCGCGGTGCGGACAAAGTTGAAAACGAAGCGAGCATCGTTGTCGTAGAGGTAGCAGTCTGAGTACTCCATACCCCCATTGGTGAACTCCGCGCGCAGCACAGGTTCGCGACCAATGAGACCCGCTTCCGACAAATAATGCGGCATTCGAGTCCGGAAACGACCGAATACCCAGTAAAGCAACGCGCCGAGATACAGCACAAATCGCGGCCAACGAAACTTATTGGGCACAGCCGCGATAAAGCGAGCCTCCTTGACGGTCGAGGGGTAAGCTCGCATGAGTTCATTACGGCTGGCGCAGAGATTCCAAACCAGCCCGAACTCCTGGTTCTCAAGGTATTTGATACCGCCCCAAGCAAGGTTGGACGAATGCGAGCTTGTCTCGCCAGCAAAGTCTCCGGCATCGACAATCGCTACCTTGGCGCCTTTCCCGGCAAGTGCCGCCGCACTGACCGCACCGTTAATGCCGGCACCGACAACAAGCACATCGAACGACTCGCGCTCAAGTCGCTCCATGTTGGTGTTGCGCAACTGCGAACTCATAGCCCTAGTGTATCGGATCAGGCTTTCCGGGCTAGCTTTTGTTTCGCCGGAGCGAGTCGACACAGAAGACGACTACCGCAATCCAGATCAACGAAAAGCAAATCGTCCTTGCCGGCGTCAGGCTCTCACCGTTGTACCAACCGACGGCGAACTGCAACGTTGGACCAATGAACTGAAGAAATCCGATAGTCGATAAGCGCAATCGCCGAGCGGCAATGGCGAAGCAAAGCAATGGAACCACGGTCAGTGGACCCGCAAACACAATCAATGCCATCAGTGTCGGTGAAGCCTGTGTGTACGCTGCCGATCCCTGTGACGTGAGCCAGATAAGACCGCCCAGCGCGATGGGCAGGAGCAGCAGAGTCTCGACAAAAAGCCCGGGCATAGCGCCGACGGAAATCTGCTTTCGAATGACCCCGTAGATGGTGAAAGAGATCGCAAGGACCAGCGAGACCAGCGGAAACTCGCCACCACTGACGGTCAGCACCAGCACGCCGGCAGTTGCCAGCGCCACGGCGATTAGCTGCAGCGCACGCAGCTTTTCACCAAAGAACGCGACCCCGACCAGCACATAAACCAGCGGATTGATGTAGTAGCCGAGGCTAGCCTGAAAAATCTGCTGGTTTTGTACCGCGATGATGTAGACCAGCCAATTCACTGCGATGAAGAATGCCGCTAACGACAGCCATCCGAGACGCCTGGGTTTCGTCAGAGCATCCAGCACGTCTCGCCACTGGTGGCGCATACTGATGATGACTGCACCAAACGGAATGCTCCAGACGATTCGGTGCATCAGCAGCTCCGTTGCTGGAACCGCGATCGTAAAGATCAGATAAACCGGCAGGAAACCCCAGATGGTGTAAGCGGTAATCGCCGCAATCACGCCTTCACGTGCCGCAGCCTGATCGGGTTCAGCCAACGGCTCGCTCCCTGAAATTGCGCCGAATTAGGATCTCGCGCTTCGCGAACAGCGCAGGATGGAAGCAGGACTATCCGACTAGTTCCGCTCCCTTGCAAGCATCGGGCGATCGAGAACAGTGTCCCAGGGCAGTTCGTTGGCAAACCAAGCAACGAGATGATCGATGAAAGCCCGGACACGGAATGATAGGTGACGGGTGTGCGGATACACCGCATGCGCCGGAATCACAGGCAATTGGTAGTCGCGTAGAATCGGGACCAAAGCACCACGCCTCAAGGCATCGTCGAGCATGAATGTTGGCTGCTGGATGATGCCCTGCCCCTGCTCCGCGAGCCGGCTGAGCAAGTCACCGTTACTTGCAGAGACTTTCGGGCGCAGCGGCGCCCTGATGCGCGCACCGGACGCCTCCGTGAACGACCAGACCTCGGGCTCTCTGGTATTGGCGTAGACCAGCACGTCGTGATCGAGAAGATCACTCGGTTGGGTGGGTGTACCACGCCGCTCGAGATAATTCGGGCTCGCACACACCGTCGCCGACGCATCGAACAGCTTACGGGCGACCAGGGTGGATTCCTCCAGCACTCCAATCCTGAGTGCCAGATCGACACCCTCCGCAACAAGATCGACCCGCCTGTCGTTGAGATCGATCTGACACTGAACCTCCGGGTGCTCAGCCAGAAACGCGCTGAGCGGTTCGCCCATATGGCGAACACTGAATGACAGTGGCAGCGCCAGTCGCAATACACCCGACAATGTCCCGCGCTCCTGCGCAACGGCAGACTCTGCCTCCGCCAGATCGGATAGTACGGCCACAGCGCGCTCATAGAACGCGCGGCCGGTATTGGTGAGGTCAATCGCCCGCGTCGTTCGATTCAGCAATTGCACACTCAGGCGCTTTTCGAGTGCTGCTAACCTGCGGCTTACCGCACTTTTAGCGAGCTCAAGGCGATCTGCAGCGGCCGTGATGCTGCCCGTCTCGACCACTGCCACAAAACACTCGAGTTCTTGAAATCTTGCCATTGTTCCTATTTTGGCAACAATTATTTAATTTTTGTAGTGTTTATCTCTTCAATTGGAACGTCCATGCTCACCGCCAACGTTACACATGGAGTTAATCCTATGTCCGCCTCTATCAATATTCTGAACGTCCAGAGCAGTGCCAGATCGTCAGTCTCACGGTCTCGTGAACTGACAAAACGGTTCATTGAAACGGTTTCCGCGCAGGCACAGACCGAAATCACCGAACGCGACGTTGCGCAGGGTGTGCCACTGATCGATGAGAATTGGGTCAACGCAACATTCACGCCGGAAGACCAGCGTAGTCACGATGATCGCTCCGCGCTCGCTGTCTCTGATGTGCTGGTTCAAGAGCTCGAGGCCGCAGACGTTGTGGTCGTGGGTGTTCCGCTCTACAACTTCGGCATACCTGCCTCATTAAAGGCGTGGTTCGATCAGGTCGCTCGCGCGGGACGGACTTTCCGCTATACGGAGAAGGGGCCCGAGGGATTGCTAAAGGGCAAGCGCGCGATTGTCGTGATCACATCCGGTGGGGTTCCAGTGGATTCCGCAGCCGATTTCGCCACGCCGCATGTCAGACAGTTTCTGAGTTTCCTCGGCATCACCGACATCACGACTGTGGCCGCGGATCGACTGAACTTCGCTGCCGACGTCAGCCTGGCCGCGGCCGGTGATGAGCTGGCCAGGATCGGTGAAGCACTAGTAGCTGATTCAGCCACCCAGGCTGCTTAAACGCGGGTCAACCAACCGTGTTGGTCGTCGCGCTCTCCGCTGTGCACTGCTGAGAGCGCGGCGCGCAACTTGAGTGTACTCGCATACTCGCTGCCAGGATTTACGGCGTATTCCTTGTCCCGATAAATCATGGTGCCAATCGGTGTGAGACTAGCCGCTGTACCGGAGAGCGCGGCGTCATGCGTGTCGAGTGCGTCGACAAGCGCAGGCACGGTGAAATCCTCGAGCACAACATCGAAACCGAGGTCCTCTGCAAGCTGAAGGATCGATGCACGCGTGATGCCGTGCAGGAAAGACGAGTCCAGCGGCTTGGTTTGCACACGGTCTTCGCCAATCAAAATGAAATTGGCGGCACCCGTCTCCTGCACATCCGAGCTTGGGCAGAACAGCACCTGATCAACGCCGTATTTCGCTTTGGCCGAAAGTGTTGGACCAAGCGCTGAGGCGTAGTTACCGCCAGTTTTTGTACTGCCGAGCTGTCGCGTCGAGCGCGCATGCTCATCGTCGATCAGAATTTTGAGCGGACGCAAACCGCCGGCGAAATAATCGCCGACAGGCGAGGCCAAGACAAATAGCTTTGCCTCGGTACTCGGCGATGCAGCCGCCCCGATGTTGGGCAGCGTACCGATGAGTGTGGGACGCAAATAGAGCGCGCCAGGCAACGCTGGAATCTGGTCTCGGCTCGCATCGACGATACGCAACACCATATCCCGCAGCAGATCGGCGTCGGGTATTGGCAGCATCAGTGAGGCTGCGCTTTTTTGCATCCGAGCGACGTGATCATCCAGGCGAAACACATGCACGGAACCGTCGTCCCACCGGTAGGCCTTAAACCCCTCAAAGCAGGTGCTCGCGTAATGAAACACATGTGCGGCTGGATGCAACGCGAGCGGTTCTAACGGGATCAGATCGCCGCCTTGCCAGGACTCACCGTCGTAGTGCGCGAGCGCATACTGCTCGCAAAATTCGGTGCCGAAAACACTCATGTTGGATTCTATCCTGACGCGCTGGTGCGTCAGAATAACCGCAGGCCTTCAGGCACTCAAGGCACCCATCGAGGGTTTCGTTAGCAGACGCTGATACACTGCGCTGCGTGAGCGCCTCATCCCAAACTTCCTTCACCGCACTCCGTCGCCTGCTTCGATACGCAACGCCGTTCAGAGGCCGAATCTGGTTCGCCAGTTTCTGCTCGGTCATGAACAAGCTGTTCGACGTCATGCCGGAGATCCTGATCGGCATCGCCATCGACGTGGTCGTCCGTCAGCAGGACTCATTCGTCGCGGAGCTGGGCATCACCGCACCGCGCGATCAGATGTTGCTTCTGGCTCTGCTGACGCTGGTGATCTGGATCGGCGAGTCGGTATTCGAGTACCTGCTACTGGTGGGTTGGCGCAACCTTGCGCAGGACCTGCAGCATCGCTTGCGGATGGATACGTATGAGCACACGCAGCAGCTGGATCTGTCGTGGTTCGAACAAACGCGGGCAGGCAATGTCGTCGCGATATTGAATGACGATGTTAACCAACTCGAACGCTTCCTCGACACTGGCGCCAATTCACTCATTCAGGTAGCCACGACGCTAGTCTCCGTCGGCGGTGTGTTCTTTCTCGTTTCGCCGAGTATCGCGTTGATCGCGTTTACGCCAATCCCGGTCATCGTGATCGGCGCTTTCTATTTCCAGCGTCGCGCTCAACCGCTTTATGCCGGTGTGCGCGAACGCGTCGGACACCTCTCCAGCAGACTGGCCGCGAACATCTCGGCGATTATGACCATCAAGAGTTTCGCGACGGAGAAGCTCGAAGTTGAACGGATGGATAAAGCATCGCGCGACTACGTTCGTGCAAACCGAAAAGCGATTGCCGTGAGCTCTGCGTTCATCCCGGTGATCCGCATGGCGATCCTTGCGGGCTTCGTCGCGACGTTCCTGTTCGGCGGTTACAAGGTGCTGAACGGGGAGATGAATGTTGGCGCCTATGGCGTGCTGGTGTTCTTGACGCAGCGCCTGCTCTGGCCGCTCACCGATCTTGCCAACACGGTCGATCTCTACGAACGTGCGATGGCATCGACGCGACGCATCCTCGACCTGCTCGAGGTGCCGGTCAGGATCCGCGATAGCGAGACCGCCAAAGCGCTGTCCGACCCGCGTGGCGATATTCGCTTTGAGAACGTCAACTTCGCCTATAGAGACGACGTGCCGGTCTTAAAGGACATCGCACTGAACATCCAGTCGGGTCAGACCGTTGCGCTAGTCGGACAGACGGGTTCGGGAAAGAGCACGATCATCAAGCTCTTGCTGCGGTTCTACCTGCCGCAATCCGGCAGCATCAGCATCGGTGGCCAGGATATCGCGGAGAGCACACTCGCGAGCCTCCGAGGTCAGATTGGTCTGGTCAGCCAGGATGTCTTTTTGTTCCATGGAACTGTGCGGGAGAACATCGCTTACGGACGCTTGGACGCATCGGATGAGGAGGTGATCGCCGCCATCGATGCGGCTGAAGCTCGCGAATTCATCGACAAGCTACCCGAAGGTCTCGACACCTTGGTCGGTGAGCAGGGTCAGAAACTCTCGGGAGGCCAACGTCAGCGACTCTCCATCGCACGGGCTTTACTCAAAGACCCACCCATACTCATCCTCGATGAGGCGACGTCTGCGGTGGACAATGAGACCGAGGCGGCAATCCAGCGTTCACTGGCGCGTCTCTCCAGAACCCGCACCAGCATCGTCATTGCGCACAGACTATCCACCGTGGTGAACGCGGATCAAATCTACGTGATCGATCAGGGCCGCATCACTGAGGCAGGCACTCACGAAGCGTTGTTCAAGGCCGGTGGGATCTACGCCCAACTGTGGCAGGTCCAAACCGGCATGGCGGCTGGCTCAGACGTCTGACCCTAACCGCTCTTGCAGGGCTTTAGCCTCCAGCAGGTAAACAAAAGTTTCGTCGGCATCCTGCCAAATCACCAACGCTGCCTCCAGAGCATCAATCGACTTGGTCGTGTCGCCGGCCGCTTCGTAGGCCTGTGCCAATCTCAGATGCGCAAGGGCATGCCCTGGGAATTTATCGATCAACGGCAACAAGCCCTCGATAGCACGCTCTGGCTCTCCCGCTTTGCGTAAGACGTCGTACATGCCCGCGAGAATGTTGGTCAATTCGTCCGCCGCAATCACATTGAGCAGCGACTCCCCGGTGAGCTCGATGGCGCGATTCGTTAACTCTAGAGCGCCCTCATTATCATCCTTGTACAACGACTCCTGAGCGTCTGCTGCCAACATCATCATCTGGAAGTTTGCGTTCGGACTGTTGCGAAGAATTGGCTCCGCTTTTTGTTTGGATGCGATGTACTCTTCAGCCAAGTCATACAAACCGTACGGCGTCAAATCATACCAATACAGGAAAGAATCCCATGGCGGCTGCGCTTGCGCACGCAAAGCGTCCAGTTCGGCGATGACGCTCTCCACATCCGACGAGGCGTAGCTGCTCATGGCAACAAATGGCGCTTTGACCTGCAGCAGATAAATCAGTGGATTCATCAATCGTTGGGCGACCTCGTCGACCGCCTCCATTTCCGCGATGGCTTTTGAGTACTGACCCTTCAGCCGGTACACCGCGCTTGCGGTAGTGGCCGCTTCGAGCAACTGCTGATCTGTCAGCTTTCTCTGCTGTAACCGGCTCAGTCGATCTTCGGCCTGCGCATAGTCGCCGCGCTGTGACAGTGTCCGGATCACGCCCAAAGACGCACTGATGGACTGATTGTCGAGGTAACTGGCGCGCTCGAACTCAGCAAAGGCCTTGTCGAAATCTCCCTGATCCAGCTGGGCCTGCGCCAGTAATAAGCGCGCAGACAAGCTGTCCGGTTCCGACTCAAGATACGTCTCGGTGTACTCAATCGCGGAATCGAGGAGACCTCTTTGGCGCTGGATTTGTGCAGACTCCAGCAATGAGTTCAACGCATTTGGATTGATCTGTAACACCCGATCCCACGACTCGAGTGCCAGCTCGAGGTCGATCGAATTCACCTGTAGCATCGACGCGAGCGTGGCGTGGGCTGCTTCGTTGTTCGGTTGCACCGTGACCCAGGTTTTTGCCACATCGATCGAACGCAGCGGATCACGCTCGATGACCGCGCGGTTGATCTGCATCATGAACTGCGATGATTTGGACAACCGGTAATCGGACCGAAAGGTCTCGTCGATTTCTTCAAGCGCGTCCTGATTGCGACCCGACAAGTAATACAACCGGGAGCGGTTGGCCCGTGCTTCCGCGAACGCGGGATCTAGCTCGATCGCCTGCCCGAGCAGCGCTTCTGCCTGCTCCCGGTCGTTGTCCAGCGTGCTAGCGGCGATTGCGTTCACGTAAAGCCCCAAAGCCTCAGTCGACTCGGTGAGCGACTCGGTCAACAACGTGTCTCGTCGCTTGGCCACATCCGCACCGATCATCTCGACCAACGCTTCCTGAATCTCAGCAGAGATAGCGTCTGCGCCCGCCAACAGGTCGTCCCGATCGAACTCCGCGCTTCCCGAAGTCACCACTTCATTGTCGCTGGTTTGTATCAGCGAGTAGCTGACGCTCAATCGTCCCGGCGTTGGAGCGTCACTGAATGCGCCGCTCACAAAATACTCATAGCCGGTACGCGTCGCCATTTCCGCTTGAATGGAAGTCGGTTCACGGATCGCACGATCGAATCCGCGGCGCTTTAGAAACTCCACCCGATCGGGAGACTCGACGACGGAATAGACGCGAAAGGAATTGCTGGCACGAATCATGTCTTCGCTGAGCAAAACCGAGAAGGCGTACCCGAACCAGTCCGGATCATCGGCAGTTTCATTGCGGAAGGAGAAGGCGAGTACCCGAACGGACTGCGCTTGCGGGTCTTTGGCCTCAGCAGCGGCTGGCTGCGCGACCAATTCGATGTCCTGCTCAGGCGCTTGCGGTGGTACCGCGAACACAGCCGCTAACGCGATGACCACATTCAGCGGGACGAACACCATTTCAAACTTTGTCGTCCGGTCTTTGCCTGGTGCGCCATGCCCCCACGCGATCAGAGCAACGGACGGCACCAACAACACCAGGAAAACGAACAGGTACGCAGGCAGGCGTTCGGGAATCGTAAATTGCTCTCCGAGCCAACCACCAATTTCGATGGCTACCCAAACACCACCAATGTAGAGCCCGAGAATCTGCGGGACACGACGGTGGAGTAACTCGGCAAAGAAACCGCGCTGTGTAGTCATTCAAGGAAATCCGTGCTGCGGTAGGCAGCATGCCCACCCGACATTCTAAAAATACGTGCCACGGCGGGTCTCTACAAGTGATTGATTCTCTGTTCTCCCCTGCCACCCATTCTGATTGACAGTTCTTGACTGTCAGCAGCACACAGAGACGGCATACTCATTGCCATGGCCGCCAATCACATTCTCGTTATCGATGACGACCAGCAGCTCGCCGGCATGCTGTCCGAGTTGCTGCGACTCGAGCAGTACACGGTGACGTGCGCGCAGTCCGGTGAGTCTGGTTTGCGCCAAATCTCCGCGAGTCTCCCGGATTTGGTGCTATTGGATGTGACACTCCCGGGAATGAATGGTTTCAAAGTGCTCGAGCGAATCCGTTCGATCAGTGCCGTACCCATCATCATGCTTACGGCACGCGGCGAACCCGATGATCGAATCGACGGTCTCTCACGCGGCGCGGATGATTACTTGCCAAAACCGTTCAACCCGCGTGAGCTCCTGCTGCGCATCCAAGCGGTTTTGAAGCGCACCGCCCCGACACAGGCACCTATACAAGACACCTACGAGTCGCTACGGGTCGATCTTGCCGCTGGCGTTGCCTACCTCGACGAGTCGATTTTGCAATTGACGGAAACCGAGTTTCGCGTGCTTGCGCAACTGGTTCAGGTTGCGCCAGAGGTCGCGTCCCGCGATCGGCTCTCGCAGAGCGCACTCGGACGCAACTACAACCCCAATGACCGATCGCTCGATACGCATGTAAGCAATCTACGTCAGAAGCTGGACGCGACACCCTCGGGTCTCGCCATACTCAGCGTGCGGGGTAATGGCTATCGGCTCCGCAAAAGAGAGGGCGCCGAGTGAGTCTCTTCTGGAGAGTGCTTGGCGGCTTTCTGCTCGCGATGATCGCAACGGTCGCCATCGTCTTCTTTGTCAGCTTTCGGTTCGTTGCCGAACGCGATGCGAAGGCGGCTGCGCTAGATCAGGAAACGGTCCGTGAGCTCGTACAGACTTCACTACAAGTGAACAGTGCCGACTCGTTCAAGAGTTGGTTGCGCCAGCAGGAAGTGCTGCCGCTCGGACAGACGATTTACCTCGTTGATCGCGATGAGATCGATATATTGAATCGGCGTTTGCCGCCCGAAGTTCGCCTGGGACTGCGCCGGTTATCGCGCAGCCCCAGAATGCAGCGACGAGTCCGCGAAATCACCGTCACCGATCCGACCGGTACCCCGTATCTTGCGATGGTAGGACCCGCCAAACCGCCCGCATTCGGACTGCTCGCGATGCCCGGGGTACACCGCAACGTTCTGTTGTTATCGCTGACGGTCACCACGCTCATCTGCCTTTTGCTATCGCGCTACCTCACGGCGCCGATTCGCGGTATGACGGATGTCGCTGAGCGGCTGGCGAAAGGTCAGCTCAACGCACGAGCAGGCGCGCTGGCGCATCGCTCGGATGAAATCGGCACGCTGGCTCGCCAGTTCGACGCAATGGCTGACACCCTTCAGTCGGCGGTCGACCGTCGCGACGCCTTGCTAAGACACATCTCACATGAGTTGCGCTCGCCGCTGACTCGCATTGATCTCGCACTGGAACTCGCCGACCGGCAGCCGGAGAGCGTCGATGAACAACTCACTCGCATCGCCAAGGAGTCAGCCGCGATTGAGCAAATCACGGAACAAGCGCTCACGCTGATTCGCGCCGCAGATCGGGGAGCCACCAAGCGCGAATTCATCGACGTTGAAACACTCTGCTTCGACATCGCCACGGATGCACGATTCGAGGCGGAGCCCAGAGGCATCAAGATCAGTGTCAGCCACGCGACACCTGGCGTCGTGGTGACAGCCGATCCTCGATTGCTCGCCAGCGCGATGGAAAACGTACTTCGAAATGCGCTGCGATACGCGCCTGCCGGTTCGCTCGTCGACCTCTCTACCGCCCAGCAGGACAACACCTTGGTCATCGAGATCAGGGATCGCGGTAAAGGCGTCTCGCCGGATGCACTAGACCGATTGTTCGAACCATTTCACACGACCGAAGCAGACCACCACGGATTGGGGCTCGCGCTCACAGCGCATGCGATGCAGGCACACGGGGGTACGGTATCGGCGGAGAACCACCCGGAAGGCGGATTGGTCGTTCGGTTGACGTTACCCGCTGATCAATGACAGCACGCCTGCGACCGCGACACCGAGCATGAGCGTCTGACCCAGCATCGCCGCCAGCGGCATCACCCCCAGGCTCGCCAGTCCTCGCAGAGATGTTTTGAGACCTAGTGCAGCAACTGCCAGAACGAGCAATTGTCCGGCAAGCGTCACGAATGGTGCGACGATCGTATCCGGTACGAGTCCGCTACTGTTGATCAACATCAGAACGACAAACCCGATCAGAAATGTTGGTAACCCGGGGGTCTTGCCGGTCTCCGTCGAGGGGTCCCGAAACAGCCATGCAATCACCAGTACGGCCGGCACCAGGCACGCGACCCGCATCAGCTTCACCAGCGTGGCAGTTTCGCCAGCGGCGTTCGAGACTGTATATCCCGCGCCAACAACCTGCGCCACGTCGTGAATGCTCGCGCCAAGAAAAACACCTGCTGTTTGATCATTGAATTGCAGCAGATCGGCGATGATGGGGTAGGCCACCATGGCGACGGTGCTCAAGCTTGTCACACCCACAATGGTTAGCAGCGTGCGTCGCTCGGCAGTCTCCCCCTGCGGCAGCACCGCAGCAACGGCGAGCGCAGCACTCGCGCCACAAATCGCCACGGCACCTGCCGTCACCATCGCAAATGGCGGTGCCAGGCGACATGCTCGGGCGATGGCGTAGCCGCCTGTCAGCGTCAACACCACTGCCCCGATGGCGATCAACGCGACCGACCATCCCAGTACCGCGATATCACCCAGCGTGATTCTCAAGCCCAGCAAAGCAACACCGAAGCGCAGGACCTGACGGGCGCAGAACTCCACGCCCGGTGCAAACCGTGGCGTGCGGCCGGCAGCATGTAGGGCGATGCCGAGCAGCAATGCATACACCATGGTCGCACCGCCCAAAACCTTCTGTGCCAGAGTCGCTACAACTGCCACCAAAAGCGAAAGCCCGAGACCAGCACCGCGCGTCGCGACCCAGTTCGCTGCCCCACTTTTCATTGCACCAGGACCCCGGGGTGACGCGAAACGTCGGGAACGCCGAGTAACCGGCCGGCGTGCTCAACCATTGTGCAAAGTGCAGAACCGTCGTCGATCATGGATTGCTCCACCCGAAGGGTTGCGTGTGTCGAGGACGGCCGGACAAACTCAAGATGCATTGGCTGCACCTGCTGTTCGAACTGGGCGATCACGTTGTCCTCGATGCGGCCACGCTCAGCAACGTCGCGCGCGAGCCTTCTGCGCAGTCGCTCCTCGGGCGCACAAGCAATGTAAGCACTGAAATCGATGAGCTGCCGGACGCGCTTTTCCGTGAGAATCAGAATACCGTCCAGCAAGACAATCGGACGTGGCGCAACAACCACGCCCTCACCTTCAATTCGCTCATGACGCGCAAAGTCATATTGCGGACAAACCACTTCCTGGCCGCGCTTCAGCGCTTCCAAATCATCCGCGAGATACTCGAAATCGATCGAGTCGGGGTGGTCGAAATTGAACTTCAAATTGTCACGCTGCGCTTCAGGACGACTGTGATAATAGTTGTCCTGCAGGACAAGCGCGCATCGCTCGGGACCGAGCGCGGCCAGAAGCTGGTGCAGTAGGCGGGTCTTGCCGGAACAGCTGCCGCCGGCGATACCGATGATGTGGACTCCCGCCATGGCGCCGAAGTGTCTCACACCTCGCGGCTTGAAGTAGGCTGTCGGGCGGTAACGCTCGGGTTACCGCCCGAACACACATCCTAGTCTTCGCTGGTTGCTTCTACCTCATCCGCATGAGCGCGACGGTGTAGTCGCCTGAATTGCATGCGGTCCCGTCGCCGTTCCATCGCCGTCTCGAACTGCTCTCGCTGTTCGGGCGTCAGCTGCTCGGCAATTTGCGCCTGCGTGGTCTCGTGCAGTGCCTTTAGCTCCTCTGCAGCTTCCGCACGCTGGTTCAGCGTATAGCGATCGCCAATCGCAGTACGCGATTCTGCAGCCTGCTCAAGTATCGCCTGGATTGTTGCGGCCTGATTGTCATCGAGACCCAGATGCTCGGTCATGCGCGCGACGTGCGTCGCAGGATCGCCCATCCGCTGGGCGGGTCTCGCTCTATCCGCGTGTGCGGTCATACTGCCCAGCGCCAACACAGCGACGCCTGCAATCAACAAGTTTCTTCGGTTCATGTGTCACTCCTGTAATTGACGATTGCAGTTTGGCCGAGCAGCGCATCAAGTTGTGTCGAGTCGTGTCAAGAAAGGTCAAGCGCCGCCTGCCGCCGATATGAGGCCGTGTGGTAATCTGGGGAACAGATTTCAGGGGATGAGGACGATCCATGCAGTACCTGCACACGATGTTGCGCGTGCGTGACCTCGATGCCGCAACACACTTTTTTTGTGACCTTCTCGGACTGGCCGAAGTCAGCCGCTACGAGAATGAAGGCGGGCGCTTTACCCTCGTGTTTCTCGCCGCACCGGAGGATGTAGAACTCGCACGGGAACGCAAGGCACCGCTCGTCGAACTGACCTACAACTGGGATCCGGAGGACTATCAGGGCGGGCGAAACTTTGGCCATCTGGCTTATCGAGTCGAAGACATTTACGCGCTCTGCCAGAAACTGATGGACGCCGGTGTCACCATCAACCGACCCCCACGCGATGGCCACATGGCGTTCGTGCGCTCTCCGGACGGCATTTCAATCGAGCTGCTGCAACGGGGTGAGGCACTCGCACCGGCTGAGCCGTGGGCATCGATGGAAAATACGGGGACCTGGTAGTAGTGACGCGGCGCACCAGCAACTTCGCGCAGCGATGCCTCGCGCTCGCTCTGATCACGTTCGGCCTCGGCGGCTGTGTGGTCAATCCGGTGACCGGCAAGACCGAGCTGGCGATCGTAACCGCGCAACAGGAGGTGCAGCTCGGCGAACAGAATTATTTGCCGATGCAGCAGTCGCAGGGCGGTGTGTTCAGACTCGACCCAACCGTCAACGACTACGTGCGCAGTGTCGGTAATCGTGTGGCAGCTGTGAGTGATCGCGCCCTGCCCTACGAATTCGTGGTTCTGAACAACTCCGTACCCAATGCTTGGGCCCTGCCGGGCGGCAAGATCGCGATCAATCGGGGTTTACTGGATGAAATGCAAAGCGAGGCCGAGCTCGCCGCTGTGCTCGGGCATGAAGTAGTCCACGCAGCAGCGCGACATTCGGCGCAACAGATGCAGCGGGGTATGCTTCTGCAAGCATTGGTGGTTGGCACGGCGGTCGTCACGAGCGACAGCGACTACGGGCAATTGGCGACCGGCGCCGCGAACGTTGGTGCGCAGCTGCTATCGCAGTCCTACAGTCGTCGCGCGGAACTCGAGTCCGATCTGTATGGCATGCGATATATGCACACTGCCGGCTATGACCCACGAGGCGCTGTGGATCTGCAGGAGACTTTTCTGCGACTGGCTGCTGCACGCGGTCGCACCGGCGCGGAGTTCGACTTGTTCGCAAGTCATCCACCCACGCAACAACGACTGGCGACCAACATCATCACAGCCAGTGAACTCAATGCACAACAAGCGGGCGGCATGATCGGTACCGATGCATTCGCTCGCGCGATGGTGGTGCTGCACGAGGCCAAGCCTGCCTTCGACGCGTACGATGCCGGTCGAAAGGCGCTGGCTGCTGACGATTTCAGAGGGGCTCAGCGCTTTGCGCGGGAGGCCATTCGTCTCGAACCTCGTGAGGCCTCTTTCTATGCCTTGCTCGGCGACAGCGAGTTCCTGCAACGAGACTACTCCGACGCAGTGCAACACTACACCGACGCACTCGACCGCGATGCAACCTTCTTTTACTACCACCTGCAGCGCGGCATCGCTCGCCAGCGATCCGGCGCAATCGACAACGCAGTGGTCGACCTCAACAATAGTCTGAGACTCTTCGAGACCGCGCCTGCCCACTATGCTTTGGGTGAAATCGCGAAGCAGCGAGGCCAACGCAACGCGGCGCTTGGGCATTTCGAGCGCGCCGCTACCGGTAACAGTGATATTGCACGAGCAGCCCAAAGCGAAATGATGCGGCTCGATCTTGGCAACAATCCAGGCAAATACCTGCAGACTCGTGGCGGGCTCGACAGCAACGGTCAACTCCTGGTCGCGATCAACAATCCGACCTCTGTAGATGTCCGCGGGTTGCGGCTTGAGATTCGTTATCTCGATGGTAACGGGCAGGTTCGGTCGATAGCACGAAGCATCAATGGCACGTTGCGCGGTGGCCAGTCGACCACAGCTGCAACGGGGCTCGGGCCGTTTCTGAACAGCTCGCAATTTGAGGTCAGTCTGATCGGCGCTCAAATCGCGCGATAACCAACTTTTTGATCAAGGGGACAACATCATGGCAACTACACCGATGCAGTATCTCGACAAGGCGATGGGAACGCTGCGCGACCTTGGGCTAGTACCAGAGAAAACTAACGAAGCCCCCGTGATCGCATTGATCGATCGGATCAGCGATCTCGATGAAGACAAGGCGCTCGCCATCGCACGGACACTTAATCAGGCTTCCCTGTTTAACGAGGTGGTCCGCGAGCAGATCGAAGCAATGCGGATTGGCGAGCGCTATCGCGATATCACCGAGCGTTTTGACTCGATCCGGGACGACGCTAAGGGCATGGTCGATCAGCTGGAAGACGGCAAGATCGACCTTTGGGAGCGGGCGCAGAATGTCTGGATGAACGTTTCGCGTGGCGACATCCCAGACCGCTTTAACAAAATTAAGGATATCTATCTCGAGGTCGCAGCGGACTCCCGCGATCAAATTGACCGCGAGCATACGATCCTCAACGCCTACCGGGATTTCCGGGGCGCGCTGAAGTCTTCAGAGGTTTTGGCCATCCAAATCCTGAACAAAGCAGAAGGTGTTCTGGACGCACAACGCACAGCACTGAAGGCGGCTGCAGATGCGATAACGGGCGCGGGCACCGATGATCGCGAAACACTCGCAAAACTCGAGTTGGCGCGTGATGCGGAGTTGCGACGTTTGCAGCAGGCTGATGAGCGTTATCAGATTGCCAAGGATTTGGCTGACAACCTGACCGTGTCCTACAACACCAGCGAGACAGTGATGGCCCGTTTGCTACAAACCACTCACGCGAAGGAACGGGTGTATTCGCAGGCCGTGATGTTCTTCGGGACTAACGAGACCGTGTTTACGGCGCTGTCCGCTTCTTTCACCGGGTTGCACGGTCTGCACGAGAGCACAGAGACACTCAAGGCGATGAAAGAAGGTGTGAGCCAGAGTCTCGAAGTTCTCGCCGAAGTGGGCGGCAAAGTGCAGGAAGCGGCAATTCGCGAGGGATACGGTCCGACCATTCGTGCTGACGCTGTGAAAGCCCTTGTTGAATCCGTTGTTAACTTCCAGGAGCGCTCGGTCGCATTGATCGACGAAATGCGGGATGCCGCCACACGCAACGCGGAGGAAGTCCGCGCTGCCGTTGAGGATGGTAAGCGACGCATGGTGGCACTCGCGAATCAGGGTAATGCGCTAACCCTTGAGGTAGATGCCTGATCCCGAGTTTTCGACATGAGCACTGAGGCAAAGACCGCACCGGGACTGTCCGATGTCATGTTGGCGATGGATGTGGTGGACACACTGCGCCACGAACAGCGCCTGGTCGCGCGTGCGCTAAACTCTGAGGCGAGGGAAGCAGCCCTGATCGAGCGAGTCCGAGCCGCTTACGCGGCGCAGGGCATCGAGGTCAGCGACGCAGTGATTGCGCAAGGGGTGCAGGCACTCAAGGACCGCGAGTTCGAATACACGCCTCCCCCAGCGGGACTCAAGACCCGCCTGTTGATCGCATGGATCAATCGGCGGCGAATCGGCGGCTCGGTGGTGGTTTTGGCGACTCTGATCGGCACGATCTGGGCCGGATGGTGGGGTTTTGTAGAGCGACCGAAAGCGCAGGCTGCGGAAGCTGCATTGATCGCAGAACAGCAGCTCGCCGCGACGATTGCTTCGCTGCCCGAGACAATCGAATCTGCGTCACAAGCAGCCAGAGCAGTTGCACGAACCGAACCCGCGAAAGCGGCGGTCGAGCTTGCTATCGAGCAAGCCAAGACCGCGTTCGCCTTGAATCAGATCGAAGCGGCACAGGATGCTCTGAAAAATCTGCAGCGGCTCGCAGAGGACATTCGCAAACCATTCCAACTGCGGATTGTCTCCCGCCCTGGCGAGATGACTGGCGTCATCAGAACCACGGGTCGCGGTAGCATTGAAAATTTCTACATCGTCGTCGAGGCACTGGACCCGAATGGTCGCCCGGTCGCTGTGGATATCGTCTCCGAAGAAGACGGTTCCACCAGAAAGGTGAGTAAATGGGCTGTACGCGTTCCCGAAGACGTCTTTAACGCGATTCGAGACGACAAAGTCGACGATGGCATTGTGCAAAATCCGCGTGCTGGCGAGAAACCGAGCGGAGCACTAGAGATCAACTACAGCCTGCCTAACCTCGGCGGTGCGATACACAGCTGGGAGTCACGCTAGTGGCGTCCGGAAGGCACTTGCTGGCTCGAATCGATGACGCGCTCAGCGACGCTCGCGCAACATTTCGTACGCTCGATGTTGAGGTCCAGAGCAACAACGCCGCTATGGCCCGAAACCATCGCCGCCAATTGGCGGCCTACCAGTCATTAGCGCAAGACAGGCTGCGCGATATCGAGCAAAATTCGGGCGCTGCCGAGAGTAGCGCCGACCGTGATGCGGTCGCGTTACTTGAACGGCGTGAAACAGCGCTCGAAGCACTGGCGAAATCGATCGCCGAGAACAAGGCGAAACTGACCGAGCTACGTGACGAAGAGCAGTCACGCACACAGGAACTCGAGAATGCCGAGAGCGCGCTCGAAGATCTCCTCGAGAACGTGGATCGGCAGCTGGCAAATTCAGCATCGCATCAGCGCCTCGTCTATACCGCGCAAAAGGCTCTCGATACCGTCGCCAATGCGACCGAAAAGCTGAACGACGCCCAGGCGCAGCGCGAGCTCAAACGTGAGCCCTACGACAATGATCCGCTCTTCTCCTATCTGTGGGACGAGGGCTATGGCACGTCGGAATATCAGGGTGGTCTGATCAAGCGTTTCATGGATGGCGTTGTCGCTCGCCACGCGCGCTTCGAGAGCGCACGGCGAAAT
The DNA here is from genome assembly GCA_039821645.1 of Pseudomonadota bacterium. Taxonomy (GTDB): domain Bacteria; phylum Pseudomonadota; class Gammaproteobacteria; order Steroidobacterales; family Woeseiaceae; genus CALBPI01. Next base: position 20,286 of record JBCBNU010000015.1, read on the forward strand.
TTTTTCACGCTCAATGAAATTCCGCGGCAACTGTCGGCTCACGTAGCACAGTTGGAAGCGCTCGCTGCGCAACACGCACAAGCGCTTGCGGATGCAGAGGCAAATGCTGACCGCGACGCGGGGGGCGACACGCTGCGAGAGGCAGTGGACCAAGGCGAAACGGCGTTAGCCGAGATCGAGCAGCAGATCGAAGTCGCTCAAAAGGAATTCGCTGCGCTGTTGAGACAGCGTCAGGCGTTTGCTGACGGACGCGATCCTGACTACGTCGCGGCACTCAAGTGTCTGTCTGATGAAATGCGCGACGAAGACATTGGCGAGCTCGCGCGAGCGGCAGCATTGACGCCTAGTTCTAATGATGACGAGATCGTGGCAACACTCGCCGAGTTGCGTGAGGAAGCGGATCGTCTCGACGAGTACATAGAGGGACACCGTGAACTACACAGCAAGCGGGCAGATCGTATGAACGGGCTCATTACGCTACGTCGAAGGTACCGTGAGCGCGGATTCGACCGCAGCAACAGCATCATTGACGACCAAAGCCACGTGAACCGCATGCTCTCAGAGTTCACCATGGGTCTGATCTCAAGTGAGCGGTTGTGGCGACATATTTCGAAGGCGCAGCGGTTTCAGCAAACCCGTGTGAGCACCGGGAGGCAGCCTGGTCATATCGGCCAGATACGCATACCGAAAATGCCAAGAAGCGTACGAATCCCGCGAAATGTGGGCCGGAGTGGCGGCTTTGGAGGCGGTGGATTCCGCACAAAAGGCGGCTTTTGAGAAATGCTGCACTGCAAAAGAGCACCGCTGTAGTGCCTCTTGCACCAACTTTGCCCGAGGCTCTCGCCTGATCTACACCAAGTTAATTCAACAACCGTTGATAAACAGCTGATTTCACACTGATTGCTGTCAAACAGGCGTCAAACCCCGTTTTTGGCACGCCGTTTGCTTTTACTTGGTTAAGCGGTAAATCCGCACCGATCGACCCGCGCGGAGGGCTTCATTAGGTTTCGCCCCCCGTCATCCAAATGCGCCAATCGCGCGGGTTTTTTGAATCCCCCCAAATGGTCGGCCCGGCCGTGAGATCCTTCTCACGGCCGGGACGCGGCCTCACCCCCCTTCGGTGTCTGGTCTTTGACAGTCGTCTTCTTCTTTTTCTTGGCGACTGCTTTTTTCTTCGCGGTTTTCTTTTTTGTGGCTGTCTCTGAAGTCGGTTTGGGCTCGCCAGCGCTGCCGTTGGCAAGCGCCTTCTTCGCCAGTCTCGCGCTGGCGGCGGCCGCACCTTCGCCGATCGTCGCGTCTTTCAGCGCCTCGAAGGACTTCTCAAGGCAATCACAATAGAACGCAGGGTCCGGCATCATTTCACGGCAGGACACGGCGCTGATCGTAATCTTGTTGTTGTAGCTGAGCACCGGCTGGAACAGACCGAGGCCATGCACTACCGGTCCGACGCCGTAGTTCGCGACCATCTTGGAGCCCATCGAATACATCGGTACCTGCGCACCCGGCACATTGGTGATGACCGTGTTGAACAGCGGCGGCAGCGATTCCGACAGGCGCATACGCGCATATGCCCGTACTAGGAGGCCCGCCGTAGTCGAGGGCAAAAACTCAGCCGCGCTCACAGCAAGCTCGGGACCCATTGCGAAAGTCATTTTCTTCGCATTCTGCGAGCCTTCGTTAACCGCCAGCAATCGCTCCAATGGATCTTCGATATCCGTACGGATCGGCAGACTCATCGCGGCCACGAGGTTGCCCTCGCTCCGGCGTTGACTCGGCATCCGCACAGACATCGGCGCCATGGCCACGAGCGACTCATCTGGCAGTTCGTATTTCGATTCCAAATACATGCGCAGAGCGCCGCCGCAGATCGTGACGATGACGTCGTTAACGGTAACGCCCGGCTGGCTGCTCTTGATCGCGCGAATGTCATCCAGCGAAAACGTCCGGCCGTCAAACACGCGGTGCGAGGTCACGTTGCCATTAAACCGCGTGCGGGGCACCGACTGCGGACCCTTGAGCTCTTTGGTCGCAAGCCCGCCAATGATTCTGCCAACGGCTGGCAGCGTTTTTCGCGCCATCCTGCCAACTCGCAGCGGTGCGCCAGCCATCCGGGCACCCGTCCTAGCGAGCATTTCCAAACCGGTGGGCTCGCGCTCTGCGATCCACTCGCGATCAGGAGGCGTCACTTCAGCCAACGGTGACGGATCATGCAGCGCAGCTGCGATTTCGGCACCCGAGACGCCATCGATCGCGGCGTGGTGCACCTTTGTGACAACCGCGAAGCTGCCCTTCGGCACACCTTCCACCGCATCCAACCCCTCGATCACCGTCACCTCCCAAAGAGGACGATTGAGGTCGAGCGCACGCGCATGCAGCCGCGCCGCCTGAATGCACAACTGTCGCCAGTCACCTGGCGCAGGCAAGGCGATATGACGCACGTGAAACTCAAGATCGAAATCGGGGTCTTCGATCCAATATGGATGGTCTAGCGCCAGGGGCACCTTCGCGAGGCGCTGGCGGAACACGCGGGTTCTGTGCAAACGCTCTTCGTAAAATTTCAGGATGTCCTTGAAACGGACATGCCCGCCAGGCGCGGTCGACTGATCGTAAATACAGAGGCTACCGATGTGCATCGGTGTGTTGGCTGTTTCCAAATACAGGAAAGAGGCGTCAAGCCCGGACAGCTGCTGCATAAGACTTTCTCTTCGCGGGGAGAACTCTAGACAAAAATAGTAACTGATCTAGACAACTTTTGCCCACCTGTTCCCAACCTGCACAAAACCTGCGAACACAACCGTTGCGCTATCGAGAGAAAGCTATGGGATGTCACTGCCGACCGCGATCCAACAGGCGATTTGCCGCAGCCGCCAGAAACCAGTCGATGCTGTCCGGATTGGCCATCGTCTCCCGGTTGATACCCTCAGCGCCCGCCTGACCCAGTAGTACACGTCGAACGGGAATTTCCATCTTCTTGCCCGAAAACGTCCGCGGAACCTCGTTGATCTCATGAATCACATCCGGCACATGTCGTGGGGAAAGTCCGCTTCGAACCGCTGTCTTGACCTCCCCTACCAGAGTCTCGGTCAGCTCAACGCCAGGATCGAGCACCACGAACAAAGGCAACAAGGACTCGCGACCGAGAAACTCAAGATCGACCACCAGACTGTCCGCAATACCGTCGATCGACTCGACGACCCGATAAATCTCGCTGGTGCCCATGCGGATGCCATGTCGATTGATGGTGGCGTCTGAGCGACCGTAAATTACTGCACTCCCCCGCTCAGTGATTCGGATCCAGTCACCGTGTCGCCAGACACCCGGGTAAGTATCAAAGTAGCTCTCCAGGTAACGCTGGTTGTCGCTGTCCCCCCAAAAACCAATCGGCATCGATGGCATCGGCTTGGTGATCACAAGCTCACCCACTGTATCGACAACCGACACGCCCGCCGGGTCGAACGCCTCAACGGCACAACCTAGAGATCGGCAGCTGATTTCACCGCTGACTACAGGCACGCTGACGGCACCGCCAACACATGCCGTCGCGAAGTCGGTGCCGCCCGAGATCGAAGCGAGATACACGTCGGCTTTCACCGAGTCGTAGATCCAGTCGAAAACCTCCGGCAGTAACGGCGAACCTGTAGACCCGAGCGCGTCCAGTATCGACAAGTCGTAGGTCTCGCTCGGCACCAGCCCCGCGTTACGGCAGGATTCGAACCAGGCAGCACCTGCACCAAACGCTCGTATTCGATGGCGCTCAATGACCGACCATAGCCGACCCAAATCCGGTTTGACGGGATTACCGTCATAGATGCAGATGGTTGCGCCGACGAGCGCCGCCGCGATGTTGTAGTTCCACATCATCCAAGCGGTACTCGAGAACCACATGAATCTGTCACCCGCGCGAATGTCCATTTGCAGGGACATCTGCTTGATATGTTCGAGCAATACACCGCCATGGCTGTGCACGATCGCTTTGGGTTTGCCGGTCGTACCGGAGGAGTAAACCACCCAAAGGGGATGGGCGAAGTCGACTGCGGTCGGGTGTAATGGCGCGTCGCCGCGAATGGCGTCAGGCCAATCAAGCACGGGGACCTGTGCTGGTCTTGCCGCACGACAATCGGTCGCTGGCACTCGCACCAGAGCCTTGAGCGTCGGCAGACCCTCAACCATCGAGTTCACGATCTCCGATCGATCAAAAGTCTTGCCGCCGTAGTCGTAGCCGTCAGTCGCGATCAGCACCTTCGGCTCGATCTGTTCAAACCGGTCCAGCACGCCTTTGGCACCGAGATCCGGTGCCGCGACGGACCAAATCGCGCCAATGCTCGCCGTTGCATGAAACGCAATAAGGCATTGCGGTGTGTTGTGCAGATAGGCCACGACGCGATCGCCGGGACCAACCCCAAGATCGACTAGCGTTGCAGCGAGTGCGGCTACCTGCCGCTGCCATTCGGAGCGCTCGAGCGTCTCGACGTCACCCGACTCGTGCTCGCATATGACAACGGGCTCAGGCCGATCCGCGTGACGCATAATGGCGTCCATGTAGTTAAGCCTTGCGCCAGGGAACCACTCCGCACCCGGCATCGCGGTGCTATGCAAAACCGGTGCTTCCGGATCTCGCGGCGCCAGCCCGGCAAAATCCCACAACAACGACCAAAACGTCTCCAGCGCCTCAGTCGACCAGCGCCATAGCGCTTCGTAGGAATCAAAATGCTTGCCTGTGCGCGCAATAACGAACGCTTCAAAACGCGCAAGCTCACTGTCCGCGATCCGCATTTCACTCGGCACCCAAAGTGGCTGCGTTGAATCTGCCATAGTCCCCCCAACACTCATCAACGCCTAGTGTAGCTCAGCCGCGAATTGCGGCGCGCCTCTCAGCAGGTACAATCGAAGGGCATGGACAAGGAAAGATGTCGGCATGGACATACCGAAAATCATCCACGGGATCGAGCGCAGCATCCTGATTCTGATTGTTGCATTGACGGTCGGTGCGGTACTGATCGAGCTGAATACGGTGTGGACCAATCAGACCATCCGTATTGCCGACATCCTTCTGTTGTTTCTTTACACGGAAGTCATCTCGATGGTGGGGATCTTCTACCGCTCGAATACAATCCCGGTGCTCTACCCGATCTTCATCGCAATCACCGCGCTTTCACGGTTGGTGGTTCTTCAGAGCAAAGATATGGAGCCCGCCACGATCGTTTTTGAAGCAGGTGCGATCTTCATTTTGGCGGTAGCTGCCTTTGCCTTACGTTTCACTGTCGTGGATGGCCTTGCACCGAGAGATTCACAAAACGACGACTGAGCAAATCACTCTGGCGGCCTGGCGAATCGCTTCACGTATTTGAAGAAGGTACCAACGCCACGCGCATAGGCGATTACTAGCCCACGCCACCCAGCGAGCACGCCAAGCTGCAAAATATAGCTCCTGAAAAACGCAAACTGCGCGCGCAGCAGAGCAAAGATGGGGTGCACCGAACGAGATTTCTGCGCCGCATTCAGGGTCGAGTAGCGACTGATTTTCTGCAAGAACTGATCGACATCGGTGACTGCCTCATGCCAGAGCGTGCCCTGCAGCATCACCACCGAGACGTCAGGTTCAACGTAGACTTTCTCGTGCACAGGCTTGTCGTTGAACCGAGCGGCATCGCGATGGAAGACGCGTAACAGTCGATCGTTACCCCAGCCGCCGCGTGCGACGTGTACGCCCATAAATCGGTTTTTGCGCAAGACCTGGAACGCCGCTCGATGGCTCTCCAGTGGAATCTGTCTCAGGGCGTCTCGCAGCCCCCTGTCCAACCACTCATCGCTGTCGATAGAGAGCACCCAGTCGTTTTTGGCTAACGACACCGCGCGCTGCTTGCTCGGACCAAAGCCCATAAACGGACCTTCGTGCACAACGACGTTGGGAAAGCCTGCGACCGTTTGCTGAAACTTCGTCGCGTCTTTTCCGTTGAAGTAGATGCAAACCTCGCCGAGGTCCGCAAGCGACTCAATACACTGCTCGATCAGTGCGGCTTCATCCCCGCAAATCATCACGGCGCTAATCGGCAGTGGTTGCTCGGCGTCGACTTTACTCATCCGGCCAGTTTGAGCCAAGAACACCTCACAGTCCAAGTCGGTGCGCGAGTCGTCCGCTTCCAGTACCATGCCGCGCATGTCTGCTCTCAAGTCAGTAAGCTACGTCCTCAACCGCTTCCTGTTACGTCGGGCGTTCCTGAATGCTCGCGTCGGCAGCCTAAAATTTCGGGTTAAGACCGAAGACGTCGTCGGGCGCCATATCTATAAGTACGGACGCCATGAGCCGCAGCTAACCGAATGGCTGCGTGCCACCGTCGAACCGAGGGATGGCGAACTATTAATCGACATCGGCGCCAACATCGGTTGGTATGCGCTACTTTTCGAAACGCTGTGCCGCGGCACAACGGCAGAAGTTCACGCCTTCGAACCGGCTCCGGATAACCTCGATCTCATACGGCATAACCTGCAACAGAATCAGGCCGAGCACGTGACGCTACATGAAATGGGGTTGTCTGATAACAGTGAGGGTGCCGCTCTGCATCTGTTTTCCGATGCCAATAGGGGGCGTCATTCACTCCTGCCTATCAACGATCACGCCACTGTCGATATACCGACCGCTAGGCTGGATGACGTGCTCGAATCGATGCAGCTCGCCGACAGGCCTGTTCGTTTGATGAAGATCGATATCGAAGGTTTTGAATTGATTGCACTGCGAGGGGCGCACGCTACTCTCGAGTGCTGTGAGGTCGTCGTTACCGAATTCTCTCCCCACTACATGAGACAGGGCGGCCTGAAGCCACGCGACATGCTCGACCTGCTCGCAAGCAAAGGCTTCGAGCCCGGATTGCTCAAGGACGGTGAAGTGGTTATGACGTCGGTCGACTCGCTCGAGGCCGCGGATCGTCAGTGCGACATTATCTGGCAACGCCGCTAGCGGATGCGTCTTCTCTGCATTTCATCCCACGCTGATACTCGCAACAGCGTCCGACCCGAAGCAGAGTCTTTCATCGGATTGCAGAGCGCCGGAGTTGAAGTGCACGTGCTGACGCAGCATGACTCTGCTTACGCGGAAGAGCTCCGTGCTGCGGGCGTCAATCTAATTCACCAGCAACTGCGCAAAAAGTTTTCCTGGAAGGACATGCGAGAAATTCGCAGGATCATCCTCAAGCACCATATCGACGCAGTTTACGCATTCAACAACAAGGCGATATGCAACGCAGCGTTCGCATGCATCGGCCTGCCTGTTGTCATGATCACGTATCGCGGCCAAACCGGTAACATCTATCGTCACGACCCTGCGGCTTACTTGACGCACCTGCATCCCCGCGTAGACGCCATTGTGGGCGTCTCGCAATCCGTGGTCGACGACCTGAGACCGCGCGTGAGGCATTCCGTTACCGTCGAGCGTATTTATAAAGGTCACGATTTGACGTGGTACACGGAACCCGCCACACCAAGAGGTGCGCTCGGGCTAACTAACAGTGATTTTGTTGTTGGATGCGTCGCCAACAATCGGCCAAGGAAAGGCGTCAAGTATCTAATCGAGGCCTGTGCAAAGTTGACGGACCTCAATAATTTGAAGCTGGTTCTGATCGGCAGCGACATGGACGACGCGCATCTTGGCGCTGAGCTCGCACAAGCCGGCATCGGTAAGCAAACACTGACATTGGGAATGCGCACAGACGCCACCAGCCTGATCCAGGCATGTGATGTAGCGGTCCTGCCTGCCGTGCGTCGCGAGGGATTGCCGAAAACCGTGATCGAGGCGATGGCTTACGGCGTCCCGAATATCGTCACGGACACTGGCGGAAACGCCGAACTGGTGGCGCATCAGATATCGGGGTTGGTCGTGCCGGTCGCAGACTCAAAGGCGCTGGCAACCGCAATCAGACAATTACACGCCGATCCTGAATCGGCAGCCCGGATGGGGAAAAACGGGCGCAACCGTATCGAGACAGACTTCCACGTCAGTTCGACAGTCAGACAGACATACGCGCTGCTCGAAAGACTCGTTTCTATAAGACAAGCCAGCGCGACGCCTGGTTAAGGATCGGGCGATTTCGGCCGCTAACTCCCTTATGGCGTACATGCCTCAGGGATTCACCAGCGACCGATTATGAAGAACGCAACGATCAATGCAGCGGAGCGTCAAGTGCATTCTGCGCACTCGCGTAATGAAATCTTCGAACAGGCCAGTCGCCTGACCGGCTTGCATTGGACGGTACTAGCATCAGCACTCGCGCTGACCTTCATCGCTGCAATAATCGCGCGCAATGAGGCTGCCCGAGCGGCGGATACACGCTTTGATCAGGTGGTTGAGCGCGTTGTTGAGCAGGTGGACTTCCGTATGGCGACTTACGAGACCGCGCTTTTGGCGGGCGTCGCCGCACTTCACGCGACTCGTGAGCGCCCGAGTCGCGCACAATGGCGGACGTTCGCAGACCGGCTCGCGATCGATACCAACTACCCTGGTATCGCAGGTATAGGATTGATCGTCGCGGTCTCACGCGATGACGTTGAGACCCACATCGCAGAGTACCGTAGTGATCGACCGACGTATCAACCCTATCCGGACCACGACATGGACGAGCTGTTGCCAATCGTCTATGTCGAGCCTGAGGCGCGGAATCTCGCTGCCATTGGGCTGGATATGGCGCACGAGGCAAGCCGCTTCTCCGCCGCTCGGCGGGCACGCGACACTCGATCCACACAAATCACTGCCCCGATCCAGCTTGTTCAAGACGATGTAGGGCAGCAGGGTTTTTTGTTGTTTGCGCCGTTCTACAACAGCGACATGAATGCGTCCTGGAACGCCGCAGCAGGCGCTTTCCTTGGTTTCGTCTACGCGCCCTTCAATTTCAACGACCTGCTGGTCGGTGCCCTCGGACGTGACAACCGGGAGGTTGCCATCAAGCTCACCGACGGAACGAGCGTGTTGTTCGACGAATTTGAAACCAGCGCCGGTGATGAAAAACATCGCACTTACCGTGTACTTCCGATGTTTGGGCGCGAATGGGAATTTGAATTTCGGTCCAACGAGTTCCTGCCCGACACTGGGGTGTCGACGGCGATATTGATCGCCGGCCTGACCATCGACCTCTTCTTACTGTACGTCTTCGTCAGCATGGCGCGCGCCAATCGCCGTGCACTCTCACACATCGACGCTGCCACGGCAGCACACCGCAGCCTGAATAACGCACTGTCCATGGCAAACTCGGAACTCTCCGATTTCGCGCATGCGGCAAGCCGTGAGTTGAGGGCACCGCTGCGCGGAATCGTTGGACTGACGGAATGGATTCGAGAAGATCTCGCGGCAGTCAACGACACCAAAGTCGCGGAGCAGTTGGTCCCCACCTTAAGACACGTGAAAACTATCGCAAAGCGCGCGCACCGAATGGATGCCCTCCTTCATGGCGTGCTGTCCTACAGCGAAGTCGGCGCACAACCTCAGGTGATAGAGATTCTCACGGTCCCTTCTCTGGTCAGCGCAGCCGTCGAGGGATTGGGGCTGCCAGATAATCTGCCAAGAGTCGAAACCGAAATCGGTGCGTTGAGTATCGATCGAGGCCGTGCGATCCAGGTACTTCGGGAACTACTCGACAATGCCGTAAGACACCACAATAACGAAGGCGCCATCGAAATAGACGTGCAAATCACCGAAGACGAACACCACTACTTTTTCACCATCAACGACAATGGTCCGGGCATCGAACCGACCTTCCAGGAGTCCGCTTTCGATTCGTTCAAGTCGCTCTCGACGGCGGAGAATACGAGAACCTCTGGCCTCGGGTTGGCGCTCGCTCGCAAAATCACCGAGTCCGTTGGTGGAGGAATATCGATTGTCTCAGTGCCCTCTAGCGGCACGAGGATCAGTGTGCGATGGCCCAAGCCCTCACTGACCGAACCCGAGGTAGTTGCAGCATGAACAGAGCACGCTACTCATTGCTGGTCGTCGAAGACGACGATCTCGATATCGAAAAACTGAAGCGTAGTTATCGTCGCATGAACATCGCCGTCGACCTGCTGTGCGCCGTAGACGGTGAGCAAGCGCTCACGCTCTTGCGCGATCAAATCGAGAAGCACGCATTACGACGTCCACCGGTGATGCTCGTGGACATCAACCTCCCAGGACTCAGTGGTTTGGAGCTACTCGAACGCATCCGACTCGACCCAACGATCGCCTCAACACCTGTCTTCATCGTCTCCACCTCATCGCGCCCTGAAGACATCAATGAAGCCTACCGACATAACGTTGCAGGCTACTTCGCAAAACCTATGACGATGGCCGACACCTACGAGATGGTGCAAACACTGCACCAATACTGGTCGATGACTTTATTGCCCTCCACAGTTTCGATCGATACCGGTCGCTTTCGAAGTACGGCCTGAGGCCTCGCCTTGTTGACGCGGTAGCGTCCCGCTCGTCACTATCGCGTCGACAACGATCGTGATGGAGTCAGCAATGAAATCGGATGAGCTGCCGTTTCTCGAAGACGGGGTGTTCAGGGACCGGGGTGCCGAAAATACCCGCCTGGAGACTTTCGTCGATGCCGCGTTTGCGTTCACCCTTACGCTGCTGGTGATTTCCTTCGACGAAGTACCAAAGTCATTTGAAGAGCTGATCTACGCGCTTCGATTCATCCCGGCGTTTCTCGCCTCTTTCACGCTACTCATGATGTTCTGGTTCGCACATAGGGCATGGTCACGGCGATACGGACTCGACACCACGGGAGCGACCCTCATCAGCATGTTCCTGGTTTTTGTTTTGCTGGTTTATGTGTTTCCGCTCCGCGCCATGGCATCGGCTGCGCTGTCGTCTTTGACCGGCGGCTGGGTACCGTACGAAATGAGTATTACGACATCGGATGAAGCGCGCGCGCTGTTCGTCATCTATGGCGTCGGGTTTCTGTTAGCGAGCTTCTCGATCGCTGCGCTTTATGCCTATGCATTGAGAGCTCACGATCGATTGTCGCTCTCCGAGCCCGAGCGCTTTCTGACGCGTGCAGAGGTGCTGTCATGGCTGATCATCGGCTCATCGGCGATCGTCTCGATTCTGGTGGCGCTGCTGGGCTCAGAGCAGACGTTCCTGTTCGCGGGCTGGACCTACGCGTCACTCGGCATCGTCATGCCATTTTTCGGATGGCGGGTTCACAAAGGCTTCGAATCGAGATTCGGAAAATCCTAGCGACGCACGCGCACCGGCATCCGGAAGTGATTGACGATGGTTAGCAGGAGCACTGCGAGTGAACCCCACCAGATCCACCGCCAAGGTGTGATCACACGTTTGACAATCTGAAAGTTGTCGAGATAGATCGTTTCACAAGCACCATCGCCCGTATCTAGCCTTGTTGTGCTGGTGCCGCGTGAACTGCCATTCGGCGACGTGTACTCCGCCAGATACCCACTCAAGCGAATTTGGTCTCCGATTTTCACTTTGCTGATCGCCTTCCGTATCGCCGGACTGTCGGATAACAAATGATTATTGGATATCTCGGTTTGATCGAACGCATCCCACGCCGCCTGATCTCGTGTTGACCAGTTGCAGGTGAAAATCCCATTGTAAAAATCCAGCTTGTTGAGTCCGCTATGGTCCGCATTGGCACCCCACACGACACACAGGTCAGCCGCATTCAGATGGTCATCGCTTTGTCGATGCATTCGCGACTCGCCGTCGTGTTGCCGATAGGACACGACCAATCCGCTGAGGCTGTATTCGTATAGTGGATCGACCTTGTAGTCCCGACCTTTCCAGCGAGCCTCGAACGAAGCTGACCGCGATTTGACCTGCACGGGTGCCGATGCGAGTTCCGGCAACATGAACTCAGGGCCTGGCAGCGTGTTTCGGTTGAAAAACGCGACCACGGCTGTAACCGCCGCCAGCATCATCACTCCGTTGTTCATGTCGTTGTGCTCAGTAGTATTCGAGTGGCGTTGCCTTACCCCAAAACACACGATACGCAAATATTGAGTAACCGATGATGACCGGCAGCACAAAAGCGGCACCAAAGAAAATGATCAGGAGTGACTCTGGCGCCGCAGCTGCATCCCAGATCGTGACGCGATCGACGACCAGGTAAGGAAACAGGCTGTAGGCCAAGCCATGGAACGAAAGAAGGAACAGACCGCAGGTACAAACAAACGGGACCCAGTCGCCGTAGTGATTGTCGTCGGCGAGGCGCACCGGCAGGCGTTTCAGCGTACGCCATGCAATTGCGAGCGTCGCAAGCGTCGCAACGGGTACTGGCCACACCATCAGAAGATTCCCGATGTCGAACCACTTGTGAAACACCCGGTTGCTGACGAGTGGGGTAACAACCGACACAGAGGCGATGCCGACTGCCATCATCACTATCGAGTTCTGTGCCCAACGGATCGACCGCATCTGCAAATCGCCGGTTGTTTTGATAATCAGCCAGGTCGCACCCAGCAGCGCATATCCCGAGGCCAGGCAGATACCAATGAACAGCGAGAACAGGAGGCTGGGCAGATCGCCTACGAAACCGGTGATCACCTGACCCAACATGTAGCCCTGGCTGATCGCAGCTAGCGTGGAGCCCGCAAAGAATGCTCGATTCCAGGTCTCTTTAAATTTATCGCGTGCCTTAACACGGAAATCAAATGCCACACCGCGCAGTGTCAAACCAATCAACATCATCGCGATAGGCAGATACAGCTCGCCAAGGATGATACCGTGCGCCGTCGGGAAGGCGACCAGCAGAATACCGACGCCCAGCACCAACCAGGTTTCATTCGCATCCCAAAATGGTCCGATCGACGCGATCATCAGATCTTTCTCATCAGGGTCGCCCAGCGGCAGCAGCATACCGACGCCAAGATCGAACCCATCCAGAATCACATAGGCGAGGATCGCGATCCCCATCATGACCATGAAGGCCAGCGGCAACCACCCTTCCTGCGTCGACAGATCCGGTATCAGCTCAGGCATTTTCCAGACGCACACCCGGGATCAGCGCCGGACCATGTGCCGCCGGCTCAGCACGCTTGGCTTCCGGCGAGCCCGCTTTCAGCGCAAGGTAGAACACTGCGGAGATGTAGGCACCGATCAGGATCGTGTACAGGATCAGGTACAGCGTCAGCGTCACGGCAACGGCGCCACCGCTCACCGGGCCCACCGCATCAGCCGTCTTTAACACCCCAGATACCAAATACGGCTGCCGACCGATCTCAGTCGTGTACCAGCCACTGAGCACACCCACCCAGCCGGAGAACGTCATCGCTGTTAGGATGCGCATCAGCCAAACGCCCGGTAGGCCACCACGACGCAGCTTGATTACGCCCCACCAAGCGGCAACCAGCATGGCAAGACCAGTCGCAACCATTATTCGGAATGCCCAGAACACCGGCGCTACGGGCGGGTGCGACTCGAAATCATTCAGGCCGGTCAGTTCGCCGTTGAAATCGTGTGTGAGAATCCATGAAGCCAGCCCAGGGATTTCCACCGCGTAATGGTTGGTTCGCGCATCCTCATCCGGGATACCGAATAGGACCAGCGGTGCGCCCCCCTGGGTCTCCCACAATCCCTCCATCGCGGCAACTTTCGCGGGCTGGTGCTCTTTCGTGTTGAGTCCGTGCAAATCTCCCGCAAGGATCTGCAGTGGCGTGATGATGGCACCAAGGATCAATCCGGTTCGCAGGGTGGCGGTGACCGCCGGGGTGCGATCATTGCGCAACCAGCGAAACGCCGACAACCCTGCCATCAGGAAAGCAACCGTCAGGAACGACGCTAACATCGTATGGGTCAACCGGTACGGAAACGAGGGATTGAAGATGATTGCCATCCAGTCCGTCGCGTAAGCCACGCCATCTCGCATCTCAAAGCCGGCAGGCGTGTGCATCCACGACACGAGCGCAAGAATCCAGAACACCGAGAGCGTCGTCCCGCCTGCAACCAACACGGTCGCGAGCGTATGCACTCTGTTCGACACCTTCTTAAAGCCGAACAACATGATGCCGAGAAAACTCGCCTCCAGAAAGAACGCGGTTAGTACCTCATAACCGAGTAGCGGACCTGCGATATTCCCGACAGTCTCCATATAGCCTGGCCAGTTGGTGCCAAACTGAAAACTCATGGTGATGCCACTGACGACGCCTAGCGCAAACGACAACGCGAAAACCTTGACCCACAGTCGGTAAGCGTTCATCCACTTGTCGTCGCCGGTCGCGTTGAAGCGCAACTTGAAGAACAACAACAGCCACCCCAGCGCCAGGGTGATCATCGGGAACAGGATGTGAAAGCTGATGTTGGCGGCGAACTGAATTCGCGACAACAGCAGCGGATCGGCGTTCATCTAATCGTTTCCTCCTGCTTGCGCCTTGCCGCCGCGCTTTAAGCGAGCAGGGGCGGTGAGCAATTTTTGTACGCTACCGCCAAGCTTCATGAGCTTGACCGCAGTTCCATGTTCCAGATCACTGACGTCGTCGAGCCAGCCAGTCACAAGCTCGATCAACTCGAGCATCTCGCGCATGCGCTGTTCGGCATATTGGTCCTTTTCACTCGTCGCCCGTTCCAAAAGCACGTTGCGCAAAAGCGAGAGCGTAGGATCGATTTCGCGCTTGCGACGCTCGACCACCAACGTGCGGAAAATCTCCCAAATATCCTCGGGCGCAATGAAGTAATCGCGGCGATCCTCGGGCAAGTGCTGGAGTCTGACCAAACGCCACGCCTGCAGCTCCTTCAACGCCATACTGGTGTTGGATCTCGAGATCGAGAGCGCAGCTGTGATCTGCTCTGCGTTCAACGGTGCTTTATTGACATAAAGCAACGCATACACTTGTCCCACAGTACGGTTGATGCCCCAGCGGCTGCCCATCTCACCAAAATGCAGGACAAAAGCCTGTTGATATGGCGTGATTTCCATCGATTTCATTAATTTCTGAAACTTCGAAAATTCTAGATTCTGCGGAGAATCAAGTCCAGTTATTCCGATCGGAAAAGCGATTCAGATCACAAGGTTTTTTGGAACCTGCGTTTAATCCGCTGTACACTAGTAAAACGGTTGGGGAGCTGTGCTTTCACATTTCAATTTCGTGAAATTTTCCGGTTTGGGATTGATCCATAGGTCAGACCAAACGCTATACTATTACCCCGTTATCGCTTCGACCGAGTTCCTGGCAAAATGCCTGAATCTTCTTGAGCGACTGGAGAGCCTTAAGGAGGTTTAAATCAAATGGGTAAAAAACTTTACGTCGGCAATTTGCCGTATTCAGTGGATCAGAATGGCTTGCAGGACGCGTTTGCGCCCTTCGGCACGGTCGATTCTGCAGTTGTCATCAATGACCGCGACACCGGTCGCAGCAAAGGCTTCGGCTTTGTCGAGATGGGTAGTGACGCAGAAGCGCAGGCTGCGATCGACGGCCTGAACGGCACAAGTCTCGATGGCCGTAACATCACGGTCAACGAGGCTCGTCCTCGCGCACCGCGTCCTGATCGCGGCGGCTACGGTGGCGGCGGCGGCGGGTCAAACCGCTGGTAAGCGATTTGCTTATATAGAGAAAAAGCCCGGCCCCGTGCCGGGCTTTTTTGTCACTCCCGGTTACACTTCACAAGTGGCAGACCCAATTCTCAATATCACCCGCGAAACCGATTGGTTGACGCTCGAGCTGAACCGCCCGGATGCGCGCAATGCGCTGTCCCCCGAAATGATCTCGGCACTCACCTCGGAACTCGCACGCGCAGCGCGAGACGTGAGTATTCGCGGGGTTACGCTTCGAGGTGCCGGCAAGGTGTTCTGCGCCGGTGGCGACCTTAAGGGCTTCCACGCACTGAACACCGAGCACGGGTCCTCGCCCGAAAACACTCGCACAGCCAGTCGCGAAACCGGCCGACTGCTTCGCGCCGTGGCACTGCAGCCACAACCCGTGATCGTGGTCGTCCACGGCGCTGCCATGGCCGGTGGGCTCGGCCTGATGGCGGCGGCCGATATTGCGATCGTCCATTCGGGCACTCGTTTCGCATTGACCGAGACGCGCCTCGGATTGATACCCGCCCAAATTGCACCCTGGATCGTACGACGCGCCGGCACCATCGCTGCAAAACGTCTGATGCTCACGGGCGCCGCGTTTACGGCTGATGAGGCTTTAGCGCTTGGACTCGCGGATTTTGTCGAAACCGATGAGGCGCAATTGCGGGAGCGGTTCGAGCGGATCAAGCGCAACATTCGCTCATGCGCGCCCGGTGCAAATCGCACGACAAAACAGCTGATCCAGCATCTCGAAGCGCAAACGCTAGACGACTTTATCGAGCGTGCCGTCGATGCATTTTCGCAGGCACTCGCGGGTGAAGAAGGGCAACACGGAATCCAAAGCTTTCTGGACAAGTCGCCACCGCCCTGGCAATCCAACTGATCTAGAAGCGGTTGACCCCTACACGCGATCGGCCGACACTCGCGTGCAGATCACAAAGCGGGGCGGACACATGCGAAACAGCCAACTGGAAGTTCACAAGACAGCGTACTCGAATACGCGCGTTAGCGATCGGGAGTTCGCGCCTGCGCAGGCCGGTGAGATCATCGTTGCGATCGACCGATTCGCGCTGACGGCGAACAACATCACATATGCCGTTGTTGGCGAGCGCATCGGCTATTGGAAGTTCTTTCCGGTCGACGACGACTTCGGCGTAATTCCTGTTTGGGGTTTCGCTGATGTTGTGGAATCCAGCCACGACGAAATCGCCGTTGGCGAGCGCCTCTATGGCTATTGGCCGATGGGTACGCACCTGCGCATGAAGCCAGGCCGGGTCTCGGCAACGCGCTTTTTTGATGCTGCCGAGCACCGGGCGGAATTGCCGCCCGTGTACAACGCCTACGCGCGGTGCTCGCACGAGCCGCATTACGACGCCGCGCTGGACGATGCGCGAATGCTGCTTTTCCCGCTGTACGCGACTTCTTTCTGTCTCTATGACTACCTGATCGCTAATGACTTCTTTGGCGCCGAGCGGATCATCATCCCGAGCGCGTCTTCGAAGACCTCGGTGGGGCTCGCGGTCGGCCTTTCTACCGACGAAGGGAAGCGTCCGGTCATCGGTGTTACCTCGAGTGGCAATCTCGATGCGGTACGCAACATGGGCTTCTACAACAGCGCGGTCGACTATAACGACCTTGAAGCGATCGACGCCTCGAAGCCAACGGTGATCGTCGACATGTCCGGCAATGGCAAGGTGCTGTCAAAGTTGCACGCAATGTTGGGCGACAACATGAAATTCACCTCAAACGTCGGATTGACCCACTACGAAGAAAACTCGATGGGACCCGACTTTATTCGTGAACGCAGCCAGATGTTCTTCGCACCCGGGCACATGCAAACTCGCAACAAGGAGTGGGGGCCCGGCGAGTTTGAGAAGCGCACCTACGAGTTTTGGCTCAAGGCAACACAGGCCACCGCCGACTGGATCAGCTACCGGCATTTGAATGGCATGTCGTTGTTGCAGGCAGCTTACAAAGAAGTGCTGTCGGGCGAAGCCAGACCTGACGTGGGTCTCATCATCAGCCCGACAGTCTGAGTTTCGTTTATTGGTAGGTGGCCTCTACGGTCACCGGGAAGTTGACTGACCGGGCAATGAAACACTTGTCATGCGCGGTTTCATGCAGAGCGTCGGCGGCCTCGGCCTGCGATGGATCCGCAAGCGTAATGGTGGGCTTCAGTACGGTTGCGGTGAACTCTCCACTGCCATCCGATTCTGCATTCAACGTGCCGATTGGGTGATCCACATAGTCGGTAACGACGATGCGTTTCATTGCGCATAAATGCAGGAACCAGAGCTTGTGACAGCCCGACAGTGCGGCCACGAGCAACTCCTCCGGATTCCAGCGCGAGGCATCACCAAGATAATTGGGATCAGCGGAGCCGAGTAATTCGGGTTTCCCATCGGCGTTAACGCTGAAATTGCGGTCGTAGCTCTTGTAGGTCTTGGTGCCCTCACCCGTGTTTCCGGTCCAGGACATCGTCATCGTGTATTCGTGTTCCTTGCCCATGTCTGCTCCTCAATACTCAACCACAATCTTGCCGAACTGCTGCCCCGAGGCCTGATACGCAAACGCATCACCGAGTTCGGGTAGTGAAAAACTCTTATCGATCACCGGTTTGAAACCGTCCTGATTGATCGCGCGTACCATGCGCTTTTGTTGCACATGGCTGCCAACCGCGATGCCCGCGAGATGGACTTGTTTGAAGAAGTACTTCGGGAAAACGATCTCGCCCTTACGACCGCCAAGAATGCCGATCAGGACGATGTTGCCACCGATCGCGACCGCCTCCGTCGACTGGCGAATCGTCGCGCCACCGCCAACATCCAGCACATGATCTACGCCGCCACATACCGCGTAAGCAGTCTTGCCCCAATTCTCGTCACTGCGGTAATTGATCGTATGGTCCGCGCCCATATCGCGCAGGCGCTCGAGCTTCTCGTCTGAAGAAGAAGTCGCGATCACCGTGGCACCCGCCGCCTTAGCAATCTGCAATGCGAACAGCGACATGCCGCCAGTTCCCTCGATCAGGACCGTGTCTCCAGGCCGTACATTGCATTCCTCGACGAGCGCGCGCCAAGCGGTCACGGCAGCGCACGGTAAGGTAGCCGCCTGCGCATCCGTGTACCCATCGGGTACCGTCGTCAGGGTGTGTTCGCCGACGTTACTGCGATCAAGCGCAAAGCCGTCAACAGTTTCGCCGGCGACTTGCCACATATTGTCCAGCGCGGGGGCACCGGTTCTCCACAACGGAAAAAAGGTGGACATAACGCGATCGCCAACCTGCCATCGGGTCACTCCCTGACCGACTGCAACAACTTCCCCTGCGCCGTCGCTCATCGGTACTCTGTCGCCTGCGACAGGAATCAAACCCTGTGCGACCATCAAGTCGTGATAATTCAGTGAGGTCGCCTTCCACTGCACCTGGACCTCACCCGCGCCGGGTTCACCAACGTCCACATCCGAAAGCTTCAAGTCCTCGAGGCCCGCCTGTCCTGTGACCGTCATCTTGCGCATCGGCTGACTCCCATAATCGCTGCGAGGCGGGCAGCATACCCCAATGACATCACTCTCACGTAGCATTGAGACCATGCGCAACTCGCAAGACCAAGACGCCCTGATCGTCGGCGCCGGTATTGGCGGATTGACCACCGCATTGGCATTGCAGGCTCATGGCTGGAATGTGCGCGTTATTGAACAAGCGCCTGAGCTCAGCGAGGTCGGCGCTGGCATCCAGATTTCGCCGAACGCCTCTCGGGTATTGCGAGCACTCAACCTCCTGGAGCCACTGATGGATGTCTCGGTCACGCCCACACGAATAGAAATGGTTCGCGGTATTGACGGCAGACCGGTGTTCTCGGTACCAGCAGGCTCCGCAGCCGCCGTACGCTGGGGCGCACCGTACTTGCATTGCCACCGAGCTGATCTGGTTGATGTTCTCGCCGCAGCGCTGGAAGCGCGGCAACCTGGTGCGCTCGAACTCGGCGTTGCGGTTGAGAAAGTCATCGAGTCCGCCGAAGACATCGCACTGCAGACCACCCTTAACCGCCATGAAAGCGCCAGCCTGGTGATCGCAGCCGACGGTGTGCGTTCGACAATCCGTTCGCAGATTTTTGGCGATGCGGCGCCGCGTTTCACCGGTAACGTTGCCTGGCGTTGCACCGTTCCGACAAGCGCACTCGGCGAGCACGCACCGCCCGCAACAGCACGAGCATGGGTCGGCCCGGGTCGACACGCCGTTACCTATCGGCTGCGCGGTGGGGACCTCGTCAATTTCGTTGGCGTCGTAGAAACCGACGCCTGGAGTGACGAACGCTGGACCGCAAAGGGCACCCAAGACGACGCGCTTCAGGACTTCGCCGGCTGGTATCCCACTCTGCAGCGCATCATCGAAAGCGCAGAGACGCACTACCGATGGGCGCTGTTTGATCGTGAACCACTCAATCGTTGGTCAACAAAAAATCTGACACTGTTGGGAGATAGCTGCCATGCGATGCTGCCGTTTGTCGCGCAGGGTGCAGCTATGGCCATTGAAGACGCTTGGGTACTTGCCCGCTCGCTGCATCATGATCGGGATCTCGCATCGGGCTTGCGCAGCTATGAGAGACATCGCATCCCACGCACCTCTGATATCCAGCGACGCGCGTCGGCAAACACCGGTCGGTTTCATGCGCGTAGTGGCATCGGCCAGTGGTGGTACTGGCAGCTCCCTGGCATTGCCGCGAAGCTAATGCCGTCACTGATTCATCGGCAGTTCGATGCCATTTACGGCCATGACGTGGTCAACGAAATGCGCGGTCATTAGGGAGAAGCAATGCACATACCGCCGCCCCTCATCGCAGGCGCACTCGGCGCTGCCATGAAACTGGCCACCAACGCGACGCCCATGCTGAACTACAGATTCCAACGTCAGGGTTTCGCTGCCATTGCACTGCTGGTTGTGGGACTAATGATTGCACTCACTGGTGTCGCGCAGTTTCGAAACCACCGCACAACGGTAAACCCCATACAGCCCGCAAGAGCGAGTTCGCTGGTTACTGACGGCATCTTCAAGTGGACACGAAACCCGATGTACCTCGGGTTGCTAATGGTGTTGTTGGCCTGGGCAGTTTGGCTCGGCAATGGCGCCGCAGTTTTGATCGGACTGACCTTCGTCCCTCTGCTCAACAAACTGCAGATCATCCCGGAAGAAACCGCACTCCTCGAAAAGTTCGGACAACCCTTTCAGGACTATTTGAATCGAACGCGTCGCTGGCTTTAGGGCTACAGGTACACGATCGGCTCACGACCGTCCCAATCGCGACTCTGCGATTGCCAGTTAGCAAACATCGCTTGCACATGCGGATGCTGCTCGAGCAGTTCCGTCATGCAACCGAACTGCTGCCGTGTATCGATGTAGGCGAATCTCGGACCGCCGCGCATACGACCGACATTCACAGTCGCAGCGCCTGCACGTGCGTAGTGACCGATGTCCCGATCGATATCCTCACTCCACAAACACACATGATGGAAGCCAGTGCGCCCTGCGGGGTAGACATCTCGATACGCATTCGGCGCATCGCCAAGTGGCTCGATCAATTCGATCTGTAGATCTCCGCTGTAGGCGATCGCCGTGCGCATCGTCAGCACGCCCGGCGCGCCTCGATAGCGCATGTCTTCGAACACACTCTCAGGATAGGTTCCGAGAAAGAACGGCCCTATGCCGAGTGTTCGCGACCATGCCCGCGCGGCCGCTGTGATGTCGGTGACGACCCACGCGTTCTGGGTCACGTCCCGCCCCGTCGGGCCCATCAATCACCAGACCCTGTTTGCGATATCGGTGCGAACACAGCAAGCAAATTGCCGGCCCCATGAAAATAGAGACCGTAGCCGGAGTTTGCGATCAGATGTCCATTCGCGACCACAGGTCCTGCCCCGCTCATGCCACCGCCAGCACCTTCGATACCATTCACCCCTCGCACCGGCTGCTTCGTGTCATAGGACCAAAGCACCTCGCCCGACTCACGGGCATAGATTCGGAGGAACCCATCGAGGTGGCCTGCGACCACCGCACCCGGGAAAGCCGTGACCGGCGCGGAGACGCCAGGGTCACACAATGCCATGTCGTCCGGGCAGACATTTTCTTGCACGTGGCTCCAGATCACCTCCCCGGTCGCCGCGTTCACTGCGTGCACACCGGGTCGCGCATCTTCAGCCGACAGGACATCGCCATTGCGAGTATCGTTCATGTCGTTGATCGGTACGTAGACGGTGCTACCTTCCGCAGCCAGTCCAAAATGGACTCCGCCCTGAATGCTGCCGCGGCCCACCCTTGTCTGCCAAAGCAAGTTGCCCTCGGCATCGGGGTCGAGCCCGATAACGTGGCCATCCTTCAGGCCCGCGACCAACACCTGCCGATCCTCACCCGCATCGACCAACAAGATGCTCGAGCCATGATCGAAGTCGGGACCATCCTCCTCCGGGCAGTTCGGATTGTTGGCCATCATGCAGGCCACATTCCACGCATCACCCTCAAATGTCTGGCGGGTCCAGACGCGTTCGCCGCTATCCAGATCCACCGCCATCACAGCATCGCTGTTGCCGTCGGCCGGTGAAGAGTAATTCTCACCAGTACCGATATAGACGCGGCGTCGCTTTAGATCGATCGTTGGGCTTGCCCACACCGGTGCACCGGATGGTGCCATGACCGCCGTGCCCGCCGACGTTCTCGCAACCTCGCTCGGCGCTTCCGGGATGGCGTAGTGGGTCCATTCGATGTCACCAGTCGCCGCATCAACCGCGACCGTCTTGCCGCGGAACGTACAACAGGCGTATTCAGGATTGGCTGCAGCGGTCACCTCCAGCGATGACACGTTCACAATGACACGATGCTCGGCGAGCGACGGTGTTGCCGTTAACGTCGCACTGGGATGCTCGTCGACTTTGAACGACCAGACCGCCTCTCCGGTCATCGCGTTGACCGCATACAAGCGCGCCAATATGTCACCGAAAATGGCGAGCGGGGGCTCGCCATCGACGCCCTCCGCGAGAATCACACCGGTACGAACTTCGGCACTTGCTTGAATGCGCCAATGAGCACAACCGGTCTCCAGATCCAGCGCATAAACGCTGCCGTCCTGACTGCCAACAAATACAGCCCCGAAGCCGACCGTGGGGTTAGAACGCGCCCGCAACGCGCCAGGGTAGGCATAGGCCCATTTCAGTTGAAGGTCAGCAGCATCCTCGGCGCTAAGGCCCGCCTGCTCAGCGCCGGAATAGCGGTTTGTGTCGTAACCCCAGCCCGCTTTGACGATACCCGAGTCCACATCCATCGTGATCGACTCGTTGCACATCGGCGCGTAGGCCAGTTGCGCCATCTTGCTGTCGGCCGGAGTCTGAGTGATGTACTCGGCAACGTACCGGCGTTGCGCATCGGTCAACGCAGCCGATTGTGTCTGCATGATGCCCTCATTCATCGTGGTGAGGATCGACTGCGGAGACAGCATCTCGAGGAAGGTCAAATGGGGCGCCTTCGCGATGCCACCGCTGTGGCAGGTGGCGCAATACTGCCCGTACAACGCGGCTCCGGGCATCTGATCTCGTGGCCCAAGGTCGACCGCACGCTCCGTGAATTCATCAGTCGATTCAATCGTTGCCGCGCTGTCCGCTATTTCAGCGACATCCGTCGACTCGCCGCAACCGACCAGAAGAAAAGCGCTCACCGCTACTAGCGCTGAAAATCGTGTCTTCGCAATCACTCGACCTACCCCCCCTAAAATTCTCGGGTCGAGTATAGACACGCCGAAAACAAAAAAAACAGTCTTGCTTGACTTTTTTGGGTCGATACAACAGAGTCGCGACGTACCAATTTTGTCGCAATCCGGGGGGATTCAAGATGAACAAGGGTCTGCGTGTTTCTGTAAAGGGCGTCGCGCTCGGCACACTGTGCGCCGCTTCGACGCTCCTTCCAGATGTTGCGGTAGCGCAACAGCAGCTTGAAGAGATTGTGGTGTCGGCCACCCGTCGCACCGAAACCGATATACAAACGACGCCGGTGGCCGTCTCGGCCGTGTCAGCCGAGCAATTCCAAGGGCTCTTCGCACAGGACATTGGCGAAATCGCCACCTTCGTGCCGAACTTCTCTGCCGCCACTGTCACCGGGTTCAATGCCGCATCGTTTGCGATGCGTGGCGCCGCCGAGACAGACATCATCGTCCACTTTGATCCGAAAGTTGGCGTGATCGTCGACGATTTCGTCGTCCCCCATGTCCAAACCCAGCTTCTTGAGCCTTTCGATATCGAAGCTGTCGAAGTTTTGCGTGGCCCGCAAGGCACACTGTTCGGTAAAAACACGACAGGCGGCGCGGTGGTCGTGCGAACCATCAAACCCAACATGGAAGCGCAGACCGTCGACGCCAGCCTGCAATATGGCAGCTTCGATGACACCAAACTGCGTTTTGCCTACAACCAACCGCTGAGCGATACACTCGCATTCCGTTTTGCCGGTATATATCAGACCAGCGATGGATACTACGAGAACGGCAAAGTCGACTTCCCGATTGATGCGTTCGGCGCGGGTCTCGGCGATGCCGGTCAGACCGACGGCTCTCCAGTCCGCGGCGATGGCGACAATGCCGGTGGCAAAGACGTACTATCCGCACGCGGCAAGCTGCTGTGGGAACCTAGCGACCGTCTGTCGATCCTCGGGCAAATTGAAGTCATCACCGATCGCAGCGATCCCGTCCCGGTTGTTAACGTGACCCCAGACGGCGCCGGACAGCTGGCGACCGATCTCGGCTTCCCGGGCGTCACCAGCGGTGATCCGTTGGAGCAAGCGGGCATTCATAACTCGAGCGTGGTTGGTCTGAACGACACGCAGGAAGTCGACGTATTCGGCGCCTACCTGAACCTCGAATACGCTCTCGAGAACCACACGATCTACGCGGTGCTCGGTCAGCGGAATCAGGAATCCCGTCTTCCGAACGAGTATCTCGGCACGCCGTATGAGAGCTTCTTCGCCGCGCGCCGTGACGATGATCGTGAGACCTTCCAGTTGGAAGCACGTATCGCCTCCGAGCTGCCGGGCATGTTCAATTACGTTGCAGGCTTCTTCTACCAGACGAATGACACAGACTTCTGCGTTCGCCAGCAGCTCGGTCTGACCGAGTTCTTCGGTTCCGCTGTACCGGGTGTGCTCGATAACGAGAACCCGCTGTTGCTGTGTAACCGTCAGGAAGCGACGGCAACGGCTGTGTTTACGGACATGACCTTCGACTTCACCGACCGGTTCCAGTTGGGTGTCGGTATCCGCTACACGGAGGAAGAAAAAGACTTCACCGCACGGGAAGGCCTGCCGGAGAGCGAGATTCTGCCGAACGGTGGCGAGCCGCTTGACGGCGCCGACTTCTCGCTGGCCTCTTTCGCCGTTCAAAGCGACACCGCTGACTTTGATGAAATCACGTGGCGGGTAACGGGTGCCTACACCTTCAGCGATGAAGTCTACGGCTACCTCACCGCGTCGCGCGGCTTCAAGTCGGGCGGTTACAACGACCAGGCCGGCTCTGGTGGATTCGACAACTTCCCATTGGAGCCTTATGCGCCAGAATTTGCGAACAACTATGAGATCGGTATCAAGACCACTGGCTTTGATGATCGAGTTCGTTTCAACGCAACCTACTTCTTCGTGAACTACGAAGACTTCCAGCGAAGCGCGGTTGTGACCGTGCCGGGTACAGCATTCCAGGAGACGCGGACGTTTAACGCAGCTGACGTTGACGCAAATGGTCTCGAGCTTGAACTCGAAGCGCTGCTGACCGACAACCTCACACTGCGGGCCAACATCGGCACGCTGGACGCCGAGTACAACGAGTTCATTCTCGACCTCGACCAAGACGGCAACAATGAGGACTTCTCAGGCCGCGAAGTAACGCGCGCACCTGAACTGACCGGCGGCATCGACCTCACGTACCTGCAGGACCTCGGTAGCGGCGCCAACATCCGCTACAACATCAACTTCAATTACGAAGACGAGAACACCTACTACTACAACGAGGTCATCGGCGCGAACTTCGATACGATTCTCGAAGAACGCACCATTCTAGGCGCCAACGTGACCTACACGGCGCCTGACGACAAGTGGTACATCTCCGCATTCGGCAAGAACCTGACCGACGATCGCTACAAGACGGCGGCTCAGGCAGTCGGCGCTTTGTGGACGTTCGCCAACTATGGCCCGCCGCGCGTATGGGGCGTCGAGGCCGGATTTAATTTCGGCCGCTAACCCACCGAAGTTTTTACCGTCAGTGTCGGCGCACCTTCGAAATGAGGGTGCGCCGTTTTTTTTGGAGGCTATTCAATGTTTGATCTGACCGGCAAGCGTGCCGTCATTACAGGCGCAGCAAACGGCATCGGCAAGGCTATTGCTGACCTTTATCTCGAGCGCGGCGCCAAGATCGTTGCTACAGACATCAACAGCGACGAGCTCGATGCTGCGTTTGCTGACACACCTGATGTGACAACTATTGTTGGCGACATCGCACATGACACCACGCAGACAACCATTCTTGAAACGGCTGAGTCCGCGCTCGGTGGTCTGGACATTCTCGTCAACAATGCGGGGATCGTCATTGCCGGCGAATTCGATACGCTCACTGACGAGCAGTGGGATCAAATCATGGGGGTCAACGTGCGCGCCGTGTTTCGCCTCACCCGGGAAGCGGTGCCGATGCTCAAGGCCAGCGGTCGAGGGCGCGTCATCAATCTCGGTTCGATCATGTCGGATGTGGCAGGACCTGGACTGGCCATCTATGGCACCTCGAAACATGCGGTCGCCGGACTGACCAAAGGTATGGCAGTCGACCTCGGAAAGCATGGCATCACGGTCAACTACCTGCAGCCAGGATCGATCATCACCAAACTGTCACAGCCCTTCATGGACGACCCTGACTTCAAAGCGTACTGGGAGCAGAAGGCTCCAATCGGAAGGTTGGGAGAAGCGCGTGAGGTTGCTATCGCCGCGCTGTTTCTGGCGGCTGAAGAGACGCAGTTCGTATCCGGTTTAGGTCTCAACGTCGATGGCGGTGCCATCGTTCAGTTCTAGGAGAAGACGGTCATGAGCACACTCGAACGTATTTCACGCGATCAAATGCCCGATGAGTTCGCCCTCGCCTGGGATACTCTCAATGGTCTGACCGGGGAACCGGCGTTCGTGGAGGCTTTTGCTACTGCGCCTCACGTCCTGAAATTTGTGATGGGTGATTTCTACCAGAACCTGTTCTTCGAAGGGGTTGTGGATCAACGCTTTAAGCAGATTGCCCGCTTGAGACTATCCGCACTGCATGGCTGCAAAACCTGCAACAAACAGAACACCGCGGGTGCGTCTGAGGCTGGCCTGACCGATGCAGAAATTGACGCCATTATGAGCGATCCGGATTCAGGGGCACTCGACCCCAAAGAACGCGCGGTTGTGGACTACGCCGATCAAGTTGCGCTGACCAACCCAGATGGGCTGTTGACCGAAGAACGTATCAAGGCGCTGCAGGATCATTTCTCCAGCGCCGAGATCTGCGAACTCGGAACGGTGATGGCGATTATTAGCGGAATGGCGAAACTGACTTTTGTGATGGACCTCGTCGAAAAGGAACAGTACTGCACGTTTGCTAACGCAAGTTGATAGTACTTCAGCGCTTCAGATAGCTGTACATCACGGGATCGACGATAAACCAGCCACCTTCGAGATCAGGGCGGATGAAGTCCTGTGCTTCCAGTACATCCTTCGCATTGCTTCCCGTCGATGCGGACAAGCGAATACTGGCTAGGAATGCCTGACTCGTGGGTTGCTCAACACGCCCGGCATTTGCAATGCCGATCAATAGCGCTCGTTGCGTTGCGCTGAGGCTGCCGACGCGCTCAGTGACAATCGGCGTTGATTCTTCGACCACTTCTGCCCATGCCTGATCCACGGTTGACGTTGTCGGGGGATGTCGCGCATCCCATAGTCGACCGCAAAGGCTGTTGACGTAGAACGGCTGTCGTTGTGATCTTTTGAGAATCAGGTCAAGGGCCTCATCCGACAGCGGTCTTTGCCAGCGTGCACGCGCTGCCTCGTTAAGGAATCCACGATAGTGCTCCGCAGAGATTCTTCCGAGGCTCATCTTCCGACTATGGTGATACAGGGGTCGATCCGCATTCTCGAACATGTCGGCTAGCAGAGAGCGTTCACTCCCGGAGAAGATGTAAGTGACCCGTTTGGCCCTCTCGACCGCATGACGAATTGCACCTTCGAGCGTCGTATCTTTACGACCATGAGTGAGCCTGCTCACCTGCTGAAACTCGTCGAGAACCACAACAGCACGTCGGTCCAGCTCTACGGCAAGCGTATCGAGCGCTAGCAGAACATCCGCGATATTCACGGCAGGTGTCTCCACCGGATTCAATCGCATCTGGAACAACGATGTACCGATCTGAAACTCCGGACGGAAACGGTCGAAGAAGCTGCCCAACAAGTTCTGCACCTTGGTACGGCCGCCGGGTGTCATGCGAATGGCGAGGTCGGCCACCGAGCGACGTAGGGCCTGATCCAGAGAATCAGCATCGTGAACGATATTGCAGTCCAGTTTGGCGGCCTGGATCGCTGGTCGGGCGCGAGATAACTCCAGCAACACCTGCTCGATCAGACTGGTCTTCCCAATTCTCCGTCGCGCCCAGATCCACGTGTGCCTGCCAGCACGAATGTTGCGCTTCATCGCTCCCCGCTCTTCATCGCGGTTACAGAACGCAGGCCCGGTCGCCACGCCCAACGGAAACAGGTCTTTGATCAAGTCTGACATTTCGATACTTAACGATTCGTATATTTACGAATCAATAGTCATCGAATTTGATAATCCTGTAAAGCCCAAGGCGCGCATTTGGCTTCCTGGGGTTGCCTGTGAACCTGACATCGAGCGGTGGTTTCGAAACAAGACATAACTCGCAGAAATGAGAACGGTTCATAGCGAGCCGGATGGGCGTATGCGATTATCGGCTCGTGCGTCGATTTAACCATTACGTTATTTTCTTGATCCTGATGTGCTGCGGCCCGGTTTCCGCCGCGGCAGATCTTGACGACATCATTGCCGAAGTGGACCAGCTTCAGGGGGCCGGTCGACTCAGCGATGCGGAGTCGCTCGCCCGATCCGCACTGGAGGACCCGGCCAATAACCTCCGCTCGGAAGGCAAATCGAGACTCCAACGAAAACTCGGAACCATCCACATAGACCAGAATCGGTACGACGACGCAGAAGCTACATTGCGTGCGTCTCTGGAGAACCTCACGAATACCGCGCCTTCCAGCGACCGCGGAAACTCCCTTTTGCAACTCGGACGCGTGTACCGCTATCGAGCGGAGTTCACGAAAGCTCTGGAATACATCGGCCTCGCATCAGAACAGTTCACGGCCGTAAATGACCAAACCGGCATGGTCAGCGTCTATAACACCTACGGTGTGGTTTATCGATTTCTCGGGCAGTTGGAACAATCTCTCGAATGGCACCAACGGTCGCTCGCGATCTCACGGCTTACCGAAGACCAGACAGGCGTCGCGGACGGGTTATTCAACGTGGCTTCGATTCATGAGTCTCTCGACGAATTCGATGAAGCACACAAGTTCTATGAGGATGCACTCGAGATTGACCGCGGCCTGGGTAACAAGCGGAATATTGCTTACAGCCATCTGCGACTCGGGATGGTCGATCTCGAGACCCGATCGTTTGACGAGGCCAAGGGTCATATCGATACCGCGGTTGAACTGTTCGCTGGTATCGATACACCGCGGGACTACCAATGGGCATTGTCGACTCGCGCACGACTCGAGAGTCTGACGGGCGATCGCGAAGCGGCACGCAATGCGCTGCTCGATATTCTGGCCCTCTGCGAGCGCAGTGCCTGGCCGATTCTTGCCAACCGTGTCCGAGAGTGGCTGGCATCGATTGAACTCGAAACTGGCAACTTTGACCTC
This sequence comes from Pseudomonadota bacterium, assembly GCA_039821645.1. Taxonomy (GTDB): domain Bacteria; phylum Pseudomonadota; class Gammaproteobacteria; order Steroidobacterales; family Woeseiaceae; genus CALBPI01. The sequence goes on from JBCBNU010000015.1 coordinate 49,761, forward strand.
GCGCTCGATTACCTTAACGCAGCGCTTGACGATGCGATCGAACAACAATCACTGCAACGAGTGCTCGACCTCTACGATCTAGAAATCAAGGTATATGAGGCCAAAGGCGAACCCGGTGCAGCGCTCGCAGCGATGCGCCGACGGATAGAACTGAAAGACAATCTGTCGGACACCTTAAGAGTATCTGTAATGGCCGCCATCCAGGGCGAGGTAGAGTTCGAACGGCAAGCGAATCTGCTCAAGGCCGCAGAGCAACGCAATCAGATTAACGAGCTCTCCATGCAGCGAGAGGCGAGT
>JBCBNU010000016.1:0-49891 GCA_039821645.1 Pseudomonadota bacterium
GGCCTTCTCAAAGCGACCGTAAATCTCGCCGATCAGGTTTTTTTCGACGCCGTCGGGCTTGATGATCGACAGTGTGGTTTCAGTTGCCATTCTTGCTTTCCTCAAACATAAGCAAAACCGGCGTTATCGCCGGCAAAACACTTTGCGTTTTTGAAATCGGGCGCCGCTTTTGACGCCCGCCGATTATTCGTCGACGTTGAAGCTCTCGCCGCACCCGCACTCGCCCGAAGCATTCGGGTTGCTGAAACGGAACATCTCGTTTAATCCGTCCTTGACGAAATCAACCTGCGTTCCGTCGAGCAACGACAAACTGTCATTGTCAACCACGACCTTGATGTCGGATTGCTCAAATACCGTGTCAGTATCCGTCACCGAGTCGGCGTAGTCGATCACATACGAGAAACCGTTGCATCCGGTCTTGCGCACGCCTAACCGGAGGCCTATACCATCACCGCGCCGCGTGATGTGGTCACGTACTCGACTCAAGGCGCTGTCTGTAAGAGAAATACTCATCGTGTCATCTCAAATTGATTATTGCGGTCAGACCTTCGTGGCCAGCGCTTTTCCCAAGTTATCCGACGCGTCTACCACAACGAGCAGATCCGCAGCCCAGGAGCGATCCAGTCCGGTCACTGCCTGTAGCGTTGGCAAGTCGACTTCGGTCCATCCGCCTTCGGCAGCCCATTGACGACATAACCACTCGCAAACAGCAACGACCTCCGGGCCGGCGAACGCGTGAAATCCTGGCGCCACCCGCGACGGCTCGCTCATCATCCCAAATTGTACCGCACAACCTTGCCTTGCGCTGCCGGCCGCGGCTGATATTGCCGACTCAGACACACCCAGATAACGCAGTTCTTCTGAAAAAATGGCGTCGAATTCGGTCATATTCAAGGGGAAAGCGCACCGGCCAGCGCACGGCAGCGCTTCACGACGTCTTTGAAATGGCGAATGATCGAGTCTACATCCTCCTCGGAGGTGGCCCGGCCCAGCGAGAGTCTCAGAGACGCTGCTGCCTCCAGGTCTGACAGTCCGAGCGCTTTCAATACGAACGACGGCGACCGATCCCGAGAGTTGCAGGCCGATCCCGCCGACACCGCAACCGGCGAGATGCCGCGCATCAACGCATCTCCATGCACGCCGTTCACTCTGACATTGACCAGCCACGGCAACCGTTCGTCTCGATGTCCATTGATCGTCACACCGTCTGTCGAAAGCAACCCTTCCACAAGATGCTCACCGAGGCCGGTAAGCCGATCGTAGTCACGCTCCAGCCGATCCATGGCAAGCTCTGCCGCTTTCGCGAACCCAACAATCTGGTGTGTCGCCAGCGTCCCGGGCCTTAACCCGCGCTGCTGACCACCTCCGAACAACAGAGGGGAGATATTGACCCCGGAGCGAGCACCAAGGTAGAGCACACCCACACCCTTGGGGCCGTAGAACTTGTGACCGGTGAACGAAGCCATGTCGACTCGCGAGGGTAAGCCTCGCACCGGGATCTTGCCGAACGCCTGCGCCGCATCCACATGGAAGATCGCCTCATGCCCGCTGAGACTCTCTGCATAACCCGCTACATCGTTGATCGTGCCGAGCTCATTGTTCACCCACATTAGCGACACGAGACGCGTATCGTCGCGTAACGCGGCGCGTAATTGATCAGCACCGATACGTCCCTCGGGGTTCGGCGCCAGCCAGGTTACCTCGAATCCGGCACGCTCGAGTTCCTTTACCGGGTCGAGCACCGCCTTGTGTTCAATCTTGCTGGAAACAATATGGCCACGCCCCTTCCCCGCGTACCGTGCCGCACCGAGAATCGCGAGGTTATCGGCCTCCGTTGCACCGGAGGTCCAGATAATCTCCTCGCTTTGCACACCCAACGCACCGGCAACCGTCTCGGTTGCCGCTTCCACGGCTTCGCTCGCAGCACGGCCGAAGTAGTGCGTCGTCGAAGAAGGATTCGCAAACGCTTCGTGCGCGATCAGACTCTCATGCATGGCTGCAGCGACCTCGCCATCGACGGGTGTTGTGGCAGCGTAATCGCAATACACAGGAGCGACCTTGGGCCAACCAAACACTACCCCTTCCTCCAGTACTCGGATTCTAATTGCGCGAACAGGCCCCGGAGAATGTTGACCTCATTCTGATCGGGCTCGGCACGCGACAATAGCCGCCGAATCCTGCGCATCAGATACCGCGGGTTTTCAGGATTGAGGAATCCGCTCTCCAACGCGATACGTTCGATGTGGTTATATAGATGCTCCAACTCCGCGGCCGTCGCCGGTGGCGAATCTTTGGGTTGCTGAATCGCAAACTGATCACGCTGCACAAACAACTCGTAGGCAACAACCTGCACTGCCATCGCCAGATTCAGAGAACTGAAGTCGGTGGTGGGAATGGCAACGAGCGCGGCGCAGCGGTCCATATCCTCGTTCGATAGTCCGGTCTTTTCGGGTCCAAATACAATCGCAACCGTCGATTGCGCTGATTTCTCAATCGCCGCTGTAGCCGCCTCTTGCGCAAGCAGCGTGGGCCACGCAATGCTACGACGTCGTGCGCTGGTTCCAATCACCCATCCGCAGTCGGCGACCGCGTCATCCAGCGAAGAGAAGACCTGCGTATTGTCCAACACGTCGGTAGCGCCCGATGCTCGGGCCACAGCCTGTGCGCTCGGAAATGTCTTGGGATTCACCAACGCAAGATCTGCGAGACCCATATTGCGCATTGCTCGGGCTACTGCACCGATGTTGCCCGGATGTGTGGTACCGACCAGCACAATTCGCACCGGCAGAGTTGATTCGCTCATGAGGAATACCGTCCAGATCGCACGCAACAAACTCCAATTCATTGCGGGTCTGCTATTCTACCGCCCGCTTGACCCAATCGCGATGCACTGACCATCGCTGACAGGAACCCACCACAATGCATCCGCTCTTGAACGTCGCCGTTTCCGCTGCCCGCAAAGGCGGCAGCACACTAATTCGTAGCTCCCGGCGCCTTGAGGAGCTGAACGTCAGCGCCAAAGGTCGCAACGATTTCGTCAGCGATGCCGATCGCGCGGCTGAAGCACGGATTATCGAGGAGATCCGCAAGCACTACCCCGAGCATGGCATTCTTGCCGAGGAATCCGGTCACGAGCCGGGCAGAGACGATTCGGTGGTATGGATCATCGACCCTCTGGACGGGACCAACAATTTCATCCATGGTTTTCCCACCTATGCCGTTTCGATCGGCGTGAAAGTCAACAACCGGCTTTCACAAGGCGTCGTCTACGACCCGATGCGGCAAGAATTATTCACCGCCTCCCGAGGTGATGGCGCACAACTCGACGGCAAGCGCATACGCGTTAGTGGTCGGGTGCAGCTTAAGGAGTCCCTGATTGGAACAGGCTTCCCTTATCGCGAGTCACAAACTGCGGGTCTGGACGCCTACCTGTCGCTCTTGTCGTTAGTGCTACAGAACAGCGCGGGAATTCGACGCGCGGGCGCCGCGGCACTCGACTTGGCGTATGTCGCTGCAGGTCGCCTGGACGCATTCTGGGAGTTCGGCCTCAAATCATGGGACATCGCAGCCGGTGCTCTGCTAATCCGGGAAGCAGGCGGTATCGTCAGCGCCATCGATGGCAGCGAGGACTATCTCGATCGAGGTCACGTGCTCGCGGGCTCGCCGAGGATCTACGCCGCTTTGGCGACGCTCCTCGCCAACAAATCTCAGAAAGCGATCGAGACGCTCACCGACCTCACTTAGTCTCAAGGCAAATCGTCGAGTCCAGACTCATCAGGCTCCGGCGGCAGCAAGTCCTTCGCACTTACGTTGAGCCAAAGCGCCACGGCACTCGCTACGTAGATCGACGAGTATGTGCCGACCACGATGCCACAGATCAGCGCAATCGAGAACGAACGCACCGCTTCACCACCAAGCACCAGCAACGCCGTCAATACCAGCAGTGTCGTGACACCGGTGATGATGGTCCTTGCCAGCATCTGGTTGATCGAGCGATCAATTACACCGGCCGAGTCTTCGCCGCGAATGGACAGGAAGTTCTCGCGAATCCGGTCAAACACCACCACCGTATCGTTCAACGAATAACCCACCACCGCCAAAACCGCGGCGATCACAGATGCATCGACCTGAAACTGGAACAGCGCAAAAAACCCGACGGTCAAAATGACGTCGTGCACCAGCGCTGCCACCGCACCCAGTGAAAACCGCCACTGGAAGCGGAACATGATGTACATGAAGATCATGATCAGTACGAAGATCATCGCGAGGCTGCCTGCCTCTGCAACCTCGGCACCAATCTGTGGGAACACGACAGAGAAACTGCGCTCTTCAACCTTTGAATCAACGCCAGACATGACCGACATCAGTGCGTCGCGCAGCGCGGTGCTATCGCCGCCCTCTTGCGGCGGGATCCGGACCATGATGTTTTGTCGAGTCCCGAAATAGAGCACTTGCGAGTCAGTATATCCTGCGGACTCGAGTGCATTTCGCACAACCTGAACATCGGTCGGTTGGCTAAAGCCCGCTTCGAGTTCAACGCCACCTGTGAACTCGATCCCGAAGTTCAGCCCCTGAGAAAACAACGCAACGATCGATCCGACAACCAGAACGGCCGAGACCACCGCCGCTGCGCCGCGTCGCGCCATAAATTTGAAGTGCGTTTCGCGTGACAAAACTCGCATGTCTACACCGCCAGTTTATCGAGCTTCCGCCCGCCGTAGATCAGATTGACCACCGCCCGCGTACCGACGATGGCCGTGAACATCGATGTCGCGATGCCAAGGGCAAGCGTCACAGCAAACCCTTTCACAGGGCCCGTACCAAACAGGAACAACACCAAAGCGGCGATAAACGTTGTGATATTGGCATCAGCAATGGACGAGAACGCTTTCTCGTAGCCAGAGTTGATCGCCGCCTGCACCCCGCTGCCTGCCGCCAACTCCTCGCGAATGCGCTCGAAGATCAGTACGTTTGCATCCACCGCCATACCGACAGTCAAAACGATGCCGGCAATGCCTGGCAACGTCAGGGACGCCTGCAGAAGGGACAACGCGCCAACGATCAGCACGAGGTTGGTGAGCAGCGCAAGATTCGCGATCAGGCCGAACACCCGGTAGTAGATCACCATGAAAATGACCACGGCAAGAAACCCGATCTGGATCGCCTTAAAGCCGCGATCGATGTTGTCCTGACCACGGCTTGGTCCGATGGTTTGTTGCCCCACAAGGAACACCGGCGCTGCCAGCGCCCCTGTTTTTAAGAAGCAGCGAGAGATCTTTCGCTTCGTTGGCCGTCAAACCTGTAATCACGAAATTCGTCGAGAATACGCCGTTGATATTGGCGCGATTGATCACGCGACGCTGTTTGACCGTGCGGAAATTGCCCTCCTCGTCAGGTCCTACGCGTTCACTCTCGATATAAAGCACGCCCATGGGGCGCTGCAGGTTTGCCTGTGTGGTCTCCAGCATCCGTTTGCCACCGACACTGTCCAGTCTGACGCTGACAGAAGGTGACCCGTCGGTAAATCCTGCGCTCGCATCGATGATCTGGTCCCCTGAGGCGATCACCTCGCGTTTCAGCGTCACTTCACCGCGGTTCACACCCCCCTCGATGAACGGGAACGTGTTGCCCTGGGAGGTCGCAGCGCCCGTTTCCACAAGACGGAACTCGAGCGTCGCAGTATTGCCGAGAATTCGAATAGCCTCGTTCGGATCCTGAATACCAGGCAGCTGCACCACGATCCGTTTCAGCCCCTGACGCTGTATGACTGGCTCAGCAACACCGAGCACGTCGATCCTGTTGCGAAAGCTGGTCATGTTCTGCTCGATCGCAAAGTTTTGCCGCTCGCGGATCTGCGTCTCGCTGAGACTGACTCTGAGACTGCGCGCATCGGTTTCGCTAACCACAAGATTGAGATCAATGTCGCGCACGAGACTGCGTGCCGCTGCGAGATCCGCAGCATCTCGAACCTGAACAATGACACTGGTGTTCTGAACGTTTACCCGATGCGAGATATCCGCATCACGAAGCACCACTCGGAAATTGTCGCCATAGGCCTTCATCAGGCTCGCAACCGCATCGTCAAGGTCAACCTCATAGAGCAGGTAGACACCACCGCGCAAATCCAGCCCCAGACTCATCGGCGAGAGGCCAAGCGCCCGCAGCCACGCAGGTTGTTGTGGCGCGAGCGTCTTCGCAAGACTCACACCCTCGAGATCGAGCGCCGACAGCTGCTCAAACGCAGCCGACTGGGTATCGATGTCGGTAAATGTGGCGAACAACTTGCCGTCCCGAAGGTATTGCTGGTCCGCCGCGGGCGTCACACCCGCTATCGCGCGTTCAACGCGTGCCGCTTCAGATTCATCGAGTGGTGTGCCATCGGCATTGCCGATCTGCAGTGCGGGTAAGCTGCCGTAAAAATTGGGCAGTGCCGTCAGCAGGCCGAACACAACGACACCAAGCACCAACAAGTGCTTCCAGAGTGGATAACGGTTCATGGGGTTCCTCAGGCGGCGTCGACAGTGCCTTTCGGCAGCACCGCCGCAATGGATACTCGCTGGACCTTCAGTGATACATTTGGCGCGAAATCAACCGTGACAAACTGCTCGGAAGTCTCGCGAACCACACCGACCAGACCACCGGCGGTCATGATTTCATCGCCGGTCGATACACCTTCAACCAATTCCCGATGTTGCTTCTGGCGTTTTTGCTGCGGCCGAATCAACAGGAACCAGAACGCGACGAACAGAATGATCATCGGGAGGAAGAACCCCAGTGGGCTCTGCTGGGCGGCAGGCGCGCCTTGTGCCCAAGCGGTAGGAATCAGGAAATCCATCATGGCTGGTATCTAAATCCGCGGAAAAATGTGGCGCGCATTATGCCACAGTCGCGCGTCCTGCCTCGTCTGAATCGAGAAATTTCCCGGCGAACTCGGGAAAAACGTCCTGCTCGATCGCCTCGCGGATCCGCGCCATCAGCCTCTGGTAGTAGCGAAGATTATGCAACGTGCCAAGCTGCGGCCCGAGCATCTCATTGCACTTGAACAAATGCTTGATGTAGGCGCGCGAGAAGTTTTGGCATGCGTAGCAATCACAGGACTCATCGATCGGTCGTGTGTCCTTCTCGAATCTTGCGTTCTTGATCTTGATCGTGCCTTCACTCGTGAAGAAGTAACCGTTGCGGCCGTGGCGCGTCGGCATGACACAGTCAAACATGTCCACACCCCTGGCGACCGCCTGCACGATGTCGGAGGGCGTACCCACACCCATAAGGTAGCGCGGTGAGTCACTGGGCATGATCGGCTGCAAGCCGTCGAGCACTGAGATCCGCTCGGACTCGGACTCGCCGACCGACAATCCGCCAATCGCGTAACCATCAAAGCCGATGTTCTCGAGGCCGACCAGCGAACGCCGGCGAAGATCGTCGTACATTCCCCCTTGAACGATCGCGAACAACGCATCGCCGCGTTCAGGCTCGTCGGACTTGAGTGCGTCGAAAGCACTGCGGCTGCGAGCAGCCCACCGCAGAGACAACTCCATGGAACGCTCAGCCTCCTTATGCGTCGCCGGATGGGGTGTGCACTCATCGAAAATCATGGTGATGTCCGATCCGAGATCGTGCTGCACCTGCATGGATTTCTCCGGGGTCAGCATGATCCGATCACCATTAACCGGGGAGGCGAAGAGCACGCCCTCCTCACTCAGCTTGCGCAGCTCTGACAGACTGAACACCTGGAAGCCGCCAGAATCGGTCAGGATCGGTCTTTGCCAACCCATGAAATCGTGCAGCGAGCCGTGCTCGCGAACGACGCTTGTACCCGGTCGCAACATGAGATGGAACGTGTTTCCGAGAATGATTTCAGCACCCAGCGCCTCAACCTCGTCGGGTCGCATCGCCTTGACGGTGCCGTATGTGCCCACGGGCATGAACACGGGCGTCTGGATCGTTCCGCGCGCGAAGCTCAACTCGCCACGCCTTGCGCCGCCGCTCGTCTGGTTCAAAGAGAATTTCAAGTCCTGCCCGCCGGTCGCCACAACAACATGGCGTCACCATAACTGAAGAATCGATATTGGTTTTGCACAGCGTGCCGATAGGCGCCCATGATCCGCTCAACGCCCGCGAATGCCGCGACCAGCATCATCAAGGACGAACGGGGCAAGTGGAAATTGGTCATCAGCCCGTCCACAACCTGAAACTCAAATCCTGGCCGAATGAACAGATCTGTATCGCCTGAGCACGGCAGCACTTGCCCGCTCAACGATGCACTCTCCAGTGCTCGCATTGCGGTTGTGCCCACAGCAACTACACGCCCGCCGCGCGCTCGCGTCGCCGCTACGGCGTTTACGGTCTGATCTGGCACCTCATACCATTCCTTATGCAACCTCCCGGTCGAGAGCTGCAATTCGCTCAACGGCTGAAACGTACCCGCAGCGACATGCAAGGTGACGCTCGTGCGCGATACGCCCTGGTCCTTCAATGACTGCAGCAATGCCTCGTCAAAATGCAAGCCCGCGGTCGGTGCGGCAACGGCGCCGGGCGTCATTGCGTACACCGTCTGGTAGCGCTCCTGGTCAAGCGCCTCATCAGGTCGATCGATGTAGGGCGGAAGCGGCATATGACCGGCCGCCCCTGTGACTGACTCAACCGGACGGTCAAATTGCAGCTCGAAAAAACGATCATCGCGCCCAAGCAATGTCGCGCTCGCCACCGCCGCGCCTGTTGAGTCGACAATTTCGATGGCCTCGCCGGTCGCCGGCTTGCGATTCGCGCGCAGCTGTGCAATCACCCGGTCCTCGGCCAGCTGGCGCTCCAGCAGCAACTCGATGTGTCCGCCCGTTGCTCGACGAGCGAACAATCGAGCGGCTATCACCCGCGTGTTGTTGACGACGAGTAAATCACCTTCGCGAAGCCATTCAGTCATCGACGCGACATTCGAGTCAATCAGACGCTCTGCGTCGACCGGCACGACAAGCAGCTTCGAGTCGGTACGCCGCTCTGTAGGGTAACGAGCGATTAGATGATCGGGGAGTTCATAGTCAAAGTCGTCGGGTTGCATCGCGCGAATGCTACCAGCCCGACTTCCAGGGTGGGAGGGACGCAACCCGATTGGATTGCGTCCCCAACTGTTGGGGTCATTGGGCGACTAACGTTTCAGCCTTCCTGTCCGAAGCGAAACGTGTTCGAAGACTCCGGCACCTCGATCTTGAGGGTCTTTGAGCGCCGCTTCCGCGTGATCTGCACTTCGAGTGTCTCACCCGATTCATACGAGCGCAGAATTCTCATTGCGTGATCGATATCGCCCGGCTTACGGCCGCCGATACTGAGGATGACATCACCATCCTCGAATCCGAGCGCTTCGTTGGACGGTGCGCTCACGACCAGCAAACCCTCATCGACACCAAAATAATCGCCGAGCGCCTCGGACAGCTCCACCAGCTCCATGTCGCCCCAGGTGGAGTCACCTTGGATGAACCAGAAAGGCTGCTCGACTTCCTGCGCGAGCTCAACCAGACCTCGCTCCGGGAAGACACCCTGACCATTAACAATGAACTCACGGGTCTCGCCGGGCCCACCATTGAAGGAAAAGACCTGGAAGTCACGCTCGACGTCCGCGAACAAATTTTCCTGCAATTCGATCTCCTTGCTGAGTTCGTGGCCATTGCGCTCCAGCAATGCGGTGACGGTGTCTCCCGCCTCGCGATCAGACAACAACCCACCGATCCGCTCGATCGCGTCTTCGACCGATAGCTGGCGTAGGGACTCACCTTCCAGTGCGAGCAGCTCGTCGCCCGCCTCGATACCCGCCGCCAATGCCGGACTGCCCGGCATCACGCGAACGATCTGTACACCGTCGCTATCACGAACGCCGTCAACCTCACGGACCGCAAGCTGCACGCCAAGGCGCGGGCGCCGCTGGGTATTGATCACCATGGTGCCTTCTGTCGGGATTCGAAGACTGCGAAGTCTTACCTGCCCCGACAGCTGCGCCACCTCCTCGGCAGCTTCGGACAGCCGCATCTCCGCAGCCCGCAAACGCTCCTCCGCAACTCGCAACTCTGCTTCGACCTTCTCGCGGTCCGCTTCGCTTTCTTGTGCAAATACCGGCGCTGCAATCAGCGTTAACGCTACGCACCCTAGTCTCACAATATTCATCGTATACCTCTCTCTATCTAAACCATCAAAGCCATTGCTGCGTTTGCCGGCCGCTGCGCAAATCGACCAAGGTATCCATCAAACCCACACGGCGTCGGAGCAATGCTTCTCGCTGCGCCTGATCAACTGCTGGACTCGCTAGCGCCACGTCGAGCATGGCAACTCTGTCTTCAAGCATCACGATTTGACCCGCGGACCGGACGTCGCGAACACGTCGGCGCTCTGGCAACGTCGCGTTGACCTTGTCGAGCAATGCGGACTGAGCGATCAGCTTGCTGAGATCCGCAAATTCATCCGAGACCTCCGTTTCGGTTTGCTTAACGTCAGCCACGCTCGGAGGGTCACTCGCAGGCGTATCCGGCCAGTCCCATACCAAAAGCCCAACGCACATGGACAGCAGCGCGGTGGCTGCGATGGTCCAACGCATAGGCGTTGCGGATGCCGATATCGACAACTGCTCCGTTTGCGCGACCAACTGATCAATACCCGCTAGCAGCTCCGAGCTTGGCTCAAGCTGGGGCAATTCCCGCAGCGCGCTAGCCACCGCTTTATCCTGCTCTTGCTCGTACATACTCATTTCGATGACCTCAGCCTGCCGGGCAAGCCGCTCCTGCCAGCGGCTCGGCCTCAGACTCCTGCATACGTCGCAATGCAGCTCTCGCACGCGACAGACTCGATTTGGAAAAACTCACGCTTTTGCCGGTGGCCTCAGCGATCTCCTTATGGGTGTATCCCTCTACGTCGTAAAGCCATACAACGACGCGGTAGGTGTCAGGCAGTTGGTTCAGTGCCCGCGCAATGTCATGCCCAACCGCAAACGTTTGCTCCGGCGAGCCCTCGCTTGCCAATTCCATCGTCTCCGGAATGGGGCTGACTTTGCGATTCCAGGCTGAACGCTGATGCATAAGGCAGCGGTTTACCGCAATACGCCGCACCCACGTAGCAAGACTCGCGTCTCCCCGAAATCCGCTGAGGCCTCGAAGCACCTCCACGAAAGTCTCCTGGGTCAAATCGTCGGCGAGGGTTCTATCGCCGGTCAATCGGTAGCACAGAGTCAGCACCGGAGCCGCGAATTCGCGACAGACTTTTGACAAGGCATTTCGATCGCCCGCACACGCTCTGCGCTGGGTCAATTCGTCAATTTGTACGCTGGAGAAGCCGCCCATGGTGGTGTTAGATGCACTACCGATTCAAAAGGTCGCAGTGACCGTATATTTTTTCCACCGAATCGGGCTTACCTTCAGACCGCTTTAGGCTAGAATTACGGCCTACACTGCCAGAGTGGTGGAATTGGTAGACACGAGGGATTCAAAATCCCTTGCTAGCAATAGCGTGTCGGTTCGAGTCCGACCTCTGGTACCACTATCCCTCAGCCTGATCTCCATCAAGGCGAGCGCAACATGAATTTTTGCTCCAACTGCGGTAGCGACAAGATCGCCCGCGCCGTTCCCGAAGGCGACACCCGCGAACGGTGGGTATGCCCGGAGTGCGGCATGATCCACTACCAGAACCCGAATGTCGTGGTCGGGTGTGTGCCTGAGCGAGATGGCCAGATTCTGCTGTGCAAGCGTGCGATCGAGCCGCGCAAGGGTTATTGGACGGTGCCTGCCGGCTTCATGGAGCTGAAAGAGTCGATGGCGGAAGGGGCGGCACGCGAGACTCAGGAAGAGGCTCTGGCTGACGTGGAAATCCACCGCCTCTTTGCGGCAGTCGATGTACCGCACGCGGGTCAAGTGCATGTCTTCTTTACCGCGTCGCTGGTGTCAGACTTTGCCCCAGGGCCAGAGAGTCTTGCATGCAAGATGGTGGATCCAGCGGACATACCATGGGACGAGATTGCGTTTCCGAGCGGAACGTTTGCACTGCGCAAGTGGGTGGAAGACGCCGGACGAGACCGTGGCGTCCACCTTCATAAGGCCGAGCGTCGCATCTACTAATTGCAGCGTACAGGCGATACGATTTTAGTAATGATACTTAGAGTTGGGGACTGGTCATGACATTTGTGGTCACACAAGCCTGCATCAAGTGCAAATACACCGACTGCGTCGAAGTCTGCCCGGTCGATTGTTTCCACGAAGGACCGAATTTTCTCGTCATCGACCCGGATGAGTGCATCGATTGCACGCTCTGCGAGCCAGAATGCCCGGTCGAGGCGATTTACTCTGAAGACGAGATTCCTGCCGGCCAGGAAAACTACCTGGAACTGAACGCGGAGCTATCCGCCCAGTGGCCGGTCATCACCGAGGCGAAAGAGCCGCCGGCCGATGCGGATGACTGGAAAGACGTCGAAGACAAGCTCGAGTATCTGGAGCGCTAGCTAGTCGGTCGCAGCCGCCGCTGCGCTCGCAACTCCGGCACCACGCTCCAGCTCAGCAAGCAACGCCTGCGCGGGGCGATATCCTTTGATCCAGGTGCCGTCAGCAAGAACGATAGCCGGAGTACCACGTAGTCCCGCACGCACCGCCGTCATCACGTGCTCCTGGACCGGACCCGTGTCGCAATCGGCAACCGGCGGCAGGCTCTGGTCATTCTTGGCTCTTGTCATCGCATCCTGCTGATCCGCCGCACACCAAACCTGTTCGGCCTTTGTCCATGAGGGTGTATTCGGGGAACCATGCGGCAACAGGAAATACTGGATCGCGATACCTGCGTTGGTGTAGCTGTCGATCTCCCTGTGCATACGCCGGCAGAAGCCGCAATCGATATCCGTGAATACCGAAACCGTGTACTTCGGATTTTCAGGGCCGAAAACGATGCCCTCGATATCGATGTCCTGCAAGATTTCGCGTCTCAGTGCCGACATACTGCGCTCGGTGATATCGACATCAGTCTCGAGATCGAGAACGCTACCTTGAAGGAGATAACGGCCGTCGTTGGTCACATAAGCGACGTTGGCACCCTGTCGAATCTCATACAAACCTGGCACTTCCGACATGACAATGTTTTCGATAGCCACGCGCGGGAAGCGCTCCTTCACCTTAGTGCGCACAGATTCAAGCTGCGCGTCCGCAGACGCAGTGGCCGAGCTTTCCTGTGCGGCGGAATCAGTGCTGGCAAATGCTAGACCGAGTACGGCAAAAAATGACAAGAATTTCATGATCGGGGGACGCTCCGGGTTATGACGTGGCCTAAGTTGATGCGAACAACTCGCGCGAAGCGAGGGTACATCAATTGACCCGGGCGTTGAGTGAAATATTTCGTCTAGCCGCGGGGATGATGCCTTTCGTGCAGCTCTTTCATGCGCTCACGGGCGACATGGGTATAGATCTGTGTCGTCGACAAATCGCTGTGGCCGAGTAACATCTGTACCACCCGCAAATCAGCACCATGGTTCAACAGGTGCGTTGCAAACGCATGTCGTAATGAGTGAGGCGACAGACCATCCGGAATATTGGCCTTCTGAGCGTAGCGCTTGATGATATGCCAGAACGCTTGACGGGTCATCCGGTCCCCACGACGTGTGGGGAACAAGTATTCGGTTTGGCGTTCGAGCAGGATTTCGAGCCGCGGCCCTTCGATGAATTCCTGCAACCAACGCTGCGATTCCTCACCGAGCGGGATCAAACGCTCACGATCACCCTTTCCAACAATCCGCAGTACACCCTGATTAAGGTTGACCTGCGACTGCTTCAAACTGATCAACTCGGTCACGCGCAGCCCGGTTGCGTAAAGCAACTCCAACATCGCGCGATCGCGATGGCCGAGCGGCTCGGCTACGTTCGGCGCAGCGAGCAACGCCTCTACTTCATCCTCAGTCAATGTCTTCGGAAGACTGCGGCCAATACGCGGCATTGCGATATCGACGGTCGGGTCATCCTCGCGCACCGACTCGCTCGTCAGATATCGGAAAAAGCGGCGGAAGCTCGAGAGCTGACGAGCGGTCGATCGAGGCTTAGCCCCTTCTTCCACACGCCAGTTGATGAAGCCAAGCAGGTGATCCTTGTCTGCCCGCTCGACAGCTACGTCTTGCTGCTGCAGCCATTTCGCCAACGACATCAGATCTGCTCGGTAGGCACCGAGCGTATTCTTGGACAAACCGCGCTCCATCCAGATTGCATCGAGGAATTTACCGATGATCTGTTCGGCTGCTGCGAGCTTGCCGCCGTTACCACTCTCGTCGTTTGTTGCCATCAAAGCCATCTGTATACTGCGTATCGCGGCGCCATAGCGCCTATCATCGTTGGCGGATCGCACTGCCCTCCGGACATCGGAGATCAGTACACGAATCCGGAGTATTCACAGCCTGCCTGCCGCCTGCCGTGACCACGGTCACAGAAAGCCCAGAGCGTTAACATAAAGTGATCGGCGTCACAAAAATGCATGTGATCCTTGGCACGCTTTACGGTGTCGCGTACTGGCTAACCTTCCTCGTCTGCGCATTAGCGTGCGTTTTGCTGGTAACCATTCTGCCCGTATTAACCTGGCGACAAGCCGCCGCGCGGGCCTGCGCCAGCGCTGTTTTCCTATTGACCGGCACTCGCGCAAGACGTTTCGGATTCGAGCAATTACCTGAGGGCCCCAGTGTGGTCGTGGCGAACCATGCGAGCTACATAGACGGCGTACTGCTATTCTCGATCCTACCTACAGGCTTTTCGTTCGTCATCAAGGCAGAGATGCAACAGGTTCCACTCGCCGGATTTGTGCTCAAGCGCCTGGGTTCGTTTTTCGTCCAACGAGAGCACGTTCAGAGCAGTGCCAGATCGGCCCGCCAGGTGATGCGGGCCGCGATTCAGGGTCGACCTATCGGATTTTTCCCCGAAGGCACTTTCGATGAGAACCCGGGATTGAAGCGCTTCTACAAAGGCGCTTTTGCAACCGCAAGAATGGCTGCGCTGCCGGTTGTGCCAGTGGTCATTCGCGGCACGCGTCGGCTGTTACCCGCGGATCGATGGCTGCCCTACCCGAGCAGGCTACAAGTGGAGGTATTGACACCGATCCCCGCGGGAATCGTCAGTGACCAAACCGCAATTGAGAGCATGACAACAGCTCGGGACGCTATCGCCGCAAAACTGGATGAACCTGACCTGCTGTTAGCAGACCACACAGGGCCAGCAGACTGACGGAAAGCCACCCTTAAGGCGCGAGCCGAACGGGCTTAGCTGCTTGCGCCGGTGCTCAGGCGATCGTTGATGTAGGCAAGCCATCCAGCCGCGTTCTTGCGATCGTTTTCGTTGTCCGACTCTGTCGCCGACTGGAATGCGGTCTTGGCATCTCTCAGGCGACCCGATTCTGCGTGAGCAATACCTATCAGAATGTAAGCCTCGCCCGGACGTTCATAATTACGCTCGATCGCCACTCGGGCAGTCTCCACGACCCGATCCCAGTTACCCAGCTCGTTGTACACTTTCGCTTGTCGGAATGCCCAAAGGGGATCGCCGGTTAAATTGCCGAGATCGCCCATCGTCGCCAGCGCCTTGTCGTATTCACGAGCGCCGGACCAAGCCGATTGAAGTAGCTCCAGGTTCTTCTTGTTGCGCTCGATGACGCCGGAAGCGAGCCCCTTTTCCACAATGACGCCCGCGGTGTACGGGCTGTTCAAAAAGATGTTGAGCTGGGCCAGGGTAAGCTGTGCGTTCTCATCGTCGTCAAGAAGCGCACCTCGATAGGCGACCATGAGCGTGGCCAGCGCTTCCTGGTCCTGCTTGAGCTCCATGTGGATGCCGGAAAGGGTTTGCCAGAATTGCTTCTCATCCGGCCAGATCTGCACCATCTTGCGCAGCAACGGGATGGCTTTTGGTTTTTGGTCAGTCTCGAAGTACACGGCCAACAACAATTGATGCCAGGACTTCTGCGGTTCTTCTTTTACCTCAATCGCTTTCTCGACGTAGGGCTGTGCATTCTTGAATTCGCTCAGCTGCGAATACGCTTGAGCAATAAGGATGTAAGCCTCACCCGACGGGTTTTGCTCGTACTTGAACCAACGGCGCGCTGTGTCGATTGCTTTTCGGTATTCCTCGACCTGCATGTAGAGACTCGCCAACGAGAACAGCATGCCTTGCTGCGCCTCGTTGGGTAGCGCATCTTCGGCAAGCGACTTCTCGAAGTATTTGATGCCGTCCGGGTAATTACTTTCGTTGGTATAGATGAAACCAATCGTCTGGAATAACAGCGCGCGCTCGTAATTGTTCAGACGAGCGTTACCTTCCTGAACCTTGGCGCTCTCCAAAGCCTCGGCACGCGTCTCGTCCGCATCCATCAGCTCCTGAATAGCCGTGATTCGCTTGTAGAACGGCTGGCTGATCGACTGTTGTCGAATTTCGCGCTCTTCAACCTGACGGTCGTCCGAGAGCTCTTCCTGCGCAATCGATGTCTGGGTCAGAAGGCAGCTGCCAATTATTGCAAACGCACACTGCTTAATTTTCATTCTCTTATCTCAGTTTTCACACTTTGAAAGTGAACTTCAAAACTTGAATTCGGTGGTCATCGAGACGCGACGAGCGGTCGCAACGCCATCAATCACTCTGGGCTTGAACTTCGACTTATACATCGCCTGTTTCGCCGCCCGATCGAAGATTCTCCGTGGATTGGATTCCAGGATTTCGACATCGGACACCGACCCATCGGCTTCGATGGTGAACTCCATCTTGACCCAGCCTTCGATGCCATCCAGCGCGGCCTCGCGTGGATACTGCGGCTGCATCAAAAAGATCGGAACAACGTCTCCTTCCTGATTACCACTGCCCGGAGCTCCGGGAATCCAGATTCCATCACCGGCAACACCAATATCAATATTAGGCGTCTGGATGTTAGGCAGCTGCGGTGGCGGCTTGTCGTTATTCTCTTCTGAGATTTTGGGCGGCGGTGGCGGCTCTTTCGGCTTCTCTGGTTCCGGTGGCTTCCGCCGATCGCGTTTGTTCTCGATCTCTTCGTCTTGCACCTTCACGAAGTCGAACTGCGCCGCGAGATCATCGTCGCGGTTAAGCTCAGGCTCGCCTGCGATCAACGCGTGCATCAAAAGAAACAGCAGTGTCGCAACGATACCGCCGGATACGATAGCTACGGCATATCTCATGTCATTCGCCTCCTGGCTCTCACGAAATCCCCCGTCAAGACCCTTCGTTCTCAGCTGCTACTGCGATGCTGATTACACCGCCGAGACGCACCTGATCCATAATGTCGATGACGACGCCTGTCGGCGCACCTACATCCGCAATAATGACCGCGGAGCTCTCAGGGCTTTCCGCCTTGATCTCCTCGACCCGGCTCCGGACGTCCGAAACCTCGATTTCCTGCTTGTTGAACCAGATATCGCCGGTCTTGGTCACACCAATCAAAATGTTACCACGTGACTTGGAGACCGCTGTCTCAGCCTCCGGACGGAGCGGATCGATCCCCGTATCCTTCACAAATGAAGTCGTAACAATGAAGAAAATCAACATGATAAAGACGATATCTAACATCGGTGTGATATTAATTTCGGTATCGTCCTGCTCTTCGCTGTGTCTTCTGGCCACAGAGAACTCCTATTTGTTGATTGCCGCGAGCGAGACTTTGTCAGCCCCCGCTGCTCGCGCCTGATCGACCACCGTCACCAGCAAACCGACATCAGCCTCTCGTGCGGCGGCCACAACCACTGACGCTTCGGGCTTGGTCGCAAGCGCGCTCTCGATGTTGGCGCGAACCGCCTGAACATCTGTGGGTCGGTTATTGACCGAAATCCTGCCTGCGTCGTCGATCTTGATCGCTATGACGTCAGACAGCTTTTTCTCTTTCGGCGGCTCGTTACTCGGACGAGACAGGTCAACGCCCGTCTCTTTCACAAATGAGGTGGTCACGATGAAAAAGATAAGCAGGATGAACACCACGTCCAGCATCGGCGTGATGTTGATTTCCGCGTCTTCCTCAGCTCTGTGTTTTCTTTTTGACATGCCCTACCTCAGTGCCTCGTCAGCGCATCTTCGAGCCGAGCGACCGCACGATTGGCACGTCGCTCTAGCTGGACTGAGATGTAAAGGCCCGATAACGCTGCAACCAGTCCGGCCATCGTCGGAATCGTCGCCTGCGACACACCACCCGCCATCAGCCGCGCGTTCCCGGTGCCGTGGAAGGCCATGACCTCGAAAACCTTGATCATGCCGAATACGGTGCCAAACAGGCCGAGTAATGGCAGCAATGCCATGATCGTTTTAATGATCGGGAGGAATTGTCGTGCCTGGACCGAGATCTGGGAGATCAACAGGGAACGGATCGCCTGCGCATACCAGGAATCGGTGTCAGCGCGAGCTTCCCATTCCTGCTTCACGCGCGCCATCTCCTGCGGCAGTCCTTTTGACAGGAACCAGAAACGCTCAATGATGAACGTCCACATGATGATCGTCGCGATCAGAATCAGGAACAGCACAGGCCCGCCCAACTCAAAAAACGAGCGGAGTGAAATCCAAATGGAGTCTATGAAATACACAGCGACTCCGTCAGGTGCGTTCCGTGTGACGCGCGATGATGCCGGCGCTCTGTTCTTCGAGTACCTCGATCAACGAACGGCTTCTGCTGGTTACCAACGTGTGCATAAACACCAGCGGAATAGCGACGATCAGACCGAGCATCGTCGTGACCAACGCCTCTGAGATGCCGCCCGCCATCAATTTCGGATCACCCGTACCAAACAGCGTGATCGCCTGGAAGGTGTTGATCATGCCCACAACCGTTCCGAGTAGACCCAGGAGCGGAGCCACCGCAGCAAAAACCTTGATGAGCGACTGGCCACTCTCCAAAGGAGGGACCTCTTTCATGATTGCCTCGTCAAGCTTGAGTTCCAGGGTCTCAAAGTCCGCGTTACGGTTCTCGGCGTACACACCGAGCACACGACCCAGCGGGTTATCCGGTTTGGGCTCGCCACCTTTTAGCTGGCGCTTCATCTTGCCACCGAGACCGGACAGGATCAGCAGACGCCACAAAGCGATGCCGATACCGATGATGCCGATTCCGATAATGACGTAACCAACCGGACCGCCCTGGCTGATGCGCTCACCGACGGTCGCTTTCTTGGTCTCGAGACTCAGCAACGTGCCGCCGCTAGGGTCGATCGGGAACTCGACCAGCGTGCCAGCTGATGCGGATACCAAAGACTTCGCAGGGCCGGTGAATCGAGCTGCCGGCTGCGGATCGAGCACCTGCAAACCACCCGTCTCGTTGCTGAATGTCAGGAAGCCATCGCTGTTGACGACGTTGAAGGCACCGACTCGCACGACTTCACCCTGCGTTTTGGCGCCTCCGGAGGCACTAATCTCGGTGGTAAACTTCTCGACACTGGAAGACGCTGCCATTTCCTCGAGCAGCAAGAACTGGAGTTCCCGCAACTGCGCGATCGACGGCAGTCCATCGGCCTCGGCCAATACCCCGGCGATCTGCCCTCGATCCGGCTTCTGCGTGGTAATTATGGAGCCCTGGACCATACCTAACGCTTCACCCGCCGCCAGTCTGACGACACCGAACAGTTCGCCGATGTCACCGGTTCTGACACGCAGCGTCTCCGTAAGGTCAGTCAGCGTCTGCTCATTCGCATCGTAGGCTGCTTTCAACTGATCGCTGCGGCGCTCCGCTTCGGCCAGAGCCTGCTGAGCGCTATTCAACAGCGCTTGCTGCTCGTTGCGCCGTGCAATGAACTCCTGCTCGCGCTGGCGATTCTCCGCACTCACCGCCTGGCCTTGTTTACGGACCTCTTCAAGCACGTCGTTCAAAGAAGACTGCGCGTCCACTTTAGAGCCAGCGATGGCCGACAATAAAATTACGGGTGCGCCAAGCGCCTTGATCATCTTAACGAAACTCATTGCGCTGCCTCCGGAGCGGGAACGGGAAGGTTTAGCAGTTGCGGCGGCGCCTGCTTGCGCGCAAGCGATAGACCGTCGCTCACTGCGCGGCGATAGCTGTTATCGAGCACTTCCCAAGCGCGCGACTGCTTGTTCCACATGCCTGTGACCTTCTGATCCGGCGTCTGGTAGGCCAAAACGATTCGGCCGACGCGAAGAAAATCGACGGTTGTTTCGACGCCGTTCAAATCGATCGTGCCCTCGTAGGCCTCGATCGTGTCGCCGTATTCAGTCTCGATTCTATAGGCATCCATGATCTGCCGATATTTCTCCGAGTTTGTGATTTCGGAGCTCGTCATGTTCGCTTCGAGGTTTTGGATACGGCGCATGCGCGATTCGCTCTGGAACGGCATGTCGGCTTCGATGAACTGACGCAGATCCGCGATCATCGTGAGCATCAGCGGTACGATGCCCTGCTCTGTTTGATCGAAATTCTCCAGATCGTCTTCCATCTTTGCGATCGACGCGTTCTGGTTGTCAACGACCTTTTGCAGGTTGTCATTGTATATCCGCACTCGATCCAACTGCTGGAGCACCAAACGGTACTCGCTCAGCAGTTCCGAAGTCTGCTGTGCGTAGCGATCGACACGCTGTTGAGAGGCACTCGACCCCCGATCGAAGTCTTCCTGAGTATCAATGACCCGCTTCGCAGCTTGCTGCGCGAAGGCGCTTGGGCTAGCGAGAGCGATTACGGCAGCAGCAAAAAAGCCCCCGACCACGGCACGGCTCTGGCCGCCGCTAAAAAACGACATCAGCATTAGTGTTTTCCTACAGACGTTCTGAATCTTGATTATGTGTAATACCACCCGCAGCAGTGTTTCCGGCTGTACCGGAACCCCCCGAGACACAGGCCACTGTTGTGGGCTGGAAGCAAAAAGCTTCCTGTTTTACACCGACCGAAGCTAGCAGAATTGATCACGAAAAAAAAGCGTGTTCAAAGACTAGCGCCAAGCGTGAAGCGCATGCATCTCGCCCCCTATTCGTTCAAAATATGGTGCTCAATTCACGACAAGGACCCCCCTATGTCAACTGACGATATCGTCATTCTCGGCGCAAAACGCACACCGATCGGCGCCTTTCAGGGAGCGCTTGGTGGCGCCAGCGCACCCGAACTCTCCGCAGCCGCAACGCGCGCTGCGCTCAGCGCGTCGGGCATCGATCCAGAAAGTCTGGACGAGTCAATCCTGGGATGCGTCCTGCCGGCCGGTCTCGGGCAGGCGCCCGCGCGCCAAGCTACCCTCGCAGCGGGTATACCCAACTCTCGCGGGGCGACGACCATCAATAAGGTGTGCGGCTCCGGGATGAAGTCGATCATGCTCGGAGCAGACCTGATCAAAGCAGGCAGCGCAACACGCGTACTGACGGGGGGCATGGAATCGATGAGCAACGCGCCCTACTTGATGCCTAAAGCACGTGGCGGATACCGAATGGGTCATCAGGAAGTGCTCGACCATATGTTCTTTGACGGCCTGCAGAACCCGTACGACGGCAATATGATGGGTGTGTTTGCCGAACGCACCGCGCAGAAATACGAGTTTGGCCGAGAAGCACAGGACGGGTTTGCTGTAGCGTCCTTGCAACGCGCGCTCGATGCGCAAGGGTCGAATCGCTTTGACGACGAAATCGCACCTGTAACTGTGAAGCATCGGAAGGGCGAAACCGTGGTCTCGATCGACGAGGAACCTGGTCGTTCCGATACCGAACGCATCCCTACTCTGCGCCCGGCTTTCGCAAAAGACGGCACGGTGACCGCAGCCAGTTCGTCGTCGATCTCAGACGGCGCTGCCAGCGTGATCCTTGCGAGCGCTCTCGATGCTGAGAAGAGCGGTTTGGAACCCATCGCACGTGTCGTCGGCCACAGCGGCTTTGCGCATGAGCCCGAGTGGTTCACCACAGCGCCGGTCGGTGCGATTCGTGCGCTCCACAACAAGCTCGGGTGGACGCCGGAGACCGTCGATCTCTACGAAATCAACGAAGCATTCGCCTGTGTCACGATGGCGGCGATACATGACCTGCACCTGGATCACACTAAGGTCAACGTGAATGGCGGCGCTTGTGCGCTCGGTCATCCCATCGGGGCCAGCGGCGCACGAATCGTCGTCACTCTGCTTCACGCGCTGCGACAGTGCGGCGGCAAGCGTGGTATCGCATCGCTCTGCCTTGGCGGTGGTGAAGCCGTCGCCGTCGCCGTTGAACTTATTTGAAACTAGAAATCAGGAATTCATCATGGAATTGAACCAGGCTAAAACAATCGTTACTGGCGGCGCGTCGGGCCTCGGATTGGCGACCGCACGCGCGGTTGTCGATGCGGGCGGGCGCGCAGTGCTTCTGGACATCAACGACGAGGCAGGCGCCGAGGCAGCAGCGTCACTTGGAAACGACACGCGCTATATCCGCACCGACGTCAGTGATGAGAGCGCGGTCAAAGCCGCCGTTACCGCAGCGGCCGAGCACATGGATGGCCTCACGTTCGCGATCAACTGTGCGGGCATCGTCGCACCCGGACGCGTGCTTGGACGCGAAGGACCGATGGCCAGCGATTATTTTGCGCGCACCATCCAGGTCAATCTGGTCGGATCGTTCAACATCGCTAAAGAAGCGGCCAACATCATGCAGCACAACACGCCCGCCCCTGACAACGAGCGTGGCGTCATCATCAACACGGCATCAGTTGCGGCATTCGAGGGACAGATCGGCCAGGCCGGCTATTCAGCATCGAAAGGCGGCGTCGTTGGCATGACTTTGCCAATGGCACGGGAACTCGCTCGGTTCGGCGTCAGGGTCATGACGATCGCACCCGGGATTTTCATGACACCGATGATGGCGAGCTTGCCGGAGGCGACGCAGCAATCGCTGGCCGAACAGATCCCGTTCCCGTCGCGGCTAGGCACCGCAGAAGAGTACGCGAGCCTCGCTGCCTACATCTACACCAATACGATGCTCAATGGCGAGACGATTCGTCTCGATGGCGCGATCCGAATGCAGCCCAAGTAAACAGCCGAACCACTACTCGGGTGTGGCTACTACATGCCCGAGTAGTTGGGTCCGCCGCCGCCCTCCGGCACCGTCCAGTTGATGTTTTGGCCGGGGTCCTTGATGTCACAGGTTTTGCAATGGACACAGTTCTGAGCGTTGATCTGGAAGCGGGTTTCGCCTTCCTCCTCGACGAACTCGTAGACGCCTGCCGGGCAGTAACGCTGCGAGGGTCCTGCAAACACCTTCAGGTGATGTGCTACAGGCACCTCGTTATCAACCAGCCGCAAATGCACCGGTTGGTCTTCTTCATGGTTGGTGCTGGACAGGAACACCGATGACAATTTGTCGAAACTGATCTGGCCGTCAGGTTTCGGATACTCGATTGGTTTGCACTGCGCAGCGGGTTTCAAGGCTTGATGATCCGGTGTCTTATTGCGCAACGTGACCGGCAGCCGTCCACCGAAAATGTTCTGGTCGAGGAAAATGAACGCCGATCCGAGGAACCTGCCAAATTTATGCTGCGCGGGACCGAAATTTCTCGCCTTCTTCAGCTCCTCCATCACCCACGACCCATCCACAGCATCGGCATAGGCTGTGATCTCGGCACCGCCCTCAGCACCACCGCGCATCGCCTCGAAAACTGCGTCCGCAGCCAACATGCCCGTCTTGATTGCAGTGTGTGAACCCTTGATCTTCGCGTTGTTCAGATAGCCGGCCTCGCAACCCACCAACATGCCGCCCGGGAACGTAACCTTCGGCAGTGATTGGTACCCGCCTTTGTTAACCGCACGAGCGCCGTAGGAGATGCGCTGCCCGCCTTCGAGGTATTGCCGGATCTTCGGATGCTGTTTCCAGCGCTGAAACTCGTCAAACGGACTGAGGTAAGGGTTGGGATAGTCGAGCGCGATGATGTAGCCAAGGTATACCTGGTTGTTATCAGCGTGGTAGAGGAAACCACCCCCTTCCGTGTCACCCTCCAACGGCCAACCGAGCGTGTGCACCACCAAGCCAGGTTCGTGCAATTCCGGACTGATCTCCCAGACTTCTTTGAGCCCAATGCCGTAGTGCTGGGGGTCGGAATCCGCGTCGAGACTGAATTTACCAATCAACTCTTTGCCAAGGCTCCCGCGGCATCCTTCTGCAAATATGGTCTGCCGGCCGAGCAGTTCATAACCAGCCTCATGCGCGGGCTTCGGGTTGCCATCTCGACCGATGCCCATGTCACCGGTTGCGACACCACGAACCGCACCCGACTCGTCGTACAAGACTTCGGCAGCCGCATATCCAGGAAACAGGTTGACGCCCAATTCTTCCGCTTGCTCGGCCATCCATTGCACCAAACGCCCGAGGCTGATGACGTAGTTGCCTTCGTTATGCATCGGCTTCGGCACAAACGGTCCCGGCACCCGTGTCGCCTTTTGCTCACTTGTCATGTAGTAGACGTCATCGCGAGTGACCGGCGTGTTCAGCGGTGCGCTCTTTTCTTTCCAGTCCGGGAATAGCTCCTCAAGTCCTCGAGGCTCGAATACGTTGCCTGACAAAATGTGAGCGCCGAATTCAGCACCCTTCTCCACGACGACCACGGACAACTCTTCGCCAGCTTCGTTGGCCTGTTGCTGCAGTCTGCACGCTGCGGCAAGGCCCGCGGGACCGCCACCGACGATCACTACATCAAACTCCATGGATTCGCGTTCTGTCGTCATGTATTTCAAGACCTTCCTGAGTGAATACGGCAGCGGATGGTACCATTCGAGCGGCTTGTGCGGGGGTCAGACGTCCGCATTTCATCGCTGGGACAGCGGACAACACATGGACACCACCACATTAAGCGAGCGCTACCTCGCGTCGCTGGAGGCGAATGGCTGGGCGCGTGATGACGCCCAATGGAAAGCGGTGCAGTCGCTGGAGCGCATTGCTCGCGAAGTCAATGCCAAATTGCGGCCACGCTGGCGGTTCTGGGAGAGTGCACCTTCCGTGGCAGGGCTGTACCTGTGGGGCAGCGTTGGCCGTGGTAAGACGTTCCTTATGGACCTGTTCGTCAGCACCTTCGATGCATCTGCGGTCGAGCGAAAACACTTCCATCGGTTTATGTCTGAAATCCACGAAGCACTCGGTGCAATCGAGCACGAGCAAGACCCGCTAGAAAGTGTTGCCAAGGCCATTGTTAGCAAGTCGAGAATCCTTTGCCTCGACGAAATGCATGTGAACGACATCGGCGATGCGATGATCCTCGGGCGCTTGTTCGAAAAACTGTTCGCGCAAAACATGACGTTGATCACGACGTCGAATATCCCGCCGAGTGGCCTTTACAAAGACGGATTGCAACGTGCGAGATTTCTGCCAGCTATCGCATTGATGGAAGCCCATTGCGAAGTGCTGGAATTGGGTGGCAATAGAGACTATCGCCTCGAGCTACTCAGCACCGGCGAGACCTACCATGTGTGCCAGGAAGGTTGCGAGGCGTGGGCGTCGGCGCGCCTGGAGCAGCTTGCTGGAAATGCACAGATCGGAGGTCTCAGCATCTCAGTATTGAATCGCGATATTGCGCTAATGGGGAGAGCGCCGGGGATGGCCTGGTTCAGTTTCGCTGCGATCTGCGAAACGGCGAGAAGTCAGCTCGACTACATATCACTCTCGAAACGCCTGCACACTGTATTGATCTCGTCGGTACCGATCCTCGATGACACCGACAACAACGCTGCACGTCGATTCATCATGCTGGTTGATGAATTCTATGATCGACAGGTCAACCTCCTTATTTGCGCGCAGGTTGCTGCCGATCAGCTCTATGCTGGCAAGAAGCTGGCCTTTGAATTCCAGCGCACCATCAGCCGGCTAATCGAAATGCAGTCATCCGAGTACCATGCGTTGGCGCATCGTCCGTAGCGCGCTGGGCAGCAACTCGACGAACCGGTAGGATTTCCTGATCCTTTTTGGAGAAAGCGCCATGAACGATGCAACGCCGAACCGACCCACGCTCGCACTCGAGGACTTCCTGCCCTACCGGTTGTCGATTCTCTCTAATACGGTGAGCGGCACAATCGCATCCGCCTACGATCGAAGGTTCAATCTCTCGATTCCGGAATGGCGCGTGATGGCAGTAGTTGCGCGCAGCCCTGGCCTTTCGGCCGCCCAGGTTGCGGCGCGCACGCTAATGGATAAGGTTGCCGTCTCTCGCGCGGTTGCCAAATTGCTGAAACAGGAACGCATCACGCGCGAGTTCGCCGACCAGGATAAGCGCCGATCGATCCTGAATTTGTCACCCGCTGGGCGGGAAGTCTATGAACAAGTGGTACCCATGGCACTCAAGATCGAGGCTGAGCTGCTCGAGGGCTTTACCGGCGAAGAGATCGACACCTTGAACCTTCTGGTCGATCGTATGCTCGCGCGAATGCGCATGCTTGGTGCGCCCGAGGTCTAGTCGCCGATAGGGCACGACAACGAGTCCGCATGAATCGCCGTTCGCACGGCGATCAGCTCTTCAAAAAACTCCTGAGACAAGGCGCGCTGCAAAAAAGACACACCGGAAGAGCCTCCACTGCCAGGCCGGTGCCCAATAATGCGTTCCACAGTTTTCATGTGACGAAAACGCCAGAATTGAAAATTGTTGGCAATATCGACCATGGTCTCGCAGATTTCGTAGGCATCCCAATGCGCCCTCGGGTCTTGATATACAGTCAGGAGCGTCTGCACAACGTCATCGTCGACCGGCCTTACCTCGGCGAAGTCGCGATCGATTACGCGGTCGGGAATAGCGTAGCCACGTCGATTCAGAAGCCTTAGAAACTCGTCATACACGCCGGGGGTGCTGATCGCATGCTCGAGTCGCGCGTGCCATTCCGGGCGGTGGGCATAGACCTTAAGCAATTGCCGGTTCCGGTTGCCGAGCAAGATTTCGAGCATCCGATACTGAGGCGACTGAAATCCCGAAGCGTTGCCGAACACATGCCGGAATTCCGCATATTCACTGGGCGTAAGAGTCTCTAGCACGCTCCATTGGTTGTGCAGCTGCTGTTGGACCGTCTTGACCCGTGCCAGACACTTCGCAGCACGCCGCAAACGTGCGTCTCGCAGGTAAGCGGATGCAGCCTCCAGCTCATGAATGAGCAATTTCATCCATAACTCTGCGACCTGATGCTGAACTATAAATAGCATCTCGTCGTGATGTGCCGGCTCGCTCAGAGGTACCTGGCAGGCCAGCATTTGGTCCAGTTTCAAGTAAGCAGAATAATTCTCGCTTCGCGGCAGATCCGTGTGGATCCCCTGCTCGAGTTCACGTTGCGTCACGTTCGTCCCTCCTGCACGCGCCGCCGATTGCAAGATAGTAAACCAAACACCCACCCGGACAACCCTATTCATGCTTCGCCATGCGGTATACTGCGCGCGCGAAACAGGGCACTCGAGTTTGTTGTGTCCCGGAGGATGGCGATGCCCAGACAGGACCGGCGGCGCGGGGACCGCCAGGATGAGCTGTTGCGTCAGATTGCCGCTGCGGTTGAAAACAATCGACCGCTTGCGGATCGGCGCGCGGTCCGAAGGTATATCTGTGAGTACTACCGTAATCTCAGTAGCGACGACGTCACGGTGTCGAGCCTCGACACGTTGGCCGCAGCCGCAATGTCTCACCTCAGCTTCGGGCGCAATCGTGCGCCGGGCGAGCATCGTCTCAGGGTTTACAACCCCAGTCAGTCACGTCATGGCTGGGAAAGTCCGAACACCATTGTTGAGCTCGTGCACGAGAACATGCCGTTCCTTGTCGATTCGGTCAGCATGGCACTGGATCGCGCTGGCTCATCAATTCGACTCACCGTACACCCCCTGGTCCGATGCGCGCGAACTCCCGCGGGGCGGCTGAAAGAGGTCCTGCCACACAAGAGCGATGTCGGTAACGTAGAGTCATTCATTCGTTTTGAGATTCGCCGCGAAACACGCAAGGCGCAAATGCAGGCATTACAAAAGACGATTGAACAATCGCTTGCCGATGTTCGTGCCGCAGTTCAGGACTGGCAGCCGATGCGAACGCGGATGCGCGAGGTCATCGCGAATCTGGAGGAGCAGCCCACGCTCAGCGCGGACGCCAAGGACGAGAGCATCGCGCTGCTAAAGTGGCTCGCAGACGATCGGTTTACCTACCTTGGTTATCGCCGCTACCGCTTGAACGAGACGCCAGAGATCCCGGAGCTCAAGCCGATCCGCGGATCGGCGCTGGGACTGAATACCATCGGTGGTCGTCGTGGTAGAACGCACAAGCTCTCCCCTGCCATGCAGCGTTACAAGCGCTCGGCGGCGCTTATGTTGATCAACAAGGCGAATTCGCGCTCTACCGTGCATCGACCGAGCTACCTTGACTATGTTGGCGTGAAGTCGTTCGATGCTACCGGTAACCCCAACGGTGAGCATCGATTCATCGGATTGTTCACTTCCCAGGCCTACAGCGAACCGGTCGAGTCCATTCCCCTCATTCGAGAGAAGATCGCGGAAATCCTCGATAGAGCCGGTCTTGACCAAACCAGTCATCGTGGCAAAGCCTTGATCCACATTCTCAACAATTACCCACGCGACGAGTTGTTCCAGGCCTCGGTACCCGACCTCGCACGCACCATCACGGGGATCCTGAATCTGCAGGAACGCAGGCGCGTGAAACTATTCATGCGACGAGATACGTTCCGCCGCTTTTATTCATGCCTTGTGTTCATTCCGCGCGAGAAATACAACACCGAGGTGCGTGAACGCACAGAGGACATTCTCCGCACAGCACTCAATGGCGATACGGTCGAATCGCATGTTCAACTCTCCGACTCAGCGCTCGCTCGAGTGCACCTGTTGGTCTATGCCGACAGCACAGCGGCTAACAAGGTATCGCTACGCAGTATTGAGAACCAGATTTCAGAGTCTGTTATCACCTGGAGTGATCGACTGAGGCGCGCGCTTGTAAAAGCGCATGGCGAAGAGTCCGGCGCCAATTTGTTTGAGCGCTTTTCGGGTGTATTCCCGCTCGCCTACCAGGAAGATGCCAGCGCCACTCAAGCCGTTCAGGATCTCGACTTCATTGAACGCCAGCTTGCGCTCGGTGCCGATCCGGCCGCCAGCTATCAACTCACGGTACAAGCAGACGGTCGATTACGATTCGTTGTACTGCGCGTCGATGCACAGCTTGCCCTTTCCGATGCGCTGCCCCTGCTTGAGAATCTCGGTATGCGCGTGCTGACCGAACGACCGTATCAGCTGCGTATGCGCGAACAACGCGCGTGGCTGCAGGACTTCGAGCTCGAGTCGATCAATAACGCGCCGCAGAAACGCCTTCGCGACTGCGCACCCGAGTTGATCAAGAGCTTTCACGCGCAATTGCATGGCCAGATCGAGCGCGATCGATACAATCTGCTTGTTGCGGCCGGTGGGCTTTCGAGCGACCGAATCACGATCGTGCGGGTCTATGCCAAGTACCTCTTGCAGCTCGGGTTGCCGTTCAGTCAAAGGTACCTCGAGGAGATCTTCGCGGAACATGCCGACGTTCTGAACGCGGCACTCGATTGGTTCGAGATTCGCTTTGACCCCAACGCGAATCCGTCACGCGGTAGGCTGCGAAAAATCGAACAGCGCGTCATGAGTGGCATTGCAGATGCACGCAGCCTGGATGCCGACCGAGCATTGCGCGCACTGTTCAGTGTCATGCGCGCAACGCGCAGAACGAACGCTTTTGCCGGGATCGATAATCTGCGCACCGAAGCGCTTGCATTCAAACTCGATACCTCGAAGATCGAAGAGGCGCCTTTGCCCCGTCCTGCGCACGAGATTTTCGTGTACTCGCCACGAGTGGAAGGCGTCCACCTGCGGGCTGGCGACATCGCACGGGGCGGGCTGCGTTGGTCCGATCGCAGAGACGACTTCAGAACCGAAGTGCTGGGTCTCATGAAAGCGCAGACCGTCAAGAACACAGTGATCGTACCCACTGGGGCGAAGGGCGGCTTCTACCCGAAACAACTCCCTGAGGGGGATCGGAACGCAATGATGAGCGAAGCGATTACCTGCTATCGCATGTTCATTACGGCCCTACTCTCCGTGACTGACAACCTGGTCGATGGTGATATCGCGCCGCCGAACGGTGTCGTCGCATACGATAATCCTGACCCCTACCTCGTCGTTGCGGCCGACAAGGGGACAGCCACCTTCTCAGACATCGCGAACGAAATTGCTGTCGAGCGCGGCTTTTGGTTGGGCGATGCCTTCGCATCAGGCGGCAGTGCAGGCTACGACCACAAGAAAATGGCCATCACCGCACGCGGGGCGTGGGAAGCCGTGAAGCGACATTTCCGCGAGATGGGCGTCGATACACAAATTGATCGCTTCACCGTCGCCGGAATCGGTGACATGTCCGGAGATGTCTTTGGCAATGGGATGCTGTTGTCCGAAAAACTATGTCTGCAGGCAGCCTTCAATCACCGCCATATCTTCATCGATCCAGCACCGAACCCTGCGACTAGCTTTGCCGAGCGAGAGCGATTATTCGCGCTACCGCGCTCTGGCTGGGATGACTACGACACGAGCTTGATATCGCCCGGCGGCGGCATCTTTGACCGCAACGTAAAGTCGATCGATCTCTCGCCGGAAGCGCAGAAACTGCTGAACATAAGCACATCTCGTGTTTCGCCGCTCGAACTGATTCAGGCGATCCTGAGGATGCCTGTTGATTTGCTGTGGAATGGCGGTATCGGCACCTACGCCAAAGCTAGTTATGAAAACCATAGCGACGCCGGCGATCGTCAGAATGATAGCGTACGCGTCGATGCGACAGAGCTTCAGTGCAAGGTGATCGGAGAAGGCGGAAACCTCGGGCTAACCCAGCTTGCCCGAGTCGAGTTCGCGGCCAACGGAGGCCGCATCAACACCGACTTCATCGATAACTCGGCGGGGGTCGACAGCTCCGACCGCGAGGTCAACATTAAGATTCTGTTAGCGCTGATCAGTCAGGAACAGCGCATGACTCGTGGCAAGCGAAACCAGTTGCTAGCACGGATGACCGATGAGGTGGCTGCACTCGTCCTTCGCAATAACTATTTACAGACTCAGGCAATCAGCATGATGGAGGCTCGTGCTGTGGAGCGGCTGAGCGAACATCGAGCGACCATTCAAACCTTGCAAAAGAGTGGTCTGCTAAATCGTCGACTCGAAGGTCTACCTGACGACGAGGCGCTGGATGCACGCAAGCGCGAGGAACGTGGCTTTACCCGGCCTGAGCTTTCTGTGCTGCTTAGTTACGCGAAGCTCGATCTTTACCAGCAACTGAGTGGCGCCGGCGTTGAACTTGGTGGCTACCGCGACACGGAACTGTTGCACTATTTTCCGACGCCATTACAAGAGCAGTTTGCTGAGTTCGTCTCTAGGCATCGGCTCGCGCAACAGATCGTGACAACGCTGCTGACCAATAGCCTCGTCAATCGCATGGGGCCGGCTTTCGCCATTCGGGCGCAGCAAGAAACGGGTAGCGGGGTCGACCGTGTTGCGCAGAGTTACGTCATCGCCAGAGATATCGCAGATGCGCGCAGTCTCTGGGCAGATATCGAGAGACTCGATACGCGCATCCCAACCAATATCCAGTACTCGATGATGTACGAGATTGCGCGCAAACTGCGCCATTGCTGTTATTGGATTCTGCGCAACTGTAGTGGCCCCCTGGATGTTGACGCATTGACTGAGAACATCTCGATGCCAGTGCAGGAAATCCTCATGGGCTTGCCGGACCTCATGTCCAAGTCTGGAGCGCGGCGGTTGGAACACACGGTACGCCAGCATTTGCGTATGGGCGTTGCGGAACGCTTGTCTCGACGTATCAGCGCATTGGGTTTCATCACCGATGCGCTTGAGATTGTTCGCATCGCGACCGACACCGGCTGTAACACCAAAGACATGGCGAACACTTACTTCATGCTTGGCGAACGACTGCCTTTCGACTGGATTCGCAGTGCAATCGACAAACTGAAAGTTGATGGTATCTGGCAGGCGCGTGCGCGCAGCTCACTTCGCGACCGTATTGTCGGCGCTCAGCGTGAGCTCGCAGGCCAAGTGTTCAGTGTTAGCGGCTGCGGTAGTGCCGAGTCAGGCATAGACGCGCTCCGAAAGGTCAGACCGGGACGCTTCGAGCGCACCGAGGAACTTCTGGAACAGATGCGCGAGAGCGAGAGCACCGACTTTGCCTCGCTTACTGTCGCCGTGAATGAAATTGCAACTTTGGTCGGTGACAACGCCGACTGACGAATTTCTGGGGACTACGATGAGCGGAAAACTGATTCTGTGCCGACACGGCCAAAGCGACTGGAACCTAAAGAACCTGTTTACTGGCTGGACAGATGTCGATCTGACTGAAAAAGGCGAAACCGAAGCACGCGCTGCGGGCACCCTGCTGAAGCAAGGCGGGTACGAATTCGATGTCGCTTATACATCCGTACTGAAGCGGGCAATCCGCACGTTGTGGCTGATGCTCGATGAGATGGATCGGATGTGGCTGCCGGTGCACCGCGACTGGCGACTGAACGAGCGTCACTATGGCGCACTACAAGGATTGAACAAAGCGGAGACAGCTGCGAAATACGGCGATGAGCAAGTACACATCTGGCGCCGCTCTTACGACATCACGCCGCCCCCGCTTGAAGACGACGATGAGCGCCACCCGCGCTTTGATATGCGCTACACCGGTATCGACACCTTACCGGCGACTGAATCGCTGGCGTTGACACTCGAACGCGTCCGAGTGGTTTGGGACACGACGATCAGCAAAGACCTCAAGGCAGGAAAGAACGTCTTGATTGCCGCTCATGGCAACAGCCTTCGCGCCCTGGTCAAGATGTTGGACGACGTATCAGAGCAGGAGATCACGGGCTTCAATATTCCAACGGGAGTGCCGCTCGAGTATCACCTTGACGATCAACTCAAACCGACTGCAAGAGAGTTTCTGGGTGATCCCGACGCGATCGCCGCAGCAGCAGCGGCCGTTGCGAATCAAGGCAAATCGCAATGATGTACGCACTCGACGACGATCGCCCGGAGCTCGTCGGCGACGGACAGTGGGTTGCGGACACGGCTGACGTCATCGGCAAGGTGACGCTGCACGCTGACGCAAGCGTGTGGTTTGGCAGCGTCCTGCGTGGCGACATGGAAAGAATCACTGTCGGTGCACGCACGAACATCCAAGATCACAGCGTGCTGCATACCGATGCTGGGTTCCCATTGGTGCTTGGAAAAGGTGTCACCGTGGGTCACCGAGTGATGCTACACGGATGCCAAATCGGCGATAGTGCGCTCATCGGCATCGGCGCTACCGTGCTGAACGGCGCTATCATCGGCGCCAACTCACTGGTCGGCGCGCACGCGCTGGTAACCGAGGGCAAGACTTTCCCGGAAGGCGTGTTGATCATGGGCACACCCGCCAAAGTCGTTCGCGAGCTATCTGAACAAGAGATCGCCCATCTCAAATTGAGTGCCGAGCACTACGTGGCCAACGCACATCGTTTTGCGACGGGACTCAAGCCCCTCTGACCACCATCATTCTTGTGATGCAGGGTGGCTCGGCGGGTCGCGTCGTTCGTCCCATACCCGCACGACCCCCTCTTGCGATGTGCTTGCGCAGAGGATGCCATCACGCGTGTAAATTCGCCCGCGCGCGAAGCCACGCCCACCACTGGCGTTTGGGCTGTCCATCACATAGAGAAACCAGTCGTCTACTCGCATCGGGCGGTGAAACCAGAGTGCATGATCAAGACTCGCCATCTGTACTTGCCCGGTGCCGTAGCGCAGCCCATGCGGCAGCGCACTAGTGCCAAGTAGCTCATAGTCCGAGACATACGCCAGCATGGCGCGATGCAAATCTGCGTCATCGGGCAGGCGATCAACCGCGCGCACCCAGACGTGCTTGTAAGGCGCCCGCTCCCCGCGATGTACAAATGCCGGTGGCTCGACAGGACGGAACTCGAAGGGACGTTCCTCCGTCATGAAACGGCGCATCTTCGCAGGAAGCTGATC
This sequence comes from Pseudomonadota bacterium, assembly GCA_039821645.1. Classification (GTDB taxonomy): domain Bacteria; phylum Pseudomonadota; class Gammaproteobacteria; order Steroidobacterales; family Woeseiaceae; genus CALBPI01. The sequence continues at coordinate 33,948 of JBCBNU010000016.1, forward strand.
ACCAACGTCGCGCGCGATATCCCGAGCATCAACAAGCGCTTCGGGCACTGGCACTTCCGGCATATCGAACTGATGCGTCAAGCCGTCTTCAGGCACCTGGAAGGAAGCGGCCATGTTCAGGATCGGTCGTCCGTGCTGAATCGCGACCACACGACGTACTGAAAAACTGCGACCGTCGCGCTGGCGATCGACTTCATAGACGATCGGCGCTTCCATATCTCCCCGGCGCAGAAAATAGGCGTGTAATGAGTTGGCGCAACGGTCATCGACGGTGTTTTGTGCCGCCGACAATGCTTGGCCGACTACCTGTCCGCCGAACACCTGCTCGCTGCCGATGTCCCGGCTCTCACCACGAAAAATATTCGACTCGATTCGCTCTAGCGTCAGCAACTGACAAAGATCTGCTAGCACTGGGTCCATGGTTCACTCCGAACAGGTCAGCTCAGTATTAGAGCACAAGGGCCGCGATTAGACCCCCACCGCCTGAAGCGTTATCCTCACGCCGCTTCAGGGAGATCACTATGACTGGAAAACGCACCCTCGGCGATCGTCTCGCCATGATCGCAAAACTTGAGACCTTCAGTGCGGTCGCATTGTTACTGGTTGCAGGCCCCGGTCATCGCTACGGTTTCATCCCGACGAAGATTGCAGTATTGCTGAGCCTCGCCGCGCTGCTGTTAGGTGCCATTGCCCTGCTGTGCGCGATCGCGGCGCTATTGCTGCCGTCCCAGAACCGTCGCACCGGCATGCTAGCAGGATGTCTGATCGTTAGCGGTGCGCTCAGCGCCACGCTCGTTTCGTGGACGATCAAGGGCGCGTCGGTGCCGCAAATACACGACATCACAACTGATCTCACAAACCCACCGCAGTTCCAGCTGCTCGCAGGGGCGCGCGCCGGTGCTGCTAATCCCGACGCTTATCCTGGCGCGGAGTTCGCGAATCAACAGCGCGACGCCTACCCGGACATCACGCCGCTAGAGGTCAGCAACAAGGATATTGATGAGATCCTCGATCTCGCGGAGGCTACGGCCGTCGCACAAGGTTGGAACTCAGTCATGCGCCAGGCGGGTAGCAATCAAATTGAAGCCACCGACGTGACGTTCTGGTTCGGCTACAAGGACGACATCATTATTCGAGTCACCGAATCAGCAGGTGGGTCGCGCATCGATGTGCGATCGAAGTCCCGGGTTGGTCAAAGCGACCTCGGTACGAACGCGGACCGAATCGCCCAGTACCTCGATGATCTGGCGACTGTGCTGGGTACGGGTTAACGCAGCAGAGAAACCCGGCCGATCAAAATATCGCGGTACATGACCCAGTCTCCAGCAAGACTGTAAAGCGGAAATTTGAACGTCGCGGGCTTATTTCGCTCAAAGGCGAAGTGCCCCACCCACGCGAATCCGTAGCCACATATCGGCATCAACAACAGCCACCAGAGGTTACCTGTCGCGATTATCAAGGCGATGATGCTGAGGACGCCGGTTGTGCCGATGAAATGCATTCTCCGGCAATTCACGTCGGCGTGTTCTGCCAGGTAGTATCGATAAAACTGGGAGAAGGACTCGAACGAGAGTTCTGACGATTCGGCGTTATTCACGTCTGTTGCACCGTACCACCGTCTACGACAATGCCAGTACCGGTTACGAATGCTGCATCGTCACTCGCGAGGAATAGCGCAACGCGAGCGACGTCGAGCGGCTCGCCCAGTCGTCCCATAGAGCATCTCTGAATCCACGCGTCGCGCAGTTCAGGGTTCTGCCGGAATCCCTCACGCGTCATGTTGGTCATGATCGCACCCGGCTGGATGTAGTTCACGGTGATACCGTGCTTTCCGACCTCGCCCGCAAGCGACTTGGTCAACCCCGCCACGGCGTGTTTGGACGCCACGTACGCAGAAAGGAATCGCCCGCCCATAAACGAATAGATCGAGCCAAGATTGATGATCCTGCCGGCCGGGCTGCGTTTTAGGAGCGGCACCGCCATTCGAGAAAGACGAAATACGGGTCGAAGATTGTTTGCCATTACCGTATCCCAAAGCTCATCCGGACTCTTTTCAACGCTTTGCATGTTGCTGATGCCGGCATTGTTCACCAGGATATCCAATCCGCCGAGATCGCTGTTCACTAGCTCCAAAAGGCGCTCGGGTGCATCATCTGTGGACACATCCAGCACATGGCCGGTGACGTTGGCGACGCCGGCGAAACGCTCTTCGATACCCGAGTCGGGCAAATCCACGCCCACAACGATTGCCCCATGCTGCGCAAAAACACGCGCGATTGCCTCACCGATGCCGGTGGCAGCGCCGGTCACCACGGCACGCATTTGATGGAGTCTTTGTTTTTCCTGCACTAGCCTGTTCCCTTATCGTTTTGGACAGCGAGCAGCGCCGCTGCACTGATCGTCGCCAATATACCGACGATGAACCCCGCAATTGCATGCACAGTTCGCGCTTCTTCGAACACGGCCCACCATGTTGCCTGACCGAGCGATAAAGCACCGATCACAAACAGCAACAACGGCAACGCACGAATTTTTTCCAAGACTCGCCTCGTCGCGGTTTACTAACTCACCGTCGGTAATTCGTAGTCAGCGAACTGCTCACGCAGTATCGTCTTCTTCACTTTACCGGTCGCACCATGCGGCAGTTCATCGACGAAAACGACGTCGTCGGGCGTCCACCACTTGGCAATCTTGCCGTCGAGATAATCCAGCACGCCCTGCTTGTCGAGGTCGGCGCCTTCCGCCTTGACGACGATCAACAACGGCCGCTCTGTCCACTTCGGGTGCGCCACACCTATAACGGCCGCTTCTGCAACAGCCTCATGTCCCATCGCAGTGTTCTCAAGGTCAATGGAACTGATCCACTCGCCGCCGGATTTGATAACGTCTTTGGTGCGGTCCGTGATCGCCATGAAACCGTCGGGATCAATGGTCGCTACGTCACCGGTATCAAACCAGCCCCCATCCGCATGCGCCTCACTCTCGCTCTCAAGCCGGAAGTAGCCGCTACAGATCCACGGTCCGCGAACGCGCAGTGCACCGAACGCCTCGCCATCCCAAGGCAGGTCTGCACCCTGCTCGTCGACGATCTTCATTTGCACACCGAAGATACCCCGGCCCGCCTTCACCTGAATCGCCACCTTTTCGTCTGGAGACAGCACATCGTGTTTGGGCAGCAACGTATTGGTTACACCAAGCGGGCTCATCTCGGTCATGCCCCATCCCTGATGCAGCACAACATCATGTTCGTCGCGGAACGCCTCGATCATGGATGCAGGCACAGCGGCACCGCCAACAACGGTCCTCTGCAAGTGTTCGAGCTTCACGCCAGCCTTGCGCGCATAGTCGAGCAGAGCGAGCCACACTGTCGGTACGCCCAGCGCGAGGGTCACCTCTTCGTTGGAGAGCAGGTGGTAGAGCGCTTCGCCGTCGCCCATTTTAGGTCCCGGCATAACGAGCTTGGCGCCGACCATCGGGCAGCAGTACGGAATACCCCAGGCATTGACGTGGAACAGAGGCACGACCGGCAGAACAGTGTCGCGGCGTGAAATGTTCAACACGTCCGGCATCAGTCCTGTGATCGCGTGCAGAACGGTCGAGCGGTGTGAGTAAAGCACACCTTTGGGGTTGCCCGTGGTGCCCGAGGTGTAGCAGAGCGCGGAAGCCGTATTCTCATCGAACTCAGGCCACTGGTAGTCCTCGGATGCAGAGGCGATCCAGGATTCGTAACTCTGGACGTCCAAATCGGTTTGCGGCAATGACGCATCGTCACACATAAGGATGATGTGTTTGAGACCTGGCGCCTTGTCACGAATCGCAGCGACCAGTGGCAGGAACATCGGATCTACGAGCAGCACGCGGTCTTCAGCGTGGTTAATGATGTAGACAAGCTGTTCGGGAAACAGTCGCGGGTTGATCGTGTGGCATACGTAGCCAGCGCTGGAAATACCATAGTAGGCCTCCATATGGCGGTGATCATTCCAAGCTAGCGTGGCAACCCGGTCGCCATGCTCCAGACCCATCGCGTCGAGCGCATTGGCGACGCGCTTCGCTCTCGAAAAGCAATCCTTGTAGGTATAACGATGGTTCGGATTGTCTGCGGTGACCGAGACGATCTCAGAGTCGGGATGAAACTTCAGGGCATGCTCAGCGATGCTCGAAATCAGCAACGGCTGGTCCATCATCAATCCACGCATTACTCCCCCCTTTGGTCGAATGCCGTGTGAGTTAACTTGTCGAAGTGTGCATGAAAGCGTAATTGCTCACCACCCCGGACGTCACTTCTGGCGTAGCGACGCTGCGAGGTCTTCGAGTTCAGTCCAGCGCGTCAACAAAGACTCATAGGTAGCCTCGGTCTGCGCAAGATCATCGAGTACAGGTTGCACGGTTCGCTCGAAGTCCTGTTCGTAAAAGCCGGGGTCAGCGGTCTGTGCTTGCAGCGCCGCCATCCGCTCTTCGAAATGTGCGATCTGCTCAGGCAATGCATCCAGCTCCCGCTGGTCCTTATACGAGAGTTTGGATGACTTCTTGGTAAGGCGGGGCTCACCGTCATCACGATTAATGTCACCCTTGTGACGCGGCCGATCACTGACTGCAAGCTTTCGCCCCTTTCGCATCCAGTCTGAGAAATTTCCAACGAAACGCTCGACCTTACCCCCGGATTCAAACACCAAAGTGCTGCTCACCACATTGTCGAGAAATTGACGATCATGGCTCACCACGATCAACGTCCCCGTGTAAGCGCCCAGTTGTGTCTCCAGGACTTGCAGCGTCTCCACGTCGAGATCATTGGTTGGCTCATCAAGCACCAGAAAGTTACTCGGCTGGCTCAGAAGTCTTGCAAGCACTACCCGGTTTTTTTCGCCGCCGGATAATGCTGACACCGGGGACAAGATCCGCTTCGGTGAAAACAGAAACCCTCGAAGATACCCGACCACGTGTCGTGCTTTGCCGTTGAGTACAATGTAGTCATTGCCCTCGCCGACGACCTCGGCAATCGTCCTGTCGCCATCGAGCTCCCGACGTAACTGATCAAAATAGCCGATTTCAAGATTAGTGCCGTGCTTGATCGTCCCGCCATGCGGCTCGAGCTCACCCAACATCAGCTTCAAAAGGGTGCTCTTGCCAACACCGTTGTTGCCCACCAGACCAATCCGGTCGCCGCGTTGTATCGTCAGGCTAAGCTTATCGATCAGCAGATGCTCTCCATAGCCGAAAGAGACGTTGTGCAACTGAATCGCCTTTCGTCCTGACTGCTCTGCCGTCTCAATATGTACCCGTGCCGATTGCGGCCGCTTTCTGCGTTGTGCCGCTGTGTCACGCATCGCGTGCAGCGCTCTAACGCGACCTTCGTTTCGCGTCCGACGGGCCTTGATCCCTTGTCGAATCCACGCCTCTTCTTCGGCAAGGCGCTTATCGAATTTGGCGTTCTGCTCATCCTCCTCTTCCCAGGCTTGGTGTCTGGCCTCGAGGTACTGGCGAAAATCGCCGGGCCAGCTAACCAGCTTCCCACGATCGATATCGAGGATGCGTGTCGCGAGCTTCTGCAAAAATGCACGATCATGCGTCACAAAGACGATGCTGCCCGTGAAGCTGAGCAGACGCCGCTCAAGCCATTCGATCGTATTGATATCAAGGTGGTTGGTCGGTTCATCCAGGAGCAATACGTCTGGCGCAAGCACGAGTGCGCGGGCGAGCGCCACCCGTCGACGCCAACCACCCGACAGCCTGCTCATCGGTGTGTCACCCGGGAGTCCCAATTCGCTCACCGTTCGCTCGATACGCTTTTCGATGTTCCAGGCATCGCGAGCATCAAGTTCACTCTGCAGCTGTGAGACTTCATCGGAGTTTGCGGCACCTGAAGCAGTCAGTTCCGTGAAGCGACGGCGTAATTCCAGCAATGACGACAGTGCTTCTCCGACGAATTCTGAAGCGGTTTGCTCGCTCGCAGGGGGCAAGGCTTGTGGCAGTTCCGCGACGACCAAACCCTCTTTGCGCACGATCTCACCGTCGTCGGGTATGAGCGCCCCGGAAATTAGCTTCAGGGTCGTCGACTTACCCGCGCCATTGCGCCCTACGACGCACACGCGCTCTCCCGGCTCGAGAGAAAAGTCGGCCGCATCGAGCACCGGGTCTGCGCCGAACTCGACTCGGATATCATCAAAACGAAGAAGCGCCATCCGCCTAGTATACTGCGCCAGAGACTGACGACGCGCTGTTGAGGGTAGACAATGAAGGTGGCCTTAGCCCAGATTGCACCGGTTTTGCTGGACCGTGACTCGACTCTCGCCCGGGTCTGTGACGCGATGAACACAGCGAGCGATGCTCAACTCATTGTGTTTGGGGAAGGTCTGCTCCCGGGGTATCCATTCTGGGTTGAGCGTACGGACGGTGCACGATTCAACTCCGATACCCAAAAAGAATGGTATTCGCGCTATTTGAGCGCGGCCATCGATATCGACACTGGCGATCTTGCGGTGGTTTGCGATCTTGCACGGGAGCTCAATCTCGCCGTGTATCTCGGGATCATGGAAAAGCCTATCGAGCGTGGCGGACACAGCCTGTACGCGTCGCTTGTCTATATCGATGCAGCAGGTCAAATCCAGAGCGTGCATCGCAAACTGATGCCAACTTATGAAGAACGGCTTGTTTGGTCACCCGGCGACGGGCATGGACTTGTCGCACACGAGCTCGGCGAGTTTCGGGTGGGCGGGCTGAACTGTTGGGAGAACTGGATGCCACTCGCACGCGCGGCGCTTTACGCACAGGGCGTGAACCTGCATGTGGCCGTGTGGCCCGGCAACCTGAATAACACCGAGTGGATCACGAGGTTTATTGCACGCGAGTCACGCAGTTTCGTGGTCTCAGTCTCCGGATTGATGCGTGAGGAGGACCTGAACTCCGATGCAATGCCCGACACGCAATGGCACGCAGACCAAACGCTCGCAAACGGCGGATCATGCGTCGCAGGTCCCGATGGGGAGTGGTTACTCGAACCGGTCATTGACAAAAGCGGCGTGTTCGTCGTCGAGTTGGATCGTCAAGATATCAACCGTGAACGTCAGAACTTCGATCCAAGCGGACACTACGCTAGGCCGGATGTACTGCAGCTGAGCGTCAACCGGGAGCGGCTCAAACCCGCGGTTTTCAACGATGAAGAGCCAGAAACGTGATTGACCGGTCGGCACCATCGGGGCGCGAACGTACGGCTATGCGGCGAGCGGTGTTCGATTTTCAAAACCGAATGCTTGAGCCGCTGCTTGTCGCTGGCCGCTATGCCATGCGGCTACAGTCGCGTCTCAAACAAGAGCAACACATGAAAGCCGGCGACGCCTGGCAGTCTGCGTTAACCGATGCCGATATCGGCATACAACAGGTATTCGAAGCGTTCGTCCTCGCCGAATTCCCTTCGTGGAATTTCTTCGGCGAAGAGCATGAATCCACTAGCAACACAGGATACTTTCCTCCGCACGCCGACGCTTGCGTAATGCTCGACCCGATCAACGGCACCCGACTTTACCGGGACCAGAGCATCTTTTTTGATGTGCTCGTATCACTCCGTTGGCGCGAACAGATCATCGCGACGATGAGCTACCACCCGGCGCGAGAACTTTTGTTTGGTGCGAACCTTTTTGCCGCAAATTATGTGCGGTCCGGCGCAAAGCTCGCGAAGACCACGCTGCTGCCGACACCCAAAGTTGTGAACGCGGCGATCGGCACCTATCAGACGGGAGATGCGCTGCGCTCAGTAGTGGCGGATGTGCACCCGACCTTTGATTTCAGCCTGGACTATGATCCTGATGATCCCCGCTGTTGCCTCAACAGCGTGTTTACCGGTGAGCTAGGTGGCTATCTGATGCTGAACTGCGCAATTCTGGACATTGGTGCAACCGCGTTCGCGGTCCAACGCGCGGGTGGAATCGCTTCCAAACCCGATGGCACACCGCTGGAGATTTTCGACCGGTTCAACCCCGAATCACGACATGACCTTCTCGTAGCAAGGGATCCCGAATTGCACTCGCGCGTGGCAAGCGCGATCAAGGAATCTGGTTTGTGGACCTGACCGGATCGACTATTCCGCGAGGAAATACAGACCGATCGTGTCTGCGGTGCAGGCGGGCTTGCGGGCGCCCTCGAGCTCGATCGCGTGCTCGGACACTAGGTACAACGCACCCGCACGCTTGCGTGCTTGTGCCAGTTTGGTACGAATCCGGACTCGGTCTCCCGAGCACACCATGCTGGAAAATCTGACCTTGTTGCAGCCGAAGTTGATGGTCCTCTCCAAACCCACAAAATCGACGAAATCACGGGTCAACCGAGGAATCAAAGCCAGAGTTAGATAGCCATGCGCAATGGTTCGCCCGCCAGGCAGCTCTTTGGCCGCGCGCTCAGGATTCACATGTATCCACTGGTCATCACCGGTCGCTTCGGCAAACTGATCGATATCCTTTTGGGTGATCGGATACCAATCGGACACGCCAATTTCCCGCCCTACGAACGCCTGCGCATCCTCTACCGAGGTTATCCTTATCACGATACGAGACCTGAGCAACTCACCCGACTACGAAGTGCACGATGCCCGAGATTGATCAAAACCTCAAAGACTGATGTTTAAGCTCAACGATGATTATCAGCTGTCTGTGCTCCTGCTCGCCGCTGGCGGCGGTCGTCGTATCGGTGGCAACAAGCCGCTCACCCAACTCGGCGGGCAAACACTGCTAGAGCGTGCCGTCGAACAGATTCGGCGCGGTACGGCATGCACTCCGGTAGTCGTCACCGGAGCGAACCATGTGGCCGTATTGAACGCCCTGGAGCGACTTGGCTGTCCTTTTGTGCACAATAGTGACTGGGAATCCGGGATGGGCCGCAGTATTGCGGTGGGAGTGCGCGTGCTAGCTCAGCGAACCACCCACTGCATGCTGGCGCTGGTCGATCAGCCTCTGATCGAGCCGAAGAATTTACGTGAACTCGTAACGGCCAGTCGCAACGATCCCGACGCCATCGTGGTCAGTGAGTTTGACGCATCCAACGGTCCACCCGCCGTTTTTCCGAGCAGCTGTTTCGATGCGTTGAGGGAGCTAAGTGGAGACGTTGGCGCCAGAAACATTATGCGTCAGCATCAGCGTGTTGTTTCGGTGAGTGTGCCCGGCGCCGAGCACGATATTGATGACGAGCCAGGGCGTCTGAAAGCTGAGGCGTTACTTAAAAGGGGCCTACGCTGAATGTGAGTGCGCATGTGCGTGACCGTGCTTGGCGCAACGCTCGCAGTTGACCCATCCGGAATCGCCGTCGACGTAGTGCTCTTTCTTCCAGATCGGCAGCTCCACCTTGATCCGATCGATGATCTCTCGACAGGCACGGAACGCCTCATCGCGGTGCGCCGATGTCACGCCAACCCACACCGCGCTGTCACCAAGCTCCAGCGCGCCTTCGCGATGCACTGCACGCGCTGCAATGGCGCCCGTCTGCTCGATGACTTCGGCAATAATGCGTTCCCCTTCGCTGATCGCGAGTGGCTTGTAAACCTCATATTCAAGGGCGCGTACTTCGCGCCCCTCGTTATGGTTGCGGACCCACCCTTCGAAGACGACAAAGCCGCCAGCGGTCACGTCCGCCATTTCACGGCGCAGTCCGACGATATCGATCGGCTTGTTGGAAATCTCCATGCTCATGCTCTAGCCTCCTGCGACCGGTGGAAACATCAAGACGGTATCACCGTCGTTCACCGCGTCTGACCACTTCGCCATCTTGCCGTTGATCGCGACCTTGCAATGCCCCCTCGGATCGGATGTTGCATGTCGATGTTCAAGCTCCTGAAACAAAGCCAACGCGTCCTCGGCAGTGGTCTCAACCGTTTCCCGGCTGCGCCCCGCACGATCCCGAAACAACGCAAAATACTCGACGGACACTGATTTCATCGTTGCGCCTCCATCCATTGATCCCGCTCCTCGGGAGTATTTATGTTGGTAATTTCGCGATCACTTGAGACCTCGACCAGCCTCGCACCTGCTTGCAATAGGCATTTTCTAGCGCACCGTCTTCCCGCATCCAACGCATCCGCCACTCGATCTCGCATTTCCGGTCTCCAGATTGCATAGAGCGGTTCCGGCAAGTCGCTGCCGGCGGCAGCACTCGCCAAAGCAATCGAGGTCGCATCTTCAGAGGCCGCACTGACAAGCACGCCAAGACCCTCCCGAGTGAGACCCGGCATGTCACACGCCAGCACCAACCATTCCGCCTCAGAATCGTGATCTAACGCGGTAAGAATACCGCCGAGAGGGCCCTCTCCTGAGCGTGCGTCGATCAGCTGTGCATGGCGTGCCCTAACCGACTCCTTCGTCTGATCTGCGCTCACACTCACCCAAACGTCATCGGCGAATTCTTTGGCGAGCGCTACAGTCCTGTCTAGCAGGGTTTCGCCACCCACGGCAATCGCTGCCTTGTCCTCGCCCATGCGCCGACTGCGGCCGCCGGCCAGTATCAGTGCCAGTCTGCGCCGATCACTCACGATGAAAGTCCTTCTTGCCGCCGGTCTTTGAGTGGAGTCGGGTACGCCGGATTTCGATGTCGTGAGAACGCGCCTTGCACATGTCGTATACCGTGAGCGCCGCGACGCTCGCACCCGTAAGTGCTTCCATTTCCACGCCAGTGCGATGCACCACACGACATTCACAGCGTATCTCAACAACGTTGCCACGCAAGGTGAGGTCCACGTCGCACCCCGTTAAGCCCAGCGGATGGCAGAAGGGAATCAGCTCGTGCGTTCTCTTCGCCGCCATCACACCAGCGATCGACGCGGTCGTAAGTACCGATCCTTTTGGGCTGACCAGAGCACCGTCATCCGCACCAAAAGCCTCAATCACCGAGTCTGGCAACACGACCTCGCATACCGCAGCAGCGGTCCTCAACGTTTCATGCTTTGAGGTGACATCGACCATCGTCGGCGTTCCATCCGCCGCGACATGGGTGAGTCGGTTATCCGCCGACACGGTGCATTTCCACCTTAGGCAGTAGCGGCTGCTCGCTCATCGCCCGCTGTTCGCTGTAGCGATCTTCGCGCCGGAGCCACACCCGTCGGATCATGTTGCCAATCTCTTCATCGCTCGCACCCCACCGCAACGGCTCAAGGAAGCGGGTGCCCTGCGTCGCGAACAAACACGTATAGAGCGTGCCATCAGCCGCGAGGCGCGCCCGATGGCAACTGCCACAAAACGGCGCGGTCACCGATGAGATGAAACCGATCTCTCCGCCACCGTCGCTGTACCGATAACGGCGAGCGACCTCACCCCAATAATTCGGCTGCAATGACTCCACCGGCCAACGCGCGTTGATATGCCCTAGCAGCTCTGATGACGGCACCACATGCTCGCGTTGCCATCCGTTGCGATTTCCGACGTCCATGTACTCAATTAACCGAACGACATGCGAAGTCCCGCGGAAATACTCGAGAACATCGAGCACACCATCGTCATTCACGCCGCGTTGAACCACCGTGTTGATCTTCAGCGAAAAACCGGCGAGCTCGGCACCTGCAACGCCAGCAAGCACAGAATCCAGATCTCCACGCCCTCCGCTCATTTGCGCAAATCGGTCAGGGTTGACACTGTCGAGACTTAACGTAATCCGTTTCAGCCCTGCATCTCTGAGTGCCTGCGCTTTCGGCGCAAGTAACTGACCATTCGTCGTGATTGCGAGGTCGTCGACACCGGGGATTGTCGCAAGCCGTTCGATTAAGCTCACAATGTTCTTGTCTAACAGTGGCTCGCCACCGGTGAGCCGCAGCTTGGTCACACCGAGACCCACCATGATAGTCGCCATACGGACAATCTCTTTGTGACTCAAGCGTGCGTCCCGTTTGAGAAATTCGTAATCGTCTCCGAACTCACTGATCGGCATGCAATAAGGGCATCGATAGTTACATCGATCGATCAGCGAGATTCTCAGATCACGAATCGGCCGGTCCAATCGATCCGTGGGGTGATTAAGGCCTTTGGGGTTGGTCATCAAAGCGGCAGAGCGAAACAAACAATCCTTTAGTATAGCCCGTCCGGCTTTGTTGTGCGCCGCAGCATTCCCTCCTATACTCAAACCGTGGATGGGGGGCGCATCCGCCGCCGGCAACTGCCGTGCACTCAAATGATCCCTGCCCCGAAAGCCATGTTCATGGCCTGTCTGGAATCAACTATGGATCTTAGTTTCTCTGCAGAAGAGCTCAAGTTTCGCGACGAAGTCCGCGAGTTTTTCGCCACCCAATATCCTGCCGATATCAAAGAGAAGATGGACAACAACGTTCGTCTGGACAAAGACGACTTCGTCCGCTGGCAGAAAATTCTCCACAAGCACGGCTACATGGCCGTGAATTGGCCGGTCGAGTACGGAGGAACCGGTTGGACGCCCGTACAAAAGTACTTGTTCGCCACCGAGATGGCAGAGGCAAACGCGCCCGACGTGGTGCCTTTCGGGGTCAACATGGTGGGTCCCGTCATCTACACCTTCGGCAACGATGAGCAAAAATCACGCTTTCTGCCGGACATTCTCGAAAGCAACGTCTGGTGGTGTCAGGGATATTCAGAACCGGGTGCCGGATCTGACCTCGCCTCACTGAAGACCCTGGCTGACCGTGACGGCGACCATTACGTCATCAACGGCACCAAAACCTGGACTACCCTCGGTCAACATGCCGACTGGATCTTCGTACTTGCTCGCACCAACACCGACGTGGCGCGCCGCCAGGAAGGGATCAGTTTCATTCTTTGCGACATGAATACGCCAGGAATCTCCGTACGTCCGATCATCACGATCGAAGGCGGTCACGAAGTCAATGAAGTGCATTTCGAAAACGTACGAGTCCCCGTAGAAAACCTGGTCGGCGAAGAAGGTCGTGGCTGGACGTACGGGAAGGTGCTATTGCAGCACGAGCGAACCAACATCGCCGCGGTCGCACGCTCCAAATTCAAACTCAAGAAACTGAAAAAATTGGCGTCGAGCGAGCGCTTCGGTGCAACCCCACTCATCGAGTCGCCGACGTTCCGGCAGAAGCTGGTGCGAATGGAAATCGAACTCAAGGCGTTGGAGTACACCGACCTCAGGACGCTTGCAGCGGTATCTACCGGCAAGGCTCCTGGACCAGAGAGCTCTATCCTCAAGATCAAGGGCACTGAAATACAGCAACAACTCAGCAACCTGTTTATGGAAGCAGCTGGCTACTATGCCATGCCATTCGTACCCGAACAGTACAGCTCAGGCTTTGACCTCGATAATCGGCTCGTGGATGGCACTGAACCCACCAGCGCCTTGCACTACTTCAACTACCGCAAGACCTCTATCTACGGCGGGTCGAACGAGATTCAAAAGAACATCATCGCCAAGCACGTGCTCGGCCTGTAGGAACTAACACGGCATGGATTTTTCAATTACAGAAGATCAGGCGATGCTCCAGGATAGCGTCGCGAAGTTTATTCAGAACGACTATGACTTTGACGCTCGCCAGGAAGCAGCGGCTAGCGATCTCGGCTTCTCTCGCGACCGCTGGACCGAATTCACGGAACTCGGCTGGGCCGCTGTACCGTTTGGCGAAGATGACGGAGGTCTGGATGGTGGACCCGTAGAGCTGATGCTTCTCATGGAGGAGTTTGGCAAAGGGCTCGTTATCGAACCCTACCTGCCGTGCATCGTCCTGGCGGGTGGCGTTTTGAAGCGAACCGCCAGCGATGAACAGAAAGCGCAGTGGTTAGCGCCTATCATCGAAGGAAGCAAATTGGCGGCACTTGCCTACGCAGAGCCCCAGGCGCGCTTCGATCTTAACGACACCGCAACAACCGCGACGCGCGACGGCGAGGACTTCGTACTGAATGGCACTAAGTGCGTTGTGTTGAACGGTGGTGCCGCAGACACGCTCGTGATCTCTGCCCGCACCAGCGGCGAACGAACAGACTCAAGCGGTGTCAGTTTGTTTGTGGTGGATGCGGCCTCCGCCGGTATCAAGCGCAAACATTACCCCACCGTCGACGCCCGGCAGGCGGCGGACATCACGCTTAGCGATGTGCGTGTCCCCGCGGCACAGCTACTCGGCAGCATCGATAACGGGCTCGAGACGCTTAGTGCCGTGGTCGATGACGCGATCATTTGTGTGTCCGCGGAAGCCGTGGGCATCATGCAAGCTTTAAACTACCGCACGCTGGAGTACTCCAAATCTCGAGTGCAGTTTGGTGTACCTATCGCGAGCTTCCAGGCGCTACAGCACCGCATGGTCGAGATGTTCATGATCGCCGAACAGACCCGATCTTTGCTGCTACACGCGGTCATGGCGCAAGACGAGGATGATCGAGAAGCCGCCAAAGCATCCATTCACGCGCTCAAAGTTCAGGTGGGTACCGAAGGTCGTCGCCTTGGCGAGGAAGCAGTCCAGCTGCACGGCGGCATGGGCGTCAGCTGGGAACTGGATGTCGCCCACTACTTCAAGCGCCTGACGATGATCGACACGCTGTTTGGCAATGCCGATCATCACCTTGAGGCATACCCTATCTAATCAATCGGACTGTAGAGCGTCAGGCTGATTGCCCCAGTTCGGCCATCGCCTGGCGCTCGAGTTTCGCCCACGAATCACGCAGTGTGACAACTCGATTGATAACGAGCGAATCGGGCGATTCCCTGTCCCTCGCGAAAAACCCTAAGCGCTCGAACTGAACGGGCGCATCCACGGGCAGCTCCGCAAGCACAGGTTCGACAAACGCATCCACCTCGGTCAGCGATTCTGGATTGATTGTCGAAATAAAATCGTCGCTTCTCGCAGGCGCCGGCACACTAAACAATCGGTCGTAAAGATTCACACGGGCAGCGACCGCATGCTCAGCTGAAACCCAGTGAATCGTTCCTTTCACCTTGCGATCGTTGGCACTGCCGCCTGCTTTAGTCTCGGGGTCGACACTGCAAAGCAGCTCTACCACCTCTCCATCCGCGTCCTTGATAACTTCATCGCACCGGACGATGTAGGCATAGCGCAAACGAACTTCACCACCGGGCTTGAGCCTGAAGAACTTCCGAGGCGCATCCTCCATGAAATCGTCACGTTCTATCCACAGTGATTTTGTGAACGGGATTTCGCGAGTGCCCTGCTCCGGATCGTTAGGATGATTCTGAGCGGTCATCCATTCTGTTTCGCCCTCGGCGAAATTCGTGATTGTCACTTTAAGCGGATTCAGTACCGCCATTCGACGCGGAACATCCGCCAACTCATCCCGGACGGCTGCCTCCAACATCCCAAGCTCCAGCAGCTTGGCTTTCTTGGTGACACCCGCCTGACGACAGAAACGGGTCACGGCACTCGCAGGATAGCCACGTCGTCGCAGCCCTGCGATGGTCGGCATGCGCGGGTCATCCCAGCCGCTAACATGACCACCCTGAACAAGCTCGTTGAGTCGCCGCTTGCTGGTCACCATGTACGCGACCTGCAAACGCGAGAACTCAATCTGACGCGGCGGGTATTCGTGCGGTACCCGAGCCACCAGCCATTCGTACAAGGGGCGATGGTCCTCGAATTCCAGCGTGCAAAGGCTATGCGTGATGCCTTCAAATACATCACACAGCGTGTGTGCAAAGTCATACATCGGGTAGATGGGCCATTCGTCACCCGTACGCTGGTGTGCAGCATGGCGAATGCGATAGAGCGCCGGGTCTCGCAGGTTGATATTGGGTGACGCCATGTCGATCTTGGCACGCAGGACCTGCGCCCCATCGGGAAACTCACCAGCTCGCATGCGTCGGAACAAATCCAGATTTTCCTCGATCGATCGATCGCGGAATGGACTGTTCATTCCAGGCTCGGTCAGGGTGCCACGGGTCTCGCGAATCGCGTCCGCGCTTTGGCTGTCGACGTAAGCATCACCACTCTGGATGAGCTCTAGCGCCGCACCGTAAAGTCGTTCGAAGTAATCCGAAGCGTGTGT
>JBCBNU010000017.1:0-48851 GCA_039821645.1 Pseudomonadota bacterium
CAACGGCTTTCACCACGACGCCCACCCCATGGCCATGGTCTCGGGTGTTGTGGGATCGATGTCTGCGTTCTATCACGATTCGACGGATATCCATGATCCACGACATCGCGAGATTTTCGCGCATCGGATCATTGCGAAACTGCCGACGATTGCGGCTGCGGCGTACAAGCACTCGCTCGGCCAGCCGTTTATCTATCCGCGCAATGACCTCGATTTCTGCAGCAACATGCTGAACATGTTCTTTGGCGTGCCCGCGGAGCCTTACCAAATCGATCCGGTCGCTGCAGAAGCGTTGGATCTGTTGTTCATCTTGCATGCCGATCATGAGCAGAACTGCTCGACCTCGACGGTACGTATGGCGGCGAGCTCTGGTGCTAACCCGTACTCGGCCATCGCGGCAGGTATCTCAGCGCTCTGGGGCCCTGCTCATGGCGGTGCAAACGAAGCGGTTCTCGACATGCTCGAGGAGATCGGAACGCCGGACCGGATTCCTGAGTTTGTGGCCCGCGCCAAAGACAAGAATGACCCGTTCCGGTTGATGGGCTTCGGTCACCGTGTTTATAAGAACTTCGATCCACGCGCGACGATCATCCGGGAGATGTGTCACAAGGTGCTGAAGAACCTCGGTCGCACGGATACGCCTTTGTTCGATTTGGCGCAGGAGCTCGAGCAGGTCGCCTTGAACGATGAGTACTTCATCGAGAAGAACCTGTACCCGAATGTCGATTTCTACTCCGGCATCATCTACCGCGCGCTCGGCATTCCGACCTCTATGTTCACGGTGATGTTTGCCATCGGGCGCGCGGTTGGATGGGTTGCGCACTGGGATGAGATGATTTCGAGCAATACGCGTATCAGTCGTCCACGTCAGCTCTACACTGGCTCTGCGAGTCGCGACTACACCGAAATCGCCAAGCGATAAGTTCGGCCGGGTGCTGTCGCGGCGTCAAGCCGCGAGCAGCTTGCGAACTTTCTTGATCGAGGCACGCTGCATCGGTTTCCCATCGACCGGACTCAACGGTGCCTGTCGCAATCCGTCATAGGGAAACACCGTCGCCTCGATCACGAGCTCATCCCAAGCGAAACGGAATCCAGGATACGTCGAGTTTCGGCCTCGCTGGATTCTCACACGGCGGTCGAACGGCCGGTACTCGATCGACTGCGACTCGAGAAACCACACAAGTTCCTCGGCGGCGTCGGCGAACAAGTGCAGGTTCGCCGGTGCATCCACCGCGGCGGTGCCGGCGAGTAGTGGGCCGACCAGACGTGGTTCGAACTCCTCGATGGTTTCCATGAGTTTCAGGACTTTGGCACGACGCTCCTTAAGAGAAAGACCATGATCGTCCTCGGCGTAAAGCCGATGATGTTCGATCAGGGCGGCTTCCACCTCAACGTTGCTAGGTAGCGTGCCTGACTGATCCAGTCCGAGTCGCGCCGCCGCCTTGCGCTTGGCAACGTGAAAATCCTTGATGCCATGGTCGGCCATGATTCGCGCAGCTTCCTGCGCCACACTGGTGCGCGAACGGTCATCACCGTTATGCATCGTCATGACGAATGCTCCTTAGCTCAGAAAACATCATCCTGATCGAGCGCCGGTTCCGTTTGGTCATAGCCATCAAACGGCCGGGTTTCCGAAACCGTTCGCGGCTGAGTACCTTCTTCAAACGTCTCGAATAGGAAATTGGTGGCCGAGGCTCCAGCGAGCGCGCCCGTTTTCGGGTCGATACGTACCGTGACCAAACCCTCCGGTTGGGGGTACTTGCGTTCCGGGGCGCCGAGTAATGCGTCACGCATGAAATGTACCCAGATCGGCAATGCGGTACGACCACCCTCTTCGCCGCGGCCGAGCGGTTCGTCGGTATCAAATCCAACCCAGGTCACCGCGACGAGATCCGGGTTGAAGCCGCCAAACCAGGCGTCACGTTGATCGTTGGATGTGCCGGTCTTACCGGCCAGGTCGTTACGCCCTAACGCTCTCGCTCGCCGACCGGTTCCGCGTCGAATGACATCCCGCATCATGTCTTGAATAAGCCAGATGTTGCTCGCGGGTATGGTGCGTTGTGCGACGGTTTCGGGATCGAGGAACTCGATCAGTGCCTCTCCAACCGGTGCATCGTGCTTTTGGTTCGGGTCTATCAGAGCTTCTACGCGTTCCGGTTCTTCAAGCGTCTCGGGCTCAGGGTCCAGTTCGCACTCGCTGCACACACGGCGCGGGTCAGCGAATTCGATCAAGGTACCGTCCGCGAGCTCGATACGATCAATAAAGTAGGGCTGGACGTCGTAGCCGCCATTAGCGAGCGTTGCGTAGGCGTCTGCCATGGTTAGTGGGCTTGCCGCGCCGCTGCCCAGTGCAAGTGAAAGGTTCGCGGGCAACGCCTCGTCGGTGAAGCCGAACTGACGCAAGTGACGCCGTGCAGCACTGACGCCCATTTTCATCATCATGCGTACAGAAACCAGGTTCAACGACCGTACTAACGCATCACGCATGCGCGTCTCGCCGTAAAATCGACCGGTAGAGTTTTTCGGCTTCCAGACCTCTTCGAGCTCCGATGATGAGATCGTGACCGGATTGTCATTGATGATGGAAGCGGGTGTGAATCCGTTGGCCAGCGCCGCGGAGTAAATGAACGGCTTGAAGCTCGAACCTGGTTGACGCTTGATCTGGACGGCGCGGTTGAACTTGCTGGAGCTGTAGTCAAAGCCACCGGTCAGCGCGGCGATCGCACCATCGGTTGGGTCAAGCGCAACCAGTGCCGCCTGCGCCTCGGGAATTTGACCAAGCGCGAATGTACCCGACAACGTGAGGTAGACACGAACGACATCGCCTGCTTTGAGCACCTCGTCCATTGACTCCGGCGCGTTGCCAACCCGACTACGTTCTATGAACGGTGCTGCCCAGGCGGCGCCACTCCAGGGTAGTGTCACCACTTCACCTGCAGACAAGCGCACGCTTGCCTGATTCAATTCAACATCAATGTCCAGGACCAGGCCGGTTCGAAGTTTACCCGGGCTGCGGTAGTCCTCGAGAGTTTGCTCGATCGTCGCGTCATCCACGCTGTCGAGGTCGAGTGTCGTCAACGGACCACGGAAACCGTGGCGACGGTCGTACTCCATCAGTCCATCGCGAACCGCATGGTTGGCTGCCGCCTGGAGGCGGCTGTCGAGCGTCGTAATCACGCGGTAGCCGCGCGTTGTTACCTCTTTACCGAAACGATTGGTGACCTCACGTCGCACCATCTCGGCCAGGTACGGTGCCTCGAGCTCAATGTCCGGCCCATGCAAATAGGACTGCATGGGATACGCCATGGAGCGCTCGTAGGTCTCATCGTCTATGTAGTCGAGCTCGTGCATGCGTCGCAGCACGTAGGCTCGACGACGCTTGGCGCTCTCGGGGCCGGAGACAGGGTTGTAGAAAGAGGGTCGCTGCAGCACGCCGGCGAGCGTCGCTGCCTCAGCAACTTCCAGATTGGCGAGTTCCTTACCGAAATAGACCTGTGCTGCCGCGGCTACGCCATACGCGCGTTGGCCAAAGAACATCTTGTTGAGGAACATCTCCATGATTTCCTCTTTGGTGAACTCCTGCTCGATTTTGTAAGAGAGGAATGCCTCCTTCAGCTTACGCACGTAACTGCGCTCGCGGGAAAGAAAGTAGTCGCGCGCGAGTTGCTGAGTCAGCGTGCTGGCCCCCTGGCCGCGGCGACCAGCCAGCATATTCTTGATGACTGCGCGCAGCACGCCCTGATAGTCGATGCCAGGGTGTTCAAAAAATCGATCGTCTTCGGCTGCGAGAAATGCCTGCACCACGAACGGCGGTATGTCGTCGTAGGCGACGAGAACACGACGTTGCTCGCCGATTTCCTGGATCAGCCGCCCGTCACGGGTATAGACCCGCAGAGGTACCTGCAAGGGTATGTCCTTGACGGTTGCGGCGTCGGGCAGGCTCGGTTTGGCGTAATGGTAAGCGGCGAGGATAGCACCGGTGGCCGCTACCGCAGCCGAGATGCCCAGAGCCCCACAGACCAGTCCTACGCGCAGCAGCGTTTTTCTATTCAAGGTGCCGTTCTGTTCCTTGTCAGGTCGCGACGTATTATGCATATTGACGGGCAGTTACGGCAGTGGGGCGCCGGCATTTTCTCTCTAATCACTCATTCCATGACATTCCGGCAGCGTGGAGACACGGGCTGAGACATCCGTCTCGGTTACGACTCTCGCACGCGATACGTGGTTCACAGAATTAGTGTCAAGTCGCGGCTTACGATACGAATTGCGAAAAGCGGTACACAGTCACGTTTTATTTAACACTTTGTTGATATATAGTTGAGTTCGTTTGTTCAGGCGACCGCCCACAAAACAACGATAACTCAAAGATTTTTAAGGGAATATTGGGTGATATTCGGCAAGAAAAATCGCAATTTATTGGGGCTTGATATAACGACCTCGTCGATCAAGCTCGTGGAGCTTGCCGAAGCCGGTCGTGGCTACCGTGTCGAGTCCTACTCTGCGGAGGCAACACCAGCCAATTCGATTAACGACAAAGCCATCGTGGACACACAGGCCGTGGGTGAAGCGATTCGCCGCGCCGTGAAGCGCTCTGGCACCAAAGTTCGTGATGTCGCCATCGCCATCAGTGGTGATGCTGCGATCACCAAGACGATCCAGATGCCATCCGGATTGTCCGAAGCGGAGATGGAGGGCCAGGTTGAGATTCAGGCCGATCAATACATCCCGTTTCCGATGGAAGAGGTCAGCCACGATTTTGAAATCATCGGGCCTAACGAAGCCGATGGTGAGATGAACGACGTCTTGCTGGTGGCAACCCGAACGGACAACGTCGACCAGCGAGAAGCGGCAGTTTCGGCAGCTGGCTTAAAGGCTTCTGTTGTCGACGTCGAAGCGTTTGCCCTCGAAAACGCCTGTCGATTGCTGGCACATCAGATTCCGAACAACGGTATCGGCCAATCGGTGGCCGTGATCGATATGGGTGCCAGCAACACGACGTTCGGTGTCCTGCAGGACATGAAAGTCGTTTACACGCGCGATTTCGCTTTCGGCGGCCAACAGCTGACCGAAGAGATCATGCGCACCTACGGCCTGTCGGTCGAAGATGCGGGGCGCGCGAAGAAAGAAGGCGGTCTGCCGAGCAACTACGAGCCTGAAGTGCTGGATCCATTTATCGATGACGTCACTCAGCAAGTCAGTCGCTCGCTGCAGTTTTATCTCGCATCTGGCGGCGGTCGGGAGCAGCCTGATCTCGTCATCATGTGCGGTGGTTGTGCCAATATCCCTGGCATTGCTGATGTCATCGCGAGCCGTGTCGGCATCCCAACAGAGATTGGTGATCCCCTCGGACAGATGAAAGTGTCTGCTCGCGCCAAAGGACAAGGAATTGAGCGGGACGCCAACGCGTTGCTGACCGCTTTCGGCCTGGCATTGAGGAGCTTTGACTAATGCCACAGATTAACCTGCTGCCGTGGCGCGAAGAGCTACGAAAAGAGCGTCAGAAATATTTCCTGATCTCAGTGGGCGCGGCCATGTTGGCTGCGGTGATTGTTGTCGGGGGCGCGAATCTTGTTTACGGCAGCCGCATCGATGGTCAGAAAGACCGCAACAATTTGTTGGACCGCGAAATCAAGGTGCTGAACGAGAGCATCAAAGAGATCGAGGGCATCGACCGCCAGAAAGAGCGGTTGATCGCACGCATGGAAGTGATCGAGGAGTTGCAACAGAGCCGCCCGGAGATCGTTCACCTGTTTGATGAAATCACACGCAATTTGCCCGACGGCGTCACCTTGAACGCCATCACACAGCAAGGCCGCAGCATCCGCCTCAATGGCGTCGCACAATCCTCGACGCGCGTGTCATCGCTCATGCGCAACTTCGATGATTCAGAATGGGTCGATGATCCGGATCTTGAGCGAATCGAGACGATTGACGGTGGACAGACGCGTGAGCGGTTTGACTTCACGTTGCGTGCCACGCAAGTCAACCCGAATGCGGAAGAGGAGGGTCTCCAATGAGCCTGATGGACGACCTCCAGAACCTGGATCCGAACGACGTCGGTCGCTGGCCTTTTCCAATCCGTGCGGCGGCGATTGTCATCATTTTTGCGCTGGTTACCGCAGGCGGAATCTGGTTCACGATCGTCAAGGACAAGCAGCTACTTCTTGATCGCGAGGTGGCGCGTGAAACCGAACTCAAGAGCAAGTTCGAAGACCTTCACCGCAAGGCTGCGAATTTCCAGGAGTATGTGGACCAACTTGCCGAGATGGAACAGTCGTTTGGTGCGATGTTGCGTCAGCTGCCGGGTGAGACAGAGATCCCCAACCTGATCATCGATATTTCCCAGACCGGTCTCGCTGCGGGTCTTGAAGAAAAGTTGTTCCAGCCTGAAGCCGAGATTCGGCGCGATTTCTATGCAGAGAAGCCGATCCGGATTCGCCTGAGCGGCAACTATCACTCGATGGCGAACTTTGCGAGCAGCGTTGCGGCGTTGCCGAGGATCGTGACGCTGCACGACATCAACATCGCGCGTGACCGAACCGACGAAGATCTTCTCGTGCTAGACGTCACCGCGAAGACTTATCGCTATCTCGAAGAGGAAGAGGGCTAAGTGGCTATGTACGACGCGCCAACATCCATGGGTTCACGCCCGCGACGCGCGGCCTGGATCGTCATGGCCCTGAGCTGTGCGCTTGCGGCCGGCTGCGGCAGCGATGTGCGTGACTTGCAGGAATACGTTGACGAGGTGAAAAGCCGTCCAGGACAGCGCCCTGATCCGTTACCCGAAGTGAAACCTTACGTGACCTTCACCTACGTCGCCGACACCGAGGAACTTCGGTCTCCTTTTGAGCCGGATGTGCCGAATGTTGCGGATGGCGGCGCGGGTAGTAACGTTCGCCCGGACAGCAGCCGCAGTCGTGAGTATCTCGAGGAGTTTCCTCTCGACTCGTTCGATATGGTTGGCACGCTCAGCATCGGCGGCACTTCATACGGTTTGTTGCGCGGGCAGGACGGACTGGTGCATCGGGTTCTGCCGGGCAACTACGTCGGCCAGAACGATGGCCGGATCACCGACATTACTGAATCAGAAATCACATTGACCGAAATCGTTTCCAACGGGATCGGTGGATACATAGAGCGCGAAGTAGCTATCGCGCTGGCGAATTGAGGCCTACGCATATGGCATCGGGAGTACACACAATGACGCGCACGACACAATCGGCGCCGGCAAACCTGTTTTGGCGTGGAGTCGCGGGTCGTCTGACTAGCGTAATGGCCGCAGCAATCACCGGGCTTGCTCTGTTGAGCGGTTCAGCCGCGGCGCAGGAGCCAAGCAACGGTCTGCAGGACATTCAGATTAACTCATTGCCGGATCGTGGTATCGAGTTGCGGCTGGTCATGCGTGAGAGCGCGCCGGAGCCGCTCAGCTTTACCATCGACAACCCTGCGCGCATCGTGCTCGACATCCCCGACGCAGCGCTGGAAATGTCGACGCGTCGCCAGCAGGTTGACCTTGGGCCGCTCGACACTGTTCTGATGGCAGAAGCAGGCGGTCGCACCCGCGCAGTACTGAACCTGAGTTCGATGGTGGACTACTCGACGCGTGTCTCAGGCAATACGATTTACGTCACACTCAGCGGCGGCACCGGGATTGCTCCGACCTCCGGTTTCCCGAGCGCGCAGAGTGTGAGCGCGGGCGCAGCATCTCGAGCGGCGGCGCCGTCGGGTCCGCGTGCGATTCAAAACATTGATTTCCGGCGTACACGTGAAGGCGGCGGTCGTATCATCGTTGAACTTACCGATCCGACCACGCCTGTCGACATCCGCCAGGAAGGCGGTCGTGTCGTTGCGCTGTTTAAAGATACAGAGCTGCCGAGCGAGCTACTTCGTCGTTTGGACGTACAGGATTTCGCGACGCCGGTAACGACAGTCGATGCACTTCGGGTCAACAACGACACGCGGCTTCTCATCACGGCCGAGGGCGCTTACGAGCAATTGGCTTATCAGTCTGACAACACCTTCGCGATCGAGATCAGCGCGGTCGAGAAAGACGAATCTTCGGGCACGATTTTCTCCGAAGAGAAAGAGTATTTCGGTGAGCGGGTCACGCTGAACTTCCAGGACATCGAAACTCGCGCGGTGCTGCAGGTGCTTGCAGAGATTTCAGGGCGCAACATCGTTGTGTCCGACACGGTCGCCGGCAGCCTGACGCTGCGACTTAAGAACGTACCGTGGGATCAGGCACTCGACATCGTAATGACCACCCGCGGTCTCGACATGCGCGAGAACGGAAACGTGATCATCGTCGCGCCAGCTGCGGAAATCGCGGCTCGCGAGAAAGCGGATCTTGAATCGCAACTGGCCATTCAGGAGTTGGAGCCGATTTTCTCTGAGTTCCTGCGCGTGAATTACGCTAAGGCCGGCGACATGGCCGACTTGATCAATGAGGGCATCCTCACTGAGCGCGGCAGCGTGAGCATCGATGAGCGTACTAATACGCTCCTGATCAACGATACCGCGGAAAGTCTTCGCAACATTCGACGTCTTGTGACCACGCTGGATATTCCGGTACAGCAGGTACTGATCGAGTCCCGAATCGTGACGGTCAACGACGACTTCAACCGCGAGCTCGGCATGCGGTTGGGTCTGACAGCCATCGAAGACAATGGCGATGATGGCCTGTTCGCGATTACGGGGACCAGCGCCAACTCAGGCGGTATCGTATCTTCCGCACTCGAAAACGTGCAGGACACAGGCCAGCCTTTCCCGGTCGATATCGGTCCGATCGATGGTCGCTACAACGTTAACCTGCCAGTACCCAGCCCGGCCGGACAGTTCGCATTGGCAATCCTCGATTCCGATTACCTGGTCGATCTCGAGCTCTCGGCACTGCAAGCAGAGGGACGCGGCGAGATTGTATCCAGTCCGCGTGTCGTGACCGCCAATCAGAAAGAAGCGGTGATTAAGCAGGGTGTTGAAATTCCGTTCCAGCAGGCAGCTGCTTCTGGCGCGACCGCAGTCGCATTTAAAGAAGCGGTGCTGAGCCTGACGGTGACCCCACAGATCACGCCTGATGGCAACATCGCGATGGATCTTCAGGTCACGCAGGACACCATCGGTCAGATCTTCACGATTGTGGGAAACGGCGGTGCTGCGGCCATCCCGAGTATCGATAAGCGCGAAGTACAAACTCAGGTGCTGGTGAGCAACGGCCAGACCGTGGTGCTTGGTGGTATCTATGAGACGGAGCAACGTGACAACGTCACCAAAGTGCCACTTCTGGGTGATATCCCGGGTATTGGCGCGCTGTTCCGCAACACGCAACGCTTGAACAACCGATCCGAGCTCTTGATTTTCGTGACACCGAAAATTCTCGAAGAGGGATCGTTCGTTACGCAGTAGGCCTTCAAGCGCTTAAAATAGACCGGCCGGTTGCTCATGCAGCCTGCCGGTTTTTTTTGGAGTACGCCTCTGTGAGCAACACGGTCGTTCTGGTCGGCCCAATGGGCGCAGGAAAGTCTTCTGTCGGTCGACGGTTGGCGGCCAGGCTCGGGTTTGAGTTTGCAGACACCGATGCGGAAATCGAACGTCGCACCGGCGTCGATATTCCCTATATTTTTGAGCGTGAGGGTGAGCCGGGCTTTCGCCAACGGGAGGCTCAGGTGCTGTCTGATTGGGTTGGCAAGCCCGATACCGTGCTCGCAACCGGCGGAGGCATTATCGTCACGCCCGAAAACGTCGCTTTGCTCGCAGCACACGCACCTGTGGTATACCTGCACGCGTCTGTCGCTCAGCAGTTTGAACGTGTTCGTCACGGCAAGCATCGCCCGCTGCTGGCAGGCGACGATCCCAAAGGCACACTGACGCGATTGTTCGAGACTCGCAATCCGGTGTATCGCGAGGTGGCGGACTTGTTCATCGAAACCGACGGGGAGCGAGTTGAGCGTGTCGCTCGTCGGATCGAGCAGCAGCTTCTCGAGACACAGGCGGACTAGGCAGCGACGTCGATGCGCGCGACAATCTCGTTGTGGAAACTCTAGATGTAGCGCTGGGCGACCGGTCGTATCCAATCTTCGTCGGAGCCGGTTTGCTCGAACGGGCAGGTGACATGCTTTCCGACCATATCGGGCGTGACGTCGTTCTTGTCACGAACACCACGGTTGGCCCGCTTTATCTCAAAACGCTTCAGGACGCCTTGGATGAACGGCGTTTCGCGGTACACAAACTGCCCGATGGCGAACAACACAAGTCGCTAACCGAGGTCGCAGCGATAGTCGATACCGCGGTTAGAGCGGGTTTCAGCCGCGACGCCACGTTCGTTGCATTGGGTGGTGGCGTGGTCGGTGATATGGCGGGTTTCGCCGCCGCCATTTTCATGCGCGGTGTGGCCTGCGTTCAGATCCCAACAACGTTGCTCGCGCAGGTTGACTCATCGGTTGGCGGTAAGACCGGCGTCAACCATGAGCTTGGAAAGAACTTGATCGGAGCGTTCCATCAGCCGAAGTGTGTACTGATCGACACGAAGACGCTTGACACGTTACCCCAGCGTGAGTTTTCCGCGGGTATGGCTGAAGTGATCAAGCACGGTGCAATCGCCGATCTTGCTTATTTTGAGCGGCTCGAGCGCGACATTGACGCATTGATGCAGCGTGATCCTCAGGCGTTAACGGCGGCCATTGTTCACTCGTGTCGGATCAAGGCCGGTGTCGTCGCCGAGGACGAACGCGAACGAGGACGCCGAGCGATACTGAATTTCGGACATACGTTTGGTCATGCGATTGAGGCCTGTACCGCGTACTCGCGCTGGTTGCACGGTGAAGCGGTGGGCCTTGGCATGCAGATGGCGGCGCAGATGAGCGACCTCGATGAACAGAGCGTGCGCCGGTTGCGCGAATTGCTAACACGCGCCGGACTACCGTGTGACCCGGGACCATTGTCTGCCAAGACTATGTTGGACGCGATGGGGCACGACAAGAAAGTGGCGGCTGGCGCCATTACGCTTATCCTTCTGAATGCTTTGGGGGATGCGCAAGTGGTGCGAGCGTTTGACCAGGAACGCCTGCTCAAGGTGCTGAATGACTGGTCATCCTGACGAGGTTTTGAAGCCCTACGCCTCTCAACCACAGTCAAGCCGCGGGCGTCGGTTTGCAGAATCCGACCCGTCCGAGCGAACTCAGTTCCAGCGAGACCGGGACCGCATCGTGCACTCGAACGCATTCCGGCGCCTGATGTACAAGACCCAGGTGTTCGTCAATCACGAAGGCGATCACTACCGCACCCGTCTCACCCACTCGCTGGAGGTGGCGCAGATCGGACGCACCGTAGCATTAGCGTTGGGATTGAACGAAACGCTCACCGAAGCGATATGTCTTGCACACGATCTCGGACACACGCCGTTCGGGCATGCGGGTCAGGATGCATTGAACGCGTGCATGCACGCGCATGGCGGCTTCGAGCACAACCTGCAGTCGTTGCGAATCGTCGACGAGCTGGAGGAAAAATATGCGCAATTCGATGGTCTCAACCTGACCTTCGAGACGCGCGAGGGCATTCTGAAGCACTGCTCGAAACGCAATGCGCGATTGCTGGGTGCGCTCGGCCAGCGATTTCTCGATCGCACGAGACCGGGGCCGGAGGCGCAGCTGGCCGACCTCGTCGATGCGATTGCCTACAACCACCACGATGTCGATGATGGACTGCGTGCGGGGCTCCTCGATATCGACGCCTTGCGCGCCCAGCCGTTGTTCGATGTGCCCTACCGTGAAGTGACCGCTCGCTACCCCGGACTATCGCGACGTCGGTTGGTCTATGAGGTGAAGCGAAGGATGATCAATCACATCGTGAGCGATCTTATCGATGAGAGTCGTCGGCGTATTGCTGCTTTGGAACCCAAGCACGCAGACGATATGCGGGCGCATTCTGTGCCGGTGATCGCGTTTTCCGTCGAGATCGAGGAAGCCCACCTCGCACTGAAACGCTTCCTGATGGAGCATCTGTATCGACACCCGGAAGTCGTCGTGATGCAGCAGCAGGCGGCCGAAGTGGTGGACACCTTGTTTCACCATTTCGCGAGCGACATCCTTCGAGTGCCGGAAGCATTTCGAGAGCGCCGAGGCGTTGATGCCGACACCGAGGAATACGGGCAGATGCGACTGGTGGCCGACTATCTATCGGGCATGACCGATAGATTTGCCATGTCGCGATTTGAGCAAATCCAATCCTGATCCGGGCGCGCGCCTGCGCTAAAATAGCGACTGGGGATAAGGAAACGAAATAACGATGAGCACTCACCAGATCGCGCCGGAAGAGCGGCTGATCTTTGCGCTCGATGTGCCGGACGCCGCGCAGGCGAGAGCGTTAGTCGAGATGCTGGGCGACAGTGTGCGCTTCTACAAGATCGGGCTTGAGCTCGCCATGCGCGAGGGCTACTTTGAGCTACTCGATTGGTTGCTGGTGCGAGACAAGCAGGTCTTCCTGGACGTCAAGCTGTTCGATGTACCCGCGACAGTGGCAGCCGCTGTGCGCAATCTCGCCGAGCGCGGTGCGACGTTCTGCACGGTGCACGGCAATCAGGCAGTCATGGAAGCGGCTGCGGAAGCCAAAGGCCAACTCAAGATTCTTGCGGTAACGGTGTTGACCAGTCTCGATCGGGGTGATATGGATGATCTCGGCTTCGACTGTGACGTCGGTGATCTCGTCATATCCCGCGCGCGACGTGCCCTTGAAGCCGGCTGTGACGGCGTAATTTCCTCTGGGCTTGAAGTGCCGAGGTTGCGCGCGGAAGTCGATGACCGGCTGCTGGTCGTCACTCCGGGCATCAGGCCGGTAGAAAACCGGCCGGCAGATGACCAGAAGCGCGTCGTTAGCGTATCCCAGGCGTTCGCCAACGGCGCCGACTATATCGTCGTCGGACGGCCTATTCGCAACGCGCAAGACCCACGCGCAGCCGCTGAGGCGATTGTCGCCTCCATTCACGAAAGCTTCGCCTGACCTCAGGGACACACCACCATGACCAAACTCAAAAATGACCTGTTCCTGCGCGCCCTAATGCGCGAGCCGATCGAGCGCACACCTGTGTGGATGATGCGCCAGGCGGGGCGTTACTTACCCGAATACCGCGCAACCAGAGCGCAAGCCGGCGATTTCATGTCGCTGTGTCGCAATGATGACCTCTCTTGCGAGGTGACACTGCAACCGCTGCGGCGTTACGGCTTTGACGCTGCGATCCTGTTTTCCGACATTCTGACGGTGCCGGATGCCATGGGTCTCGGGTTGTTCTTCGAGACAGGAGAAGGGCCGAGGTTCGAGCGGCCGATCCGCACCGCCGCCGATGTTCGTAACCTGCCCGAACCAGACGTTTCTGACTCGCTCGGCTATGTTATGCGCGCGGTGAGTCGCATCCGCAAATCACTGGAAGGATCTGTGCCGCTGATCGGTTTCGCCGGCAGCCCCTGGACCGTAGCCACTTATATGGTCGAGGGCGGTAGCAGCAAGACTTACAGCATCATCAAGGCACTACTCTACAGCGAACCTGAAATTGCTGATTTGCTCATGGAAAAAATTGCCAGAGTGACGACTCACTACCTGAACGCTCAGATCGAAGCGGGCGCGCAGGCAGTGATGGTGTTCGATACCTGGGGCTCGGTGCTTGAGCCAGAACTCTATCGCCGGTATTCCCTGGCCAGCATGCAGAAGATTGTCGACGGGCTGAAGCGTGAAGCGGATGGGCGCCGTGTGCCGGTCGTGCTGTTCACCAAGGGTGCGGGGACGCGACTTGAAATCATGTCACAGAGCGGCTGCGATGGGCTCGGCGTGGACTGGACGACCGATCTCGCCGAAGCGCGACGCCTGACCGGCGATCGCGTTGCACTGCAGGGCAATATGGACCCATCGTTGCTTTATGCGAGCGATGAGGCGATTCGCGATGGCGTTGCGCGCGTGCTCGCGTCATATGGCAAGGGCCCTGGGCATGTCTTTAATCTGGGGCACGGAATCCACCCGGAAATCGATCCGGCCAAAGTGGGTGTGATGGTCGACGCTGTGCGCGAATTCAGCCCGGCCTATCACGACAACGGCTAGTGAGATGACCGACTGGCGAGCGTCCGAATTTACGGCGGACGAACGCCGCCGGCGACGTCGTTTGCGGCGCATGAAGTGGGCGGCGCACGGGCTACTCGTCAGTATGTTGGTCATTTACGTGCTGAGCGGGCTCTGGATGTCCGAGTACCCATGGTTGGGTTACGTGCGAGCGTTTGCAGAGGCCGGTACCGTCGGTGCGCTCGCTGACTGGTTTGCCGTAACCGCTCTTTTTCGCGAACCCTTGGGACTGCCCATTCCGCACACGGCGATCATCAAGCGCCGCAAGAACGATATCGGCGATACGCTAGCTGAGTTCATCGCAACGCACTTTCTCACGCGGGAGACGCTCGCTCCGCGATTGGATCGCATAGACCCGGCGGGTGTAGCGACCGACTGGTTGTCACGTCCGAACAACGCGCGACAGCTCACCGATGACGTAGCGCGAGTGCTGCAGCGGGTCGTGCGTACGGGCGATAACCGTGCGCTGCGGGACTTGGTGAAAGACAATCTGTGTTCGACAATCGAGCGGGTGCAAGTCACTCCGATGCTGGGGCAGTTGCTGGAGATGCTGATCCGCAATGACCCGGAGGACACGCTGCTGTCTGGCCTCGTCAGCCTTGCGCAGCAACAGTTCGACGATAACCGACTCAATCTGCGCGACACGGTCACCGACCGAACTCCGTGGTGGTTGCCAGGGTTTGTCGACGAGCGTATCTATCGGCAGCTCGTCACCGAGATCGAGCAGGTGTTGTCGGATGATGAGGCCGACGGTGAGGAGCGTGCGCGCGAGCACTTGAGACGCGTGCTGCTGGACATTGTTCAGGCGCTAAAGAACGACACAGCATTGATCGAGCGGGGCGAGCGTTTAAAGCAGGAGTTACTCGATCATCCGCAGCTCGCTGTGTATCTCTCTCGAGTCGTCAATGACATTTCTCGATACCTGACGCGCGAGGCGGAAGACCCGGAGAGCGAGTTTCGCCATCGCATTACCGAAGTCCTGGCGGGTCTCGGCGGCGCGCTGGCCAATCAACCAACCGTGCGTGAGGATATCAATCAGTCACTGCGCGATGCAGCTTTATATGTGATCACACGCTATCGCGAATCGATCACTCAAGTAATCTCCGACACCATTCACGGCTGGGATGCGGACACGGCGGCGGACCTGATCGAATTGCGTGTCGGGCGAGACCTTCAGTTTATCCGCATCAACGGAACACTGGTTGGCGGGCTCGCTGGCCTCACGCTCTACACCCTCTGGCACGTGTTCGTCGCTTAATCCGGACGCAACTCGCGGCGCAAAATCTTGCCTACATTGGTTTTCGGCAACTCGTCGTGGAAGATCACCTCGCGCGGCTGTTTGTAGCCTGTCAGGTTCTCCCGACAGTAAGCGAGGATGTCATCTGATGTGGTGCCATCACTGACGACAACATGTAGCTGTACAACCTCGCCGGATTTGGGATGCGGCTTGCCGACGGCGGCAGCTTCGACGACGCCCGGCATCTGGACGACGACGTCTTCAATTTCGTTCGGATAGACGTTAAAGCCAGAGACGAGGATCATGTCTTTCTTGCGATCTTCAATGAAGACAAAGCCCTTCTCGTCGAGACGGCCGATGTCTCCAGTGCGCAACCAGTCGCCTTCCATGACCTTTTCTGTTTCTTCAGGGCGCTGCCAGTATCCCTGCATGACCTGTGGTCCGCGGATACAGATCTCGCCTACCTCACCGACGGCTAACTGGTTGCCGTCATCATCCATGATGGACACTTCTGTTGAGGAGATCGGTAGCCCGATGGCACCCGTGAACTCGGCATGGTCGATGAACGGGTTGATTACCGCCGCTGGCGAGGTCTCGGTCAGGCCGTAAGCCTGGATCAGCGGCGTGCCGGTGACTTCGCGCCATTGCTCGGCCACTGCCCGCTGCACCGCCATACCGCCACCGATAGTGATTCGCAGGCTCGAGAAGTCGAGCTCCGCGAACCCTGGCGTATTCATCAGGCCCACAAACAGCGTGTTCACGCCGGTGAAGTAGCTGAATTTGTAGTTAGCTAGCTCTTTCACAAAGCCCTTCATATCGCGGGGGTTGCTGATCAGGACGTTCAAACCGCCCTGCTGCAGCAAGGAGAAGCAATTCCCCTCCAACGAAAAGATGTGATAAAGCGGCAATGCGGTAATGCCGACGATCGGTGCATCGGCAAGGTGATCGCCCAGCCAAGCGTTGGATTGCTGGACGTTATGAACGAGATTGCCATGCGAGAGCATCGCGCCTTTCGCTACCCCTGTTGTGCCGCCGGTGTATTGCAGGAACGCCAGGTCATCGAGTGTTAACTCAGGCCGCTGGAACGTGCTGGTGTCCGTCTTGAGTGTGTCGCGGAATGCGGTCGTGTTCGGAATCGAAAACGGCGGCACCATCTTCTTGACCTTCTCCACAGCGAAGTTAGTCAACAAGCGTTTGGCTGTGCTGTGCATGTCACCGATTTTCGTGGTGATCACAAATTCGAGGTCGGTCTTATCCAGCACCGCCTCGAGCGTGTGCGCGAAGTTCTCGACGATCACAATCGCGCGTGCGCCGGAGTCACTCATTTGGTGCTGGAGCTCGCGCTGCGTGTAGAGCGGGTTGACGTTGACCACGACCAGACCGGCTCGCAAAGCACCAAACAAGGCAATCGGGTATTGCAGGAGGTTCGGCATCATTAGGGCGATGCGGTCACCCTTGTTCAGTCCTTTCCCTTGCAGCCAACTGGCGAAAGACAGCGACATGGCATCGATTTCGGCGAAGCTGAATTCGGTGCCCATATTGGCGTAGGCCGGTTTGCTTGCGAATTTTTTGACGTTGTCGTCAATGAGATCGGCTAATGAGTCGTAGCCAGCGTTGTCGATGAATTCAGGCACGCCAGGGACGTAGGAGGAAAGCCAGATTTTCTCGGTCATGTTCGTCAAAAGCTCGCGGTTCTATTCAGATCGGGATTCGGGTGAGATGCCTGCCTGCTGGATGGCGTCGCGGATCACGGGCCAGGCGCGCTCCAGCATGTCCGGCTGTGCCTCGGCATTTGGATGGATTCCGTCAGACTGCATCAGGTTGGGGTCGAGTGCTACGCCTGCCAGGAAAAACGGCTCCATGGGCAGGGCATTGTCGTCGGCGATCTCGGCGAAGGTCGCCTCAAACTGTTCGATATAGCGCTGACCATAATTCGGTGGGATTCGCATGCCGAGCAGGGCGACTTTGGCGCCGCTGTCTTGTGCAGCAGTCACCATGCTCTGCAAGTTGCGGCGCGTCACATCTATGTCGATACCGCGCAGTCCATCGTTGCCGCCCAGTTCGATGACGACCACTCGTGGCGAGTGGGCCTGGAGCGCTGCCGGAAGCCGTGCATCGCCACCCTGCGTCGTATCGCCGGAGATGCTCGCGTTCACCACGCGAATCCCATAATCTAATTCATCGAGGCGGCGTTGCAGCAATGCAACCCAGCCATCGGCGACGTCGGCGAGACCGTACCCCGCACTCAGGCTGTCGCCTACGATGATCAGTGTTGGACGCTCATCATCCGTGGCGGATTCTTGGGTGGCGGCCGGCGCATCCGTTGTCGCTGACGATTCGAACGACATTGGTACGAACGTGAGTACGGCAGCAAGCACGCCGACCACGCCGATCACAACTGACACCGATTTTCTCGCGGACATCGTTCGCTGCCGGACCATAAATGACGAAGTCTCAATTAAACGAGGACGCGAGTCCAGCGACCCGTTCCGTTCTCGAAGCGCGTGCACTGACCCGCACAGTCCCGACCGTGGATGGCACTCTTACCATTCTCGACGATGTTTCGTTCACGGCTGGTCGTGGCGAGACCCTTGCCATCATCGGGCCATCCGGCGCGGGTAAATCGACGCTGCTTGCATTGTTAGCGGGCCTCGATACCCCGACACGCGGCGAGGTGGCTCTGGACGGATATTCGTTGCAAGGTCTGGATGAGGACGGCAGGGCTGCGGTTCGCGCCGGGCGTGTTGGCTTCGTCTTTCAGTCGTTTCATCTGATTCCCGCATTGACGGCGCTTGAGAATGTCATGATGCCGCTGGAGCTCACGGGCGAGCCACGGGCGCGCGAATTGGCCCGAGACATCCTGGGCAGTGTGGGGTTGGATCAGCGGCTCACGCATTATCCGGCGCAATTGTCTGGCGGCGAAAAGCAGCGTGTCGCGATCGCGCGCGCCTTCGCGACCCGGCCTTCACTCCTGTTTGCGGATGAACCAACAGGTAATCTCGATCGCGATACCGGAAAAACCGTCGAGCGCTTGCTATTCGATCTCAACCGAGATTTGCAAACCACGCTGGTGCTCGTGACTCACGATCCCGCACTGGCCGCTCAGTGTCAGCGTCGCTTGTCGATTGACGGTGGTCGACTCGTGAAGGACGAGCGCTCCTGATGCGTGCGTTTCGCTTCGCCTTGTCGGGGATCGCGCGTGAGCTGCGCGCCGGGGAGTTGTTGGTATTGATGGCCGCACTTTCGATTGCGGTCGCGAGCATGACGGCAATCGGGTTTCTCACCGATCGCATTTCTCGCGCAGTAGCGCTGCAGGCAACCGAAGTGCTCGCGGCGGACCTCAGACTCTCCGGCGGGCGACCACTTGCCGAGGCGCGGCTGGTGGAAGCGGAAACTCAGGGCCTGAGCACAGCTTACGGCATCAACTTCCCGTCGGTGGTGTTTTCGGAGCAAACGAGCACGCTCGCTGCACTCAAGGCGGTGTCGACCGGCTATCCGTTACGAGGAGAATTGCGGATCGCGGATCGATTGTTTGAAACGCCACGCCTTGCAGAGCAGATACCGGCGCCCGGCACCGTATACGCCGACGCCGCGCTGCTGGCCCGGCTCGGAATCGATGTGGGCGCTCAAATCGAGGTAGGGGCGCTGGTGCTCACCGTCACCCAGGTGTTGGTGTATCGCCCAGACCAGAATCCGGGTTTCAGTGGACTGGCACCCACGTTGTTGATGCACGTTGACGACATTGCGCCGAGCGGTCTGCTCGTCGAGGGTAGTCGGGCTAACTATTCACAACTGTTTGCGGGGGATCCCGATGAGGTTGCCGCGTTTGCCGCGGCGCTCCGCGAGAATCGTCCGGAAGGCGTGCGTATCGAGGATCAGGCGGAATCCGGCAGCCAGCTGGCCAGCGCAATCGATCGGGCCGGGCGTTTTCTCTCGCTTGCCTCGCTCGTGAGTCTGATCCTCTCTGCTGTTGCGGTCGCGATGGCGGCTCGCCGCTACGCTGACCGGCGACTGGACAGCGCTGCCTTGATGAAGACTTTTGGTGCGCCGCAGTCGTTCGTTCTGCAGGTCGGAGTTTGGCACTTGTTGGTCGTCGGTGTGCTCGCCAGTGCGATCGGTGTTGGCATCGGCTACGCAGCTGAGCGCTTGTTGTCGAGTGCGCTCTCGGGCTGGCTGCGCGGCGATTTGCCGGCCGCAGGGTGGGCGCCCGTGCTGCCGGGTGTCGCTACGGCCATGGTGTTGCTGGTTGGCTTCGGCCTACCCGCATTGTTGCGCCTCGGCGATACACCGCCAATGCGCGTTTTGCGCCACGATCTCGAACCGCCACCGCCCGGTATCTGGCTGACCTATGGTGCGGCGCTCGGTGCCCTGGGGTTGATTGTGTTCTGGGCGGTACCTGAGGTGAATCTGCTGGCGATTATCCTCGGCGGTACGCTCGCAACCTCGGCAGTACTCGTTCTGGGCGGGCGTGGCCTGGTGGCATTGCTTGGCAAGTTGCGCGGACAGGTCGGTGTCTCATGGCGCTACGGACTGGCCAACGTGGCACGTCGTGGCGGCGACAGCGCAATCCAGGTGGTCGCGTTTGGACTTGGACTGATGGTGCTCTTGCTACTCACCCTGGTCCGCAACGATCTGTTAGATGGTTGGAATGCGACTGTGCCGATCGATGCACCAAATCAATTCCTAATCAATATTCAGCCGGACGAGCGAGATAGCATTCGTCAGTTGTTCTCCGAAGCGGCGCTGGGCGAGGTCGAATTTGTGCCGTTGGTCCGCGGTCGAATCAACACGATCAATGGCCTCTCGCCTAGCGAGTGGCGCGAGCAGGGTCGTGGGGCCTGGCGCGCGGGTCGCGAGATGAATCTCTCGTGGTCGGCCACGCTGGACCCCAGCAATGAAGTTGTTCGCGGCGAGTACTGGTCCGCCGATCATGCAGGCCCGCCGGAGGTCTCGGTTGATGAGGACATTGCGGCTGAGATGGGGCTGACCATCGGTGATCAGCTCGCGATCGATATCGCCGGCGTGGAGCGCATCGCGACCGTCAGCAGCCTAAGGACGATCGACTGGGATTCGTTCAAGCCGAATTTCTTTATGGTTCTGAGTCCTGACGGCATGGAGGCGCTGCCGCAGACTTACATCACCTCACTCAATATCTCGGAAAATCAGACCGGGGTGTTGCGCCAACTTGTGCGCCAACATCCGAGCGTGTCGGTGATCGATATTGATGCTGCACTCGCGCAGGTGAGGGGCATCATCCAGAAAGCGACCCTCGCGGTGCAATACGTGTTCCTGTTTACGCTCGCGGCGGGCGTCGTTGTGTTGTTTGCGGCGATCCAGTCGACGCTGGACGAGCGTCGTTTTGAGAGTGCGTTGTTGCGCACGTTCGGCGCCTCTCGCCGTGTGGTGTTGACGGGAATCCTGGCCGAGTTCTCGGCGTTGGGCTTGTTGGCGGGGATCTGCGCCGCTACCGGTGCGAGCATCATCGGCATAATCGTCGCCCGAGAGCTGTTCGATTTGCCTATGGGGCTAAACCCGGTCTTGTGGTTTGCCGGCACGATCGGTGGATTGTTGCTGGTCGGTATCAGCGGCACCCTCGCCGCCCAAGGCGCCGCGAAAGCACCGCCGGTGAACACGCTGCGCGGTCACTGATCTGCTTGTTTCGCTGCCTTGGCGGCCGCTTTTGCGGCTTTTTTGGCAGCTTTCTTCTCCGCCTTCGCTTTGCGTTTTTGCACGGTCTTCTCACTCGGTGGATCGACAGCCTCACGCACGGCTTTGATCACGTTGACCTCACCGGTGGCGAGGAGCTCATCGAAGCGACTACGGCAGATACTCCAGGTAGCACCGATCACGGCGAGATTGATGCCTAGCATCAGCGCACTGACGCTGATCGTGTCGGAAAACTCGCCGAGCCAGTCTGGCAAGCGGATGCCAAATATCGCGTCCAATAAAGCGCCGAGAATCTTCTGCACGATTTCAATCTCGAGCAGCACGTTCTCGAAAAACCACATTGTGATTTTCAAAAGAAATACGAGTATCGCGAGTTCCGTGAGTGCCTGGAACCAGTTTTTGCTGTAGCAAAGCGCTGCGGCGGCAAGCGTCACGACCGCCGCTTGAGAGGTGGCATGCGCGATCAACAATAGAAGGCTGGCGGTCGCACTCCACCAGGGACCGTCTTCGATGATGGCGACTTCGCCA
Source organism: Pseudomonadota bacterium (assembly GCA_039821645.1). Classification (GTDB taxonomy): domain Bacteria; phylum Pseudomonadota; class Gammaproteobacteria; order Steroidobacterales; family Woeseiaceae; genus CALBPI01. The sequence goes on from JBCBNU010000017.1 coordinate 21,530, forward strand.
TCAATCACACCGGTCACAAACGCGATCATGCTCAGCAGAATGACAGCGGGGATCAGTGTTGCGGCAATCCAAGGGAAATCATCAGGGCCCGCCAGTTCCGTTCGAAAAAGATATCGCCGAATCGGTAACGCCAGGAAGACCGCAATCAACACCACAGGCCAACTGATCGCGCTCAGCAGACCGTTGTCGCTCTCGGCGAAGTAAAGGTTTCCGGCAACGCCCAGCGCCAGGCCTGCAGCCGTCAGCCCCGCGAGGGTGGTGAACGGCCGAGCGCCGAGCATCGCAGGCAAGTTGTCATCATCGCGGCTTTGGTTGAACGCCACGTTCAGTGCGGGTCCCATGTCAGCAAACCCATCGCGAGCCGTCCTGTACAGATGGACGAGCTTCATGCGCGTTGGCAGTGGCCTGGAAAGTTGACGGATACTTCCCGAATCGTGTCGCACACTGACTTCAGCAACGCTGCTCTCGGATGGCTTGATCGCCAAACGCCAACAATCGTTCGACTGGGTGCCGGCGCGTTGAACGGCAATGATACGAGACCATCATCGTCGCGAATCGCGAGTTCCGGTAGCAGTGTCACACCGGCACCACCGGCCACCATTTGCCGAAGCGTCTCAAGACTCGTGGCGCGGAACTCATCCTCGTTCACGCCACCCGCCAGACTGCAGACCTCGAGCGCCTGATCGCGCAGGCAGTGACCGTCCTCCAGCAGCAAGAAGTGCTCATCGGCGATATCAGTTTCGGAGACTGTTTCGCGGCTGGCGAGCGTGTGCTGGAGGTCAACGGCGAGCCGGAATGGCTCTTTGAAAAGCTCTGCGGAATCGCAGCCCTGAAGGTTCAAGGGCAGTGCCAACACGCCGAGATCGATGTCTCCGGCCTGAATCTCCGCCATGAGGTGGTCGGTCTGTAACTCAAGGTACAGGCACTTCAATCGATCGAATCGCGATTTGATGTCCGGTGCAATGCACGGCAGAAGGTAGGGCGCCAGTGTCGGGATCAATGCGATCTTGATGCGACCGGCTTCTGGGTCCTGATGCACCTGGGCGAGCTCATTGATGCTGTGTGCCTCGGCCAGCAAACCCCGTGCGCGACTCGCGATAGCCTCTCCGGTCTCGGTCAGTTGGATGCCTTTACTGTGGCGCTCGACCAGCGTGACGCCGAGTTGCTCCTCGAGCTTTTTGATCTGGGTGCTGAGCGTCGGCTGGGTGACAAAGCACGCCTCCGCTGCCCTGCCAAAGTGACGGTGTTCATCAAGCGCGACGAGGTAACTCAACATGCGCAGGTTAAAGTGTAGGTTTGCGCTCATGAAACTTCCTTTAGCGCCTTGAATGCGGACAGTGCTGATTCACGACTGGTCTTCAGATCGGCAATCGGAGCAGCATAGTCGCGCTCGAGCTCAAATCCGAGTCGCTGCGCGTCTTTCTCTGGCAGCTTCCAGGGTGCGTGGACGTATTTCTTTGGAAGACCCGCGACCTCAGGAACCCATTTGCGGACATAGTCGCCCTCCGGGTCGAAGCGCTCCCCTTGCGAAACCGGATTGAAAATCCGGAAGTAGGGCGCAGCGTCGACACCGCAGCCCGCCGACCATTGCCAGCCGAGGGTATTGGCGGGTAAATCCGCATCAACCAGCGTGTCCCAAAACCAGCGCGCACCCTGCAGCCAATGCGTGCGGATATTTTTGACCAGAAACGATGCTACGATCATTCGTACTCGATTGTGCATCCAGCCGGTCTGCCAGAGCTGGCGCATGCCAGCATCGACGATGGGAACGCCCGTTTGCCCCTCTTGCCAGGCCTTGAGTTGAGCTGGGTCGTCACGCCATTCGAAGTGGCGGAATTTCGGGTTCATTGGCTGGTCTGTCGTGTCCGGAAAATGGAACAGCGCATAGTGCGAGAACTCGCGCCATCCGAGCTCACTCAAATAGACCTCGCGCCCATCACTCTCGGGCGTATGCGAAGTGATGATTTGCCACAGTCTTCGAATGGAAAGTTCACCGAAATGCAGATGTGGTGAGAGTCGTGACACACCGTCTATGCCTGGCAGATTCCTCGCCTCGTCGTATTTGCTGGCCGCGTCGATCGCGAATTTCTGTGCCTGTTCTCTAGCTGCAAGCTCACCGGGGTGCCATGTCGCTTCGATGCCCTTATCCCAGCGAATCTCAGGCAACAAGCCAAGCGACTGGAGCGTCTGAGAGTGCAGCGGTGTCTTCGGCGGTGTGAGTGCCACCGGGGCGTCTTCGGGTTCGGCGGTGGCCGCCATAGGTTTGGCAGCGCGCCAGTAAGGAGTGAATACCTTGTACGGCGTACCCGTCTTGGTCATCACCGTCCATGGCTCGGTGAGCAAGCTGCCGTTGTGGGAGCAAACGGTGAGTCCATCGGCTTCGAGTGCTTGCTTGACCGTTGTGTCGCGTTCTCGAGTCCAAGGCTCGTAGAGCCGGTTCCAGTGCACCTCACTCGCATTGCTTTCTTGAATCAGCGTGCGCAAGACCTCCAACGCATCACCCTGGCGAATGACGAGCGGCGACCCTTTGGCCTCGAGTGCGTCTTGCAGCGATGCAAGGCTATGGTGCAACCACCAGTCGCTGGCCTCTCCGGGCGTCCAGTCGCCCTGCGCTGCCCGGTCGTCGATATAGACCGGCACGATATGCTCACAGTTGTAGAGGGCGGCGAGGAGCGCGGGGTGGTCATCCAGTCGCAGATCACGCCGGAACCAAACCAGCGCGGTTTTCGGTGTCATACTCATACGTAGATTGTAGCGCGGACCGAGGGAGTCGCTGCGCATGAACAACAGCGAGACATCGTTCTGGGAGCACAAGTCGCTCGGTGAGATGAACGCCGAGGAATGGGAGTCGCTGTGCGACGGCTGCGGATTGTGCTGTTTGCATAAGTTCGAAGATGAATCGGATGGCAAGGTCTACTACGCCGACGTCGCTTGCCACTTATTGGACCTCGGGACCTGTCGCTGCACTGACTATCCCAACCGACGCGCCCGAGTGCCGGACTGCGTCCAGCTCTCCGCCGAAAGCGTGGGTAGTCTGTCCTGGCTCCCCTTTTCCTGTGCCTACCGCCGCCTTGACGAGCGGCGCGGGCTAGCCGCTTGGCATCCCTTGATTTCAGGTACCCGCGACTCGGTGGTCGCAGCCGGTATCAGTGCAGGCCTGTTCGCGCGCGCCGGTGAAGCCAATAGACCACCGCATCCCGATGACGTCACGCTTACGCAGTGGCAAACTCACGACCCGCTAGACGCCGAGGACCATGCAACGGATGAATAAGCCCGCTTACCAGCCTCTGGACGAATACCGTCGACTGACTCCTGATGCGATGATCGATCGCTCCGCCGAGCTGTTCGAGGATCTCAATCGCCGTAGAACCGTGCGGGACTTTTCCAGTGAGCCGGTGCCGCGTGCGGTCATCGAGAACTGCCTGAAGGTGGCGAACACAGCCCCGAGTGGCGCCAATATGCAGCCATGGCATTTCTCGGTGATATCCGACCCCGCGGTGAAGGCGCGAGTGCGTGAAGCCGCCGAGGCGGAGGAGCGAGAGTTTTATGAGCATCGCGCCTCGGATGAATGGTTGGATGCGTTGCAAAAATTTGGCACGAATGCCGAGAAGCCATTTCTGGAGACGGCCCCCTACCTGATCAGCATCTTTATGCAGAAGTTCGCGATTGACGAGGCGGGAAACAAAACCAAGCATTATTACCCGCAGGAATCAGTGGGTCTCGCTACCGGCATGCTGATTGCGGCCTTGCACCAGTGCGGGCTGGCCTCACTGACACACACACCGAGCCCGATGGGTTTCTTGAATGAGATTTGCAGCCGACCGAAACACGAACGTGCCTATCTGTTGCTCGTTGTCGGTTATCCGGCGTCAGATGCCCAGGTGCCTGTGATTTCACGCAAGGCGCTACCGGAATTCACAACTTTTATCGAATAACGCGCTTTGGTTAGCTGTTTTTTTCCGAGCTTTACGGCATGCTTTGCCTTGGGACTTCATTAACTATTCCAAGGATTAATCTGTGAAAACACTGCGTTTTTATGTGTTTACACTCGTGTTGGGTGTGGCGATGGTTGCTTGCGGTGACGACGAGGCTACACCGGCTGCGGGCAGCGGCAAGATCAGCACCGCGCTACTCGAGTATGTGCCTGGCGATTCTCCTTATGTGTTCGCGGCACTGGAACCTCAACCAGCGGCACTTCAGGAGAAGTCCGAGCCGATGCTCGAAATGGCGGTCGATCAGTACCACAACCTGTTTCTGCAGGCCCGTGCTGCGATGACCAAAGGCGATGACGAATCCGCGTCGGACGATTTGCTCAACGTGCTTGATGTGCTGATCGAAGAAACGGAAGACGGTGACCTTTCCGGGCTCGGCTTCGATTCGAAGAAGGACGTGCCGGTGGTCTACGGCCACGGACTGCTGCCTGTGGTTCGAATGACGATCTCCGATCCGGATGCCTGGGCCAGCACCTACGCCCGATTGACTGCCGATCTTGAGAATGCGCCGACGAAAATTACGGTTGATGGGCTCGACATTGACGTCTTCGGTGGCGACGCGCCTGCTCAGATTTTCATCGCGCAGCAGGATGGTACCGTCGCACTTTCGCTTGGGCCGGCCAATCTTGAGCCTGCAATTATCGGTGAGCTGATGGGCGCGACCAAGCCTGCCGAGTCGATTGTGGATTCGGGTGTTCTCGCTGCAGTGTCGCAGCGCTATGGACTCACTCCTCAGATGCAGGGATTCGTCGACTTCACGAAGGTTTTTGGCATGCTGCAGGCGAGTGGGAATCCGATCAACGATGCGCTATTCGGCTCGGCACCCACGTTACCGCTGGAGTTGGAGGAGGTCTGCAGTCAGGAAATGACAGGTCTCGTGCAGATCATGCCGCGGATGGTGGTTGGTGCAACGCGCATCGACGAACAGGGCACAGACACCCTTGTGGTTTTCGAAATGCGCGAGGATGTTGCGACAGCATTGAAGCCAATTGCGGGCACAATGGCGGGCCTCTCCGCCAGCACGAGTGCCGCGCTGAAGTTGGGTGGTGCAATCAATCTGCTCGGACTGCGTAATTGGGTAGAGACATCGCTCGGAGCGGCCGCCGAGTCGCCTTTCGAATGTGAGCAGCTCGTCCCGCTCAATGAGATGGTGGCTCAGGCGGTTGGCGCAACGCAGCAGCAGCTGCCACCGATCGTGTACAACCTGCAGGGCTACAGCATTGAAATTGGCAGCTTTGAAGGCATGGAAGGCATTGCAGAGCAGCAGATTCCGGAGAACCTTGAGTTGGATCTGACTGTCGGTTTCAAGAATGTGGAGGGGTTGTTGATGATGGGTCAGATGATGGCGCCGCAGCTGGCTGAGCTGGCACTCGAACCTAATGGTGAGGCAGTTCCGATCCCTGACGGTCTGACGGGCCCGATTCCTATCGACGGTTTCATGGCGATGACCGACGATCTGATCTCCCTGAGCATCGGCGAAGATGCGGCGTCGCGCGCCGAAGCGCGAGCAACGGCGACCGTCGATGGCGAAACACCTTTGCTAACGCGCATGGACATTGATGCTGGTGCGTACTTCAAGTTCATTGCCGAGGTGTCTGAGAGCGCTATGAGTCCGATGATGGAATCGGACTCGCTTCCTGAGGATCAGCGCGAGATGCTGGAAAGTCAGCAAGCGAACATGCGGGCAATGGCGGAGGCCTACGAGGCCGTTCTCGACCGGCTGAGCTTTGAAGTGGTCCTGACCGACCGTGGTCTGGAGATACCGGCGACGGCAACCTTCAAATAGGTCAGAAGACAAATAGTCTTAATGCTGGGAGCGACTTCGGTCGCTCCCTTTTTTTCTACCCGAATGGCGCAACGCCGATCAGCGCACGATGCAGATAGGCCACAAATGCGCCGTATAGAGCGAGCCCGCCGATCACGGCGAAGGCATCGTTTACTCCGAGTTTCGGCAGAGTGAGATGTTGTCTCGGTTTGCGCCGCTTTAGAGAAATCCGGTCGGCGACGGCCCACGCCAGGAATCCACCAAACAGCAGGACGTCGGCCAGCATGCCGTTTACCAGCAGATGCGAGAACGCCCAAATCTTGGTGGCCAGTAGCATCGGGTGTTTGACCGTTTGACTGATACGTCCAGGCAAATACGCGGCGAGCAGGAAAACAAAGACCGGCAGCATCAGTACCGCGTTAACGTGGCTCAACCATCGCGGCGGCTGCCACAATAGCGTGGGTTCCATGCGAGCGGCGCTGTAGCCCTTGATCAACAGCACAAATCCGGCAATCGCCACGATGCTGTACACGACACGCCAACCGAGGGGTCCGAGTTTGGCGGCCAGCGCGTCGCGTGTGTCGTTCGCGAAGATGCTGATGCTGTGAATTCCTAGAAACAGGACGAGTCCGGCGATGAGCTGTGTCATGTATTACCTCTGCGACCGTAAAGCAAAGTGATGTTGTAGCGGCGATCCTCGAAGCGATCGCCGAATTGAATGCGATCTGTTTGGTGGATCAAATTCGAATTGAAAATTGCCATGCGATTTTGGCGATGAGGGACGATGACAGGCGTGTCGAGATCTTCGCCCAAGTGTTTCTTCATGGCTGCTTCGTCGTTGTTGAAAGTGTCGAAGTCCCACTCGAGGGGCGCCTGCCTTTTGAAGATGCGCAGGCCACCATGATTTGGATCGAGATTTGCGGAATCGGGTGCAATCCAGAAATTGCAGTTCACAGCGGCGGCATCAGCGTGCATCCCAATCCCCGAGAGCGCAGGCCCGTATTTGTAGCCCCAGGCTTGAGTCAACGGATGCGCTGCAAAGATTCCCGGTAAGGCCTCTGCAAGCGCTTTGGCGATGCCGATCGTCAGCGCGTTGCCGAAGCCCTCCGTGAGGTAGGCACCGAGGTAATTCTGGCGAACGTCGTGCCAAATTGTTGCGCTCCTGCAGAACTCGAGCACCGCATCCAGCGCTGCTTCTGTCAGGAGGTTGTCGACAACAACGTGCTGTGGGTCGCTGTCGAAATACTGTTGCTCGATCATTTTTCGATCGAGACCCGGATTGATCAATGGTCCATCGGGCAAGACAATACTCGGACTGAACAACGGACGGTTGTGGTGTTCTGCCATGGCCTGCCAGTGCGACTTCCACCCGTGACGCGGATGTCGCACGGGAAAGCTGGTCAGCTCATCTTCGTTCGCAATGTCGTCTAGCACCGCTCCCAGTGCGGTTGGTAGGGCCGCCAAAGGTTCGGGCAAACGATCGGTTGCTTGGAGGTACGCCAACTGCTCTAGATCCATTCGTATCTTGAAGCGACTGGTAACTTGCTCATCTTTGGGCAGCTCAGGGGGATGTTCCCTGGGCGGGCCAGGTTGCCCTCGTTTGCGCGCGACGATTTCGACGATCTGATCGATCGCCACCTTGCTGTCACCGGACAGCTCGATCATGCACAAATTCGATCGCGCATCGAGGTGGTTCGGATTCCGCTCGATGGCACGTTCATAACTGCGCGCCGCTTCAGCGGTGTCCCCTGTCTGTTCGAGCAAAACACCGAGGTTGTAGTGCGCTCGATCATTTTCCGGCTGCAGCTGGGTCAGCGAACGCATCGCGTCGACCGCGACCGGAAAGTCCTGAGTGGCTTGTGCTGCCGGTGCGAGCAACGCTAGTGCCTCGAAACCGTTCGGGTTGGTGGCTGCCGCGCGTGTTGCAAAATGTTGCGCGATATCGGGGCGCCGGGACTGCATGGCAATCTGCGCGAGGCCGCATAGCGCAGGATAGTGCGTTGGTTCTGCGTTGATGATTTCCTGCAGCACGGTGGCGGCTTCCTCAGCCTGACCGCACTGCATCAACTGCCCCGCGCGCGCGAATTGAGCATCAGCATTCACTTTCCGAATTCTATCGCAGCGACGCCCGATGGTCAGGAGGCGCGCATTATTTCGCGCGCAGCATTGTGGCCGGGGACGCCGGTGACACCACCGCCCGGGTGTGCCCCGGCACCGCACAGGAACAAGCCATCGATAGGCATTTGATATTGCGCCATGCCGAGCGCGGGTCTTGCGCTATAGAGTTGGGATAGCGAAAGCGCGCCGTGAAAGATGTCCCCTCCAGTGAGACCGAGTTGCATTTCAAGGTCTTCGGGCGAAAGGATTTGCCGCGCAATCACGCGCTCTGCGAATCCCGGAGCATATCGATCAACGGTCTCAATCATCAGGTCAGCCACTGCTTCGCGTTGCTCGCTCCATAACTGACCGTCAGGCAGCACAGGTGCAACATGTTGGCAAAACAGGCTCGCCACGTGTTGGCCCGGCGGTGCGAGCGAATTATCGAGCGTCGATGGAATCAGCATCTCGACCACAGGTTCGCGCGACCAACCGAACTGTCTCGCATCGCGATAGGCTAGATCCATGTAATCGAGCGTCGGCGCAATGATGATGCCGCTGGAGAGATACTCGTCACCGTCCGGATGTACTGAAAACTCCGGCAGTTGATTCAGGGCGACATTCATACGGAATGTGCCCGAGCCGTAGCGCGTTCGCTCGATAGCCGTACGATGTTCAACCGGCAAGTCGGATTCCTTGACCAAGTCGAGGAGCAAATGCCGAGGCGTGCAATTCGCCGCCACCACAGGTGCTGTGATGGTTTGACCGGCTACGACAACGCCACGGGTTTTGCCTGCGCGCGTGACAACGCGCTCAACCGGGCTATCACAGCGAATTTCTGTGCCATGCGCTTCAGCCACGCGTGCGATGGCCTTACTGATAGAACCCATACCGCCAATTGCGTGCCCCCAGGCGCCTGACTTGCCGTTCACCTCGCCGAACACATGGTGCAGCAATACATAGCCGGTTCCTGCCTCATAAGGTGAGGCGTAGTTGCCGACGATCGCATCGAAGCCAAACAGCGCACGAATCGCGGTGCTCTCGAACCAGTGCTCAAGAATATCTGCAGCACTGCGGGTGAATAGTTCCAGCAATGCCTGTTGCGCTCGTGGTCCATGCCGACGCATGCGCAGCGCTAACTTCCCGGAGCGCCAGAGTTCGGCGAGCCCACCGTTGGGGTCAGGCGGACACTCGAGCAACTCTGCGCGCAGTATGTCCGCGGCACCCTCGAGCCACGCGTAATACTCCGGTAGCCGTTCGGCGTCGCGCAAACTGTGTCGCGCGAACTGACTCTGTGTTCCCACCAGATCTTTGCCGGTAGCGAGGTAGTTGTTGTCAGGTAGCGGGAGGTAGTTGCTGAAGGGGCGCTCGACAATCTTCAGTCCGTTGGCGTAGAGATCCAGATCTTCGATCACTTTGGGGTGCAGCAGACTTACCGTGTAGCTTGCCACGGAGTTGCGAAATCCGGGATGGAAGGTCTCGGTTACCGCGGCGCCACCGATGACACTTCGACGCTCGAGGACCAAAACGCGCCTTCCCGCTTTGGCGAGATAGGCGGCGGTCGTAAGCCCGTTATGCCCAGCGCCGATCACAATCACGTCGAAATCAGCCGACATTCTGACCTCTGGGTTCCTTTCCACAGGTGTTTTTGGAGAGAATCATGGGATAAATCTCGGTTTCGCGGCAGCTAGTGTCTTATGATCAGGGACGATCCACGGAATGGTGCCACGCGGGAGTCTCTGGGGATACATGGAAACCTCAGTCAATAAAGAGTTGTTAGCGGTTGCGGTGCAGCGACTCGAGCTCGGTATGTTCGTTGTAGAGCTTGATCGGCCGTGGTCCGAGACGCCTTTTCGATTTCAGGGTTTCGAGATCCTCTCTCAGTCTGAAATCGACCTGTTGCAGACATTCTGCAAGACGGTCTACGTCGATCCGAATTTCACGAGCACAGTCACGATCACACGTGAGTCTTTGCCCGTTATTTCGAATATCGATTCAACGGAGGCGCTCGAGCACAATCGATTGCGCCTGCGACGGATGCTGACCGACACCGATCCGCACGAATACCCCAAACCGCAGATGTCGCGCGGTGATTTCAAAACCGCTGCGGGCGCCTACAAATATGCGATCGCGCAGCGCGATCGACTTCTAAGGGCGCTTGGAAGAAACAAACCCGTTCGAGCCGCACACTGCCGTGGTGTTGTAGAGGCCATCGCAGTTCGCGTAGCAGATCATCCTGATTCGGTGATCAATGCGGCGATGTTGGGTAAGTCGCGAGACGGCAGATCGGAACGGAGCATTTCGACTGCGATCTGGTGTGCCGTGTTTGCCCGCTACCTGCAGCTGCCGCCGCAACAACTGGTCGATCTCGCTGTGGGCGGATTGTTGCTCGACATCGGTATGCAGAAATTGGCGCCGACGCTGCTCGACGATGACGCGGTCTACAGCAAGCGTCAGAAGCTTGCTGTGCAGGCGCATGTCAGACTCGGTCTCGATATGCTCGAGCGCATACAGGATTTCCCGAAGGTGGCGATTGAGATGGTGAGTGAGCATCAGGAGCGCCCCGGTGGAATCGGTTATCCGGCACGCAAGGACAACGAGCAGCGCGGCGCTGCCGGGATGCTCGCAGGATTGGTCGACCAGTTTGACGTCATGATCACAGGCAACGCGCGGCGCGAACCGTTGGCTCCGTCCGAGGCGATGGGTGAGTTGCTCAGCGCCGCTGAAGACAGCGCGCGCGACACGCTGCTGGTTGAGCAGTTCATCCAGGCCGTTGGACGGTTTCCCAGCGGCAGTATTGTCGAGCTCAGCAGTGGCGAGATCGGAGTTGTCAGCCTGAGTGATCCGGAACGCAGACTGCGACCCGTGCTGTATGTCGTCGCTGATTCGAACAAGCAGCCGACCTCGGTTCGTGAGGTTGATCTCAAGTCAGGCAAACACGACCCGTCGAAACCGAAGGCGCTATGGATTGTCCGCGGACATCCGATCGGTGCATTTGGTATTCGGCCCGGCGCGCTCTTCGGTTGACGATGCGCCTTTTGACGCTGGCGATTGGCGTATTGCTGATCGCAGGGCAAGCCGTTGCCGACGAGTCCCAGATTGTCGACACAATGACTCGAGTGCTCGAGGGCAGGCTAGAGACAGCAGCGGCACAGGCTCGGGACGCTGCGGGCGATAGCCGGGAATCTCTGGAGGCGATGCTCTCCACCGAACTGGCCGATATGCAGCGCGGGGGGTATGCAACCCAAAACATTCGTGCATTCTCAGCGTTAGCACCATTCTGGGATCGGGCGACGTCAGACTTCCTGTCGCGTCATCGCATCAAAGACGGTCAGGTGCCGGATGCAGTGCTCCTCCTGCCGGGTAGCGTCGAGCGCGTGGTGGCCGTTGATCTCACACGGCATGTCGCATTTGAGGTGGTGCGCGATACGATCAAGGGCTGGAGGATCGCCGATACGTTCTATGTGTCTAGTGGGCGTGCCGGTTCCGGTAAGCGCAGACGCGGTGATCGTAAAACGCCGGTAGGGTTGTATTTTCCGCTGCAGTCGCTGGATACGAGCAAATTGCCCGCTCGATATGGGGTTCGCGCGGTCACGCTCGATTATCCAAACGCACTCGACAGAATGCTAAAGCGCACTGGCGATGGTATTTGGCTGCACGGTATCAACCCTGACGCCAACATCCGTCCGCCCCTGGATACGGACGGTTGCGTTGCATTTGGCAACGTGCACATCGAGCAATTAGCGGATCGTTTGCGTTTGTCTGGGACACCGATCGTGATGTCGGCGAGCTTGCGCTGGCGAGCGGGAACCTCTGACCCGGATGAGGTTGTCAGTCTGCGCGCTGCGGTCGATCGTTGGGCAAATGCTTGGGCGAGGGGCGACGTTGAGGGTTTTGTTGCGCTGTATGCGCGCGACTACAAGCGATTCGGGCAGTCCCCGGAAGGATGGCGTAATGCCATTCGGCAGCGGTTTTCGTCGTCGCCGGTGTCGTCCGTCGCCGTGACGAACCTTGCGCTGTTCCGAGCGGATACCGAGCGAGGTATCTACCTCGCCCGCTTCGATCTGGAAGTGAAGACCCCCGCCGAGACGGTATCTCTCACACGAAGAATCTATTGGCGAAATGGTCCCGCGGGATGGGAAATCGTCGCCGAGCAGGGCAACTAAAGACGTGCTACCTCTCGCTGGCGACCAACTCGTCCACAACAGCAATCAATTCCGGTTTGCTGCCGGCGCGCACTTCGTCGGTGCGATATTTTCCGTTAACGACCATCGTCGGCACACTCGAGATTTGGTACGCGCGATTGAGTGATTTCGCCTGACGCATACGCGTGTTCACTTCGAAAGAGTTCCAGCCGCCCTCGAACGTTTCTTCGTCGATACCGAGGCGTGCGAGGAAGGAACGAATTTCACGCTCGGTACGCAAGCCTTTCTTGTTGACATGGATTTCGTTGAACACGGCACCATGCAGATCCAGGTTTTCCTGCACCCTACCAGCACCGATCAACGCTTCGATGGTGTAGAACAGCTGTGCATGCGTCTCAAGCAGTGGGTTCCAGACCGCAGGCATTTTCACGAACGTGACGTCTGCTGGCAGATCACTCGACCAACGGTTCAACATCGGCTCGAGCTCGTAGCAGTGGTTGCAGCCGTACCAGAAGACCTCAGCAACTTCGATACCGTCGGTGCCGGTAATAGTGGTCTTGGTCGGCTGATAGCGAGTGAAATGCTCACCAACACGAAACCGCTGCGGCGTGTTCGCGGCCGGCTCTTGCGCCATACGCAACGTCACCTCACGCGCTTCCTCTTCGGCATCGAAGCTGCCATCGGATTCTTCGACGGCCTCGAGCTCGCCGGAGTTGGGCGTTGCCGACGTCGGCCGAGGTTCGGTCTCAGCGACAGTCGGTGCAGTTTCGATCGCTGCATCGCCAGTGGTTTCAGGCGTGTCACTGCCGCAAGCGGTCAGCGCCGCGGCAACCAGGATGACGAGCTTCAGGCGCATGGCGGTCATGCTGTTCTCTCCGGTCTCTCTAGTTCAGGCCTTGCAGATAAGAGGCGAGTGCGTCGATCTCTGCAGATTCGAGTTTAAGCGAGATCGTGGTCATGATGTGCTGTGTCTCGACATTGGACCGCTTGTCGCCGTCTTCCGCGTAGGTGCGAAGTGCGCTGGCCGTGTACGCAGCGTGTTGGCCGCCGATGATCGGATACGGCACGCCCGGGTTGCCTGCGCCCTGCGGCCCATGGCATGCGATACATGCCGGGATTCCGCGCTCTTTGTCGCCGCCTATGTACAAGCGCTTGCCGACATCCACGCTGCTCGGGTCAGAGACCTCGCGAACTACCGCGGTTTGCGATGCGTAGTAGGCGGCAAGGTCTTTGATGTCTTGCTCGGAAAGGCCAACTGCCTGTGCGCTCATAAGTACGTTGTTGCGGTCACCGCCTTTGAAGTACTCGAGCTGCTGCGTGAGATATTTCACGTGCTGGCCTGCAATACTCGGCCACACGGGATTCAGGCTGTTGCCGTCTGCCCCGTGACACGCTGCACAGATCGTGGATTTCTCTTTCCCGGCCTCCGGATCACCGGCCTCAACCGTGTCCGCCGCGAATGTGCTGGCACTCGCCAGACCCAAGATTACCAACGCCGCCGCACAACCCCGTGCGTCGAACAAAGCTCTAAGATTCAAGGTGCTATCCTCATTCCAAAGGCGATTGATGTTCGCCCGTGATAGTTTCACTCGAGCCCGCCATTATACACGTAGCCCGGATCGTCTAACATCTTTAGCGGCCGGCCAGCTTTTCTCTGAGCCTCAAGATGTCGTTTTTCCCAAATGCCAAATTTTTGCTGAGCGCCAATGCGGCCGACCAGTTCGTGCCGGACGAGGGTGCCGAAGTCGCCTTCGCGGGGCGTTCGAATGCCGGCAAGTCCAGCGCGATCAACACCATCGTCCAACGCAAACAGTTTGCAAGAGTGTCCAAGACCCCGGGGCGGACTCAGCTGGTCAACTTCTTTGAACTCATGATCCTGCGGCGCCTTGTCGATCTCCCTGGCTATGGATTCGCTCGGGTTTCAAAACAGATGCGCGATCATTGGCAGACGCTCATATCTGATTATTTTGAGCAAAGACAATCACTTGCCGGATTGTTCGTTGTTGTCGATATCCGTCGTGGATTGTTGGATTTCGATCGCATGATGCTCGATTACGCTGAGAGTCTGGAAATACCTGCCCATGTGCTCCTGACCAAGTCGGACAAGCTCAAGCGTGGCCAGGCCAAATCCGCACAACTAAAGGCCGCCCGAGAGCTCGGTGAGCGTGCGGGTATCCAGCGATTTTCCTCACTGTCCGGTGAAGGTGCGGAGACGGCGAGGGATACGCTTGCGCGAATGCTGTCCTGGCCTGCTAAGTGACCGGGCCTGTCGCGTTTTCGTTCAATATTTCAGCGAGCCATTTTCGGGCCTCGGCCCACTCACGCCGAACCGTTCGTACGGAAATTCCGTAAAGGTAGGCCGTCTCTTCTTCGGTCATTCCCGCGAAGTAGCGCGCGTCTACGATATGCATCCAGCGCTCGCGGACCTTCCCAAGTTGGTCCATAAGTTCGGCAATCAACACAACTTGCTCGGGCGTTTCGCTGAAACCTGGCAACATTTCCTCGACCGCGTCCAGCGGCACATCGCGCTGCGCCCCGCCGCGCTTCTCGCTGATCCGGCGGCGTGCGTGGTCGACGATTACATGTCGCATGGCGAGTGAGGCTGTGCGTTGAAAATGCTGCACGGACTGATAACCCGACCCCTTGCCGAGTTTCAGGTAGCTCTCATGTAACAGGTCAACCGTGTTCATGGTGTCGAGCTGCGCCCTTCGTCGCCGCATACGCGCGATGTTCATCAACGCGTCATAGTTCTCCCGGAACAATCGATCCGCCATATCGCGATCATGCCGTGTGTACTCGGTCATCGTGACGTCTTCGAACTCTTCGCTCACCGCGGAATCCCTCGATTCGTTTGCGCCAGTCTGCAACAGCCATAACACCTGTCAACTGGCGGTTGTCGCCAATTCCAACGACTTTGGCCGCTTTTTGAGCGCGCCTGCGTAAGGACAGGTGAGTCTAATAACCCATTGAGGCCAAACTCATGAATCTGCTACGTATGTTTTTCATACTGTCGTTGCTCTCGTTTTCCTCTCAGCTGGTGGCTGCCGAAGACGCTGAACCCTCGCATCGCATCATTGTGAATGGTGAAGCGCTCAGCCAGGAGCAGGTCGACGGTATTATCGCGCTCTACGGTTCCGCGCAATCCGGAGACTACTGGTATGACGCCGTCTCTGGACTGTACGGCCTGGACCAGGGTCCACCGATTGGTCAATTGCATCCGGGTCTCGCTATCGGTGGGCCGCTCCGGGCTTCCGCGTCTGGCGGTGGCAATGGCTGGACTACCGGCGTTTTCATCAACGGACGCGAAATTCACACGATGGAATATTTGTTCTACCGAAGCATCTTTGGCCAGGTGTTGCCGGGTCGATTCTGGATGAATGCCCAGGGCGTGGGTGGCTATGTCGGCGGACCTGCCACTTTCAGCGTGCAAGACGCGATGGCGCAGGCGAGTCGACGAGCCGCTGGCGGAAACGGCGGCTCATCCTCGGTCTTTTTGCCAGGTACGGGTGGGCGCACCGGTCTGCACGCTGGTACCGCGTCGGACGGGTGTACCTATGTCGTTGCAGGCAATTACTCGAACGATTTCTGCTGATTCCAAATACACAAAACAACAACACCCTACGATCCGGCGCTTCAGTGCCGGATTTTTTTTACCGGTTTTTTCAGGTCACTGCGTAAGGAGAACTGACAACAGCGCACTTTGTCATCGCGCTCAAGAACAATCAATACAAGGAGTTCTCATCATGTTTAGGTCAATTGCGGTACTCGCACTTACTGTCCCGCTTTCGGGATGCTGGTTTTGGTTCGGCGACGATGATTCAAGCCCGAACTACAATTTCACGGAGTTTGATACTGGATTGGACAGCGGCGCATCCGGCAATGCGCTGTACTTCGAGACGGGAACGATCATGGTCCGGGAAGACGCCGATACGCTTTTTCTGAATAAGAGTTTCACGGCATCTGCGGGCACCACGCTCGATGAGGTGACCACGGGCATTAGCATCGGCGTTCAGAGACCCGGTGCAGATGCTTGCAATGGGGGTCTTAGCGAATGCGAGGCGTGGATTGTGCGAAATCGAAGTGCAGAATCGGGTGTCTGGACCATAGGCGCGCTAGCACCCGGAGACACTGATCCACAATCCGATGCGTATGTTTACGCTGTCCCCAACGCATCGGAGAGTCTGCGTATTCGGGAATTCTCAGGACAATCGTTCGGAAACCCGGGAGATGAATTTGTGCTGCTCGCGCAAGATGGTCGTCTGGTGGTGCAAGGCTATGGACCGCTGCATGATCGCCATGAGGACAATCAGCGGCTCGTTGACAGCACTCAATCTGAGTATACGCCGCACTTTCTCCAGGTTGTCGACAATACATTGTTAACCGACATCGCTGAGGTAGCGGCGATCTCGGCCGACTACGGTGTTGCGCTGGCGCAAGATGGCACGGTCTACGAATGGTGGGACGGGTACGCTGAAGGTGGCAGAACCCCGCGTCGGTTTGCCGCGCTGATGGATTTGGCTGCTGCTCAAGGTGCGACGGTCACTTCCATCGTTGTACCGCAGGATCGATATGAGGGTGGGGGCGGCGTCGGCGTGCGCCAGGATGGCGGCACTGGCGCTGCACTGCTGAGCAATGGTCGAGTCGCCGTGTGGAGCTACGTATCCGCATCCGGAATTCCCGGGTTCGGTAGCTCTGTCTCGATTCTCGCGGGCATCGACAGCGTTACGGACATTTCTATGCAGGCCGACTACGTCAGTTTTCTGCGTGCGGATGGCTCTGTGTGGGAGATGGGTGAGCTTGGTCGGAGCAGCGCGTTTTCGTCAAACGCACTAACCACGCCGACAGCAATTCCTGAGATCAACAATGCTGTTGCGGTATCAGGTCGTAAAGCCCTTTTGAGCAGTGGGCAGGTGATGGCGTGGCTGCCAACAGACGCCAACACCGGGTCCAGCACGCCGAGTCTTGTTCCCGGCATTACCGACGCAGTTCAGTTGCCGGATTCTCGTCAGTCCATGGCGCGGCGTGCCAACGGCGAGTATGTTGCGTGGGCATGGTCCTTCGCTAGCAATCAACCGCTGAGCGCAATTGAGGTGGATTTCGGCGCTATCGGTGAACCGGCCCACATCGCCGGGAACTTCGTCATAGACGCGGCCTGCAACCGATTGTGGCGAACCGATATGGCCTTCAGCGCATTCGAAGGCGGACGATTGGTGGTCACCGGTGAACCGGTCGCCCACGTCGGCGGACTCGGCACTTGTTCATCACAAACCGCTGGGCATGTCGTTCATGTCTATGTGGTTGGACGTGGCGATGTTCAATCGACGGATGAGCGTCTCACGTGCGAGCGAACACCACGCTTCATCGGCTATCGACACTGCACGTGGACAGGCGGACCAACCGAAGCACCGACCTTAATCGCCGTTCCGGGAAGTAACGCCCAGTTCCGCGATTGGCGTTGGGACTGCCAAGGCACGGACCTCAGCAGCGGCATGTTGTATCCGCAGCTCGGAGATGAGGAGGAATCACAGCAGCCGAATAGTGAAACTGTTTGCAAAGCGACGTTTGAGAGTGCGGAGGTTCTCTAGAGTCGCTGCCTCGAAGACTTTAGGCAAAAAAATCCCCGATACGGTAAGCGACCGTATCGGGGAAGCATTGCAACCAAGCCTTGGGGAAAGCCTGTTACCAGCCCGTCCAGGGAGGAGAAAACGGGCGAGTACACACTGCACTCATAAGGTTTGAGCGCAGTCCGTGTATTTAGTTCCCCAAGGTTGAATTAGTCAGTGCGCCTCGTCCCAGTTCGCACCGAGCGATGCATCGACCTTAAGCGGTACATTCAGCGTGCTGGCGCGTTCCATCCGGGACACTACCTCTTGCATCAGGTCTTCCGCGTTGGGCGATGCCACCTCGAGTACCAACTCGTCGTGCACCTGCATGATCAACCGCGCATCTGCGCCCGAATTGCGCAACCAACCGTGCACATCGATCATTGCGCGTTTGATGATGTCAGCTGCAGTGCCCTGCATCGGTGCGTTGATCGCACTGCGCTCGGCATACTGGCGACGTTGGACGTTGCGCGAGCGAATTTCCGGCAGGTATAAGCGCCGTCCATGCAGAGTTTCGACATAGCCATCTTCGTGCGCTTGTTGTCGTGTCCGCTCCATGTAGTCGTGCACACCGGGATAGCGTTCGAAGTAGGTATCCACATAAGTCTGTGCTTCACCGCGACCAATATTGAGCTGGCGCGCCAGGCCGAATGCTGACATACCGTAGATCAGCCCGAAGTTGATTGCTTTCGCAGAGCGACGTTGGTCTGCGGTCACATCATCGAGCGCCACGCCGAAGACTTCGGCGGCGGTTGCTCGGTGGACATCCGCATCGTTTGCAAAAGCGTCCAACAGTCCCTTGTCACCGGATAGGTGCGCCATGATGCGCAATTCGATTTGAGAGTAGTCGGCTGCGAGCAATGTGTAACCGTCCGCCGGAACAAATGCCTGTCGTATGCGCCGGCCTTCCGGCGTTCGAATGGGAATGTTCTGCAGGTTCGGGTCCGATGAGGAGAGACGTCCGGTTGCCGCGACTGCCTGGTGGTAGGAAGTATGTACGCGATCATCGTTGGCAATCAGCGTTGGCAACTTATCGGTGTAGGTGCTTTTCAACTTCGACACCGACCTGTAGTTCAGAATGACCTCAGGCAGTTCGAATTCGGCCGCGAGTTCAGCCAGCACATCTTCGGCGGTCGAAGGCGCACCTTTCGCGGTCTTGCGTTTCACGGGCAACCCCTGTTCCTCGAACAGGATTTCGCCAAGCTGTTTCGGCGACCCAAGATTGAATTCGCGACCTGCGAGTTCGTGCGCACGCAATTCAAGCTGCGCCATGCTGGCCGCAAGTTCCTCACTCTGCTGTTCCAACAGCGCACGGTCGATCAATACGCCTTGCTCTTCCATATCGAGTAAAACGGGCGCTAGTGGGCGTTCGATATCGTCGTATACCAATTGCAGACTCGGTATATCCGCGAGCGACTTCGCCAAATGCTGGTGCAGCTGCAGCGTGATGTCAGCATCTTCCGCCGCATAGGGTGCCGCAGTCTCGAGGTCGATTTGGTTGAACGTTTTTTGTTTCGCACCCTTGCCCGCAACGTCCTCGTACTTGATGGTCGTTCTACCGAGATAGTGACGCGCGAGCGAGTCCATGTCGTGACGCGAGGCCGTCGAGTTCAAGGTATAGGACTGCAGCATCGAATCTTCAGGAATGCCGCCGAGCGAAATGCCGTAACGCGCGAAGATATGTGCATCATATTTCAGGTGATGACCGAGCTTGGGCTTGTCACTCTCGAGAAACGGTCTCATGGCGTCGAGCACGAAGTACCGCGACAGTTGCTTCGGCGCGTTTTCGTAGTCATGTGCCACCGGAATGTAGGCCGCGGTGCCCGGTTCAACACACAAGCTGATGCCAACGAGTTCCGCTTTCATATAGTCGAGACTGTTGGTTTCGGTGTCGACGGCCACGAGCGACGCGGCTTCGATCACTGTGAGCCACTTTTCAAACGCCGCCTCGTCCAGGACAGTCTCGTACTCAGCAGGCGTTTCGGGTGGCGCGGCTGTCGGCGTGGTGTCTCCCGTGGTGGTTTCCTCCAACTGACGTAGCAGTGTGTTGAGTTCCCAGCGCTGGTAAAGCGTTCGCAGGGCGTTTGTATCGGCAGCACCGGGGCTCAGTCCGTCTGCGGCATGCTCAAGTTCGCAGTCGAGCTTGATGGTGGTGAGTGCCTGATACATCGGCAGCTTGTCCATGTGCTCGCGCAGGCTCTCACCGACCTTGCCCTTGATCTCATCCACATGCTCACGGATACCTTCGATCGAGTCATATGCCGCGAGCCATTTGGCCGCTGTCTTTGCGCCAACACGCGGTACTCCGGGGATGTTGTCGGCGCTGTCGCCGACTAGCGCAAGGTAATCGATGATCTGCTCTGGCCAAACGTCAAACTTGTCTTTGATCCCATCCCGGTCGAGCGTCGTATTGCTCATCGTGTTGACGAGCGTGACACCGTCGCGCACGAGCTGTGCCATGTCCTTGTCGCTGGTGGAGACGATGGTGTCGATACCTTTCTCGGCTGCCTGTACAGCGAGCGTGCCAATAACGTCATCCGCTTCGACACCAGACACTCGTAGCAACGGCAAGCCCATTGCGACGACGATGTCGAGCAGCGGCTGAATTTGGCTCCTGAGATCGTCTGGCATGGGCGGACGTTGCGCTTTGTAGTCGGCGAACATGTCATCACGAAAAGTCTTGCCCGGCGCATCGAAGACCACACCAACGTAGTCGGGCTTCTCTTCGCGGATCAGTTTGTTCAACATGTTCAGAACCCCGTGCAGCGCGCCGGTCGGTTCACCATTGCTATTGGTTAACGGCGGCAGTGCATGGAACGCACGAAACAAGTAGGAGGAGCCGTCAACCAGCAGGAGTTTCTTCGTCATCTTCTTCGTTCTCTTCAGCATCGGCTGGCGTTTCGGGAGTCGGGGTTTGTGCGGCGGGCGGCAGGTAAAGATCTCCCGTTTGTCCACAGGCGGTTAGTGCGACCAGCAACAACAGGGCGACGAGCTTCTTCACGAAGGATCCTCCAGCACCGCCATGGTCAGGCGCGTAATGGTCGTCAGTTTGTCATTCTCGTCCACCTGACGGATCGACCACACCTGAGTCTGTCGACCGATATGCACCGGCGTTGCGGTTGCACTGACCCGGCCGCTCCTGACGCCGCGAATGTGGTTGGAGTTGATATCGAGCCCGACGACGCGGTAGCGCTCGAGATCGACACACAGTGCTGCGCCTAGGCTGCCGAGGGACTCCGCCAGAACGACACTCGCGCCGCCGTGCAAGATGCCATAAGGCTGGTGGGTGCGAGCGTCCACGGGCATGGTGCCGGTGATGTAGTCGTCGCCCACGTCGACGACCTGGATGTCCAGGTGCGCAACCAACGTGTTTGCACTCATCGCGTTCATTGCATCCAGCGTTGGGATGACTTTGGAATGCCAGATCATTGGGGTCTCGTCTGTTGCACCGGGGGCGGAGACTATAACCCGTTCGTCTCAGGACTTGCCGTATTCCTTGCCGACGCGCCGGTACGCCTCACGAAAACTGATGCCTTCTTCAACCACCAGCCGATTCGCTTTCTCGGCCGCGTACAAGCCATCGCTCATCTGGATGTTCTCCGGGACGAATTGCACCCCTTCGAGCATGGCCTTTAGGATCGCGAGGGTGTCTGCAGCAAGGTCGATGCAACGGAACAGGGGCGATTTCAGTCGTTGTAAATCCCGGTGATATCCGGAGGTCAGCTTGGTTGTGATCGACAAACACTCGTTCAGACAGCCTTGCGCCGTGGCCGGGGCGGCACGGATGAGTTCCAGCACATCAGGGTTGCGCTTTTGCGGCATGATCGACGAGCCAGTAGTGAGCGTGTCCGGCAGCGTGACGTAGGCGAACTCTTGCGTATAGAACAACAGCAAATCCGCCGCAATTCGTGAGCAATCGTTAAGCAATACCGTCAGCTCGAAACAGACGGTCGCCTCTGCCTTACCGCGCGCCAATTGAACTGCTGTGACCGGTTCCTGAACCGCATCAAAACCAAGGCCGGCTGCGGTGTGTTCGCGGTCGATCGGGATGCCGGGTGTACCGTATCCCGCTGCACTGCCCAGAGGCCCGACGTTGATACGAGCGAGGCAGCGCTTCAGTGCAAGCGCATCATCTTGCAGGTTTGCTGCGAATCCGCCGCACCACAGCGCCACACTGCTCGGCATGGCTTGCTGCATATGCGTATAGCCAGGAAGCACCGTTTCCGCTTCGCGACCCGCCAGTTCGAACAGCGCCCTGACGATATCGTTGGCGCCCTCGGTCAGCGACTCGACCGCGTCGCGCAAATACAGACGCAGAGCCGCCAAAACCTGATCGTTGCGAGAGCGACCGAGGTGCATGCGCCCGCCGGGAGGTCCTATCGCCGCCGTCAGGCGCGACTCCAGTGCAGTGTGGGCGTCCTCATCCTCGAGCGCGATATGCCATTCACCGGCAGCGTGCGATGCGCCGAGCCGGCTCAAGCCGTCCACAATAGCGGCGTGATCAGAGTCGTTCAGAAGGCCTCGCGCATGCAGCATATTGACGTGCGCTGTCGATGCGGTGACGTCGTAACCGACGAGACGTTCGTCGAGCAGATGGTCTTCGCCTGCTGTGTAGCGCAGCACGCGATCGTCGAGACTCGTCCCCTTGTCCCACAATCGCGTCATGACGCGCTACCGGATTGCTGTTCAGCAGGGGTGAGTGCGTCGATGGAATCGACAATCAGCGTACCCGTCCCCTCGTTGGTGAACACCTCAAGTAACAGGCTGTCGGGCAATGCGTGCGAAATCATGTGTACACGCTGCACGCCGCCCTCGAGCGCCGCATCGATCGCAGCGGCCTTGGGTAACATGCCGTCGGCGAGGCTGCCATCGGCCTTCAGTTTAGCGAGCCCTGCGCGGTCGACGTAGCTGACTAGAGAGCCCGGGTCCGCGGCATCCGCGAGGATGCCGGGTGCGCCCGTGGCAAGGATCAGCTTCTCGGCCTTCAACGCGCCCGCAATTGCAGCAGCCACCGTATCGGCGTTGATGTTCAAGAGCTCGCCCTGATCGTCGGCGGATAAGGGGCTGATGACCGGCATTAATCCGTTGTCGAGTTGCTTGTTGACGACATCGATATCCACGCCGTCGATATCTCCAACAAATCCGTAATCCACCTCACCACCTTCGGTTTCGACCGGTGGTCTGCGGTGCGCCTGAATCAGACCGGCATCAACGCCGCTGATCCCAACCGCTGGAATGTCGAGATCGCGGCAGGCCGCCAGAATCCGTGTGTTGATCTGCCCGTTCAGGACCATCGCTGACACGGCGAGTGCGCCTGCGTCGGTAATGCGACGCCCGTCAACGAATGTGCTGTCGACACCCAGTGCGTTAGCCAGCTCGGTCGACTGCGGACCACCACCGTGCACGAGGACGACTCGAATGCCGACCTGATGCAGGATGCCGACCTGCTCCATCAATGCGCGGGTTGACTCAGGCTTCGCGAACACCGCACCTCCAGCCTTGAGCACAAACACCTTGCGCTTGAACAACCGGATGTACGGCGCTGCGTGCTTCAGCGCCGAAACGACAATGGCACGCTCTTTTGGTTGTCTCATGCGCCGGCTCCCATCATGTCGTAGAGCACCGCCATCTGCGCGAGCATGCGGTTGCGCGCTTCCGGAATAACGATGCTGCGAGGACCATCAAGAATCCCGTCGGCAACCACTACGCCGCGGCGCACGGGCAGGCAATGCATGAAGCGGCAGTCTTCCTGTGCATTGGCGAACCAGGGCTCGTCGATACACCAGTCTCTGAGATCAGCGCGGGCTGCCTCGTCACCAAGCTTGTCACCGTAGTGCGTCGTCGATGACCAGCTCTTCGCGTACAGGATATGTGCACCCTCGGTGGCGGCAGCGCGATCATCTGTTTCGGTCAGTGAGCCGCCGTTCGCCTCTGCGGCAGCACGCGCCTCATCGATGATTGGTTTTGGTAGTGCAAAGCCTTCAGGTGCGAGTACGGTGACATCCATGCCGCGCATCGCGGCCATGTGCACCGTGCTGGCGGGCACCGCAAGTGGCAACGCTCTCGGGTGCCACGCCCAGCTCAGGACGAATTTGCCGCCCTGACTCGGAATATCGAAATCATCCAGGGTCTTCCAGTCAGCCAGACTCTGGCACGGATGGCGCACCGCGGACTCCATATTGAGCCACGGTTTGTCGATCAAATCCGCAAGTTCGAGGAACCGGCGATCTGCGAGGTCATCGTCGAGGTTTTTGCGGTCTGCGAAGGAGCGCATGCCCATCGCATCTCCGTACGAGGCGATCACCGGGATCGCTTCTCGAATGTGCTCCGCCGCGCTGCCGTCCATCACGATCCCATCGCGGGACTCCAGTCCGTGGATCGACATATCGGGCGAGATAACGAATGCGCCGCCGCCGAGCCGTGCCATTGCCGCCTGAAACGATGCCAGTGTGCGAAGCGAAGGCGAAAGAAACAGCAAGGAAAGTACCTTGCCGGCCAACGCCGTGGGCTCTGGATGATGCTCCAGGCGTTGGGCGAGTTCGACCAACGCACGCACGCGTTCGGTGGGCAGTTCACCCAGATGATGGAAGCGATTCATGATGTGGTCTCCGCGTCGATCTGACGCAATGCAGAGGCGAGTAACTCGATATCTGCAGGGGTGATATTTAACGGCGGCAGCAGACGAAGAACGTGCGGGTCACCACTGGTGCCGGTAAGGATGTCGTGCTTCAACAGAGCGTCGCGAACCTCGCGTGCGGGCGGCTCTGTCTGTAGACCGAGGAGGAGTCCTTTGCCCTGCGCACCAGTAATCGGTCCCACGACGCATTGCGCTCGCACTTGTTCCTCGCGTGCGCGTGCGTTGTCGATCAGTTTGTGTTCAGTGATGGATTCCACGACGCTGCGGATGGCCGCGCTCGCCATCGGACCACCGCCGAACGTGGTACCGAGATCACCGATCTGGCAATAGTCAGCGACGCCCGATGAGGTGAGGACCGCGCCGCATGGGAAGCCACCACCCAGCGACTTTGCACAAGTCGCTATGTTCGGTTTGACGCCAGCATGCTCAAACGCGAAAGCTGCGCCGCTGCGCCCCATTCCGCTCTGTACCTCGTCGGCGATCAGTAGTGCGCCAGAACGCGTCGCCGACTCGGCCAATGCCTGCACAAACTCTATCGAGAGATCATAGGCGCCGGCGACACCTTGCACCGGTTCGAAAATGATTGCGGCAGTCGCGTCATTGCAGCTTTGAAGCGCCGCTTCGACATCATCACGCGGCACATAAGTAACGTCGAATGGTGCACTAGGGAAGCCATACCAACGCTTTTGGCTGCCCCACGTCACCGCACCGGCTGCCGCCGTTCTGCCATGAAAGGCGTGTTCGACAGCCACCACGTGCTTGCGCCCGGTGGCGAGGAATGCCAGACGCAGCGCATTCTCGTTTGCCTCTGCACCGCTGTTTACGAAAAACGCATGTGTGAGATGCGGGGGTGCAAACTTCACCAAAGCTTCTGCTGCGCTGGCGCGCACGTCCATGGCGACAGCATTCGATTGGAAGGGCAGTGCTTGCCACTGATCACAGAGCGCCTTTCCGAGCGTTTTATCGTCGTAGCCGAGCGCGGCGACCGCATGGCCGCCATACAGGTCGAGAACACGCCGACCCGTGGCGTCGATAAGGTGAGCGCCCTCGCCGCGCACCGGTTCGAAGTCGAGTTGTGCATACACGCTGAGGAGGTGCTCACGTTCGCGCGCCTGCAGAGTTGATGCTTTCATATCAGCTCCATCCAACCGCAGCGGTATCGAGCCCTAGTGACTCTGGCCAGCCGTTTAGTCGATTCATCCATTGCATCGCGCCGCCGGCGGCCCCTTTCAATAAGTTGTCGATCACGACGGTAATACAGATTGTTTGTTCATCGCGTGCCACCGAGATTCGCGCGTGATTGCTACCGACGACTTGTTTGAGTCGGGGTGCCGGCGCACTGACGGTCACAAACGGGTGTGATCGATAAAAATCTGAGAGTGCGGCGGTCAGGGCGGCACCTTTACTTGCGGTCGTCGCGGTGGTCATCACCGTCATGTGGATGCCACGAGCAAAGGGCCCAGCGTGAGGCACAAAGTGCAAGGTTGGCGTAACGCCGACGGCGGCGGCGACCTGTGAGACCACCTCGGGTGCGTGCCGATGCGAGAGTGCTTTATAAGCAAACAGGTTGGCGTGTCGCTCGGGCATGTGGGTGGTCGCAATCGGTGTCTTTCCAGCGCCGGTCGCTCCGGTAACACCGTTGGCAAAAAAGCGCCCGTCAGACCAGCCGAGCGCCATTGCGGGCACTAGTGCGAGCTGCATGGCGGTTGCGAAACACCCTGGCTGGCTCGCGTGTTGATGATCGCTTGCGTCTGTGAACTCGGGCACGCCACGGGCGAACCTGTCGATCATTTCCGGCACCGGGTGAGATTGTCCGTAGATTGCGGAGAACGCATCCGCATCAGCAAATCTGAAGTCAGCCGAAGCATCAACGACATGTGTTCCTGGACGCGCGATCAGTGGTGCGAGCTGCAAGGCTGCTTGCGCGTGTGGCAACGCGCTGAATACGGCGACCGGGCCTTCTGGCAATTCGTCGATGGCGACATCGTACTCGACGAACGTTTCAGTCGAATAGCTCGTCGCCAGGTGTTCAAATTGGTCCGCGACGGGTTCGCCTGCGTTACTGCGCGCAACCGCCGCCTGCAGCGTTAGCTCCGGGTGCCCGGCGATGAGCCGCAGGAATTCGCCGCCGACGTATCCGGTCGCACCGAGCACCAAACAAGGCGTTGTCATGAATCCACCCCGAGCGCATCGTAGACGGCATCGCCCAGCTGCTGGCCATGCGTCAGCGCGTTGTGACCTGGCAGGTCCATGTATTGCCGGATAAGGTTGACCCCGACTGCGTTGTCGGTCGACGGTCCAGTGACAACGGCGGGTTCGATACCGTATTGCTCCCGAAGAATCTTGGCACCGCCCCAGGCGCCGACCGGATCATTGGCACACAACACCACCGCTGTGAGCGCGTCGCGCACGGCGGTGTCGGCGAGGATCGCATCGACACCGTAAGTGCCGAGTAGTCCGTCACCGAGTTCCATGACGATCACATCGGGTTTCTCGTTCGACAGTTGGCTTAGCAGACTACGGGTCAAAGCCGGGCCGTTGTCGCGAGTTGTGGTCATGACACCAAAATCGGAAAAGAGCATCGACTCGGTGGCGCCCGCATCCTCCATCGCCAGAATGTCACGCCGCAGAGCGACGCCTGTCGCCTTGCAGGCCGCGACGGTCAGTCCGCGAGCACGCAACCGACTGACGATGGCGCAAGCTGCCGCCGTTTTGCCGGAGTCCATACAAGTGCCTGCGAGCGCGACAACCGGCGTACCGTTGACTTCGAGGCCGGGGGCATCCGGTAGCTCGGTCTCGCCGGCACGCGCTGCGACTCCAATACGCTCACCGAGATAGGGGAAATCGAGAACCATTCCGAGAACTTCGCAATCGAACGGTACGCCGAGCTCGGGGTTGGCCGAATCGCAGTGTCCCATGACGCCGCCGATATTGAGCATTTGAATCGCGCTACAACACTCTCGAGCTGACGAGCGGGCGGATGGCGGTGCTGAAAGAAGGCGATGTCGTCGTCGGGGCCCTCGGACATCGTAAAGCCCTGTTTGGCTACTCCGGTTCGCTGCCAAGTGAACTCAAACGGGGTG
>JBCBNU010000018.1:0-45808 GCA_039821645.1 Pseudomonadota bacterium
AGACAAACCAGCCGACGATCACGACCGCAATCGCGAGGTACAGCCAGAAGATACTTTTCCACCCGAATCCATCGAGCATCAACTGGCCTATGCCCGGCGCGATTGCGGGCACCAACACAAAAAAAGAAAAGATGAAGCTCATGACACGAGCCATCTGTCGTCCGACGTAAAGGTCACGAACGATCGCGACGGTCATGGCGCGGGGGCCCGCGATGCCGATCCCTTGCAGGACCCGCCCGAGCAGCAGTCCATTGAACGTCTCGGCGGTGGCTGCGAGCAGCGTCCCTGCGGTGAAAATGGATAGGCCGAGATAGACCGCGCTTTTGCGGCCATAGGCATCGGCGATCGGGCCAAAAAATAGTTGCGAGATGCCGAGCCCGTAAAAAACGGCATAAACGAGGTATTGGGTGTCGTTCATGTTCACGACGCCGTAGCTCGTGCCAATCAATCCGTGTGCGGGCAGAAGTGCGTCGATGGTGAGGGCCACCAGCGACATGGTCAGCGCCATCATGACGATGAACTCGCCAAATGCGGGCATGCGGTGTGGGGATAGGACAGGCGCGGACATCGACGCATCATACGTGGATGAACCGCGTGGTGGCAGTGGTCGCGATCCGCTATCCTTCGCAGCCATCGAAAACGATTGCTAGCGGGGAGTGGAAATGAGTGCAAAAGAGCAACAATTGGCGGAAATGCGCAACGGCAAGGGCTTTATTGCGGCGCTGGATCAGAGCGGTGGTAGCACGCCCAAGGCACTTGGCCTGTATGGTGTCAGCGCGGATGCCTGGACCAATGACGACGAGATGTTCGCACTGGTTCACGAGATGCGCACTCGGATCATGACCAGCCCCTCGTTTGACGGTGATCGTATCCTGGCCGCGATTCTGTTCGAGAACACGATGGACCGAGATGTGGAAGGGCAGGCAACGGCGCACTTTCTGTGGGAGCAGAAAAAGATCGTGCCGATCCTCAAGGTGGATAAAGGCCTGGCGGACGAAGCGGATGGCGTGCAGGTCATGAAGCCCATGCCCGATCTTGATGCTTTGCTGGCAAAAGCCAACGAAAAAGGCATTTTCGGCACCAAGATGCGCTCGGTCATCAAGCAGGCGAACGCGGCCGGAATTGCGAAGATCGTGGCGCAGCAGTTCGAAGTCGGGAAGCAGATCGTCGCGGCGGGCCTTGTGCCGATCATTGAACCGGAGGTCGACATTCACTGCCCGGAGAAGGCGGAGGCCGAAGCGATTTTGAAGGCTGAGATCATAAAGCACCTGGATCAGCTAGGCGATGATGAACTCGTCATGTTGAAACTGACCCTGCCGGAGCAGGATGACCTCTACGGCGATTGCGTTGCGCATGCCCGCGTATTGAAAGTCGTTGCACTGTCCGGGGGTTATAGTCGTGAAGAGGCCAATGCGCGCCTAGCGCGTCAGCCGGGAATGATCGCAAGTTTCTCCCGCGCCCTGTCGGAAGGGTTGTCGGCGCAGCAGTCGGACGACGAGTTCAACGCGACACTCGATGCGTCCATTGATGCGATTGTGACCGCGTCGCGAACCTGATCGGTCAGAGATCGGGCGGCCAGAGCGCAAGCCGGCCGCTCGATTCGATTTTCGTATCGCGCGTATCTATACGCGCCACGCTAACTACGAGGCCTGTCTCGTCGGGGAGCGATCGGGTGCGATTCACGTAATGCGTCTCGTATCGACCCATCAGCGCATTTCGCAGCAGCGGCCAGAGCGACTCGAAACCGTCGCTGCCGATCACGCTCGACACCGAGACGTAGCGAAAGTGCTCCGGATCGAATCGACGCCGACCCGGCGGGAACCAGGGCATCAAGTGACGATCGATCCAGCCGAGCAGTCCTGGCACCGGCGTGAGATCAAGCTCCGTCAAGTGGTGTTGGCAGGCAATCCATTGGTTGTTGTGAGCCAACGTCAGCCAACCGGAGTTGGGCAAGTGCGCCAAATGCCATTGCGAAGACTGTTGCGAATGACGCCAGGCTGTTTCGATGCGGTTGTCCACCGACTCGCTGAGTGTCTGCCGCACCCTACGAATCCACTGTTGGTATTCGAGCTTTGGGGACAGCGTCCCGATTTCCTGGTGACCCGTTTGCTTGAGCAGCTGTCGTGCAGGTGTGTTGCGTGCGGCGACGCAGCCCCAGCTGAAAACTAGCCCCGACGCATCCGCAGACACCTCCTGCATCCACTGACGCGCGCATCGCAGCAGTTGTTTGCCGAGGCCCTGGCCGCGAGTCGCTGGCGCGAGTGTCAGCATCGCACGATAAAACCCCCTGGCGGGTTGTCCATCGACCAGCATTGGTGATTCGCTCAAGGCATAGGTGCCGACGGTGTCACCGCCGGACATAAGGCTGAAGAAGTGGGCCTGACCAAGCCTTTGCGCTTGCATCTCGGTGTTTACCCGTCGGTAGGTTTGACCATCTGTCTGGAATCGTGTGGTTGCCAACTGCTCCAAAAAACCAGTGTCAGATGCGGGCGACACCATAATGCGGTGCGCGGAGTCCTGCCACAGACACTTTGTCATCTCGAACGCCATTCAATATCCAGCGCGAGTACTTCGGCAAACGTCCGGCGATGACGGATCGCGCGCCAAATAATCGGCCAGGTTGAGAAGGACGCGAGCAGGAACACCCACGGATCCTTGGCGGACCAACTCACATCGCGAGCTGCGCGGAGGGCTCGACCTGTTTGGCGCCGAGCATCACCATCGGTAATAACGCTAAACCAATGTGTCCAGTGCGACCAGAACTCCTGCATGAGTGGATACGGCTTAAATTCAGTCTGCGGCATCGAATCCGGTGAAACCACTGCGGCGTAGAGTGCTGCCGGAGCGACGAAATGAATGCCGCTGGTTGCACGGGGATTACACTCGATTGCCCAGGCCGTGCCAGCATCATCGATGATGAAGTCGAACGACAATATGCCGGTGTAGTCTGTCGCCTCCACGAATTCTCGCACCCAGCGTTCCGCCGCAGGTTGGTCGATACGCTCGAAGCACACCGCGACGCTGCCATGTCGGGTATGCGCTCGATAGGTGACCAGGATAGAACACTCACCGGCCAGACAGATTGAAAAACACGACACTTCGTCGCCCTGCACCCGCTGTTGCAACAGCAGGTTTTCGGATCGCTCTGGTATTGGGTCGTCGGTGTCATGCAACGTCACATCACGGCCGGAGCAACTGAATTCAGGTTTTACGACGAAAGGCGCTGAGCGGCGTTTTTCTGCGTTCGCGTCCGTGGTTCGACAGGTGGACGGGACAGTAAGTCCGCAGTCTGCGGCGGCTTGAACGAAATCGAGCTTCGAGTGAAATTGCAGTACCTGTTCCGGCGGACCGCAGAATACCGGGATCTTGGCCGCGCTTTTCAGTTCCGCTATCCAGGGTGTCTCTTCGGACACCGGAACCACGAGATCCACATCGAAGCGTTCTATCAGTTCTAAAATTCTATCCCGAAACCGATCTGGATCGTCGACAGGCGAGTGCACGGTCTCTACGTGGGATACGGCACGTGAGGTTCGCGCCATATTCACTCTGAACGGGTCGGCCACGATCACCCGCCAACCGGCGCTGTGGAAAGCTCTGGCGATCTCGATGGCGGGAGGCAATCGGCCCAGAGTCAGCAGCACGGTTCGGGAGGCCTTGGACATGTAGGGAGTATATGCGAGCGCAGGGGCAGCAGGGATCGTATACTTTATCGTGCGACACCTGCGGTCGCATCGGGGAAACAGAAGATCGAGAGTCCGCTATACAAGCCACCCGCGCCGGTACCGCTGACGCCCTTGCGTTCGTTGTGGCGCGTCATGCGTCAGGGCGACGGAGATCTGCTCTCGCTCGTGCCTCGTGATGCCTACCACAAGCCGTTGACACACCTTGGATACTCGCGCCGCTCCATTCTCTTGATTAACGATCCGGCACTGGCGCGTGATGTGTTGACCGACCCGCTGGAGATTTTTCCAAAGAATGATCTCATGGTGGGCGCGCTGGCACCGTTGGTCGGGGATTCGATTTTTGTTTCTAGTGGTGAGCGCTGGCGACGGCAGCGTGCGATGGTCGATCCTGCATTCACGCATATGCGAATTAACCGCGCGTTCGGTGCAATGCGAGAAGCCGTTTATGAGTACACTGCACGGCTGGATCAGCATGCGCAGGATGGTACTGCGGTCTCGCTCGATTTTGCGATGAGTGAACTCACTGCTGACATCATCTGTAGAACGATTTTTTCGACGCCACTATCGGGCCGAGTTGCTCGCGAAGTGTTCGAGTCGTTCGGTGAGTTCGAGGAACAGGTCGCCAGCGTCAATCTCGGCCAGTTGATTTTTGGTAAGCCATGGGCGGACGTAAAGCAGCCCCCGCGCGTGCTCGCCGCCTGCGAGCGGATTCGTGAACACATCGGTGTATTGCTCGATCCGCGACTGCAGTCGCTGGAGGCTCACGACGATATCGTCGCTGCCATCGCTGTGGCGGAGGATTCGCAGACCGGCGAGCGATTCACGCGTGAGGAGCTGATCGATCAGATTGGCGTTTTTTTTCTCGCAGGGCATGAGACAACCGCCAGCGTGCTCACCTGGGTGTTTTTTGTGCTTGCGATGCGGCCTGAGATCGCTGAGTTGGTCGAGCACGAAGTGGTCGAGGTAATCGGTGACGAAGAGATTCAGTTTGAGCACGTGAAGAAGTTGCCACTCATTCGCAGCATCTTCCGAGAAACGTTGCGCCTGTATCCACCGATTACGTTCATCCCGCGTGTTGCAGCGCAGGCAACGCGTATTGGAGATGTACCCGTCAAGCGCGGTGCCATGTTGATGCTCTCGCCCTGGACCGCTCATCGCAATGAGGCGCTCTGGCAGAACGCAGCCGCTTTCGACCCGTATCGCTTCCATGCAGAAGGCGCTGACGAAAGCGAGGGGGTCTTGATGTCATTCGGGCTTGGACCGAGAGTGTGCGTCGGCGCGGCGTTCGCCACGATCGAAAGCACGTTGATCATCGCGTCGTTGATACGTCGCTATCATTTCAAGGTAAAGAACCCAGACCGTGTCCGGCCGGTCGCACGGCTGACCACACGCCCGGCCGAAGAAATCCACATAGAGGTCGTGCGTCGCGATGGCTGAAACCCATGTCATCGTAGTCGGCGGCGGTATCAGTGGTCTCACGGCTGCGTTTGATCTTGCGCATCGTGGTGTTCGGGTCACGTTGCTGGAGCAGCATGCGACGCCTGGTGGCAAGATGCGCCAGATCGAAATCGGTGAGCACCGGATCGATTCAGGACCAACCGTATTTACGATGCGCTGGATTTTCGAAGATCTGTTTCGCGAGGCGGGACTGAGTCTGGAAGATCATCTGAAGCTGCATGCGTCCGACTTGCTGGCGCGCCACGCCTGGCCCGATGGCAGTCGACTGGATCTTTACGCAGATGTTGCACGCAGTCAGGCGGCAATCGAGGCTTTTGCCGGGGCGGAGGATGCTGCGCGCTATGGTAAGTTCGCGGCGGCGTCGGCAGAGATTTTCCGAACGCTGGACCTTTCCTTCATGCGTGACCAACGACCGTCTCCAGTGGCGCTGGCGGGGCGTGTCGGGTTGCGCGGTATTCCTGATTTGCTGGCCACGAAACCATTCGTCACGCTGTGGGATGATTTATCGCGTCGGTTCACGGATCCTCGTTTGACGCAGCTGTTCGCGCGCTACAGTACCTATTGCGGTTCTTCGCCGTTTCGCGCACCGGCCACACTTCAGTTGATCGCGCACGCAGAGCGTGCGGGGGTTTGGTATGTCGAAGGCGGCATGCAGGCACTCGCCAAGACACTGGCCGAACGCGTCGCCGCCGCCGGCGGTGATATTCGTTGCGAAACACCGGTGCGCCAGGTGCTTCACTACGGCAGCAAGGTGACCGGAGTCACACTTGACGATGGCGATGTGCTGACAGCCGATGCAGTGATTTTTTCGGGCGACACTGCCGCGCTGGCCGGAGGGTTGCTCGGTAATCAGTTGCAGAAATCAGTGCCTGCTCTGCCGCGAGACCGGCGTTCACTATCTGCGATGACTTGGAGCATGGTCGCGCGCGTGCGCGGCTTCCCGCTGACCCACCACACCGTCTTTTTTGGCAGCAATTATCGCGATGAATTCGACGCGATCTTCGAGCAGCAGCGAGTATCCGATTCGCCAACCGTCTATCTGTGCGCTCAAGATCGCCACGACCAGCCGTCGGCAGCAGGCGATCGCGAGGAACGGGTGTTTTGCCTGATCAATGCGCCCGCAAGAGTATTGTCAGCAGCGGATCTGGACCGGGCGCAAGAGGCGATGCTCAACCAATGTGCTGCGCAGGGGCTGGTGCTGGAGCATGCCCCGACCGACTGTGTGCGAACCGGACCGGGTGACTTCGCGAAGCTGTTTCCGGCAACCGATGGTGCGCTCTACGGACGTCCGACCCACGGCTGGATGGGGTCCTTCTCCAGGCCGGGCGCGCGCAGCAAAATGGAAGGGCTCTATCTGGCCGGTGGCAGCGTGCACCCTGGCGCGGGCGTGCCGATGGTGGCCATGTCCGGTCGACTAGCCGCAGCTTGTGTGCGCTACGACCTAGCGATCGACTAACCCGGAGACTCCTGCAGCGTGCCTGCGGTCGGCAATGATTTGCCAGGTACATCCGGTACGATTTCATCCAGAACTTTCGCGGACGAAACGACTCCGGGTAAGCCTGCGCCCGGGTGTGTTCCAGCGCCAACCAAATACAGATTCTCGTACTCTTCGCTGCGATTGTGCGGGCGGAACCACGCCGTTTGTGTCAAGAGTGGCTGCAGACTGAAAGCGGCACCTTGTTCGGAGTTGAGCCTGTGCAGGAAGTCGTGCGGTGTCAGCATATGCGAGCTGATGACATGATCCTCGAGATCCGGCAAAACGGTGTCCGACAAGCTCTTTGCGATCGCCTTGCGATAAACCTCGGCCATTTGTGACCAGTCAACGCCCGACTTTAAGTGCGGCACCGGTGAGAGCACGTAAAACGCATCACAACCTTCCGGTGCCAGCGATGTATCAGTCGCGGTTGGCCTGTGCAAGTACAGGCTGAAATCGTCCGCCAGAACCTTGTGGTCGAAGATGTCTTCCAACAGATGGCGGTAGCGTTCGCCGAGCAGCATCATGTGATGCGGCACGTCGTCATATTTTCGATCCGTTCCGAAATACCAAACAAAAAGACTCATCGAGTATTTCGCCCGCTTGAGCTTGCGGTCGGTCCAGCGTTTGCGCGGTGACTTGGAAAGCAGACGCTTGTAGGTGCTGGCAGAGTCAGCATTCGATACAACGATATCCGCATCGATCTTTTCACCATCAGTCAATTCAATGCCGACAGCCTTGCCGTCACGGGTCAGAATCTGAGCGACCTCCGCGTTGTAGCGTAGAGAATTTCCCTGACCTTTGATCAGGTCTACGAGACCCGTCACCAGGCTGCCTGTGCCGCCCATCGAGAAGTGGACGCCGTGGTTGCGCTCGAGGTGCTGAATCAGGGTGTAAACCGAGGTGGTAGTGAACGGATTTCCACCTACCAACAACGGATGGAAGCTGAAGACCATTCGCAGTTTCGGATGTTTGATGTACTTGGCAACGAGGCTGTGCACGCTGCGATAGAACTGCACTCGAACCAGATCCGGCAGTACTTTGACCATGCTCCAGAACGTGCCGAAAGAAACGTCTAACAAACCGTCGAAACCGACCTCGTAGACTTTCCGGCTGGAGACCAGGAATTTCTCGTAGCCCTCCAGGTCTTCGGGGCAGAACTTCGCGACTTCGCGACGCATCGCCTCAGCGTCACCGCTATAGTCGAACGTCGAGCCGTCATCAAAACGAATGGTGTAGAACGGATCGATGGAGCGCAGATCGATGTGGTCGTGCATATTCTTGCCGCAGAGCTCCCAGAGTTCTTCGAACAAAAACGGGGCAGTGATGATGGTCGGTCCGGCGTCAAAGACGAATCCGTCCTGTTTGTAAACGTAGGCTCTACCGCCTGGTGCATCGAGTTTCTCGATGACCGTGACATCGTAGCCTCGAGCCCCTAATCTCACCGCCGCAGCCAGCCCCCCGAATCCGCTGCCGATGACAATCGCCTTGTTTCTGCTCATCACTCTGATCCAATCCTTAATTTCGTCGTTAGTATAAACTGCCGTGAGGGCCGGTGCTTTGGGGAGCACGATGGTTTCGATCGCTACATTCCTGTTCCATAAGCTCGTGGTTGCACACATCGCGACGGGCACGATGGGGCTCATCACAATGTGGGTGCCTGTCGTGGGTCGAAAAGGGGGGGCGACTCACCGCAAGTGGGGTACCATCTTCGCCTGGGCATTGATCGCGACCGGCGTCATCGCGGTTGGCATCAGTCTGTGCACGCTGATCGCGCCGCTTGAGACCCATCCGCATAACGGTCCGCCGTTCACGGACAATGCGCCGTTAATCCGCGGAATCTTCGGCTGGATGATGCTCTATCTCGCGACCATGACGATCGCACTCGCTTGGTACGGCTTGCAGTGCATCCGGCTTCGCTCGGAACACAAGCGCCACCGAAACGCGTTGGAAGTGACGCTTCAGTGCCTGATGTTCATGACGGCGGCGAACTGCATGTTCCAGGGCGTATTGCTCGGGCAGCCCTTGCTCATGGGTATCGCGGTGGTCGGGCTGACAGCGGGTGTCCTCAACCTCAAATTCATTTTCACAGATTCCCCGCCGCTGTTCGAGTGGCAGATTCAGCACTCTCGCGGACTGGTGGGCGCAGGCATTAGTGTGTACACCGCATTCCTGGCGTTTGGTGCAGTGAACCTGCTGCCGAGCTACGCACTCAACCCGGCACTCTGGGCAACGCCAGCAGCATTAGGGATCAGCTATCTGCTGTATCACCAGTTCCGAATCGCTCGCCGCCGTCCGAGCGCACGGCCTCATGCCGCTTAGCCGACAGGGTCGTGGTGATCTCCATAGACGGTGAGTTCTCCTTCGGTCAGGAATGTTTCCCAAGCGACACCTTGCGGGTCTTGCACCCATTTCTTGGCTGACTTCGCATAGCAGCAATTGGCCTCGGCTTCTTCGATCAGTTTGCCACCGGTATCCTCGAGGCGGCCGTACACTTCGGCCAGCTCGTCACGCGACTCCGCCTGAATGCCGAGATGGGAGATTCCCTGGTTGCCTGACTGGCGGGTGCTTAGCGCGAAATTGACGCGAGGGTCTTCCAGCATCCACTTCGCGTAGTCCGGTTTGAGCACCGTGGGTGATTCGCCAAAAAGCGCCGAATAGAAAGTCACTGATTGATCGAGACTCTCGACCGTCAGATTTACGTGAAATCGCTTCATGAGTGTTGTGCCTGTGTTTTGGATTTTGGTGGTGAGATTGCACCAACTTGTTGCAACGCTTGCTCGGTGGCGCCGGTGCCGGCCTGGCAACAGTCCTCCAAAACGAACCGCAGCAGGGATCTCATGCCGTCGAAGCTCGCCCGGTAGATGATCCGCCGGCCATCGCGATGCGCCTCGAGTAGGCCGGCACGAGTCATCAGTCCGAGATGGGTTGACAGCGTATTGTTAGGAATCGCGATTTCAGTGGCGACTTGACCGGCTGGCAGGCCTGTCGGTGCGTGTTTTACGAGCAAACGAAAGACCTGGAGTCGGTGCTCATGGGCCAGGGCGGAGAGAGACTGAATCGCTGCCTTTATTTCCATTGTTCGAGAATAATAGAAATAAAAGAATGCTGTCAATAGCGGCCGCTCGATATGGAGAAATTATTGTGTGGGATGGGCCTCTGCGCGCCAGCGCTGTGCAAGGTCGATCGTGTGAAACACCAAAGACCCAAGGAGCGCCGCAGCTACCCAGTGCCAGGCCGCATCAATCCAGATCAGCTTCAGAGCCACCATTAAGCTGCCGCCAGCGCCGGCGTTGCAGATCACGGTTGCCATGGGCAGGCCTTTGCCAGATATGACGCGATAGACGATCAAGACGATGATCTCGATGGCGATCACCGCAAGCATGACATCTGCAATGCGGCCCGATTCGATCCAGGCTTGCACGACAGCGGGTACTCAGGACTTGGGAGTGAGCTTCAACAGTCGCCCGTCAACCTTGTCTTCGAGCAACCAGATAGCGCCGTCGGGTCCCTGCTCAACATCGCGAATACGCTTCGCCATCGGATATCGCGCAATTTCCCGTGCGGTTTCGCCATCGAGTTCGACATGCACGAGCGTTTGCGAGACCAATCCACCAATAAACGCATCTCCGCGCCAATCAGCAAACAGATCGCCTTTGTAGATCATGAGGCTGGACGGCGCGATGGAGGGCACCCAGTAGGCAGCCGGTGCTGCCAGATCGGGACGCGTGTCGTGATCGGGAATCTGCTCGCCGTCGTAATGGTCGCCATTGGACACGAGCGGGTAGCCGTAGTTGGCTTTCTCGCGAACGAAGTTCAGCTCATCGCCATGACGCGGGCCCATCTCGCTGTTCCAGAGGTTGCCATCGAGATCGAAGTCTATGCCAAGTGGGTTGCGGTGGCCCAGGCTCCAGATTTGTGCGGTCACACCGCCCTGATCCACAAACGGATTGTCGGCAGGAACACTACCGTCATCGTTTAACCGAAGAATCTTGCCGAGGTTTTGCGCCATGTCTTGGGATGGCGTGAATTTTTGCCGCTCACCGGAGCTGACCCAGAGGTAGCCATCGTCGGAGAAGCGCATGCGGTGGCCGAAATGACCGCGACCGGAGACCTTGGGGTTTTGACGCCAGATCACCGTCGCATTGGTGAGACGACCGCCGGTCGCTGTGATTTCCAGCTGTGCGCGTGTGATTGCGGCACCGCGGGTATCTCCGTCACCGGCTTCGGCATAGCTCAGATAGATCATATTGTTGGCGGCAAAGTCAGGATGCAGGATCACATCGCCCAGGCCGCCCTGACCGCCGTAATCCACATCGGGTACGCCCTCCATCGGGGTCGAGAGGTTGCCCTGTGCATCGACGATGAGCAGGTTTCCGCTTTTTTCCGTTACCAGCATCCTGCCATCGGGCAGAAACTCCATTGCCCAGGGTTCATTGAATTTGGCGTAAGCCGCAACTTCAAAGGGTGGGTTTCCTGGTAGCGCTACGGATACGCCCGAAAAGCCGGCCGGATTCGTACCGACGGGTGTTGCCTCGGCCGAAACCGCATCGTTGCCGCAGGCGCTCAGCAAACCGAGTGCCACCATTAAGAGAACCAGCTTTTGCATCGAGAATCCTTGTATCCAGGTTTTCGCAGCGCGTGCTGCGACATCCCGTTAGTATAGCGCGCCATGCAAACGCCGATTCGATTGCTCGTGACGCTGCTTAGCGCCACGGCCCTGTACGTTATTCCCGGTCACGCAGCAGGCGGCGAGCTCGAGGAGATCGTCGTTACAGCCACCCGCCTGCCGCAGCCACTTGAATCACTCCCGTACTCAGCGGACGTCGTTGAGGTCGGAGAGATTCAACGGGCACGCCCTTTGCTGGGCCTTGATGAAGCGCTGCAGGGGTTGCCCGGCCTGCTGGTCCAGAACCGCTTCAACTTCGCGCAGGATTTGAGAATTTCAGTGCGCGGATTCGGCGCACGTTCAGCCTTTGGCATCCGGGGCATTCGGGTGCTGGTAGACGGAATACCGGCAACGCTCCCGGATGGGCAAAGCGGGGTCGATGGGATCGACGTCGGTGCTACCGGACGCATAGAACTCCTGCGAGGCAGCTCAGGGGCGCGATACGGCAACGCGGGCGGTGGTGTGTTGTTAGTGGAGACGCTCCCTGGTGAGCCAACACCGACAGTGTCACTGCGCGGTGCGATTGGCAGCGACGGCTACGAACGTCAGCAGGTGTCTTTGAGCGGTATGTCGGGTGACTGGAATTATCGGACCAGTGTTTCGGACCTCAACTACGACGGCTATCGCGAGCACTCAGCGGCGCGCAATCGGCAGGCGAGCGTGCGGCTGGCTCACGACGCCGGCGAGGGAAGCGACTGGTTGTTCACTGTGCACCACACTGATCAACCCGAGGCGTTCGATCCCGGTGGCATCAACCTCGCCCAAGCGGACGCGAATCCGCGCAGCGCGAGGGACGCGAATATCACGTTCGGTGCGGGTGAAGCGCTTGAACAGACTCGTTTGGGGCTGCGCTATCGGCGAGCACTCAGTGATCGGACCCGTATTTTGTGGCGCCAGTACGCAACGCGGCGCACCTTCGACGGCTTCTTGCCATTCGGCAACAGTGGTGCAATTGACCTCGATCGGATGTTTTTCGGTGGTGGGCTACAGGTCGAGCATGAACCTGACGCCTCGGGGCATTGGGGCACCTTGGTTGCGGGTATCGACGTCGATCGCCAACGTGATAAGCGGCAGCGATTCAATAACGACGCTGGGCAAAGGGCGGCGCTCACGTTGGATCAGAATGAGCGGGTGAGCGCGAACGGTGCGTTCCTGCTTTGGCAGCTTGAGCCATCGGCAGCGTTGAATCTGGAAGTAGCGCTGCGCTACGACTCCGTGGATTTCGATGTCGATGACCAGTTTCTATCCAACGGCGATGACGGTGGATCGCTGACCTTCGATGCGTGGTCACCATCTCTTGGGCTGTCCTGGGCTGTTGCAGAGGGCAGGACGATCTATGCCAATATCGCCCGATCCTTCGAAACCCCAACGACGACAGAGCTCGCCAACCCGGGCACCGAAGGCGGGTTCAATACATCACTGGATCCGCAAATCGCTTTGCAGTTTGAACTCGGAGCGAGGATGACACTGGGTGTGCATTCACTGTCGGCTGCGCTCTACAGAATCGACCTCGATGATGAGCTGATCCCATTTGAGCTTGAGCAGTTTCCAGGTCGGGACTTTTTCGCCAACGCTGGTGCGACCGATCGACAGGGCGTCGAGTTTTCCGTCCGTTCCACATGGCATCCAAATTGGTTCACAGAGTTCTCCTATACATTTTCCGATTTCGAGTTTTCGGACTTTGTGACCGACGATGGTGATGATTTCTCCGGCAACCGCGTCCCGGGTAGTGCACGACACCAGTATTTCGGCAAACTTCAATACGCTGACGATTCGGGCTGGCTGGGCGCCATCGAGGTCGCTCGGGTAGGCCCCATCACGCTCAACAACCAAAACACCGTTGCGACCGAAACCTTCACACGCATCGAGCTCCGTTTTGCGCGGACTATTGAGACGTCGCGGTGGCGCCTGGAGCCATTCGTTGCTGTCAGTAACGCGCTGGATGAGGCCTATACGGCGAATGCAAGAATTAATGCGTTCGGATCACGTTTCTACGAGCCAGGTCCCGATCGTGCT
Organism: Pseudomonadota bacterium; assembly: GCA_039821645.1. Lineage (GTDB taxonomy): Bacteria > Pseudomonadota > Gammaproteobacteria > Steroidobacterales > Woeseiaceae > CALBPI01. The sequence goes on from JBCBNU010000018.1 coordinate 13,301, forward strand.
GTGTTTGTTGGTTTCGAGGCGCGCCTCGCTTCAGGTTCGCGCTGAGCAGATCCGGCGCAAGTATTTGTGCTGGCTGCATCAGAATACCGCTGGCGTTTTACATAAATTCTCTAGTTCCGAGTGCCGGTTCTCAGCTTTCGCTTTCCGCGTTGACACCAATCAACGCCTTATGACAGCTTGGTGTCAAAGGCACACCGTGTGAAAACGCGGGTCGCAAAACCACCGGTCTAAGGACATGGAGTCTAGGGCAGCGGGGTTGCCGGAACGGCATTCGCCATCCGATAACCAACGACGCGAAACCGCGTCCTCCGCCTCCCCGGTTGTCCGAGTTTCTGCGGGTCTGTGTGTGCATAAACATTGCCAGCACGGGAGTACGGCATGGGGAGTCGCGACAGAAACGGACCGCAAGGGCGAGGCGCATCAGCAAGTGCGCGAGATGCGCGGCCAAAGCCTGGTGTAGTGGTACCGCGATCGCTGAAGGAGCTGCTAGCGATCTTGGATCCCGCGTCGGCCTATCCGACGCCGATTCGGCCTATGGGTGCCAACAGTAGCTGCACCGGTTGCACGGCGGCCGTAGGCGGTACCGTCGTTGATATGACCGAGATGCGTCATATCGGGCGCGTGCAAAACGACACCGTCACCTGTGACGCCGGCGTAACCCTGCGCGAGTTGGCAGATTACCTCGCCGAGGACGGCCTCGAAATTGCGGGTGCGCTCGATCTCGTTAATCGTACCGTTGGCGGTGCGGTTGCCAGCGGTTGTTTCGGTCCATCTCATGACGGAACGACCGCATTTATCGCATCGCAGGCCGTTGCCATGCAGGTGGTCCTGCCCACAGGTCGCTTGATGGAGGTCGACGCAGATAAGGACAACTTGCTGAATGCGATGCGCATCAGCTTTGGCTCGCTCGGCATCATTGCCAGCGTGACTTTCAAGGTGCGCCCGCAGGAGCAGTTTGTGCTGAAGCAGCGGCGTATGGATGTGGAAACATTCGGTCGGGCAGCGCGTGTCCTCGTGAATCAACCCCTCGGTCTGAAGTTCTTTTACCTGCCGTTCAAGGACGTGGTGTTCACCGAGCTCAGGCGCACCGAGGAGGACGGTGCACGACGTGTCCGAAAATTGCCGTGGAAACTTAAGGAGCTGGGCGAGACAACCGTTTTGCCTTCTATCTGCAACAAGCTAGGCAGGATCGTGCCGATTCCCAGTCTACGATACAGCCTTGTGGATGGGTTGCACGGTATGACCCAGTCGTTGCTCACGAGCACACTGACGGCAGGGGGGTTCAACTCGGTGGAGTTCAGAGATCAGGGCAGCGGCAAATTCGCCGGTCCGCCGCTGGAATACACCACCTGGTGCTTCCCTGCAGAGGAAGTTGGCATGCTGTTGATGGCCTATCGAACTTTCGCAGCTGACTACTACACCGTGCACAAATTCCGTTGCGATATGCCGGTCGTGGGCTTCAGATTGCCCACTGACCGCAGCGCGCTGCTCTCGCCGAGTTTCGACAGACCCATCTTCGCGCTTCGTTTTGTAAGTAGCGCGCATCCGTTGTGGGAAGACTTTGTTATGGATCTTGGCGAGTTCGCCCAGAAGTGGGGTGGTACGCCACTTCTGAATCAGACCCGCAGCGCGGATCCGAGTCACACATCGGTCGCGCTAGGCAGCCGCCTTGAGTTTTTCCGCAAGATTCGCCGGCGTATGGATCCAGAAGGTCGGATGCTGAATCCGTTCCTGTCGCAGTACTTGCGCTAACAGTCGACGAAATTAACAGGGACTTCGACGACGCTCGCAGCAAGCCCGCCGCGCGCCGTTTCCTTGTATTTAGCCTGCATGTCGCGGCCCGTCTCACGCATGGTTTCGATGACCTTGTCGAGAGACACCATGTGATCCCCATCGCCACGCATAGCGAGCCGCGAAGCGTTGATCGCTTTGATCGACGCCATGGCATTGCGCTCGATGCAGGGAACCTGAACCAGACCCGCGATCGGGTCGCAGGTAAGGCCGAGGTTGTGCTCCATCGCAATCTCCGCTGCGTTCTCACACTGCGCGGGGGTACCGCCCAGCACCTCTGTCAAAGCGCCCGCTGCCATGGAGCAGGCGGAGCCGACTTCGCCCTGGCATCCGACTTCGGCACCACTGATGGAGGCGTTTTCCTTGAATAAGATTCCGATTGCGCCGCAGGTCAGCAGGAAGCGGTGGATGCCATCTCGTGTCGCGCCGGGACAGAACCGGCGGTAATAGTGCAACACGGCGGGTACGATACCCGCTGCACCGTTTGTGGGTGCGGTCACAACACGACCACCAGCCGCATTTTCTTCATTCACAGCCAATGCGTAAAGATTGACCCAATCCATGATTGAGAGTGGATCGGAGAGAGCAGCTTCTGGTCGTGCGCGCAATTGTGAGTACATCGCTGCCGCGCGTCGTTTCACCTTGAGGCCAGGCAACACCCCATCCTGAGCGCATCCGCGTTCAACGCAGGCCTGCATGGTGTCCCAGATCGCATCGAGATCCGTGTTGATCTCCGCGTCGGTGCGCCACGCCCGCTCATTGGCGCGCATGATGTCGGAGATCGACAGATCATGCATCTCACAATGTTTCATCAATTCGGCCGCGGTGGTGAACGGGTAGGGCTGCTCTATCTGAGCGGCGACGATATTGCCCTCCAGTGCCTGCGCCTCATCCACTACGAATCCGCCGCCAATGGAATAGTAAGCGCGCTCAAGGAGTATTTCCCCGGACTTATCTATGGCTGTCAGGCGCATGCCGTTGGGGTGGTAGGGAAGCTGCTTGCGCACCATGAACTTCAGATCGCGCTTTGGCGAGAAGTTAATGGTGTGCTCGCCGCCGAGATCGAGGCGACTAGTGGTCTCAACTGTCTCGAGCAGCGCAGGAATAGCATCCGGATCGACACTGTCCGGCGCCTTGCCCATCAGGCCGAGCTGAACCGCCTTGTGGGTGCCATGGCCGCGTCCGGTGGCACCGAGAGACCCGTACAAATGTGCTCTCATGCGATGAACTCGGTTCAGTAGCGCTGCGTCACGCAATGTTGCAACGAACTTGGCAGATGCCAACATCGGGCCGACGGTGTGGGAGCTCGACGGTCCGATCCCGATCTTGAAGAGATGGAAGACGCTGATCGTCATGAGTCGTCTGGAAGAAAGCGCTGCCACCGACGCAGGAAGCGCTGACCTTTGTCGGTCAGAAAAATACGTTTCTTACGCAGGTTGTCGAGATCCAGATGTTGTTCTATTAAACCCGGGCCCGGTGTCTTACGGCTGTTGATCGCAGAGAGGTCGGCGAGGTTTCTGGAAAGGGCAGTCGTGCTGATGCCTTCCAGTTGTTCTGCCAGCTCGTTTTGACTGAGCCCTTCATTACGAGCGACATGCAAAAGCACAAGCAGCCTTTGTACCGTCACGTCCGGTGCAATGTTGTCTCGTGCATATTTCAGAAACTCCAGAAAATCTGTGGGTTCAACCATCTTCCTTCTCTATATTTGCGATAACGCAACTATTCTGCTATAGTATACGCTCATTTCGCAACACGGAGGACCAATGTCCAACGCAGTACTACAGCATAAAGTTACCGAACTAGAATTTAATTCGGGTATCGACCGCGCAGCTCGCGAGTCGCTTGCCGACAAGCTGAGTAACTCACTCTCTGAAGTCTATCGACTGCTGGTGAACACTCAAATCGTACACTGGAATACTCAGGGTCCGCTTTTCTTTTCGATTCATAAGTTGACCGAGTCCCATTACGAAACCTTATTCAAACGGGTGGACGATATTGCCGAGCGTATCCGCGCACTGGGGATGCCAGCACCAAGGAGCGCGAAGACTCTGTTTGAGCGTGCGAACATGAAGGATCTGCCGGCAGAAGCCGACCTAGAGACCCAGCTCAGGGGATTGGTCGTCATGAACGACAACGTCGTGAGCGGTTTCCGGAAGCTTGCGAAAGCGGCAGACGAGAACACAGATTACAAGACGGCCGATTTGGCGACCGACATGATCGGCGAACTTGAGGAAGCCACTTGGATGCTGCGAGCAACCTTCTCGAGCCCGGAACTCAAGTAATTACTTGAGTAAATGTGAGACAATCTCTGGGGACAGTTGAGCATTGCAAAAAGCCTCGACCGTACGGTCGGGGCTTTTTTTCGTCTATGATCCGCCGATGGGGCATGACGGACCACGATAACGATGCGCGAAACGGCCGAGATCATCTACACCGACGAAGAGCCACTCGATACGGACCAGTTCATCGATTTGCTGCGCCGCTCAGGGCTCGACGCGCGCCGACCGATCGAAGATCGCTCTTGCATGGCATCCATGGTGCTTAACGCTGATATCTTGATGACCGCATGGGCCGGTGATGAGCCGGTTGGCGTGGCGCGTTCAGTAACGGATTTTTCTTACTGCTGCTATTTGTCGGATCTCGCTGTGGACGAGCGTTGGCAGCGCCAGGGTGTTGGCCTGGCCTTGATTAACGCAACCGCGAATCGGCTTGCTGCAGACTGCCAGTTGATTGTGCTCAGTGCGCCAAAGGCGACAAACTTCTATCCCGAGGCCGGATTTACTCAACACGATAATGCGTGGGTCCGGACTGCCCGAACCGATTGATCAGTCTGATGGTGGGAGAGACGCTGCAGCTGCAGCTTGAAATGCAGGGCGCGCGGCGCATCGTTTGAGGTAATCGGCCAGCACTGCAGCGTTCTCGGGCATGATGCCGAACATCTGGAGGAAGTTGACGCTACTGCCGAGTAAGACGTCCGCTGCCGAGAAATCCTCGCCCATCACCCAGGTCCTGTCCGTGAGCCGTGCGGTCAACGCATTGATCATCGAGTCAAAATCCGCCCAGCCATGGGACGCGCGATTCGCCTTGGCCGTGCCGAATGCCTCGGCCATGCACGGCTCCATGACCGCGGGCGTGTACATCAACCAGAACAGGAATTCACCACGCTCGGGACTATCGACCGCTGGGCTAAGTTTCGCGTCCTTGTATCGGTCTGCCAGATAGAGGCAGATTGCAGCCGATTCGGCCATCGCGACGTCACCATCGACAATGGCGGGCACTTTGCCCAGAGGGCTTGCGGCTGCGAACGCTGGGTGAGACTTCGCGCTGGCGTCACGTATGTCGATGGGCTCGATTCGATATTCGCACCTCGCCTCTTCGAGCATCCAGATAGCGCGCATGCCGCGTGTTTGCGGGAAAGTGAATAGCGTGATCATCATTGAGTCCCCTATGTAATCAATTTATCGATGTCGAGCGCACGCTCGGTGAGTCCAATATCGAGCAGTGTAGCCTGAACGCCGCTTAGCATTTCGGGGTCCACGCCGACTGTGTTTGCCCAGCGTGTTTGTGCCAACCACTGCGATATCTCAGCTTGATCCAGACCGTATTCGTTGCTGAATGCCGACACAGCATCGGTGTCTGTAGCCATGTTGTTCGCTTCGTCGAGTGCGGTCCCGACAAGTGCAGAAAGGGCGCGACGCTGCTCGTGCGCAATGTCGCGGTGACAACAAGCGACGAAACACGGCCAGGGCGTTGGCAGAATATCGATTCGTCGAAACTCTCCCGCGGCGACCAGCGGCGCTGTTGTTGCGCGCTCCCAAAGGAAAACGTCGGCCCGATCCTCGGCAAATGCCACCCTCGCGCCCTCGAGCGTATCGACGGTGACGTAATCGACCGGCATCTTCCAACCGTGCTGGCGGGCGTAGATCCCCGCCATGAGATGCGATCCGGAACCCATGCGACTGACGGCTACTCGCCGGTCGACAACGTCGTTCGGTTGGTGAAAAGAAGAGGCGGCCGGAACGTGCACACCCCAGTTCAGGGGTGTCTCGACCCATACGCCAATGACGCTCAAGTCGATCCCGCGCGCCGCACCCGCGATGGCGCCCTCTGTCAGCAGGATTGCAATGTCTGTGACACCCGAAGACAACAGGTCCAGCATGCGGCCTGTGCCCTCTGGCACCTCCTGCCATTCGATGACGGCGCCAGCGCCCATCGTTCGCCATGCTCGATTGAAATGTTCGGGAACCCCGCAAACCCGAGGTATCGGTTGATTAGTCATGTTGTTTGAAGCCTACACTGGCAAAGTTTTGACGCCCTTTGGGTACAGCTTCGGTAGCGATAACAAGTGCATGAAAAGCTGACACTATTGTGTGACACAAATCATGGACGAGGTTCATTTGTCACAATTCTGTAACAAACGCGTCATTTCTGCGTCACAGATCAAACCTAATCTCCTGCCGTCCAAATCGCGGGTGGGTGAGGGTTCGCCGTTTTTCGAGGAGAGAGACGGCCCGGAGCTACTTGCGACATTCTAAAATCAATCCAAGCAGCGGAGTTAGCATCATGATGCGCAAGAGCCTCCTTCCCGGCGCGGTAGCGCTGGCCGTACTCGCCGGATGTGGCGGTGGTGACATCAACATCGAGCCAAGTACGTCGGTCAACAACAGCAACAACACGACGACCAATAATACGGGTAACCAGAACCCAAACGCGGTTTGCGCGTCCTACACCAACTCAGGTGGTCAGGAAATCAGCGGCGCCTTTGACGGCACCAACTGCATTTACGCACCGTCTTTCTCTGACGCGGGCAACAACATCACCGTCGACCTGACCATTCCGGCGCTGGCGAGCGGTGGTGCTCATATTTTCGAGGGCAGCCTGTTTATCGGCGAGACCTTTGACACCGACGCAGGCCTTGCGGCGGCTGGTATTACCGAAGGTGGCGACGGCCCTGTACTGACTGTTGAAGCGGGCGCGACGCTGGCTTGGCAGACCAGTGCCGACTTCTTGATCATCAACCGCGGCTCTCAGCTGTTCGCTGTTGGTCGCGAAGATGCGCCGATTACCTTCACCTCTGTTTCCGACGTCAATGGCACCGTTGCCTTTGATGACGTTCAGCAGTGGGGCGGCATGGTCGTGAACGGTTTTGGCGTCACTAACAACTGCGACTACACCGGTTCAGTTGCTATGGGCGACCTCGCGACGACCGATTGCCACGTTGATGCGGAAGGCGCAGCTGGCCTTGATGAATCACAGTATGGTGGCGACAACAACGACGACAGCTCCGGCCGTATGGAATACCTTCGCGTCAAGCACACGGGTGCGCAGGTCGGTAACGGTGACGAGCTGAACGGTATTTCCTTCGGTGGCGTTGGTCGCAACACCATCGTTGAGAACCTTCAGGTTTACTCAACGTTCGATGATGGTATCGAGATGTTCGGCGGTGCGGTCAACTTCACCAACTTCGTCGGTCTCTACGCTCGCGACGACACCATCGATATCGATGAGGGTTACGCAGGTACGATCACGAACGCACTGGTCATTCAGAACGAAACCGACGGAAACCACTGCATTGAGGCTGATGGTATCGCTTCTTTCTCGGGCCTGACCGGCGCCGAAGTCGAAGCGACCATCGCTCAGGGCATCAACTCTCGTCCGACGATCAACAACCTGACCTGCATCGTGAGTGCGAACGGTACCGCGACTGCGACGCATGATCCGGGTGCCGGCTGGCGTCTGCGTGAAGGTATTTTCGCGATCATCAACGACTCCCTCGTTGTATCTACCTATGGACCTAACGACGCCACAAGCGCTAATGACAACTACTGCTTGCGTGTGGACAATCGCTCTCAGGTCGCGGCGCAGGACGGCGATCTTCAGGTCAACAACACGATCTTCGCTTGCGAAGAGCTGACCCGCGGTCAGACGTTCCCTGATGGGGTAACCACAGAGCAGAGCTTCGCCGAAGATGATGGCAGCGTCTTCGCGACGGTTGCGGGTGTTGTCGATCCGACCGCTACGGCTGATGCTGGACTCCAGCTTTTGGAAGGAACGCCAGGCTTCTACTCAATCCAGGCAACCGCGTTGCAGGTAGACGGTGCTGATCCAATGATTACACCTACCTCTGGCACGATCATCGGTGGCGTGAGCTTGGCCGACGACTGGACGCAAAACTGGACGTTCGGACTGCGTGATGTTGCTGGTGGCAACGCACTCGCGGAGTTGTGGTTCCAGTAAGCCTTCGGGCGTAACTGGTACTGGGACATGTTCAGTCATGTCCTACTTCGAATAGGGGGTGTCGCGCAAGTATTGCGCGGCACCCTCATCAGAACGAACCCAAGGTCGTAAAGATGAAACACAATAAACGAACCGCGCCATGGCTACTTCTGTCGTCACTCGTATGCGCAGCGCCGGTCGTGGCGCAGGAAGACGATACGGATGCGCCTGAGGACAGCTCGGTTGAGGAGCCTCAAATCGCTTCGCCGATCGACGAGGTAGTAGCCGTCGGTCGTCTGCTCAGTACCGGTCAAGCGCTCGCACTTGAACGGATGGATGATGCTGCTGTAACCGATTTCCTGGGTGCAGACCAGATCAGTCGTACCGGCGACTCAAGTGTGGCCGTCGCACTTAAGCGTGTGCCAGGACTTTCGTTGGTCAACAATCAGTTCGTGTACATTCGCGGACTGGGAGAGCGCTACTCTCAGAGCACACTAAACGGTGCATTTATTCCGTCTCCGGACCTTACGCGTAACGTGATTCCGCTGGATATTTTTCCGGTCGCGATTGTTGACTCGCTGCGGGTTCAGAAAGCCTACACCCCCGACATGAGCGCCAACTTTGCCGGTGGCAGTGTTGATGTTCGAACCAAGGGGATTCCAGATGGTTTCACCGCATTCTGGGAAATCGGCACAGGCTTCAACACTGCGGTCAACGGCAACGTCAATACGTACGCGGGTGGCAGTGAAGATACGTTGGGTACAGACGATGGTATTCGTGCGCTCACACCGCAGCTGCTCTCGCAGCTGGCACGATTCCAGGGCAACACCGATACACAGGGCTTGTTGCTCGATATTCTTCAAAGCGAGAATCCCGGCGCAACGGTCGCTGACGCAGAGTTGGTCAACCGGCAGCTCGCACTGGAGCTCAATAGAAATTTGACGATCGAGAGCGAAGACCCGCTTCCGGATGTTGATTTCAAGGGCAGCATTGGCAACAGCTTCTTTCTGAATGACGATTGGGAGTTTGGTTTTCTGGCCGGTGCGACTTACGCCCATAACTGGCGCGAGGAAGAGACGCTGACTCGGAACTTCAACTTCCCTGAGCAGATCAACGGTTCTGAAATCGAATCAACCCGGAACGTGAATATCTCCGGTATTCTGAACTTCGGTCTTAATTATGGCGAGGAGCACAGCCTGTCGACGAACTCGCTGTACCTTCGCAACACTGATGACGAGACGGTGGTTACCGATTTCTTCAATGAGAACCGCCTCGCTGGCGACGGCCTCGGGTTCCGTAACTATCGCTTCTTGTTTGAAGAGCGCACCATGCGCGTCAACCAGCTGATTGGTGAGCACCGGTTCGGCGCGGAAACCCGCGATCGCTTCTCGGGTCTTGGCTTCTTGTGGAACATCATTCCAGAGGATACGAAGATCGATTGGTTCTTCTCGGATTCAACGTCGCAGACTGACATTCCGAACCAGGTCGATATTCAGGGTCAGACGGTTACGGACACAGTCACGAACGCAGTGCTGAGCGAGAGCATCATCAACGCGCGGAATGCTGCTGTATTCCGGTATACCGGTCTTGAGGACGAGGTAGAGAGTAGTCAAATTGCTTTCACTGTGCCTTTCGAAACGGACAAGAGTCGCATCGACTTCAAGTTTGGTTTTGGAACGGACCGCAAGGCACGTACCTACGAGCAGTACCAGTTTGGTCTTGGAACGGATAACACCGACAATCTTGATACGCTGACTGGTGATCTCGGCGACGTGTACTCCGATTCAAGCATCCTGAACCCGGACAACGAATTCTTTTTCGATGTGCTCGGTACAGACAACCAATCCTACATCGCCGCAACGATCACGGATGCGTCATTCGGCATGATCGACTGGACGTTTGATGAAACGTGGCGCTTCGCTGTCGGTGCTCGGTACGAGGCCTACAGTCAGGTTGCTGTTGACTGGAACCCGCTTGGGTTCTCCGAGACCAGCCCACAGGTCACCACGGACCCTGTCGCACTCGAACGCGCGTCGTTCCAGTCCGATGATGTCTATCCGTCGGTGCAGGTCACTTACATGGGCGATTGGTTAGCGGAGACGTTCCAGCTGCGATTTGGTTACAGCCAGACGGCAGTACGTCCGGACTTGCGCGAAATCACGGATGCCAGTTATATCGATCCGATCACAGGTGAGATTGTTGATGGTAACCCGGGTGTGATTCCGGCGACCGTTGATAGCTTTGATGCTCGAGCGGAATGGTTCTTTGCAGACGGCGACAACGCCACCATCACGCTGTTCTACAAAGACATCGCGGACCCGATTGAATTCTTCGAATCGGCCGCGAGTGACACCAACACGGCGCGTGAGATCATCAATGCGGATTCCGCGGAGTTGCTCGGCGTTGAGCTGGAAGGCATCAAGCAGCTTGGATTCCTCGGACCTGCGTTCGATGGATTCTTTGTGCAGGGCAACCTGACCATTCAGGACACCGAGCTCGTTGCTGGTCCAGACGCTGATGCGCCGACCAACCCGACACGCGAGCTGACTGCGGCTTCTGACTACGTTGCGAACATCACGTTGGGCTACGACTCAGCGGATGGCAGACACACGGCGACGCTCGTGTACAACGTATTCGGCGAACGCTTGTACGTCGCGGGTCGAAACGGCGCGCCTGATGGTTTCGAGCAACCGTTCAACGGACTGGATGCAACCTACAGTTGGTTCCCCACGGACCGGTTGGTGGTGAAAGCCAAAGCTCAGAATATCCTCGGAGAGGAAATCACGATCGAACGTGAAGGCGTGACCACCTTCATTCAGGACCCTGGTTCTGCGTTTGCGGTCTCCGTACAGTGGACGTATTAATCTGCACCACGTCGGAACAAGAGCGGGCCTCCTCGGAGGCCCGCTTTTTTTTTTGCCTCTTTTTTTGATGCAAAAATGTGCGGTTGCAGCATCCGCGCAACACCCTGAAGGGCGGATCCCTGCTTGCTTCACGCCTTGTTGTTGGCGTATAACGACACACTGGTTGAGCGTATTCGCTCTTTCCGGCCGTCGCGGGGGTGATGGCCACAATCGTCTTTAAAAGACGGGGGGTAAAATCTGTGAAGTTGAAACCGTCACGGTATGCGGCGCTGCCGCTTGTGCCGACGCTGGCGTTGATGGCGTTTTCTGCGCCGGCGCTGGCCCAAAATAGTGATCAAGCCGACGAGATCGAAGAAGTTGTTGTAACGGGTTCCTATATCCGTCGCACTTCGCAATTTGATTCTCCATCACCAATCGATTCCGTCGATGCCGCGGCGCTCGAGGCGATCGGTGCGACCAGCGTTGCCAACGTCGTGCAGACGCTGACGATCAACACCGGTTCGCAGAACAACCCGGACGCGTTCACACAGAACTCGACTGTCGGTACCTCGAACTTCAACCTGCGCGGCTTGGGTGTTGCCTCCACACTGGTATTGTTGAACGGCAAACGCCAGGTGCTCACCGCTCTGCCGACCAACGATGGGTTAAACTTCGTCGACACCAACTCACTGGTGCCACTGATCGCAATCGACAACATCGATATCCTGAAAGACGGCGCTGCAGCGTTGTATGGATCAGATGCCGTTGCCGGTGTGGTTAACTTCCGCACTCGCAACGACTTCGAGGGCTTTGAAGTGTCGGCGGATTACCAGTCGGTGGAGGATGATGGCACCTCTTCTGAGTACCAGCTGCAAGCTATCTTCGGTGCTCGCGGTGAGCGCAGCCATGTGATGGCAGCGTTCGGATTCGCCGAGCGCACACCGCTGTCGACTCAAGAACGTCGCCTGAGCCGTCCGCAAGACGACTCCAGCACGCTTGGTGATCCCGGGTCTTATTTCTTCCCATCGGGGCCGCTGGTTGACCTCCCGATCATTGATCCGACCGGTTGCGCCACCTCGGCTGTCGATGGCAGTTTCATCGGCGGAATCCCGGTGTTGCTGGCTCCGCCTGGGACAGTGCCTGGTCTCGATGTTGGGCTTTGTAGCTTCGACTTCGGTGATTTCTTCACGCTGATTCCTGATGAAACCCGTTTCAATGGTTTTGCTCGTGGTTCCTACCAGCTGACCGATAGCATCGAGTTGGTTGGTGAATTTGGCTTTGCTCGAAACCGTGCGCAGCGACTGAACTCGCCGACGTTCCCGAACTTGCGGTTCCCGAATGTGCCGGGCACACACCCGAACAATCCGTTCGGCACCGACGTGAATTACTTCGGTCGTGCCAGCGGCAACGGTGGCACCGCGGCGCCGACGGTCAATGAAATTGATACCTGGCGCTCCTCAATCGAACTCAATGGAGAGCTGGATAACGGCTGGTATTGGCAGGTCGCATACGTCGGCGCTAAGAACGAAGGCGTAAACGTGACGGCCGATACGCTGGCGCAGGAGTTCCAGGACGCATTGAACGGCTTCGGGGGCACCGGTTGCACAGGTCCGACGGACCCGAACGCGCAGCCTGGTGTTGGCCCTTGCCAATATTTCAACCCGTTTGCGACCAAGTTCCTCTCGCCCAATTCACAGGACGTTATCAACAGCTTCACGGCAGACCAGGTGCTCGATACGACCTCTGAGCTGAACACCATCGAAGCGGTTGTGTCCGGTGAAATCTTTGAGACCAAGGCGGGCACGGCGAGCATCGCTATCGGTGCTCAGTATCGTCAGGAAGAGCTTGCGCACGACTACAACAGTCTAGCGAACCAGGACCGTTTCGCATTTGTCATCGGTAACCCGGACTTCGATGCGGATCGCGACGTCAACGCAGCGTTCGTTGAATTGGGTATCCCGGTAACGGATAACATCGACGTTCAGATCGCGGCACGTTACGAGGATTATGGTGGTGCGATCGGTAGCACCACCGATCCGAAGATCGCAGCGATTTACCGGCCGACGGACACGTTTACGTTACGTGGTTCGTTCTCGACTTCGTTCCGCGCGCCGTCCTTGTTCCAGACCAACGGTGGCAGCACTTCGTTGAACCAGATTTCCGATCCGCTAAACCCGGGCCTGAACTTTGCCGCAGTGCGCTCGTCCCCAAACCCGGATCTGCAACCTGAGGAGTCAGATGCGTTCAACGCGGGCATGTCGTTCGAGATCGTCGAAAACCTCGTTCTAGACCTCGATTACTGGTCATTCGATTTCACGGATGTGATTATCCAGGAGAACTTCCAGGCAGTCCTGAATGCGTTCCCGAACGATACTTCGCGGGTAGAGCGTGTGGCTGGACCCGGCTCCCCGGTAACGCAGATCAACGTGGGCTTTGTGAATGCAAGCTCGGTTGAGACCGATGGCGTCGACTTCCGATTGAAGTACCAGTTCGAGACGGCGGCGGGCGTGTTCCAGCCGATCGTTGAAGGTACGTACATTCTCGGCTATGACCTCGAGGATCCTCAGGCAGGCAACGTCGATGGCGCCGGCCTGCGTAACTTCCAGAACTTCGGCAACCCGACGCCCGAGCTGCGTGCCAACGCTGGCATCGCATGGGTCAATGGTGCACACACTGCAAACATCTTCGCGCGCTACATCAGCGGCTACGACGATGACCAGAACTGCAGCGACGGCGCGCCGTCTACAGGTGGGGTTTGCCCGACAGGCACCGGATTCTTCGATATTGACTCACAGCTGACGTTCGATCTTCAGTACTCGTTCGACACTGTGGTTGCATTCGACTGGGAAACCGGTCCGTTGCTGACGCTGGGTGTAATCAACGCCACGGCTGAAGAGCCGCCGCAGGTGTTCACCAACGGTGGATACGACGCGCGCGTTCACGATCCTCGTGGGCGTCTCGTTTACCTGCGCTTCAAGCAGGGCTTCTAAGCGAGCACGTTCAAGCCTGAACCGAAAGGTCGTCGACGTCAGTCGGCGGCCTTTTTTTATGCTTGGGCGGGGCGCGGTATTGGCCTAAACTTGGGCGCCCCTGAAATATGACCCTGTAAATGTTCACTTATCTGGATCCCGCTGTCCGTCAGCGGTTGGTCAACGAAAACAAGCTGCGTCGCATCAATCGAACGGGACAGCGTCTCCCAATCGATGAGACACCCATGCCCGGCCAGTTGTCGATCAACCTGCTGGGTCCGATTCCACTGCCTGTGTCACGCAATGGGTGGCACCACACCTTCCAGTGGTATGCGGCTGTGCGCAATACCGAGCTTGCAAAGGTTGAAGCGCTGGCTGCCTCATTGACGGCGGAAGGCGGGCAACGCCTGTTCGCAGAACTGGCAACGTCAATGGCGGTGAATAGCGTGCTGATTGATGGTGATCTCGACGATGGTCGACCGCCCTTGGTTCGTGTGCACTCGAGTTGCCTGACTGGTGATGTTTTTGGCTCCGAGCGTTGCGAGTGCGGTCCTCAGCTGGAGAGCGCGATGCGGCAAATTGCATCGCATGACGGCCCCGGTTTGATTGTCTATATGGCTGGCCACGAAGGTCGCGGTATTGGTCTTTGGGCAAAGGCTGCGACGTACCTGTTGCAGGATGCCGGAGAGGATACGTACCAGGCGAATCGTAGCCTCGGTCTCCCCGATGATTCCCGTGACTTCAGTGAAGCGGCCGCATTGCTGTTGCATTTTATTGGCAATAAGCCGATGAAATTACTGACAAATAATCCGAAGAAGGTGGTGGATCTTGCCGCAGCTGGTCTCACCCGTGTGACGCCGGTCAAGCATCTGATTGGTGTCTCAGACTGGAATCGCCGATATCTGGAGGCGAAGGCTGAGAAGGGCCATCAGATCGACGTCGACGAACTGGAAGGTTAGTCCAAGACTGGTTTGGAGCGACGTTCCGGACTATCGTTGTGCCGAAGGCAATTTTGGGGGGAATCCATGCGCTTTTTTGATTGTCAGCCGGCACCGAGCCCGCGCCGTGTTCGTATCTTCATCGCTGAGAAGGGCGCCGACATTCCTGTGCAGCAGGTCGATCTCGGCAGTGGCGAGCATCTCGGCGAGGCGTTTCGCAAGATCAATCCGGATTGCACCGTGCCGGTGCTTGAACTCGATAACGGCACTGCCCTAACCGAGACCATCGCCATTTGCGATTATCTGGAGTCGCAGTTTCCTGAGCCGCCGTTGCTGGGAGACTCGCCTGAGTCGCGTGCGGGGGTTCTGCAATGGAACGCCAAGATCGAGCAACAGGGCCTCGCGGCGGTCGCTGAGTCTTTTCGTAATCATGCCAAAGGGTTCCGAGGACGATCACTAACCGGGCCTGAGGGTTTTGATCAGATTCCTGAGCTTGTGCCGCGGGGGCGTCGGCGTGTGGAAGTATTTATGGCGAAACTTGATGCGCATCTGCAGGATCGACCGTTCATCTGCGGCGACACCTTTTCAATGGCGGATATCACGGCGTTAGTCACTATCGATATGTCAGCGTGGATCAAATTACCGATTCCGGAATCCCAGCCCACATTGCGCGCCTGGCATGAACGCGTGTCGTCGCGACCAAGCGCGCGTGTCTGAAACAATTGAGCAGCAGGCGACAGGAACCGTGTTCATGGTCAGACCATGCCGGTTCCAGGCCAATCCATTAACTGCGGCAAGCAATGCGTTTCAGGCGCAAGTCCCGGCCGATGACCATAAGTTATCCAATGCGCTTGCACGCTCCCAGTTTGATCGGCTGGCAGTCGCGCTTCGCGATGCGGGTGTCAATTGCCTGGTGTTCGAAGACACGCCGGAGCCGCACACGCCAGACGCGATTTTTCCGAATAATTGGATCAGCACGCACGCCGACGGACGGGTGGCACTGTATCCGATGGAAGCGGTGAACCGTCGGCCAGAGCGACGCACAGATTTTATTGAGGCATTGCAGCGTATCGGTTTCCACGTGTCGGAGACGCGCGACTTTTGCGCCGCAGAATCGGCGTCTCATTACCTCGAAGGCACAGGGAGTCTTGTTTTCGATCGTGCATGTGGTGTCGCGTTTGCCTGTGAGTCGTCACGAACCCACGCGGCGCTCGCTGCTGAGGTGTGTGCAGCACTCGGATATCGCTTGGTGTTGTTTCGAGCGTCTGACCGCGCGGGCCGTGCGATCTACCACACCAATGTGATGATGTTCGTCGGTACCGCGGTGGCGTTGGTCTGCACCGAATCTATCCATCCCGATTATCGGTCGGAAGTGCTTAGTGAGATCAAAGCGGGTGGGCGCGAGATAGTCGAAATCGGATTTGATGAACTCGATGGGTTCGCTGGCAACATGCTCGAATTAAAGGGCAAAGATGGTGCGGTAATCGCAATGTCTCAGAGCGCCTTTAATAGTCTGGACGCTACGGCGCGCGAAACACTGGCTCGCCACGCGCGACTGGTGGCGTCGGATATCAGTCACATCGAGACTCAGTCCGGCGGGAGTGTACGCTGCATGCTGGCCGAGGTGCACTTGCCGAGAGCGTCCTGATTCGCGCTGCCGGAACCGCTACACTACGCGACCTCACCAATACTATTCAGAGCTTTTTCTCATGAGTGATAGGGATCGAATCCTGATGTGCCCACCGGATTTCTTTACGGTGGATAACGCGATCAACCCATGGATGGCCGGCAACGAAGGTCGACTGGACCGCGATAAAGCGCAACAGCAATGGGACGCCTTGGTGGCGGCCATTAGTGAGCATGCGGATGTGGTGACAATCGATCCGCAGCCAGACCTGCCAGATATGGTGTTCACCGCGAATGCGGGTGCCGTGTATCGGGACAAGGCGATTGCCAGTCACTTTGTTCCACATGAGCGTCGCCCTGAAGAGCAGCACTTCAAGCGGTGGTTTCGTGAAAACGGCTTTGAATTACTCGACCTCGACGAAAAACTCGGCTTCGAGGGTGCGGGCGATTGCTTGATTGATCGTGGTGGGCCGTGGCTCTGGACTGGCTACGGATTTCGCACAGAAATCGAAGCGCACCCGGCGATCGCAGACTACTTCGATCGTGAGCTCGTATCGATTCGGCTCACTGATCCTCGCTTCTATCACATCGACACCTGTTTCTGTCCGCTGACGGACGGCTTTTTGATGTATCACCCGCCGGCGTTCGATTACGAGTCGAGACTGGCGATCGAGTCGCGAGTGCCACCGCACAAGCGTTTGATTGTCGATACGATGGACGCTGGCAATTTCGCTTGTAATGCCGTGAATGTCGGTGACCAGGTGTTTGTCCACAAAGCATCTGCCCCACTGAAAGCGCAACTGATGCTGGCTGGGTTCTCCGTGAACGAGGTCGATCTCTCCGAGTTTCTGAAGTCTGGAGGCTCGGCGAAGTGTCTGACCCTGAAGTTGACTGAACCGGTAACCCATCTGTGACTGCGGTTCGTTACGAGGTTGGTGCACCCAATCCGTCAAGTCACGAATTCGAACTACGGATACATGTCGATCAAACGCTGATCGATGGCGATTTGGTCCTGAGGTTGCCCGCGTGGATTCCAGGTAGCTACATGGTTCGAGACTACGCGCGTCATGTCATCGATTTCTCAGCGAGTGCTGACGGACAGTCACTCCCGGTTGAGCGACTCGACAAATCCAGCTGGCGCATCTGCAAGCCGAGCGCCAGCGTCAGCATTTCGCTGACGGTTTACGCTTGGGACCTGTCAGTCAGAGGCGCACATCTGGATCAGCATCATGCCTACTTCAACGCTGCTTGCTTATGTCCGGAAGTATTAGGGCATGTTGGCCCTGTTGAGATGAGCATCTCGCCGATGCCTTCCCTGCCGGAGAGCGTCTGGGTTGCAACGGCAATGCGGGCGGTCGATACCGACGAGCGTGGCTTTGGTCTTTACCAGTGCACCGATTATGACGAACTCCTGGATCACCCCGTCGAGATCGCCGATCAGGTTGCGGTTTCCCTTGAGGTTGCCGGTGTACCGCACCGATTGATTATTCGCGGTGAGCTCGAGTTTGATCAGGCGCGTCTCGCCGCTGACTGCAAGCGTATCTTCGAAATACATCATCGATTGATGGGTACCCCCGAGGATCTCGATCGATATGATGTGCTAGCCTTTGCGGAGGTCGATACCTATGGCGGCCTTGAGCATCGTTGGTCAACCAGTCTGGCGATCAGTGTTGGCGACCTTCCACAGTCCGGCCCGGCACACAACGCCGAAAACTACACAAAGCTGTTAGGGCTGATCAGCCATGAGTATTTTCACCTGTGGAGCGTACGCCGTTTGAAGCCGGCAGCATTTGAACCGCTCGATCTCAGTGGCGAGGTATACACACGATTGCTCTGGGTGTTCGAGGGCATCACCAGCTACTTTGATGACCTGGCGTTGGTTCGTAGCGGTGTGATTTCGACGGGCGAGTACCTAACCTTGCTGGCGCGAATCCTGACGCGGGTGCAGCGCACGCCTGGTCGCCACCGACAGTCACTCGCCGACTCGAGCTTCGATGCCTGGACGCGCTTTTACAAACAGGACGAAAACGCGCCGAACGCGATCATTAGCTACTACGCAAAGGGTGCAGTCGTTGCTTTGGCGCTCGACCTCAAGTTACGTGCGGAGACCACCACGAATCTCGATGAGGTGATGCGTGTCTGTTGGCAGCGTTTCTACGTGGATGGTACCGGTATGCCGGAAACCGGACTCGAGTCGGTGGCCAATGAGCTTGGCGGCGTTGATTTCACACCATGGTTCGATGCAGTCATCAGGGGCACCGACGATCCTGATATCGCACCGCTATTGCAGGTGATGGGAGTGGAAATGAGCGTGCGTGCGCGCACGGGGTCGGGCGATCGCGGTGGTGTGAGCAACGCCAATGCGGTCAGTGCCTATGCGGGCATGACGCTGGGATCCGGAACTACGAGAGTGGCCAATGTCATCAAGGGCAGTCCTGCGCAGATTGCGGGTTTGTCGGCAGGGGATGAGATTGTGGCCGTGGACGGGTTCAAAGCATCCGGATCAATAGTCGAGAAACACATTGATCGCTCAACCCCGGGGACATCGGTCGCGATACATGTCTTTCGGCGTTCGCGATTGTTGGCACTGACGGTTGTACTCGGAGAGCCACCGGCAGATACGGTTGCGCTAGCCGCTCTTGGCGATGTCTCTGACGCCGTTATGCAACGCCGGTCGCAGTGGCTCTGGGAGCCGAGCGACGCTTGAGCTTCGACGCGATTCGGATACCCAGTAATACGGCGAGGATGGCTGCGTAAATCAGCGGTTCAGTGATGTCTTTTTTCACCTGCCACCAGAAATGCCAGACGCCTAGAACCCCCGCGGCGTACGCACCGTAGTGTAGCTTCTGCCAGTTGCGACCGAGCCGTCGACGCGCGGACGCCGTCGATGTGAGTGTCATCGCAGTCAGGATCAATACCGCAGCAAATCCGACAGTGATGTAGGGCCGTTTGACGATGTCCTCGAGAATAGGCGCAAGTGCAAGCCCCTGGTCGAGTACGAGGTAAACGGTGAAGTGCAGGCCGACGTAGAACGCGCCAAACAGTCCCACCATGCGTCGAAAGCGCGCGATCCAGCCGATTCCTGTTAGCTTTCGAAGTGGTGTTACGGCGAGACCCAGCAGCAGGAATCTGAGCCCCCAGATGCCGAAAAACTCCAGCAGTGCTTCGGCGGGGTTTACCCCTAATGACTGACCAGCAACGCCGAAGGTGCCAGCTGTTGCTATCGCAAGTGGCACAAGACAAGCGAGGAAGACTACGGGCTTCAGAATGAAGCGAACTTGCTGGAGGGTATTCATTGCGGTCTAGAAATTGCGGCGCAGATCGATACCGTCGTAGAGGCTGGCCACCTGTTCTGCATAGCCATTGAACATCGAGGTCTCTTGTTTGGGTGCGAACAGACCTGCGCCAATACGGCGCTCGCGTGCCTGACTCCAGCGAGGGTGATCGACATTCGGATTCACATTGGCGTAGAACCCGTACTCGCGTGGGTTTGCGAGATTCCAGCTGGTGTCGGGCTGTTCCTCTGTGAACCGAATACCGACAATCGACTTGATGCTCTTGAAGCCGTACTTCCAGGGCACAACCAGTCTCATCGGTGCGCCGTTCTGGTTGGGGAGGACCTTGCCGTAGACCCCCACAGCCATGATCGTCAGCGGGTGCATCGCCTCGGCGATAGTCAGACCTTCACGATAGGGCCAGTCCAGGACGCGGGAGCGTTGGGCAGGCAACATCTCTCGATCAACGATGGTTTCGAACGCCACATATTTCGCACGCGACGTCGGCTTGAAGGATTTGATGATGTCGCCCAGCGGAATGCCCACCCAGGGGATCACCATCGACCAGGCCTCCACGCAGCGGAATCGGTAAATGCGCTCCTCGAGCGTGAAAGGCTTATAGAAGTCTTCTAGCTCGAAAGTGCCGGTAACCTCTGCTTCTCCGCTCACCGTGAAGGACCAGGGTCGTGTCTTCAGCTGCTTCGCGTTGCGAGCTGGGTCGGACTTGCCGAGACCCAGTTCGTAGAAGTTGTTGTATGTGGTCACGTCCTCGTAGCTGTTGGGTTTCTCGTCGCTCGAGAGTGGACTCTTGGCGATGCCTTCAAGGTCGCCCGACCGCGGTAAGTCTGCGGCCCTCAGGCTGGTCGGCAACAGAGCGGCACTGGTCAGCGCGGCAACGACCTCGCGACGTGACAGATAGGTCGATTCGCTCGTGATTTCGCTGGGCTTGAAAGGGTCTGGTCGGCGGATCAGCATAAGGTCGTGCTCCTGGCTGGTTTATTCTTCAATGGCGGTTCCATTGAGGCTCCAGTCGTAGTCGTAGTAGTCGAACGTCCAACGTTCTGTGCGCAGGCTCTGCGCGACCGCAGGATCCTTGACGTAACCAGCCAGATAGCCGGCGAGGCTGCCGCCACCTGCTTCTGCGAATTCGTCGCCGTACCATTTGAAGATACGCGACAGTGTCGCTGTACGCGTCTCGAGGTCGAACGAGTTGCCATCGGGGTTGTTGACGAACGCGCCAGTTACCGCATCCAGTTCGCTGTCGAGACCTGCGGCCGTGTACAACGCGCTGCGTAGTGGCGGGCAGGACTTTGAGGAACAGACGATAGCGAAGTGAATTCGCGGATCACCCTCGGCAATGATGCGTTCGTGCTCGAGTTCATAAAGTGACATGGACGTGTTGAACAGTTCGTACTGGCGGCGCTTGAAAAAGCGCAGTCGGCCCCATACCGAAGAAGGTGAGAAGCCATCGAGAATGCCTTGGATCGACGTTGCGTTGTAAGCGTTGATATAAAACGCCAAACGTGTGGTCTGACCCGCATCTGCGGGTGGGGCCACCGTAGCGAGGGCTCGCATCATCTGCGCGAACGCTTCAGAGTCAGCAAAAGCGGGGTAGTTCACGTCTCCGTCGGATACTTCGGACGTGAGCAGCGATTCGAACGGCGCAAATACCTCGTGTAACGGGTCAGCCTGCGCCGTCGAGAACAGCGCAAGTGCTGTCAGAGCCAGGGCTTTGCTACCAGGGAATTTGCTGGCCATCCCACGCAAAAAATTTACCGGTGTCATCGTCATTCAATTGTTCCAATACCTTCAGCAGGTAGTCAGCGGACATGGCCGGGCTGAACAGCTTCTTTTCTGCAACACCGCCACGAAACGGTGCACTGAGATCGGTTTCCACCGTGCCCGGATGCAGTGCCACGCAGCGAACACGCTTGTAGCGTCTTCGCAGCTCAATAGACAGCGTCCTGATCAACATGTTCTGCGCGGCTTTGGACGCTCTGTAGCCGTACCATCCGCCCAGTCGATTGTCGCCAATGCTGCCGACTCTCGCCGAGAGTGATGCCACCACGCAAGCCTCCCGACGCGGTAGCAGCGGCGCGAAGTATCTAGCCAGCAGCAGCGGCCCAACACTATTGACCGCAAAAAGGCGCAAAAGATTACTGGATTGGATATCGGCAAGTCGTCGCTCGGGCTGAAGCTCGCCGTCGTGCAGCAGCCCAGCCGTATTGACAATCCAGTCTATCTGCTCGGTGCGAGTAGCAACCGCTGAGGTCGCCTCGGCGACGCTGTCGTCGTCGGTTATGTCAATGTCAACCGCGACCACGCGGTCGCCGAAGTTTTGTTTCAATGTCGCGATTCCGGTTGCTCGCGAGGCATCTCGAGATGCGCAGAACACCGTTTCGCAGCCACGCTCGAGCAACAGACTTGCGATTGCATTGCCAACGCCTCGACTGGCGCCGACGATCACTGCAGTTTTCGGTAATGGGGTCATGTTGATCAGTTCGTCAGAGGCGCGTTTGCAGATGCGGCGCTAGTGAGCCTGGAGCCACTCGACGATCAGTGCGTTCACCTGTTCCGGATGCTCCTGTTGCGTCCAGTGGCCACAGTTTTTGATCATCGACACGTCGAGCGGGTCGACATAGCGACGCATGGTTTCAATATGTTCGGGCGCAATCAGTATGTCGTCTTCGGCGCCGATGAACAGCGTTGGCGTGGTGACCTTTTGCACAACGTCCGCGGTTTCGCGCCAGTTCCTCGACCAGTTTCGATACCAATTGATGGGCGCCGTAAAGCCACCAGACCGGAATGCATCAACATAGATTGCCAAATCGTCGTCTGACATCAACGCTTGCCCGGGAAAAGTCTCCTTACGCATTTCGCGGAGCATGCTGAATGGCTGGCGAGCAGCGGGATCGGTTGCATTGAATTGTGCACGGGTCGCCGGCAATCGCCGATACATCGCACGCAGGAAGCGTTCGGGGTCGGCATCGAACGCGTCATCCGCTTCACGGGAATCCTGGAAATTGACGATGTAGAAGTCATCGCCCAGAACCTCGCGGGTCATCACCATGGGGTCTACCGTTCGACGTGGTGCAAAGGGAATGTTCAACGCGATTAGGCCCCGCATTTTCTCGGGCCGCACCAGCGCATATTGCCAGAGTAAGAGCGCTCCCCAGTCGTGTCCCACCCAGTAGGCAGAGGTTTCTCCAAGCGCATCGAGCAGCCCGTCGAGATCCGACATCAGGTGGAAGATATCGTAGTGCTCAACGCCATTCGGTTTGTCGCTGGCCCCATAACCGCGCATGTCTGGCGCAATGGCGTGGAAGCCGGCTTCGGCGATAGCCGGTAACTGATGGCGCCACGAGTAAGCGAGTTCGGGAAACCCATGGCAGAAAATCACCGGTGGACCTTCGCCGTCGGAGTAGGTCGCGAGATGTACCGCCCCACAATTAACCCTGCGGGCTTCGGGGAATCGTTCCATGCCAGGAGTATCCCATGCGCACAGTCTCAAACGCTTGCCTTTTTGACCTGCAAGAGTAAAGTTCTGGCGAGGGCCAAAGGCCCGGTGCGCCGGCCATAGTGCCGGTATTTTTTTGTCGTCTTTCAAGTTTGATTCGCATGAGTTTTGATCCTGTCACCGGTCGCTATAACGGTCCTTCCCTGGAGGCCGAAGTCCTCGAGTTCTGGCGTGAGCATGATGTCTTCGCACAATCGCTCAAAAATCGAGAGTCAGGTCCCCGTTTCAGTTTTAACGAAGGGCCGCCGACAGCGAATGGAAAGCCTGGCATCCACCATGTGCTGGCGCGAACCTTCAAGGACGTTTTTCCCCGCTACAAGACGATGCAAGGGCATTACGTGCCACGCAAGGCTGGATGGGACACGCATGGCTTGCCCGTTGAGCATGAGGTAGAGAAGCAACTCGGGATTTTTGACAAGGCGGAGATCGAAGCCAAAGTCGGTATTGAGGAGTTCACTCGTCGATGCCGCGAGTCGGTCATGACCTATGTCGCCGACTGGGAGCGCATGACCGAGCGCATGGGATTCTGGGTCAACGTCGATGAGGCGTATGTCACCCTCGACAACAGCTATATCGAATCGGTCTGGAATCTGTTGCAAAAAATCTGGGACCAGGGGCTGATCTATCGCGGCTATAAAGTCGTTCCCTACGATCCCCGTATCGGCGCGACCCTGTCGTCACACGAGCTCGCGCAGGGATATCTCGAAGTCGAAGACCCGTCAATTTTTGTGCGCTTCACGTTGGAAGAAACCGACAACACACATCTGCTGGTGTGGACGACAACGCCGTGGACTTTGCCATCGAACTTGGCACTCGCTGTACACCGTGATGTGGACTACGACTACGTGCAGCATGGTCAGGAAACGCTCATCGTCGCCAGTGCGCTGCGTGAGCGTGTGCTCGGTGAGCGAGAGCACACGGTGCTCGAGACGGTGAAAGGCGAAACGCTTATCGGAAAGCGCTATCGACGGATCTTTGATTACCTCGAAGTGCCTGATGACTGCCCGGCGTTTCACGTCTGGCATGCGGACTTTGTGACCGTTGAGGATGGCACGGGCATCGTGCACACCGCCCCAGCCTACGGCGTCGATGACCTGGCGCTAGGTCAGACCAACGGGCTGCCCGTGCTGCATGGCGTTGGACTGGATGGTCATTTCAAACCTGAAATCACGCCGGTCGCCGGCATGTTCTTCAAGGATGCCGATCCGGTTTTGATCAAACTGCTGAAAGAGCGCGGCACCATGTTCCGCTCTGAGCGTTACCTGCATAACTACCCGTTCGGTTGGCGTACGGGAGATCCGATCATCTACTACGCCAAGAACGCGTGGTATATCCGCACTACAGATCGCAGCGATCGGATGGTCGAACTGAATCAGACGATCAATTGGGTTCCGGAGACCATCCGCGATGGACGTTTCGGCAACTGGCTCGAGAACAACGTTGATTGGGCGTTGTCGCGCGAGCGTTTCTGGGGAACACCGCTACCCGTGTGGACAAACGGTGAAGGGGAGTTCCGTTGCGTTGGCAGCGTGGAAGAGCTCTCGATGTTAGCCGGGCGGGACTTATCGGAGGTCGATCTGCACCGCCCCGCCGTCGACGAGATCGAGTTCGAGAAAGACGGTCACACCTGGCGCCGTGTGCCCGAAGTCATCGATTGCTGGTTCGATTCCGGTGCGATGTCCTACGCTCAATGGCATTACCCGTTCGAAAACGATGATCAGTTCGAGGCGCACTTCCCTGCCGACTACATTTGCGAGGCCATCGATCAGACTCGCGGTTGGTTTTATACCTTGCATGCGATTGCCACGCTCGTGTCGGATAGCGTCGCCTACCGAAACGTCATCTGCCTGAGCCACATCGTCGATGCAGAAGGCAAGAAGATGTCGAAATCGCAGGGCAACATCCTGAATCCGTATGAGGTGTTCGACACGGTCGGCGCAGATGCGCTGCGCTGGTATTTCCTGGCCCGTGTTGCCCCCGACGTACAAAAACGGATTTCGGTGGATATCGTTGCCGAGGTTGCGAGCAGTTTCGTCAATACGCTCTGGAATACTTATGCGTTTTTCGTCATGTATGCGCGTCTTGATAGCGTGGACTTCCAGGCCAGATCTCAGGTTTCGGATCGACCTGAAATCGATCGATGGGCGATTGCGTTGCTGAACAACACCATTGTCGAGGTGACTGACGCCATGGAGGGTTTCGACGCGCAACGCGCAGGGTTAGCTATCGAGCGACTCGTGGACCAACTGTCCAACTGGTATGTGCGTCGGAACCGCCGGCGATTTTGGAAGAGCGATGATGCGATCGATAAGCGGTTCGCCTATGACACCTTGTATGAGTGCCTTACGGGGGTCGTCTATTTGATGGCGCCATTCACACCGTTCCTGTCTGAAACGCTGTATCGAAATCTTGTGAAGACCGTGCATCCGGATGCGCCTTTAAGTGTGCACCTCGCGAACTGGCCGGTTGCCGATGACACGCTGATCGACCGCGAATTGCTCGAAGCCGTGGAGGTTATCCAACGAGTGGTTGGCCTCGGTCGCGCCGCTCGTGCACAAAGCGGCGTGCGTACGCGCCAACCGCTCTCCAGACTGTTGGTTCGCACGCCGAGCGCGGCTTCAGATGCAGCTGTATTGACACATACCGCACAGATAGAAGAAGAGCTGAACGTGAAGCTGATCGAGATCATCGCCCAGGACGCTGATCTGGTCGAATACCGCATCAAACCCAACCTGCCGGTTGTCGGTCGCAAGTTCGGCAAGCGTGTCCCTGCATTGCGGGCAGCTTTGAGCGAAGCAGATGGGGCCAAAATTGCCAAGAGCGTTGCGCGTGGCGATACCTTCGAAGTGTCGGTCGGTGACGAGACACTATCGCTCGGGGCGGAGGATGTGCTGGTCGAGACGGCTTCTGCTGAGGGGTATGCCTGTGCAGAGGAGTCCGGCTATCTCGTGGGGCTCGATACAGCGTTGAATGATGCGTTGATTGAGGAGGGGCTTGCGAGAGAGTTGATTCGAACTGTGCAGGAAGCGAGGAAGCAGGCGGATCTCGACGTATCTGACCGAATCATTCTGCATATCGATGGCTCTGAGGAAATTGCGACAGTGCTTCGACAGCACAAAGATCTAGTTATGTCGGAGACACTTGCGACGCGTTGGGCGTCAGAGCAGGACTCACCGTTTTCTGCGGAGGGCAGTCTCGATGGCGTACATTGGCGCATCACTTTGGCGCGTTTGGAAAGCGCTTAACGGCGCGTTTTCATGCAAATTTGGCGTTTCCGCCAAGCTTTGGTATAACAAATCGGCAAAGGGAAATTTGCTCGTCGTAGATAAGCGTGGCGCAGACCACTCACCAGACGATTTTCAATTCTGACGGACTAGAGATCGCCTAGGGTTAATGAAGGGGGTGGCTGCATGTCTTTGCTCAGAGACAAGCTACACGACGCTATGCTGGTGCTGACCAGTCACGAAAACGCCAAGTCGCGTTTGACCAAAGCTTGGGTAGACCGGCTTGAACTGGTGCCTACGGATGAGGTGCCGGAGACGATTCGAGATCGGTTTCTGGCAATGCGCGATCGCATAATGGCGAGGCGCCCCGTCAATAATGAAAACCCGATCGTTGCGACCATCCGCAAAATGTCGCCGTTGGAAGCTTCTGACTGCGGCCGAGATATCGTCCAACTTTACTTTCAGATAATGACCGACGCTGCGCCGGTTCAGTTGCGACTGGTGGAAACTCCGGTCGAGGAAGCGGCATCCAGAGACGAAATTCCAGATTTTTTGACACAGCACTAGGCGAGAGCGACTGAAGTTCGCTCTCAGCTACCGTCACACATCTGTAAGAACTCTGCACGCGTCCGGGCATCCTCGCGGAATTCTCCGAGCATCTGACTGGTGACCATCGATACTCCCGTCTTGTGTACTCCACGGGTCGTCATGCATTGATGACTTGCTTTGATAATGACACCGACCCCGCGAGGATTAAGCACCTCATCGATGCATTGCGCGATCTGCGCGGTCATCTTTTCCTGCACTTGGAATCGACGTGCAAATGCCTCGACGACCCGCGCCAGCTTGCTGATGCCAACCACTTTACCGTCCGGAATATAGCCGACATGTGCTGCGCCGATAATTGGGGCCATGTGGTGTTCGCAATGCGATTCGAACTGAATGTCGCGCAGCACGATCATTTCGTCGTAGCCCTCGACTTCTTCAAACGTGCGCTCGAGGAATTCAACTGGGTTGTCTTTATACCCCGAGAACCAGTCTTTGTAAGCGCTCGCTACCCGCGTCGGGGTGTCGATCAGACCTTCCCGGTTGATGTCTTCGCCCGCCCAGAGCAGTAGGGTGCGAACAGCATCTTCGGCTGCTTTGCGAGACGGACGCCGCAACGAATACTTCCTCTTCTTGGACAATTCAGATCTCAGGCGCAGGCGTTTCCTGTCCGGGGAGCGTCGTGTTCGAGGGCATATTGTCATCTATCTCCGGCGCCGGCCTCGACGCACGAGATTTCTCGATTCGTTCGATGTATTCCTTCTCGCTCTGCGTCAGGCGGCGTTCGTCATAGCGAAAATCGTGACGGAAAGTGAGCCCCTGATACGAGGTCGGTACGCCATTCTCAAATCCAGGTCGAAAAACAAAGCGCCGAACCTTGCGGATGACGTCTGTATCCATGAGGCCTGCCGGGACTGAATCGAGGACGCGGATATTCTCTGGCCTGCCATTGATGTTGAGGTCGAACTCCAGCGCGACGAATCCACGGTCGGGGTAGGTGCCCATGGCGGACTCGGTGGTGTTCACGTGGTAGACATTGCGAATCGGTACCCGAATGACGGGGACCGGCTCTCCGAACAGCTCCTGATGCAAACCCTCGAGATCTCGATTATTCACCGTGATCGAGTAGGCTTCCTGATAGGAGTCGCGAGCCGTACGCGTCGCTGTCGCGTAAAGCAGGAAATCGCCCTCGGCGGTGAGCGTCTTCGGAAGGACTGTTGGGTCGTTTTCGCTCTGAACGCGAGCGATACGCACCGCTCGATGCACGGCGCGACGGGCCTCTTTCAGCGCCAGCTCCGGGGTCAGTCCGGGCGTTGCCGTGCTTTGTCGAGGCGCAACAAATGCCAGTTCGAGCAGCGGTTCGATCAGCCGCGGATCGTCTTTCCCGTGGAACTTCACGATAGTGCGCTCAAGCCGACGAAACGCGAATGTGGCTTCCGTGAAGTCGCCGACCATTGCATACCAACGAGCTCGTCGAGTCAGCGCATCGATATACTGGTCAGAGTCTGCCGAGAAGCGTCGCTGTTGCAGCCGGTACATGATGTCCTGGATCCTGTTGGCGGTACGAATATCGCCGAGGAAAAAGTGTGTGCGGCTCAGCGAGTCCAGCGAGTCGAGTTGCTCTAGGTTGTTCGGTCCTGCCGTAACGTGCGAAATGTGGACGGCACGTTCGAACAGTGGGACGGCGCCCTCAAGATCATTCATCGCGATCGAAGTATTCGCCAGACCTTTCAGGGGATTGATGAGGCCTTCCCCAACCAGACCCCCATCGACCGCCTGGAGCGTTTCAATTGCGGAGAGGAAGTTTTGTTGCGCGGCGCTGTGATCGGCACTTTCGGATTGTGCGATGGCAAGGTTGGTCAGCGCCTGCGACACCTGGCGAGTTTCGCCACCCCAGATGCGGGCAGAGAGTTCAACGACGCTCTTGGCTTGCTCCAAGGCCTCATCAAACTCGCGTTCAGCGAGATAGGCGCGGAACTGTGTCTGTGCATTTTGCAGCTGCTCGCCTTCGGGCGTGGCGGCAACATCCGGCGGCACATCGATCAGTTCCGTAATGGCGCGTGCGACAGCTTCGGCGCGCGGTACAAACAAGGTGCTGACCAGTGCGCCGAGCAGTAAAAGCGCCGCGAGTGTGCCTCGATTTCGGGAACCCTTTGTCGTCGGTAGACTCATAGCGTTAAGTTCCTGTTGGGGACATCGATATCGTTCGATGTTGCGTACCGAACGGATGTAGGACATCAATCTGCGCGGAAAGTTTGTTCGAAGCAAGTTTCCCGCGCAGTGAATCGCGGTTTTGCGAGGGGCATTAGTAATGAAAATATCAAGAATCAATCACTTGTGGGGTTTGGTGGCGACCGTGTCATCCGCGATGGCAGTCGACAGTCTGCATGCAGACACAACCCTCACAATCTACAGCAGAGCAACGCCGGGTGCGGTTAGCCCGGACCTCTATCGACCTGGCGTGCGCAATGGTAGCTATTTCGGTCAGTCGGTACCCGGCTACGCCATCGTGCGCGACGATCGCAAACTCAGCCTGACGCGCGGTCGCGGTCTTGTGTCGATTACGGATGTGGCGGCCCTGCTGGATCCGACCACAGTTCGATTGACTTCGCTAACCGATCCCGACGGCACTCAGGTTGTCGAACAGGACTTCCGATTCGATCTGGTGGGTAGCCAGAAGCTGATGCAGCGCTACATCGACCAACAGATCACGGTCGAGCAGCGTGTGGGCGATGGTATCCGCGAGGTGAGCGGCACACTACTGAGCACCGATGGTGGGCTCGTATTGCAGTCGGACGACGGTGGTGTCGCCATTCTGTCCGATTGGCAGAACATCCGATTCGGTGCACTTCCCGGTGGACTTATGACCCGCCCAACACTTATCTGGGACATCAACTCCCTTCGCGGTGGAGAGCAAGAAACGCGCATCAGTTATGAGACGCAAGGGATGACCTGGTGGGCAGACTACAACCTGACCTGGACGCCAGATCGGAACGCGCAAACTGGCAGTCTCGACGTCGCCGCTTGGGTGAGTATCCTCAACCAAACGGGGACAAGCTTCGACGACACCGGGCTCAAATTGGTTGCAGGCGACGTGCAGCGAGCCCCCGCGGGTCTCTCAAGAGCTCGGGAACGCGAGGCAATGCGCGCTGTATCAGCCGATCTTTCCGTTGTGCAGGGCTTCGATGAGAAGGCATTTTTCGAGTTCCATCTCTACACCCTCGGCAGAACGACCGATCTGCCGGATCAGTCGACAAAACAAATGGCCCTGTTCCCGGCCGTCACCAGCGTGCCGGCGACCAAGCGCTTGGTTTATAACGCGCTCAACTTCGGTGCGGGTCTGGGGTATGGCATCACTGATCCCAACTTCGGGAACACCGGCAACTCGAAGGTCGACGTCTACATTGAATTCGATAACCGAAAACAGGATGGTCTCGGGGTGCCCTTGCCGGCGGGTCGCATTCGGGTGTCGCAGCTTGATGAGGCAGACGGAAGTCTCGAGTTTGTTGGTGAGGACGTAATCGCTCATACACCACGCAACGAGACCGTACGCATTCGTCTCGGATCGGCATTCGACGTTGTCGGGTCGCGAAAGCAAACCAATTACAACCTCGATACGCGCGCTCGGGTGTTGACCGAGACCGTCGAAATCACGTTGACCAACCGCAAAGATAAGAGTCAGACTGTCACCGTAGCGGAGCCTTTGTATCGGTATGCAAACTGGGCGATCAGTAATGCCACGGACGGTTTTGAGAAAATCGACTCACGACTGGTCCATTTTGAGGTCGACGTGCCAGCCGATAGTAAGAAAGTCGTGCGCTACGACATCCGCTACACCTGGTGAAGGCTCAACCGAATGCGACGACGCAGGCGAGAGTGATACTGACTACCAGCGTCAACGCCGCGCGTAAGCGTCGAAACCACGCCGGATAGCGGTCGAGCATGCTGACGCGCTCCCACAGATACCAGGCGGGAAATGCGACGCCGAACGCCAGTAAGTCCTGCGGTGCAGGTAGTGAAAGCGCGACCCAAGCAAATAACGGCGGAATCACGCTCGCGACGAAATCGCGAGGGCTGTTGTGGTCGGGTGTGGCGACGGCGATGCCCCAATGGATGGCGCCCAGAAAGCTAAGAATGGTAGCAGCGTAGCCGGCAAGCAGGCCGGTGCCCGAGAAATCGCCAAGGTCTAACCCGAGGATGATGGCGAGACTGAGCGCCACAAATGGGATCAGTCCGCCATAACCTAGCGCCAACGCCGTGGCTCTGCCCTCGGATGGCATTGATTAGTCCGCGTCTGGCGTGACCATGGTCACTTCGCGTTGCGGGAATGGAATCGAGATGCCCGCGTCGTCCAAGGCAAGCTTGATGTTCTTGGTGAGTGCGAAGCGGGTCGGCCAGTAGTCGCTGGTCTTCACCCACGGGCGCACCACAAAATTCACGCTGGAGTCCGCAAGCTCGCCGACCTCGACAGTGACGGTCTCGTCTTTCAGGACACGCTCGTCCGCCTCAACGGTTGCGCGCAGCACCTTCTCCGCTTCGCGCAGGTCGTCGCCGTAGCCCACGCCGATTACAAGGTCGATACGTCGCTTGTCGAGAATGGAGTAATTCACGATCGAGCCTGACGTCACGTTGGCGTTGGGAACGATGATGCGGCGGTTGTCCGGTGTGTTAAGGATGGTATTGAAAATTGTCACCTCCTGGACCGTGCCAGATTCGCCCGCAGCGTCGATGTAGTCGCCAACCCGATAGGGCTTGAAGAACACGATCAGCACGCCGGATGCAAAATTCGCCAGTGATCCCTGCAACGCCAGACCGACCGCGAGGCCAGCCGCACCGAGTACAGCGATGACGGATGCCATTTGGAAACCGACTTGAGACAACGCGGCAATGATGATGAACAAAGTCAGCAGGAAGTTGAGAATGTTCAGAAGGAAATTCTCAAGGATCGGCGCCAGATCGACGTTGTCAAAAATCCTCCGGGCTGCGCGCATCACCAAGCCTGCGATGAGGCGACCGACGATGAAAATCGCGATCGCCGAAAGCACTTTCAGACCAAAGTCGACACCCGTGGTCGTTAGAGTTTCATAAAGCGCGTCGACATCGACGAGTGAGGAAATTTCAAGGCTCGCGGAAAGCATGTTCAGGTCCCCGATTGGTAAAACGATCCGAAAGTGTACGCGTTGACGGCATCGCTTCAACTACCACGCACCGATTGTCGCTTGTTGGCGGGCTTGACCGTCAACGCGAGCGCGTTGCCTCCGAGTGAAATCAAGAGGCCGATCAAGGCCGACTGCGTCCAGCGATATCCCTCGAAGACAGTAGATATCAGCAATGCCACCACCGGCAGCATGACGGCGATATAGGAGGAACGTGTTGCGCCAATTCGATCCAGAATCACGAGGTATAGGCCAAAGGCGATGGCCGTGCCCGGAATGGCGAGAAACAGCAGTGAGCTCACATAGCTGAATTGCCAGTCGATCACAAATGGTGCGCCCGTGACCGCTGCGAAAATCACCGACGCGCTGGCACCGATCCCCATCCCCCACACATTGACTGCAATGAC
>JBCBNU010000019.1:0-45694 GCA_039821645.1 Pseudomonadota bacterium
CTGCGCCAGCAAGCGCCGCCGAGATCGTCTCTGCGGCATCGCTCGCTCTCGCGAGCGCAATCGCGTCGCTCGCCAGTGCATCGGCAGCACCGCGAGCCACCAACATCTGTTCACTGAGAATGCTCGCCGTGAGGCTGTTGTCGAGCACAGCGATATCGAAAGCGGGCTCGTCGTCAACTGGATCATCGATCGACAGAGTGCCGCCGTTGCTGCCAGAAAGCGCGTCGACCAGCCGGCTGACGGCGGTCGCCGTCTCTGTCATCTGAGCGCCAATCTGGGGCGCTGCGGCAGGATCGCCGCGCATGGCTGCGTGGGCAGTCCTTATCGCATCCAGACCAAGCCGCAACTCTGGCAGCGCCAGATTGGATTCGGTCGAGGCGCCGATGGCCGAGTCCATTGCATCAAGTGCGCTTACCAGTCGCTCCGCAGCATCATTAAACGCAGCAAGCCGTTCCCGATTGCCGAGGATCGTGCGCGCTTGCTCTCCGACAACACCGCCAGGCCCACTCTCTCGAACCACACTCTCAAGCTGGGCCAAGGCACCGTTGCTTCCGGCGACTGCCTGCTTTGCCCGAACCGCGATCAGAGCGTCGCGCGGGGTCTCGGCGCCGCTTGATCCAGTGGTTGCGTTAGACGCCAGATACGTGACTGCCGCCGCGGCTACCAGCAACACCGGTAACAGGACGCGAACAATCAGCGGCGATTGGTTGGATTGAGTTTGTTTTGCCATCAGTCTCAGTGTCCCATTGGTCAGGCGCTTGCCGGCACGGCAGCTGCCTGTAAAAACTGTTCGCTCTCGAGCAAGCGATCAAAGCCGAAGACCGGCCAGTCGTCTCCGCCACGGCGAAACACACCCGACAGAAACTTATCGCAGCGAATATCCGTCTCCGGCGCGTTGGCCTGGTACTCGCCATCAACAAAACGACGAAAACCCGTGACCTCCGATACCAGTAATCCGGCAGACACCTCCCGGTGGCTCACGCTGATCACCCGAACATCCCGATCACGGTCTGTACGACCACCTCCGAGTAGCATCTGCAGGTCAACCAAAGGCAAGAGCTGGCCGCGCAAGTTCGCAACGCCCAGCAGCCAGCGGCGCGCGCCCGGCACTCGGGTAACCGCGTCGGGGACCATCAAGACCTCACGAACCTCGTCACGACTCGCGACGAACTGCTCATCACCCAAACGGAATCCAACACCCACCCACTCATTGCGCTGGGTACCGGTATCGCCATGGCCGGCAACCGCCGCTCTGGAGCGGCGCTCCATCTCCTGCAGCAACTCGAAAGGACGATTGGCCAGTGCCTTGAGGGTCAACGCGGGCATAAATCAATTGGCTCCTGCCGCGAGCTGCGCTTCGATCTTCTCGATCAGACTGCTCTCATCGACCGGTTTGACCAGATAATCAGCGGCGCCCTGGCGCATTGCCCAGATTCGATCGGTTTCTTGATCCTTGCTCGTGACCACGATCACAGGAATATTGGCTGTTGGCGCATTGCGCGTCAGTTTCCGGGTTGCCTGAAAACCATTCATTCCCGGCATCACGACATCCATCAGGATCAGATCAGGACGGTGCTCCATGGCCGCACGAATGCCACCTTCACCACTTTCAGCGGTCGTGGTCTCGTAACCGTGGCGCTCGAGCAGTGTCTGCACGACATGCAATTCGGTAGGGGAGTCGTCTACGATCAGGATGCGTGTCATAAGTATCCTCCTTGCCCCTTACGGCGCCGCAAACTGCTCCGAGATAGCGCCGACCAATTCATCCTTGGTGAAAGGCTTGGTGAGATAGCGCTCGGAACCCACGATTCTCCCGCGCGCGCGATCGAATAACCCGTCCTTGCTGGACAGCATGATGACCGGCGTATCACGGAACGATTTGTTGTTCTTGATCAATTGACAGGTCTGATAGCCATCCAGCCGCGGCATCATGATGTCGACAAAAATCAAATCGGGTTGATGATCGGCGATCTTGGACAGCGAATCGAAGCCATCGATGGCGGTGAACACTTCACAGCCCTCCTTACTCAACAAGGTCTCCGCCGTCCGACGGATGGTCTTGCTGTCATCAATCACTAGAATTTTAAGGCCCTTGAGCACTTTCGAGGTGCTGTTGCTCACCGGCTCCGCCTCCTTTTGGACATAAGCATCATTGTCGTCTGAACGGGCCAGCGCAGAGTGTGGTGTGGCGCACACTTTGGTGGTTCGACGCAAAACTTTTAACATATTGCCAGATTAACCCGCCACGCGCCGCAGCAACCCTGCGTCGAGTGCGTATGATTCAGCCAAAAGGCTCAACACAGGCAACACGTGAACGACCACACACTACATATCGGCATTGTCATGGACCCAATTGAGGGTATTTCGCCGGCCAAGGACTCGACCTTCGCCATGATGCTGGACTGCCAGCAGCGCGGTTATCGGATATCGATGCTGCAGCAAGGCGATCTCTTCCTCGCTAATGGCATCGCCACAGGACGAGCAACGCCGGTCTTCGTCACCGACAACCAGACTGACTGGTTCACCGTCGAGTCACCCGAAGTCATGCCGATCAGCGAATTCGATGTGATTCTGATGCGCAAAGACCCGCCCTTCGATATGGAATACATCTACACCACCTATCTGTTGGATCTTGCGGCGAAAGGCGGTGCATTGGTCGTTAATGAACCCGGCGCACTGCGTGATCTCAATGAGAAAATGTCGACGGCCTGGTTCCCTGCCCTCACGCCCGAGACGCTGGTCACGCGCAATCAAGCGCAGCTTCGCGAGTTTCTTGATACTCACGGGCACATTGTGGTCAAGCCGCTGGACGGTATGGGTGGGCGATCGATTTTTACGCTGCATGAGGGCGACAAGAACGCCAATGTCGTGTTCGAAACGCTTACGGACTACGGTCAGCAGTTCGCCATGGCGCAAACCTACGTACCCGAGATCACCGATGGCGACAAGCGCGTGCTCATTGTCGACGGTGAGGTGGTGCCTTATATGCTGGCCCGAGTGCCGAACGCTGAGGATGGACGCGGCAACCTTGTGATGGGCGCTACCGCGGATGCGCGCCCACTAGGCAGCGTGGAGCGGGCTATCGCCGAGCAGGTCGGCCCCTGGTTGAAGGCACGCGGCGTGATCTTTGCGGGGCTCGACGTCATCGGCGACCGGCTAACGGAGATCAACGTCACGAGCCCTACCGGCATTCGCGAGCTCGATCGACATTTCGACATCAATATCGCGGGAATGTTGAACGACGCGATCGAACGCAGGGTACGGCGCGAGGACTAATGCTGAGCCGGCGGGAAGCGCTGTCCATGATTAGCGCAGCGGCGCTGGTCGGGTGTCAGCGCCCTGCACAGACCGTCACCCGCGAATGGTTGATCTTCACAACGTTGCTGCGAGTGACGCTTCGGGCCGGCGATCGCGACATAGCCGCAGCACTCTGTAATCAGGTACACGAACAGTTGTTGGCCACAGGGCCGGACCTCTACGGATTCGGCGAAGGCGAACTCGGCCGCGTTAACGCCCTTCTGGCGGACGGTGACAGACCGCAGGTGTCGCCGCGGCTTGCCCGAATACTGCGCGACGCGGATCATTGGCGAGCGCGATCGGGTTACCGTTTCGACCCTGCCGTTGGCGAGCTCATCGCACTTTGGGGTCTCGATGATCTCGTGGATACCGAAACTTCGCGCTTGCCGGATGCAAAACGACTGGAACAAGCGCTCGCTGCCCGCGCATCCGGTTATACGTTATCTGAACTTGGCGTGCTCAGAGCCGGGAACCCGCCCCCCAGGATCGACCTTGGCGCTATCGCCAAAGGTGTTTTGCTGGGTGAAGTGATGGACATGTTGCGAGACACACCTTGCCAGCGCGCCTTGGTCGATCTCGGTGGTGATATTGGTGTGTGCGCCAATTCGCCCGAGGAAACCTTTCGCATAGCGGTTGCGAACCCCTCGGGTGAAAAACCCAAGCTCTTGCTGGAACTGGTGTCGGGCGAGTACGTCATGACCTCCGGTGACTACGCCCGCTACGTGGAAATCGACGGCCAGCGCTATCAACACATCCTCGACCCAACCAGCGGCTGGCCAGTACCACCGGGTGCGGCAACGGTGATCAGCGATGATCCAGTACACGCAGATGCCAGCGCGACGGCGCTGGTGGTTGCCGGCGCCAAAGCGTTTGAGCCAGTTTGTGACGCAATGGGTGTACAGAAGGCATTGCTGATCGATAATGCGGGGGCAATGCACACCACTCCTGAAATCCGCGAACGGCTGCTCTGACACATGAATGACGTGGTCTCCAGCGAAACGGTCCTCACTAGTGGAATGCTGCCGGTCTCAAATGGTCGAGAAGACAAGCTGGCGCCCATGCTGTTCGTGTCCACGCTTCTATGGGCCATGCTTATTCTTGGGCTGACATTTGAGGCGGGGGTGCTGACCGAAGATGGCGATACGGTGTCACTGGAAGTGACCATCGTTGCGGAACAGAAATCGGTGGCGACACCCGACAAGGCCGATTACATCGCACAAGCGGATCAACGCGGCAACGGCAATACGCGAGAAGCGGTAACGCCCTCGGCGCCATCGATCACCGGACAAGTGTCGCCGGTCCCGTCCGACAACATCGGACCGGAGCAGCAAGAAACCACACCTGGTACACAAACCGACCAGGCACTGCTATCGACAACCGACGCCGATCGGCTGCAATACCAACCCGACACAGCCTCGGAGCAGGAAGACTCGGTAGCGCGACTGGCGCAGACTCAGCCCGTCGGTGCCGAGCAAACGCTGCCACTCCCGGAGAGTGACGATCCGTCTTTGTTGATCCAGGACGACAATCCACGCCACCTTGTGATCAGTGTGAATACCAAGCGCTCTGATCTCGCGCCTTACGTTGCGGAGTGGAAACGACGAGTCGAGCGTATCGGGACGCAGAACTTTCTGAACAACATGGAAGCCAGTGGACGCGACGGCGATCCCATTCTGGCGATCAGCATCTCGCCAAACGGAAATTTGGCCACCGCCGAGTTGCTTCGTTCGTCGGGCGACCGCGTGCTCGACCAGACTGCGTTGGTGATTGTGAATCGCGCTGCGCCCTTTGCTCCCCTGCCAGAGACTGTCACCCGGGAGAATGAGCTCTTGCGCTTCGCCTACAAGTTCCGCTTCCGCAGCGGTGCCATTCAAGGCAGCGCGACGCTCGG
The DNA here is from genome assembly GCA_039821645.1 of Pseudomonadota bacterium. Taxonomy (GTDB): domain Bacteria; phylum Pseudomonadota; class Gammaproteobacteria; order Steroidobacterales; family Woeseiaceae; genus CALBPI01. The sequence goes on from JBCBNU010000019.1 coordinate 5,189, forward strand.
CGACAATTGAGCGGCCGCTTGCAGCTGTCTAACTGCACGCGGATACTGCAGGCATGACCGATTTCCCAACGCTCGCTGGCCAGTTGTTGATCGCGATGCCACAGCTCAACGACCCTCATTTCGAGAACACGGTGACGCTCATTTGCGAGCACACCGAAGAGGGCGCCATGGGTGTCACCATCAACCGCCCGATGGACCTGACTCACGGAGAGGTGTTCTCCGGTATGGATGGGTTCGACGATATCCCCGAAACCGAACGCGATCAGCTGCGACACGCGGAGCCGGTACTGACCGGCGGACCGGTCAGTCCGGAACGCGGCTTCATTCTGCACAGCGATGCGGGCGCCTTTGAAGCGACACTGCAGATTGCAGACGATATCTATCTGTCCATGAGCCGCGATGCAATGACAGCCATGTTTCGTGAAGGTGGCCCCGCCAGCGGCGTGATGATTCTCGGCTATGCCGGATGGGATGCCACACAACTGGAAGATGAGATGCTGGCCAACTCCTGGCTGACCGTCCCAGCGTCAGCTTCGTTGGTTTTCGAGACCCCCTATGAGGCACGCTGGGACAGTGCTGCAGCGGTCCTCGGCCTGACCCGCTCGCAACTATCCGGGCCTTCCGGCCATGCCTGAGCTGCCCTCAGCGACACTGCTCGCCTTCGATTTTGGACAGCGCCGCATCGGTGTCGCGGTAGGCCAGACCGTGACCCACAGTGCTCGGCCGCTGACGACGCTCGTAAGTTCGGATAGCGGTCCGGACTGGGAAGCGATCGAGCAGTTGATTGATGACTGGGGGCCGAACGTATTGCTCGTGGGCTTACCGCTATCGGCAGACGGCAGCGAATCCGATCAATGCCGCGCGGCGCGACAGTTCGCGGCCGACCTCGGCGATTATGAGATTCCGGTTCAGCTAATCGATGAACACCTGACCTCGGCAGAAGCTACAGATCTGCTGCGCGAGGCTCGCCGCCGTGGCAATCGTCAGCAGCGGGTCCGCAAAGGCGATATTGACGCATTGTCTGCGGCATTGATCGCAGAGCAATGGCTCAATCAGCGAAACCTTGGCCACCCTAGCGTCTGACGGGTGGTACCCTACGTGCCCATGTCACAACCCGCCAGACACACAGCGGCGCAAGCGAAGGCCAACGGACAGCTGCGTCATCTGATCACTCTCGAAGGACTGTCTCGACAAACGCTTGAGCGTGTGCTCGATTCGGCCGAAACCTTCCTCGCACCGCGCGAAGCACCAGCGATACGCAGTAATGCCCTTGCCGGGCGCACGGTCGCGAATCTGTTTTTCGAACCCAGCACGCGCACGCGCGCTTCCTTTGAGCTGGCTGCTGCCCGCCTCGGTGCCGATGTGCTGAACCTCGATGTGAAGACCTCGTCGCGCAAGAAGGGAGAGAGCATCCTCGATACGATTTACACCCTCGAGGCAATGCAGTGCGACGTGTTTGTCGTGCGCGACGCAGCGGTCGGTGTGCCACAGATGATCGCCGACTCAGTGAGGCCGGGAATCGCGGTCTTGAACGCGGGTGAGGCGAATGTCTCTCACCCAACTCAAGGACTCCTCGATGCACTAACGCTACGGCTGGCGAGGCCAAACTTTGAGAATCTCACACTTGCCATTGTCGGCGATATTGCACACTCGCGCGTCGCGCGCTCAGCCTATACCGCATTCTCGACGCTCGGTATCGGCGCAATCCATTTGGTTGCACCGAAATCGATGCTGCCGGACGCTGAGCTCTACCCCGGCGCCCGGCTCTTTTCCGAGCTTCAGCCCGGCATCGAAAATGCGGACGTGGTTATGGCGCTGCGTATCCAGCATGAGCGCATTGACGACGACGCCTCGATCCCATCGCTTGCGGATTACACCGCGCAGTTTGGCATCACTGTCGACAACCTTCGACCCTGCGCAAAGCAGCCGCTGATCATGCATCCGGGGCCGATGAATCGTGGCGTGGAAATCGACTCTGAAACCGCTGACGGTCCACAGTCGCTGATCACCGAACAAGTACGTAACGGTGTCGCGATTCGGATGGCATTGCTGGCGGAAGTCGACGCGGTAGCACGCGGTCTTTGATCAATACAGATTGGCCCCGTACGCTGTTAGCCGAAGTTGATCTGGGCCTCAAGGTTCGAGCGTGAGTCAGCGTTCGACAGGGCTTCCTGCAAGGTGATGGTGCCCATGCGGTAGAGCTTCAGCAGCGCCGCATCGAAGTTTTGCATGCCCTTCTCGTTGGAATCCTTCAACGCTTCCTTCACGCCGATAATGTCGCCTTTTTCGATTAACTCGGCGATGTGAGGCGTATTGAGCATCAACTCCACTGCCGCCACGCGCTTGCCCTCGCGGTTGCGCACCAAACGCTGGGAAATAATGGCGCGAAGATACTGCGAGAGATCCACGAATACCTGGCGCTGTTGCTCAACCGGGAACATGTTGATGATGCGGTCGAGCGTTTCCGGCGCGTTGTTGGAGTGCAGCGTCGCAATCGCGAGCTGCCCCGTGCCGGCGACATTGAGTGCCGCTTGCATCGTTTCCAGATCGCGAATCTCGCCGACCATCACGACATCCGGCGCCGCGCGCAAGGCACTGCGGAGTGCGTTACCGTACGAACGTGTATCCAGTCCCAGCTCCCGCTGGTTCACGATGGATTTCTTGTTCGAATGCAAGAACTCGATCGGATCTTCAATGGTAATGATGTGGGAGGCCGTCTTTTCGTTGCGATGATTAATCATCGCAGCGATCGTGGTCGACTTGCCACTGCCGGTCGCGCCGACCATCAGAATCAGACCCCGTTTGTGCATAATCAAATCATTGAAGATTTCGGGCATGCCGAGTTCTTCGAGGGTCGGCATTTCAGCGGTGATGTACCGTAGCACCATCGCAAGATTGCCCCGTTGGTGGAAAACATTGACGCGGAAGCGGCCGAGACCCTTCTCTGATACCGCGAAATCCACTTCCATGTCGCGAGCCAGCGCTTCCAGCTGCTCCTCGGTCATGATTTCCATTGCCGCCTGACGCACCTGCTTGGGCGACAACTCCATTTTGTTGACCGACATGATCTTGCCGTCGATCTTGATCTTGACCGGCGCATAAGGCGTGAAAAACAGATCTGACGCCCGCTTTTCAACCATCAATTTGAATAGTGGCTTAACGTTCATCGTATCGACTTAGCTGAACCGTACGTTCTCGCCTGAATCCTCATCCATGATCTTGAGGCTCGCGGCCTGCTCTTTGCTGAGCCCCGTTTCGCGCTTCGAGTTCAGACGAATATTGAGACGCAACTCGTTTTTCGAATCTGCGTTTCGCATTGCATCCTCATAGGAGATGATCTCGTCTTCATACAACTGGAACAGCGCCTGATCGAAGGTCTGCATGCCCAGTCGGGTCGACTTCGCCATGATCTCCTTGATCTGGGCAACGTCGCCTTTGAAAATCAAATCCTGTATCAACGGTGTTGCGAGCATGATCTCCATCGCGGCAACGCGACCCAGTCCACCCTCACGTGGAATCAGGCGTTGCGAGACCAGTGATCGCACGTTCAGAGACAAATCCATCAGCAACTGCGAACGCCGTTCTTCGGGAAAAAAGTTGATGATGCGATCGAGTGCCTGGTTTGCACTGTTGGCGTGCAAAGTCGCAAGACACAGATGACCGGTCTCAGCGAACTGAATGCCGTATTCCATGGTCTCACGATCCCGAATCTCACCAATCAGGATGCAATCTGGCGCCTGGCGCAGTGTGTTCTTGAGCGCTGCATGCCATGACTCAGTATCAACCCCGACCTCTCGGTGGGTGATGACACAGCCGTCATGCGGATGAACGAATTCCACCGGATCCTCGATCGTGATGATGTGACCACGCGAGTTTCCGTTGCGGTGCCCGATCATGGCGGCGAGCGTGGTCGACTTACCGGAGCCCGTGCCACCCACAACGATGACGAGCCCCCGTTTGTTCATGACCACATCTTTAAGGATGGGTGGTAGGTCCAGATCTTCGAAGGTCGGAATTGTCGTGGTGATCGTTCGAATGACCGCGCCCACATTGCCCTGTTGGACGAACGCGCTAACACGATAGCGTCCGATACCCTTCGGTGCGATAGCGAAGTTGCACTCGCGTGTCGCATCAAACTCGCGGGCTTGTTTGTCGTTCATGATTGCGCGCACAAGAATCGAGCATTGTTCCGGCTTCAGAATCGAGTCGCTGGCTCGGTGGATTTCGCCATCGATCTTGATCGCTGGGGGAAAGCCCGCAGTGACAAACAGGTCAGAACCACTTTTCTCATTCATTTTCCTGAGCAGGTTTTGCATCAGGGTGGCGGCTTGTTCTCTATCCATTTCGGTCTCCTTCCAGTCCTCGCCTAGAAGTTCTCTTTGTTAGCCGCCCGGAAGCGCGCTTCTTCTTTGGTGATCTGCCCTTTCATCATCAACTCGGACAGATTCTGGTCGAGCGTCTGCATGCCCGAGGCTTGCCCGGTCTGAATCGCCGAATACATCTGCGCGATCTTGCCTTCACGGATCAGGTTTCGAATCGCTGGCGTGCCGATCATGATCTCGTGCGCCGCAATTCGGCCTCCGCCGATTTTCTTGAGCAGTGACTGCGAGATCACCGCCTTCAATGATTCGGAAAGCATCGCACGGACCATCTCTTTTTCTGCGGCTGGGAATACGTCAACCACGCGGTCAATCGTCTTGGCGGCTGAGCTTGTGTGGAGCGTACCGAATACCAAGTGACCGGTTTCGGCAGCGGTCAGCGCGAGACGGATGGTTTCCAGATCACGCAGCTCGCCCACAAGAATCACGTCTGGATCCTCGCGCAAGGCCGAGCGCAGCGCTTCTGAGAAGCCGTGTGTGTCGCGATGCACCTCACGCTGGTTGATCAACGACTTCTTGCTCTCGTGGACAAATTCAATCGGGTCCTCAATCGTGAGGATATGGTCTGGCTTGTTGTCATTGATATAGTCGACCATCGCCGCGAGGGTCGTCGATTTGCCGGAACCGGTTGGGCCGGTCACAAGGCAAATGCCGCGTGGCTGCATCGCGATGTCTTTGAAAATCGCTGGCGCCCGCAAGTCGTCGAGCGTCAAAATCTCTGAGGGAATGATCCGGAAGACAGCGCCGGATCCGCGGGCTTGGTTGAACGCGTTAACGCGAAAACGTGCAAGGTTTGGAATTTCGAACGAAAAATCCGTCTCAAGAAACTCCTCATAGTCCTTGCGCTGCTTGTCATTCATGATGTCGTACACCATGCTGTTGACTTCCTTGTGCGTCAGCGCGGGCATGTTCACACGTTTGATGTCGCCGTCAACGCGAATCATTGGCGGCACACCTGCCGACAAATGCAGGTCAGACGCCTTGTTTTTGACGGTGAACGTCAGTAGCTGGGCAACATCAACGGCCATTACTTTCCCTCTGGCTCAGCAGATCTGGATTTACCATAAACAACGATGAGCGAGTATAGCGAAGCACCTGGGGCAAAGCGTGACTAGGGTCACGGAACACCTGGACGCGGTCACGGAACGCATCGCAAATGCGGCTGAAGTCGCAGAACGCGACAACGATTCGGTGGCGCTTCTGGCCGTCAGCAAGCGCCACAGCACAGATTCGATCAGAGCCGTTGCTGCTGCCGGACAGCGCGCGTTCGGAGAGAACTACGTGGACGAAGGCGTCGCGAAAATCCTCGAATTGCGTGAACTTGGCCTTGAATGGCATTTCATAGGTCCGATCCAATCCAACAAGACCAAGCAGATCGCAGCGTATTTTGACTGGGTGCATACCGTGGACCGCGCCAAGCTCGTCCGGCGACTTTCCGAGCAGCGCCCAGAGGCGAAAGCGCCGCTCAATACCTGCATTCAGGTCAACATCGATGATGAGGCACAGAAAGCCGGCGCAAATATCGAAGATGTTCCGGCCATCGCAGAGCTGATTGAAAACGCACCCGGTCTCAGGCTGCGTGGACTCATGTGCCTCCCGAAGATTCGCGAAGCTCGCGAGCAGCAACGTGAACCTTTTGCACGACTCGCCAAGCTCTTCGAAGACTTAAGTCAGCGACATCCGAATATCGACACGTTGTCGATGGGTATGAGCGGTGACCTGGAGGCCGCGATAATGGAGGGCGCGACTGTGGTCCGTGTCGGCACAGCGATCTTCGGCCAACGCGACTGACGATATGGGATACTTACCTCATGCACTTTCCGGATAAAACAACTCGCGTTGGCTTCATTGGCGGCGGAAACATGGCGCTCGCGATCGTGGGCGGGCTATTGCGTGCAGGTTGGGCGTCCGGCGCCATTTGTGTTGCGGACCCCGACGAGCGACAGCACGATCCGTTCCATGGGTTGTCGATTGGCGTGCGCACAACCACCGATAACGCACAGGCTGTGGCGGGCGCTGAAGCGCTGGTATTGGCGGTGAAACCCCAGGTCATGCCGGACGTACTCGCGGGCCTCGACCTTAATCTCGCCAATCCAGAGTGCGTGATCATTTCCGTCGCCGCCGGTATTGAACTCGAGACCTTCGAGTCGGCGATGGGACGCAGGGCTTGTATCCGCAGCATGCCAAACCAGGGTGCACTAACCGGCGAAGGTGCAACGGCTATGGTCGCGAATGATGCGAGCACTGACGCACAACGTGCACTGGCAGAAGCGATACTCGGCGCCACCGGCACCGCAGTCTGGATCGAGAGTGAATCGCTAATGGATGTGGTCACCGCAGTATCCGGGAGCGGTCCGGCCTACTTCTATGCGTTGATGGAAGCGCTGGTCAGCTCGGCTACCCAGCGCGGCCTTTCTCCAGAAACCGCGAGAGCCCTCGTGAGCGCTACCGCAGGTGGTGCGGCATCTCTCGCGCGCGGTCTTGAGACGCCTTTGGCGACACTGCGCGAGCGCGTGACCTCGCCGGGCGGAACGACCGCCGCAGCGCTTGCCGCGCTCGCAGAGCACGCCTTCGACAAAACCATCGATGTCGCAATCAGCGCGGCGGAACACCGGTCGAGAGAACTGGCCCAACAGAAATAGGCTCTAGAGATTCATGCTGACCCAAATATCCCAGTTACTGTTGCAGACGGTCACCAGCCTCATACTGATCGTGATAATGCTGAGATTCTGGCTGCAGGTAGTGCGTGCGAATTTCCGCAATCCGTTGGCACAAGCGATCGTGAAGCTGACATCACCGTTGATCGTGCCGGTTCGGCGCATCGTTCCGGCGATCGGTACGCTCGATACGGCTACGCTGCTGGTCGCATACGCTGCACAAGTGCTCGCCATTGCCGCAATGTACTTGTTGCAGGGCGTGATGCTGCCTTTGGCGACGTTGCTGATTTTCGCGGTATTTGAGCTGGCGAGACTCTCTATCTACATGTTTCTTTTTGCCATCATTATCGGCGTAGTGCTCAGCTGGATCGCACCCGGCAACTACAATCCGGCGGGCGCGTTGGCGGACGAACTTGCGCGGCCGATCATGACGCCCATTCGTCAGGTCATCCCACCGATTGCGGGGCTGGACCTGTCTCCACTAGGCGCCATATTGGTGCTACAGATCGGGCTTATCGTGCTCAACAATCTCCAGGCTGGTGTGTTCGCCTGACTTCGCGACTGGCGCACCGAACGCGGGTCGCCTATGCTCCTCACTCAGATTGTACATTCGTTTTTTTGGGGGAAGAATGAACACACGCATCGCACTGCTAGCACTCGCAGCATCGACTTTCTTGCTCGTCGCTTGTGGCGGCGGCGGTCAACGCAATGTTCCAGAGGCAACCATTGCGCAGGAAAGTTCGGCCGTGTTCGGCGATTTTACGGTGTTCTTCAATGCCATCTCGACCGATGAAGTGCCACCCGAGGTCGCCCAGTCCATCGGTGTAGTCCGTGCGAAAAACCGTGCGTTGCTCAATGTTTCTGTGCGCAACAATGTGGATAACACACCTGCAGAGGCTGACGTCCAGGTATCTGCCGAGAACCTGACCGGACAGTTGAAAAAAATGACGATGCGCAAGGTCGAACAAGGCGATGCAATCTACTACCTCGGCGAGGTTTCAGTCGCCAATCGGGAAACACTGATCTTCAACATCAGCGCTACGCCTAAGGGTTCCGAGGATACCTTCGAAGTCAGAACCCAGCGCGTCTATCACACACGCTAACGTCGCGCTTCCCGGGTTCGCCAGCTCTGCATTCGCGCGCACGAAATACCCTTAAATCCTAGTGTTTTTTGGACTACCGGTGTGTTAATGTTCGCACCGATTTGAGGGCGCGTGTTTCTTTGGACACAACGACGCGTCCCTGGTTCTTATTTGTTTTTTTAATACTCAGTCTGTGGGAGACGACACTCTATGCCAGCCAAGAAAAAGACCACCGCCACTGTAAGAAAGGCGCCGACCAAGTCAGAGATTTTTCGCCACATCGCGGAAGATACCGGCCTGACCCGTAAGGACGTTGCCGCGGTGTTCGACTCCCTGTCGGGATTGATCAAGAAAAACCTGGGCGGTCGTGGCGCACCGGGCACCTTCACGATGCCGGGCCTGATCAAAATGCGTGTTGCGAAAAAACCTGCTGTTAAGGCACGTAAGGGCGTCAACCCGTTCACCGGTGAAGAGATGATGTTCAAGGCGAAGCCGGCGAGCAAGGTTGTGAAAGTCACGGCCCTCAAAGGCCTGAAAGACATGGTGTGATCGGCACTGCCATTGATCTTGTCTGCCCGGATTGCAACTCGGGCCACCAGAAAGCCCCGCACTGCGGGGCTTTCTTCGTTTCGAATCCTGTGATTAGTCGTCGGCGGCCGCGTTGACCCGTTCGGCGTGTTTGGACTTTAGTCGCAGCACTTCCGAACGGGGCACATACATGAGCTCACCGATCTGAGAGACGAGTGCATCCTCGTACTTGTCCAGTGAGCCGTCCGCGAATGCAACAGACCACAGCATATCGATGACACTGGATTTCTCGTGCTCACTCAGCGCCTCGTGCAAAGTGCGTGTGAATCCCTGCAGGGAGACGAGATCCTCGGATGAGTCCAACCCGTCGTTCAACACATCTCTCGCTGTGTCCTCATTGAGATCGAATTGCGTCTGAAGCCGCGTCTTGAGTGTCGCAAGCTCGCGTGTATCAAGAACATCGTCCGCGCGGGCGACCTCTGCCATCAATGTCGCGGTGGCAAGACGGACACCCTGCTCACGCCCGTTGTCCGCACTGCCTGCGTCTGTCGCGAGCAGCTGCTCAATCTGGCGTTTGAGCCGTGATAACACTAAGCAGCTCCCGGCTCGAGCACCTCAACGAGCTGCTCACGCAGTGCGGGGAGATGCCCGTGGAAAAAGTGATCCGCCGTTTCCATCAGGGTGACTTGCACGCCGGGCGGCTGCACATTACACCACCCGATGACTGCCTCCGGGTCGACGAGGTCGTCCTGACCGCCTTGTACGACCGTCAGCGGCAGTGCGTCCGGCACAAGGGTATCCGGCGGCAAAATACGCCCTACAGGCGGTGCAACAAGCACCAATTGATCACAGTCGCGCTGATGACTTGCAAACACGACCATGGCACTGCCGAACGAAAAACCGCCGAGCACCAATCGCGTTGGTCGCAACTCCGCCCGAACCCAATCTATAACCGCCAGTACATCGTCAAGCTCGCCACGGCCTTCGTCGTAACTACCCGCGCTCTCGCCAACACCGCGAAAATTAAACCGAAGCGCGCTGAGGCCCCCCAGCACCCCTGCTCGAGCGAGTGTGTACGCGACCTTGTTGGTCATTGCACCACCATGCGCAGGATGCGGGTGACATACTACGATCACCGACTCATCCTTGCCTGACTCCGGACGCTCCAGCAGCGTTTCGAGGACGCCCGCCGGACCCTCAATCAACGGTGTTTCACGATGTGCTGGTTTCGACATCTAAGGGCTCACGACTCGGCTGTGGTTTCGGCGGCGTGAAGTACACAATGGTGTCGCCTGCTTTGGGTTCAAGGGTCGTCTGAGATGAGGTGAACTGCACGTTGCCTTCGCCAGAGATCACGAGAATCACCAGGGACTCCGTACTCTTGTCGTTCAAGAAGTCGCTGTAGCTGTAACTCTCGGTAAGGCGGGTACGTGCAAACGTCCAACCGCGAACGTGATTGCGCCACAGCTTCTCGAACACCGCTTCCTTGTCGAACGCGATGTTGCCACGCACTTGGCGGGCAACCGATTTGGGATCATCGTCGTTGCCACCGCCCATCGGCAGTTGAAAAACTCTTGCTTGTCCAACCTCCGGTGCCAGCGCTTTGCACACCAATGCGTTGTACGCATCGTTGCTGGTTGCCGCGAGCACCGTGCGAACATGTGCAAGCTCCACCGTTTCCTCAGCGAAGTCTGAAAGAATCTCGCCGTAGAACACCGACACACCCGCGAGACGCGCATCACGCAACGCATGCCAGGACGAATCGGAGATCAACACATTGATGTCCAACCCGCGCAGTATTCGGGCGAGTTCGGTGGACCACGGTGACGCGCCCACAATCACGACACTGTCGCGGTGTCGCGATGCCAGCCCCAACCTTGCGGCAAGCCAGTTCAAAGAAAAACCATGCAACAGTACGGTGGCAAAAATCACCGCGAAGACGAGCGGCAAAAGCACACTGGCGTCGTAACCCTCATCGACGAGACGCGGCCCCATAATACCGGCCGTCGCCGCGGCAACGATGCCGCGCGGTGCGATCCAGGCGAGCAAAACGCGTTCATTGAATTGCATGCCCGCCCCGATGGTCGCCAACATGATGGCGGCCGGGCGAGCGATGAACAATAGCGCTGCGATCAGTGCCGCACCGCGCCAACCGATGGAAGTCAAAGACGCAATATCAAGATCGGACGTCAGCAGTACGAAAACGATCGAGACCAGCATGATCGTGATGTACTCCTTGAACCGGCGCATGTCGCCAAATCCCGGGAGATTCATATTCGCAACCACAATACCCATGACAGTGACGGCCAACAGGCCCGCCTCATGTTGCAAGTAGTTCGCTGCGACAAAGATCACCAAAACCAACCCAAGCATCACCGGGCTCTTCAGATATTCCGGGACAAGGCCGGCTCTGAACGCCTGCCCTGTGAGCCAACCACCAACCGCACCGAGTAACACTCCTGAGGCGATAGCAAGTCCGAGGGACTCAAGAACATAAAGCAGACCCGAGCCCTGGCCGGTGTAAACAAAGAACTGGAATACAATGACCGCAAGCAGCGCGCCGATGGGATCGTTAACGATGCCCTCCCATTTGAGGTAGGAAGCGGTGCGCCGATTCAACGCGGCTTGACGCAGCAGGGGCATGATGACCGTCGGACCCGTCACGACCATGATGGCGCCGAACACGAGCGACGTCGCGGTATCCAGACCGCCGATAAAGTAGGCGCATGCCGCAGCGAACACCCAGGCCATGGGCGCTCCGAGATAAACAAGGCGGCGAACCCCACTGGCCGCATGTTTCAACTCAGCCAGATTCAGGCTGAGTCCACCCTCAAAGAGAATGATGGCGACACACAACCCGATCAGCGGGCGCAGAAGCTCTCCAAGCTGCTCGCTCGGGTCTACGAGTCCGAACACCGGGCCTGCGAGTATCCCGGCAGCGGCCAGCAAGACGATCGCGGGTAGTCGGAGCCGCCAGGCCAGCCACTGAGCAGCGATGCCCAGCGACACGACGAAGACGATGCCGATGGAGATATAGTCGTGTTCCATGCGTCAATCCGGCGAATCAACAGGCATTGTACATGCTTAGCCCCAGCTAAACGGACTCACTGAATCGCCCAGTGAGCGTGGTTTTTGCCAACTCCGTCATGGCGTGAGGGGCATTCGAGGGCATACGATCAGACATAACCAACACAGGGGAACGTCCGGCAATGACACCGGGAACGATCGCAATCATGTTTGTTTGCTTTGCCGCCGGCACCGCGTTGGGCTGGGCTTTGCGTCGGGAACGTCAGGATCGGCGCGTACAAATCAGTGTTGAACGCGCTCGCCAGCAGCTGGCGGCACAGCAGGAAACGATCGAACAGCTTACCCGCCAACGCGAGCAACTTCGCGAGGCTCGCCAGCAACTGAGTGATCAGCATCACCGCTCCCAACGCCAGATTAGTGTTCTGCGTGAAACGTTGGATGAAGCGAATGCCCGGGTTCGTAGCCAGTCCAAATATATCGAAACTGCGAAGAGCGCTTTCGAGACGCTTAAGGAACAGCACCGCAATACCCGAAAACAATTGAAGCTCGTGATCCGACGAACACAAAACAATCGGAGTCCGCAGAAAAAAAACAAGCGGCAATCGGTACACTCTGGCATTCAGGCGATCCGTGGTATCGGTCCTGCGCTTGCTCGCAGACTCGAGACGCACGGCATCCGCACCCTCCAGGACCTCGCCGCCATGAGAGAACAAGACATCGACGCGTTGGACCAAAAGTTGAAATTTCCCGGCCGCATACGTCGCGATCGCTGGGTTGAGCAGGCCCGCGAGATCGTCGGAGATCCTGCCAACAACGCCGCATGAGACTTTGGGGTTTGTGGCTATGCTGCACGCTCCTGTGCGCGCAATCCAGCGCACACGCCAATCCGGAGACCATCACGGCGTGCGACCAGGACGCGACCGCGTTGCTCGAAGCTCAACCATTGCGCTTCGAACCGGGTACCGCAATTATTCTCGGTGGCAACGAAGCAACCCTCGATACACTCGCCGAGCTAGCCGTGCTTTGTTCACAAGCCCGTATTATCGTCGAAGGTCATACCGACTCGATGGGTGGTGACGCGATCAACCTGGCGCTGAGCAAACAAAGGGCGAGCGCCGTCGGCAAAGCGCTACACGACAGAGGCATCTCTTCCGATCGTATTTCCAGCGATGGATACGGTGCCAGCAAACCGATTGCCGACAACGCAACACGAGCAGGGCGCAAGCTCAATCGGAGAGTGACCGTGCGCTTCGTTCCCCGCCGGGAATCGTGAACTGCACCACATGATCGCGCATTCCTGGCGAACCAGCAGGCCAGCGCTCTGCTAGCGCCTGGGTTATCGCCTCAGTCTCGAAGACACCCGAGGGCTCAGCCTCCAGTACCTGAGCGTCGATCGTTCGACCTTCAGCATCGACCTCAACAGCGAGCATGACGAAGCCCCGAATCTCACGCTCAGGCGGCCGATAGGTCGGCAACTCGGGCGCTTCTCTCACTTCAGGCAATTGGTAGCGCGGCTCGCCAAGCAGCTCCTTCAGATCGAGCTGATCGTATCCCAGCAGCAAGTCGACCGGGTGTGCCTCGATCATGTCCTCATCACGGCGGTCATCGACGACATGGATCAGAAAGGCGGCGATGAGCGAAAGCGCCAGCGCAACCGTGCATCCACCGACAAACGCGATACCCAGCCGTGACTGCAGCGACATTGCGTACGGCGCCTATTCGAAGACCTGGCAGCGCTTGAAGCTGACGAGCTCCACCTCGAACAACAGCGTTGCGTTCGGTGGGATTGCGCCTGGCGCACCGCGTGATCCATACCCGAGTTCCGGTGCGATCTTGAGCGTGCGAACTTCACCGATTTGCATGCCGGCGACTCCGATATCCCAGCCTTTGATGACGCGACCGGCACCCAGCGGGAATTCGAACGTCTGATTCCGATCACGCGAGCTGTCGAATTTTTTGCCACGGCCATCCTCGGCTTCAGCATCAAACAACCAACCGGTGTAATGCATGTTCGCGAAGTCACCCTCGCCAACGGCCAGGTCCCGCCCTGGATTAACCACGGTTGCGGTCAATCCCTCCACGTCGGTGGGCACGGAAGGTTCGAACGTGTTCATAGGTTTCTCCATCTGTACGCAGTCTTTGGCCTGCTGTTGGCAGCCGGTGACCAGAATCAGCGGCAACAGCAAAAGCAGCGTCCGCCAGGCTTGAGTGTTCACTTTCATTATCAGTTTTCCTTATCAGCGAAATCGAGCGCCGCCGAGTTGATGCAAAAACGCTGACCCGTCGGTTGTGGTCCGTCGGGGAATACGTGCCCGAGGTGTGCGCCGCAATTCGCGCACAGGACCTCCTCGCGAATCATGCCGTGGCTGGTATCCCGCTGTAGTGTGACGTTGTCTCCTGCTAACGGCAGAAAGAAACTCGGCCAGCCAGAGCCCGAATCGTATTTGTGCTCTGAACTGAACAAAGGCGACTGGCAAACGACACAGCAATAGGTGCCATCTGCCTTGTGGTCCAGATATTCACCGGTGAACGCCCGCTCCGTGCCTTTGTTCTGCGTGATTTCGCGCTGCCGAGGCGTGAGAGCCTTAACTCTTGCCTCAAGCTCGGTACGATCCATACCGGTCGGTTGTTTCTGTGCCATGCCGCCTCCTTAACCCACAATTGTATTACGCGATCACGACTGTCGACCAGTCCCTCACAGTTGCAGCCAGCACAGGGGTCAGTAACACTGCGTTGCATGATTGCCGAGCTCCAATCGGTCTGCGTGGACATCGGCGAGCGGCGAATCCTCCACGATATCGACCTCGCCATACCTGAACAGACCATCGTCGCGGCGATCGGTGCCAGCGGGAGTGGTAAATCCACACTCCTGCGTCTACTGAATGGCCTGCAAACCGCGACCAGCGGCACCATCCTTAGAAACGGCCAGCCTTTGGCTGCCGAGTCTCTGCGTGATATCCGCTTTCGCACAGGGTATGCACTGCAGCAGATCGCGCTACTGCCGCACATGAGTGTGCGGTCCAACATTGAGCTGCCAATGAAAATTGCGGGGCGTGATCCGGAAGCGATCGCCACGCGAGTGATTGCGCTCAGTCAGCGAATGCAGCTCACCGAATCGCAGCTGTCGCGTTACCCGAGCGAGCTTTCCGGCGGTCAACAGCAAAGAGCCGGTATCTGCCGTGCACTGGCACTCGCCCCGGAGCTATTGCTTCTCGATGAGGCCTTTTCGGGTCTCGATGCGATCACGCGAAGCGACACTCACGCGCAGTTTCTCGGTATGCGAAACGACGAGATCAATAGCTGCCTGTTGGTCACACACGATCTTGCTGAGGCCAAGCGGCTGGCAGATTACTTCGTCATCCTGTCGGACGGGCGCATTGTGCGGCAAGGGCGCAAGCACGAGGTGCTCGCTGATCCGCAAGACGCCTACGCCGCAAGGCTGATCGAGCAGTGCCTGTGAATCGCTTCATTATCGCGATATTGCTCGTACTGACTGCACACACCGGGCACGGGGCAGACGCGGTCACCGTGGGCAGTAAGAACTTCACAGAAAGCTACCTGCTCGCTGAGATTGCAGCTCAATTGCTTGAGTCCCGCGGCTATCGCGTCGACCGCAAACCTGGCCTAGGTGGCACCAAGATTTGCTACGACGCATTGAATCGCGGGGAGATCGACATCTACCCCGAATACACGGGCACGATCAGAAGTGCGATTCTCAACGCGGGGCCAGAGGCCGATCTCGATACCGAGCTGAAACAGATCGGGCTGCAAACTTACTCACCGCCTGGCTTCAACAACACGTATGTACTCGCCATCCGTGAGACAGTTGCACAGTCGGGCAACCTCACCAGCATCTCCGATCTCAGGCGAGCGGATCGTCTGCGCGTCGCGGTCAGCCATGAGTTCCGTGCTCGCAATGACGGGTGGAATGCCTTGGCGGCACATTATGGTTTGTCATTACCGGTGCGCAGCATCGAGCACGGACTAGCCTACAAAGCTTTGACCGACAGCAGTATCGACATCACCGATGCGTACTCGACTGACGGAGAACTCGCACGCGCCAACCTAACCCTGCTGAACGATGATCTCGGGTTTTTCCCGCGCTATGACGCCGTCTGGCTGGGTCGTGACAATTTACCGGACGACGTCGCAGCAGTTCTCGCGCTGCTGGAGGGTCGGATCGATGAGCGGCGTATGCAATCACTCAATGCGCGCGTGGTCATGGACAAACAGCCCATCGCAAGCGTTGCAGCAAGTTTCCTGCGCGAAACCGGGCTGGTGGAAGATGCTGGCGCCGACACCGCCGCCTCCCCAATCATCGATGAGCTGATTCGCAACACGCTCAGACATATTCAACTAACGCTGGTTGCGTTGATTGCGGCATCAACCATCGGTGTCATGCTCGCCATGGTTGTGCAACCGCTGCCACGCGCGTCATCAGCACTGCTCTACATCTGCAGCCTGATTCAGACCATCCCCTCTATCGCTTTGCTGGCCTTGATGATTCCACTGTTCGGGATCGGGTGGATCCCTGCGGTCATCGCATTATTTCTCTACGCGCTGTTACCCGTCGTGCGCGCGACTCTGACCGCGTTCAATGCCATTGAACCGGATCACCTGACGGTCGCCACCGCCTTAGGGATGACCAACAGTGAACGTCGCCGCCATGTACTCGTGCCACTCGCCATGCCGCACATCATCGCCGGTTTACGTGTGGCTGCCGTCATCAGCATTGGCACTGCGACGCTCGCGGCGTTCATTGGCGCGGGCGGCCTTGGTCAACCGATCGTGACCGGACTTGCGCTAAATGACACGAACCTGATCTTGCAAGGTGCTTTGCCAGCGGCAGCGCTGGCCGTCGTTACCGATCTATTGTTCGATCTCGCAGAGCGCCGGTTGGTGCCGGCGCATCTGCGACAAAACCGCTAATCAACAGCGCCGGACAGCAATCGGTTGAGCGTGTTCACGTACACCGCCGGATCACTTGGAAGACGTCCCTCAGCAATCTGTGCCTGACCAACGACGACGTTCGCAAGATCCGTGAATCGAGCGTCGTCCTTGGTCCCTGACATCTGACGCACCAAGCCATGTGCCAAGTTGATTTCCAACGTTGGCTTGCTTTCCGGCACCTCCTGACCAGCCGCTTCCAGCATGCGTCGCATCTGGTCGCCAATATCGTCACGAGCAGCGACCAGACAGGCCGGCGAGTCCACGAGGCGATCACTGGCACGAACGTCGGCGACCGAGTCGCCCAGGCTGCCTTTGAGACGCTCGATGACGCCATCGTCGGCAACATCCTCCGCCTTGGCGGGCTCGGGCTCACCTCCGGGCAATTCCAGCCCATCCCGGCGGATGTCCTGCAATGGCTTCCCATCGTATTCAGTGAGATAGCTGATCGCCCACTCGTCGAGGCGGTCCGTCAGCAGCAGCACCTCAATACCGCGTTTGCGGAACACCTCCAGATGCGGGCTCGCCTTCGCTGCGGCAAGTGAATCCGCGGTCAGAAAGTAGATGGCCTCCTGCCCTTCCTTGCGCCGCTCAACGTACTGTGCGAGCGACTCTCGCTGGCTGGCATCCGTCGATGCCGTGGTGTTGAAACGCAAGAGCTCCATGAGCTGATCCCGGTTTGCCGTATCTTCGGCAAGACCTTCCTTCAACACCTCACCAAACGTATCCCAAATTTCACCAAACAGCGTTTCGTCGTCAGTCGACAGTCTCTTCAGCATCGTGAGGGCACGTTTTGTCAGCGCACTTCGCATGGCCTCAACCCCCGGGGTGGACTGCAATAGCTCGCGAGACACATTCAGGGGAAGATCAGCGGCATCGACCACACCGCGAATGAAGCGCAGGTAAAGCGGCAGGAACTGCTCCGCGTCATCCATGATAAAGACACGTTGGACATACAGTTTCAGTCCACGTGGCGCCTCGCGATTCCAGAGATCGAAAGGTGCGCGCTTTGGTACGTAGAGCAAGCTCGTGTATTCGCGCTTGCCCTCAACTTTGTTGTGACTCCAAGCGGCAGGCGCCTCAAAGTCATGGGAGATATGCTGGTAGAACTCCCGATACTCGTCATCGGAGACTTCACTGCGCGAACGAGTCCACAATGCCGTCGCCGAGTTGATCGTCTCGAACCCCTCAGCATCTTCGCCAGACGCCGGCATCTGAACCGGGAAGGCAATGTGATCGGAATACCGACGAACGAGGTTCTGGATCCGGAATCGATCTGCAAATTCACGCTCCTCCGCCTTTAGCGTCAGCGTGATTCGTGTGCCTCGAAAATCAAGCTCAGCAGACTCCAGCGTATATTCCCCATCGCCTCGGGACGTCCATACAACCCCCTCATCGGCCTTCAAGTCGGCTCGTCGACTCTCTACACAAACCTCATCCGCAACGATGAAGGATGCGTAAAACCCGACGCCAAACTGACCAATAAGGCGCGCGTTCTCGCGCTCGTCATCCCCCAGTTTGCCAAGAAATTCCGCGGTGCCGGATCGCGCAATCGTGCCGAGATTAGCAGCAGCATCATCTCGGCTCATGCCAATACCGTTATCACTGATCGTGAGCGTGCCTGCGTCGGCGTCGAAATCGAGGGTGATTCGAAGCTCAGTGTCGTCGCCGAGCAGACTCGGGGTCTCAATCGACTCGAAGCGCAGCTTGTCCAATGCATCCGAGGCGTTGGAGATCAGCTCACGAAGAAAAATCTCCTTGTTGCTGTACAAGGAGTGGATCATCAGCTTGAGCAGCTGTTTGACCTCGGCCTGAAATCCGTAGGTCGTCTGGTTGGTGTCGGTCATCCCGCCCTATCCTCAACAAAAACCGATGTGGGGATATGGGTGCCAGCAGCGATTTTTCAAGCAATCAGGGGTAGATCAGCCCAGAGCAAACACGGCCAGTGCGAGAATCAGGGTCTTGGCGATGACCGGGGTCCAGTGGGCCAGCGCCTGAACCTTCAGGAGGAGCGCGTAGAACAAATCGTCCGCGTCATCCCACCATTGCATTGTGATTTCCATATCCGTGGGTCCTTGAATAAATCGCGCGGGCGATTACTCGATGAAAGGTGAAGGCGCCCCTTCTACGTCTCTCTCGTTTCGGTACTCAAACTCTCTGGCGCAATCGTCTTCAGCGAATCCGATGGCCTGCTGAACCCACTCCCAGCGTTCGCGGGTGTCCGGGTTCTGAAAAGCGTCTACAGGGTCTTTGCGGCGTGATGCGTCGTTCATAACCAAACCGTCAGTGTCGTTAAGTGTGATCC
Source organism: Pseudomonadota bacterium (assembly GCA_039821645.1). Lineage (GTDB taxonomy): Bacteria > Pseudomonadota > Gammaproteobacteria > Steroidobacterales > Woeseiaceae > CALBPI01. The sequence continues at coordinate 24,114 of JBCBNU010000019.1, forward strand.
GGTAGCGTTACAAACGCTGCCTGATTAGCGAAAACTTGGTTTTCCGAGTTACTCGTCGGGATCTACCCATTGTTTGTTCACGTCAGCCTTCCACTCGCGATATCCCTTCCAGGTATACAGATTGGGATCAAACGATGAGCGGCGACGTTTTACGGGGCCACGACTTAGCCAGTTTCGCAGCACGTCCGGCTCGCCGGTACGCAAGGTCTCTGAGTTAACGTCTGCGTCGTTAGCGGGTTCGCCCGGCCAGCGGAAAGGTTTGTCGTCTTGAGCCATTGCGTTCTCACGAACAATTTGAGTATGACTCTACGGTACGCCTCTACGGGGTTTCAAACGAGGAACTGCATCACAACGTAAGTGATTTTTTCACTATTAAAAACAGTTAGTTACGGAATATTTTACGTAATCACAAATTACGGAAAGTCAGTTGTCATCGATCGACAGATTTGACTCGATAACCCGGAATGATGGCTTGTAATCACCGGATATCTTCATGCGGCGTTGTTCCACGAAGTCCCGCAGCAGGTCATCAAGTAATTGGCTGACACGCCTCGATCCATGAATCTCAAACGGGCCATCCTGTCTGACCATACGAGACGTCTCTTCACGAATGTTGGCCGCAACAATGCCGGAAAAAGCGCGGCGAAGGCTTGCAGCTAACTCATGCGCAGGCAGTGACTCCGACAGGTCGAGTGCCGCCATCGATTCATGCGTCGGATTAAAGGGCCGCTGGAACTCAGGGTCGATATGCAGGCGCCAGTTAAAGTAGAACGCATCGCCATCTCTCCGGCGGCGCATCTCCACGCGATCCAAACCATGTTGTATCAACAGCGCTACCCGCTCAGGGTCGTCGATCACGATTTCGTATCGCTTGCGCGCCGCATCACCCAGCGTCTGGCCAATGAACTGGTCGATCTTCTCGAAATAGCCCGCTGCACTGGATGGGCCGGTAAACACCAGCGGGAACTCGCGCTCGGCGTTCTCGGGGTGGAGCAAGATACCGAGCAGATACAAAATCTCCTCAGCGGTTCCGACGCCGCCCGGAAACACGACGATCCCATGCCCGGTGCGGACAAACGCCTCAAGACGCTTCTCCATGTCCGGCATGATGACGAGCTCATTAACAATCGGGTTCGGGGATTCGGCCGCAATAATGCCCGGCTCTGAGATTCCGATGTAGCGGCCGTTGCGAATACGTTGCTTGGAATGCCCAATTGTGGCGCCCTTCATCGGGCCTTTCATGGCGCCTGGTCCACACCCTGTGCAGACCTGCAAACCGCGTAAACCGAGCTCATACCCGACTTTCTTGGTGTAGTCATATTCGTGCCGGCTGATCGCATGGCCACCCCAGCAAACGACCACGTCGACGCCGGTGCGCGCCGATACGACACCGGCATGGCGCAACACGTGAAACACTACGTTGGTGAGGTGCTCAGGGCGGGAAAGATCGAAACGCCCGGCACTCGAGAATTCGGAGTGGTAGAAAACGATGTCTCGCAATACGGCGAACAGCAGCTCGCGCGTACCTCTGATCATCTGCCCGTCCACGAACGCGCTATCCGGCGCATTCCTAAGGCTCAGGCGAACACCGCGATCGACTTGCAGTATCGACACCTCGAAATCGTGGTATTGCGCAAGCAGCTCCGACGGATCGTCGGTCATCGAGCCTGTCGTCAGCACCGCTAGCGCGCAGCGCCGCAACAGCGGGTACAGACCGTCTTCGCCTTTGCTGCGAAGCGCATTGACTTCCAGCTGCGAAAGCACCTCCAGAGTGCCCTCTGGTGCGACTTCAATATCCATGTAATTGCCTGCCTGCCTTCAGGGCTGGATGAGGATAGGCGTGCCTGGTCGTGTCATCAACCAAATATCGATCATTGCGAGATTGGACACAGCAATACAACCGTTTGTCCAATCGGTAGTGGCATAAAAACGGGTTGAATAGCGAGGCTCGTTGGGTTGACCATGAATCATGATCTGCCCACCAGGTTCGACACCTTCTGCTTTTGCTTCAGCCACATCCGTTGAGGATGGATAGGAAATCCGGATCGACAAGAAGAACCGGCTATCCGGATTTCTGCGATCGAGGAAGTAGCGCCCCTCAGGTGTTCGGTTGTCGCCTTCCTGCAATTTGTCACCCTCGGGTGCTAGGCCTAACGCAATCGGAAATTCGCGCAGGACCTCATCACCTGAATACAAACGCAAAAGTCGATCCGACTTATCGACCTCTATGAAGTCTGCAATCGGAAGGGTCGCTGACGCCGAAACACATACCCACCAACCGAGCGCTACAAAAAAGGCCGAGCGCAAACCGCCCGGCCTTCCGTTACTCGGTGCGACCTTTTTGGTCATTCGGTGCACCTGCATGCAATCTGGTCTTAGTAGTGGACCGCGCGCGGCAACTTCTTCGCCTGCGCCACCCAGCCCTCAACCATTTTCGCGGAAGGCACCGCACGAACGAGCTTCTTCTCCGCGTTCAGCTCTTTCATCTTGATTGCCAGGTTTTCCGCATTGCGGCCGGCAAGCTCAGGCACGGTATCTACACCGGCGCACTCAAGCAGGTCGGAATACTCACTGCCGACGCCTTTGATGCGACACAAATCAGCGCGATTCACCCACTCGAGAATCTGCTTCTCTGTGCAACCGGAATCCTTTGCGACTTTCTTGCGTCCGGCTTTTGTCGCTCCGATTTCCAGCAAATGCTCCTGACTCCGGCACCCAGCAGCCGTCAGCTTGGCTGCGTACTTTGGTCCGATCCCCTCAACGTCGGTCAGCTTTGTCATTCGTCCTCTCCTCGTTTTATTTGAACGGCGCGAACGTCTTCGCAGCCATTGACCGCTATGTTAAAGAAGGAGTTGGGCAATCGTCCAGCACCAACAGTGCAGCTCGCCAGGTGCAGATTGTTGATTCCGCTCACAGATTCCGGTCCAGCTTGCGCTTAGACTGATGCGTGTTATGTTTAGCGACCTTTCGAAAACCGTCACCGTCATGCGCGTTGCGATTCTTCTATTTTTGTCACTCGCGCCGCTCGCATCGGGCATCGCAGACACCGACACCGCTGACCCCGACATGCTGGCCGAGGACGACATCGTTACCGACGATCGCGCTGATTCTCTCGGTGATTTGCCGGTCGCGGACAATGCTGCAGCCGTGTTGTTTTCAGGCCGCCAGTTTCTCGACCCGCAACCGCTCGACTTTCTGGGTGAGGAAATCCCGGCAGGAAGCTATCGTCAACTCGCATGGTCGGCAACGGAGTTATTCGAGGGATTGCCTGTCGACACCCCGGTGCTGGTGCTCCACGGACGCAATCCAGGGCCGATTCTCTGTCTGACGGCTGCGATCCATGGTGATGAGATCAACGGCATCGAAATCGTGCGTCGCGTTTTGCATGGTCTGCAGCCAAGCACGCTAACCGGAACGGTGATCGGCGTACCGATTGTGAACATTCAGGGATTTCGGCGCGGCACCCGATATCTACCAGACCGGCGAGATCTCAACCGACACTTTCCGGGCACCACAACGGGCTCGGCGGCCTCACGCATTGCCAACAGCTTTTTTAACAAAGTCGTTCGTCACTGTGACGCGTTGGTGGATATTCACACAGGGTCGTTCGAGCGGAGCAATCTGCCCCAATTGCGCGCCGATCTGGCCGATGCTGGCGTGCGTGCGCTTGCCAACGGGTTCGGAGCGACCGTCATCGTCAACAGTCAGCCACGACCTGGCACCCTGCGCTACGCCGCGACGTTATCCGGGGTCCCCACCGTCACCCTCGAGGCCGGTGGACCTGAACAACTTGAGCAGGAAGAAGTCACTCAGGGTGTTCGAGGTATCGAGACGCTATTGAGAACGCTTGGCATGGTGGTCTCCGAACGGTCGGATACCGAACGCGAGGAAACCTACTACCGCTCTGCCTGGGTGCGGGCGGATCGCGGTGGGATTCTGATCGCGAGCGTTGGATTGGGTAGTCGGGTATCCGAAGGGGATCTACTCGGAAAGATCACAGATCCGATTAATAACGAAACCGTCGGCATCTATGCGCCACGGGGCGGGCGCATTATCGGCATGGCTCGAAATCAGGTCGTTATGCCGGGCTTCGCTGCATTTCACCTCGGGCTTGATCGGATTACTCCGGATGCCGCCGCCGCGCTCATCGCTGAGCCCGGCGACGACAGTTCCGAGGAATAGCGCCTAACGCAACACCGGGCGCTCGAGGGCCTCAATTCGCTCCTCAAGCGGCGGGTGAGTCATGAACATCCGCTGAAAGCCCGAACCGGCACCACCGAAGATACCCATTGCTGCCATCTCTTTCGGTAAATGCGAGCCTGCTTGCTGGGATTTCAGGCGGCGAAGCGCAGCGGCCATCTTATTGGCGCCCGCAAGTCTTGCACCACCGGCATCAGCTCGAAACTCACGTTGACGAGAGAACCAGCACACGATGATGCTCGCAAGGATGCCGAAAACCATCTGTGCGACTAATGACGCCAGGAAATAGCCAGCACCCACGCCTTCCTCATTTTTAAGGATTACTCGATCGACGAAGTACCCGACCAGTCGTGACAGGAACACCACGAACGTGTTCACCACACCCTGAACCAGAGTCAGGGTGATCATGTCGCCGTTCGCAACGTGCGACACCTCGTGTGCCAAGACCGCCTCGGCTTCATCCCGCGTCATGCCCTGCAACAATCCCGTGCTAACAGCGACCAGTGCATTGTTGCGATTCGCACCCGTCGCAAACGCGTTGACCTCCGGCGCATCGTAAATCGCTACCTCGGGCATGCCGATACCGGCCTGATCGGCCTGACGGCGCACCGTTGCGACGAGCCACTGCTCGATTTCGCTACGCGGGTTGGTGATCACTTGGGCGCCTGTACTGCGCTTGGCGATCCACTTCGACATCAACAGTGAGATAAAGGAACCGGCGAAACCAACGATCGCCGAAAATACCAGCAAAGCCGTGAGGTTAGGCCCGCCATCCGCGGCAAATACGCTGTCCCACGGCATAAGGCTCCAGACGACACTGATCACAGCCAGCACCGCAACATTGGTGCCCACGAACAAAAGCAGTCGTTTCATGAATCAGAACTCCGACAAGAAAACTCTAGAGAGAAAATGCGGTCTCGCGGCGGTAATTTCAATCACGAAGGGATAAATCGAACCGCTACAATGCTTGGGCAATGACCGGTTCAACAAGTTCAGTTCGATCGCCCGACTCAGGCCAGCTGCGAGTTCGCGCCGCAATTTTCGGCCTGCGACTGATCTCCCTGCTGCCGTGGTGGGGGCAGCGAATCATAGGCCAAACCATTGGCGCACTTGCGCAGCGATGGGTGCCAAAGCGCATCGGAATCGCTCGGCAGAACCTTACGCGCGTCTACCCAGAGATGAGCGAAGCCGATAGAGACGAGCTCTTGTCCGCCCACTGCGGTGAACTAGGCATCGGGGTTTTGCAGGCCGGTATGGCCTGGTGGGCCAGCGACGCGCGATCGATCGCGCTCACGGATATTGAGGGTCTTCGACACCTGCAGGCAGTGGACTCGGGACCGATTCTGTTTGCGGGAATTCATTGCACCGCCATGGAGCTATTACTGCGCACGCTCGGCACCTGTACCGACATATCCGCAGTACATCGTCCATTTGGCCATCAGGTGTTTGACGAGATTGTGCTTCGCGGGCGCGGGCGCGCAACCCGACAGATGATCTCCAAACACGAACCAAGAGCGCTGATACATGCAATGCAAAACCATGAGCGCGTGTACATTGCAGCAGACCAGATGGATACGACTTCCGGCGCGGTTCCCAGTGTTTTTCTAGGCCAGGAAACCGTCAGTAACGCGACGCTGGTTCGACTCGCTGCGAAGTACGCAGCTACCGTACTTCCCGTTCACATGGTCCGTGATGGTGCTCGCTACCGGTTGACAATTTACCCACCACTGGAGCTCTCGGGAGAAGATCGCAGTGCCGATGTCGCAATACTGAATCGGGCCTTTGAGACGATGATTGCCGCTGCGCCCTCACAATATTATTGGGTACACCGCCGCTTTCGAGATACGGACTGATGCCAGACTCAACCGAACAGGCGAAACCGTCATTTCATGCGCCGCACTATTGGCCAACCTGGATCGGCTTTTGGCTGCTCCGATTGTTGAGCTTTCTGCCCTTCAAGACCCAGCTGAGACTCGGCCGTAGTGTGGGGCGCCTGGCCCTGAAACTGTCGCCGAAGCGCGCGCAAGTCACGCGGCGCAATCTGCAAACTTGCTTTCCCGAGTACGATGCCGATTGGATTGAGGATACCGTGACACGGCACTTCGAGAATCTCGGGATGGGCGTCTTCGAGATGGCGATGGCATGGTATCGACCGCAGCGACTCAAAGGACGTTGGCGCTTCAACGGCATCGAACACCTGTCTGCGAACACGCCTGGCTCGGTTATCCTGATCACGGGTCATTTCGGCGCGCTGGAGGTCGGCGGCACCGCGCTGAAATCAGAGGGCCTGATCTTTGATGCCGTTTATAGGGAAGATCGCAGTCCGTTGGTGACGGAGCTGACACGCCGGGGGCGCGAACGCTCAGGTCGGCGCACGATCGAGAAATCCAACATTAAGCAGATGGTTCGGAGCCTGCGCGACGGCATTCCGGTCTGGTACGCACCCGATCAGAGCTATCGACGCAAACACAGCGCGATGATCGATTTCTTCGGTGAACCGGCGATGACCAATACGGCGACCAGTACTCTCGCACGGTTGGGACGTGCTCGGGTCGTCGGCTTCTATCCGCACCGACGCGCAGACCTGTCGGGTTATGACATCGAGATTACTGCACCGCTTGAGCCCTTCCCCACGGGAGACGCAGTCGACGACACGAATCGACTGGTGCGTCAGCTTGAGGATCAGATTCGGCGCTCACCCGAGCAGTACTTCTGGGTTCACCGAAAATTCAAAGGCAGACCGCAGAACTACCGCAACCTCTATGCTGATCTGTAGCCGCTCGCTAGCGCATTCCAATGGCGTTCGTCCCAGTGCGTTGCGCCAGAGACGCGGCGCTCTTTGAGCAATGATCGATACAGTCGCTTCAGGTTGCTAGCGCTCCAGCTACCCGGCGAGCGCTGCCGACCGCGATCAAAATCAATCAGGAACCATCGCCCTCCATCCTGCAGGAGGATGTTGTTTGCGTTGAGATCAGAATGATCGATACCGGCGCAGTGAAACCGCGCGAGCGTATTGCCAAGCGCCCCCCAGGCGTCCTCTGCAAGCTCGGATCGCGCCAATGCCTCAGTCAGTGTCTTGGTCTCGGGGATCAGTGTCGTGACTAACCACGCTCGATAGAACAAACCCGCTCGCTCACACCGGGCCGCCGCCGGCGCAGGCACGGGCAGTCCACTTTCATACATATCCCGCAGCAAACGATACTCACACAGGCTGCGCGCTCTTGACGCCCCAGTGAACAAATAACGATCGCCCAACAGCGAGGCCATCGCGCCACCACGCCGATAGGTGCGCAGCGCATAGTCCCCGCTCTGATCGCCAACAAACGCAGTCGCGCCGCGCCCGGCATCCGCAGCACCCAACTTGCGTGGCCAGGCCGCCGCATCGAACAAATAGTCGGGCCGCACACCCAGACGCTGCTCGTCCACCTCCTCAACCACTCTCTGCATTGATCGCCAGCCTACTTGAAACACTGCGCCCGCACCGGCGCACCCCGTCCGGTCAGTGTAACCCCGCTATCGGGCGAATCCGACGATCGCTACACTTGGCGTATGCAGCGAACGGCAATGACAGCTCAGTATGGGTAGCGGGGAACGTATTTGCATATTGCGTCTGTCGGCAATCGGCGATTGCGTGCACACGCTCGCTGTCGTTCGCGCAATTCGCGATGCACTACCGGAGTGCCAGCTCACCTGGCTGATCGGCAAGACCGAGGCCACGCTGATGCAAGGGCTTGAAGGCGTTGAGCTTGTGGTAGTCGACAAACAAGCCGACCGCACTGCGAGGACGCATCTGGCGCACACTCTACGCTCGCGCGAATTCGATGTTCTGCTCAACATGCACGCATCTTGGCGTGCCAATCTAATTTCACGCCTGATTCGCGCGCCGCGAAAGGTGGGTTTCGACCGTGGTCGTGCACGCGACGCGCAATGGTTGTTCACCAATGAGCGGATTCCGCCGCAACACCACCCTCATGTGCTGGATGGGTTATTCGAGTTTGCCTCGCACATTGGCGTTGCGCGCAGTGCTCCTAGGTGGGAGTTACCGCTCGCTGACGCGGACTACGCGCTCGCTGACCAACTCGTTTTGGCCAACAGACCTTTGGTTGTCATTAGCCCTTGCTCGAGCCAGCGGGCAAAGAACTTTCGAAACTGGCCTGCCGAGCGCTTCGCTGCAATCACGCAGCTAGCGGTCGCGCGATACTCGGCCATCGTCGCAGTGACCGGTGGCGGCAGCGCCCTTGAGCATGAGTACGCCGAAGCCATCAAAGCGGCAGCGCCTGAGTCCGTGTATGACCTTGTCGGTAAAAGCTCACTGAAGTCGCTAGCGGCACTGATTCGGCGCGCCGATTGCGTCATCTGTCCCGATTCGGGACCGGCGCACATCGCAAGCGCGGTCGGCACGCCGGCAATCGGGTTGTATGCGACGTCCAATCCCGGGCGGACCGGACCGGTAGCGCAACCCGAATTCACAGTCGACCGTTATCCGGACGCCCTCAAGAAGTACATGGATGAGACGGTCGAGTCGGTGCGCTGGGGTCAACGCGTGCGCCACCCCGATGCCATGGCTTTGATCACGGTTGAGGAAGTCGCTGAGAAACTCGATCAAGCTCTCAGGACGCAGGCAGCGTAATGCTCGCAATGACCTGTGCGGGTGTCAGGTCTTTCAAGCATCTGAAGTGCCCGAGCGGACACGTGCGCTGAAAGCACGGGCTGCACTCCAAATCGAGATAGTGAATCTCACTGCGCGTCGTCAACGGCGGTGTAAAACTCGGGCTACTCGAGCCGTACACAGCAACAACGGAAGTCCCGACAGCGGCGGCGATGTGCATCAGTCCGGAGTCGTTGCTCACAACGGCATGGCAGGCCGCTAGCAGGTCAATCGCCTCAGATAACGAGGTCTCGCCACACAGGTTGTGTGCCACCACCCGGGATTGCGCAACGATGTTTTTTGCAGCGTCGCGATCACCGGGGCCGCCCAACAACCAGACATCAAACCCACGCTCGAACAATTCGCGCGCAGCGGTCGAAAAGTGCTCCTGCGGCCATGCTTTGGCGGGTCCGTACTCAGCCCCACACAGCAAGCCGACCACAGGCCGATCGTGCGTTGGCACCAGGCGCTCGATGGCTTTGCGCTGCGCGTCGGCATCGACCGTCAGGGAGGGCGGCGGCGGCGGCGGCAGTGCCTCACCGCGCTCGACACCCAGCATCACGAAGCGTTTGACCGTCTGATCGAGCACCGACTTGTCGAATGCACGCATATCGTTGATCAATCCGTACCGAAACTCGCCCCGGTAACCGGTACGCCGCGGAATGCGCGCAAACCAGGGCACTAGCGCCGCTTTCAGAGAGCGCGGCAGAACAATGGCGCGGCCGTAGCCTCGGTGACGCAGCGAGACGCCGAGCGAACGACGAACACCGAAACCGACCGCACCGTGGCCAAGTGGCATTTCTACACCTTCGCGAACCTCGGGCATTCGAGCAACGATCGGCAACGACCACCCGGGGGCTAGCACATCGACTGGGCGACTCGGTGATCGCTGTTTCAACCATCGAAATAAGGACTGAGCCATAACCATGTCACCGACCCACGATGGGCCGATGACCAGCACAGGAGACTCGCTCACCGCCCGAGTGCGGTCATGTAGTCACTGACGCCACGTTGCACATCACGAAATTCGAGTGTGCAACCGGCCGCTCTCAACCGAGTGAGATCCGCTTGGGTGTGACTCTGATAGGCACCCTTGAGGTGATCCGGGAAATCGATGTACTCGATGGTGCCTCGGCCCAGATGACCGACCACCGCCTTTGCGACTTCGCCGAAAGTCTGCGCACGACCCGTACCGCAATTGAACACACCGCTGACTTCAGGGTGGTCGAACATCCAGAGATTCACGCCCACAACATCACCGACGTGCACAAAATCCCGCTGCTGTTCTCCATCGCCGTAACCGGCGTGAGCGCCGAAAAGTCGCGCACGGCCCGTCTCGAGAATCTGGTTGGAAAAGTGCCATGCGACACTTGCCATACTGCCCTTGTGCGCCTCGCGCGGGCCGTAAACGTTGAAGTACCTCAACCCAACCACCTGGGTCGACAGGCTCGCCGCGTGTCTGCGGTAGTAGTTATCGAATAGGAGCTTCGAGTAGCCATAAACGTTCAACGGGCGCTCGTTCTCTGTCACCTCCGAGAAGGTCGAACTGCCGCCATAGACCGCTGCGGAAGAGGCATAGATGAATGGGATGCGACGTTGCTCACAAAACCACAGCAGCGCTTTGCTGTACGTGAAGTTATTCTCGAGCATGAAGCGACCATTCCACTCGGTCGTCGTTGAGCAAGCGCCTTGGTGGAACACCGCGCTGATACCGCCAAAATCATCCCCCGCCGTCACACGCTGAAAAAACTCATCGCGATCAAGGTAGTCGGCGACGTCGAGGTCGACAAGATTGGTGAATTTGTGCCCGTCGGTCATTTCGTCGACCACCATCACAGGCTCAGAGGTGCGCGCATTCAGCGCAGCCACCAGATTCGCGCCAATGAACCCAGCTCCGCCGGTCACCACAATCATTTGCTGGCGCTCAATTTGAATAGAATTTCATTCATCCTCGAGTATGTACAAGGTGCCGCAATACGGGCATTTCGCCCGTCCGGTCACTTCTACTGGCACATAAACGCGAGGATGCGAATTCCAGAGACTGGTTCCCGGCATAGGGCAAGAGATCGGCAGATCGGCTGCCTTTACGACATAGTGCGTTTCGGTATTCGGATGTTGTAAGGACGACTTGGACATGGGTCGGGTGCTCGTCGAGGCCATTTGCATATATCGAACTATACCCGCTCGGCTGCGCACGATCACCGCCCTCGGAAACTAGTGTGACCCCAACCAGTATTGCCACTGCCGGGACACCCGGCGGCGGACATCCTGCAGTGTGGCGCTCGGTACGACCGGACGATTGCCCTCGAGCGCCATACGATGCACCGTCGCGCGCAGCTCGACATAGGCCTCCTGCAGCGACGTCGCTGTGTCGCTCGTGAGCACAGCATGGCCGGCCAGACTGTCCAGTTGACGGATGTTATCGGTCCACTCGAGCAACGCGATGTGGGTATGCGCATGCTGCAGAATCAGGTACTGCACGAGGAACTCAAGATCGGCGATTCCGCCCGGGTCCTGTTTCAAATCGAACTCGTTGGGACCAGAGCGGGATAGGTTCTCGCGCATACGCCGGCGCATATCGGCCACAGCAACTCGCAGCGAGGCTCGATTGATACTATCCACAAGCGTATCGCGACGAATTTGCTCGAAGCTGCGCATCACACCCGCATCGCCAGCCACGGCTCGCGCGCGCACCAATGCCTGATGCTCCCAGGTCCACGCGTCCTTTTGCTGGTACCGGCGAAAAGCTGCGAGTGACGACACCAAGAGTCCAGAACGGCCACTTGGGCGCAGCCGCATGTCTACTTCGTAGAGCTTCCCGTGGCCGGTTTGCACCGACAGAAGATGCACCATCCGTCGCGCCAACCGCATTGCGAATCTCGCATTGTCCAGCGGCGTCGGGCCGTCTGTCTCACCTTCATCAAGATCGTGCAGAAATACGATATCGAGATCGGATCCATAGCCGAGCTCGAGCCCACCGAGTTTGCCGTAACCAATGACGGCAAACCCCGGGGCGCTGGCATCCGTGCCGGCAGGTCTACCATGACGGGCAACCATGTCATTCCAGGCAAGCGTCAACGTGCGCTCCAACACCACCGTCGCCGTGTTACTCAGGCGATCACTGACGCGCATGATCTCGAGCACACCACTGACATCTGCCACCGCAATCCGAAACTGAGCCGTGCGAACGAATCGCACGAGCGCATCGGTCTGATGCTCAACGTCGGACTCGTCCTGCGTGCGTGCCAAGGCCTCAAGCTCTGTGCGCATCTGGTCGATGTCCATGGGTTCGTTAAACAGCGAGGCGTCGAGCAACTCATCGAGCAGCATCGGCTGCTCTGCCAGTTGTTCTGCGATGAACCGACTGGAGGCAAGTAGCCGCAGCAGTCGATCGGTTGCTTCGGGTTGCTCCACCAACAGCACGAGATACGCGCTGCGCCGGCACACTGATTCCACCAACTTCAGTGCACGCTCCAGCACAGAGGGGGCTGGGGTGAAGGCCGGTAACCGCACGATGACGGCATTCACGGCACCGCGGATACGATCCTGTACCGCCTCTGTGAGCGGCTGTTGCAGCATACGCCTCGCAAACTCCTGCAGGAGTCCCGCGAGGGTATCGATCTGCCCAAGACTCCGTTCCGACAGCGATTGCTTGATCTGCCCGCGATCAATCGACAGCCAGTCCGGTGTCGAATCGCGCTGCGCATCATTTTCTGCGGCAGCGAACACAAGACCGCGAAATGCGTCGGAAACCCGTTGTCGGTGGACGTCCAGTTCCGCGACCAGCGAGTCCCAGCTGTCTTTTCCCATCGACAGGACCAACGCATGACGTTCCGACTCGGATTCCGGCAGCGAGTGTGTCTGGCGATCTGCGAGCCCTTGCAAGCGGTTCTCCAGCACTCGCAGATAGTCATAAGCCGCCCGCAGCTCCGCTGCCATCTTTGCACTGATGCATTCCGCGGCCGCCACCGCTTCCAGCGCTTCGTAGAGAGAGGTCGTCTGCAGCGCCGGAAGTCTGCCGCCACGAATCAGCTGCCAGGACTGGACGATGAACTCGATCTCGCGAATGCCGCCGGTACCGCGCTTGATATCGCGCACGGCCTCCTGGCTCGTGGCTTCTTGTTCAATCGTTCGCTGCATGTCGCGTAGCGACTGCAACACACCGAAATCGAGGTAGGCACGATAGACGAACCGAGTGAGGCAATCGGCAACCCAATCGCGTGTCAGGTTGCGTGGATCCTCACCAATGACTCTCGCCTTCACAAACGCGTAGCGCTCCCAATCGCGACCATGACGCTGTAGGTAGACTTCCAGCGCGTCGAGGCTTATCGCAAGAGGTCCGGCGCTGCCGAATGGTCGCAGGCGAGTATCGACGCGAAACACTCGCCCGAGCTCAGTGACTCGATCGAGTATGTCGATCACCAGCCTCGCTTGACGCAAACAGTACTCCTCAGCATGCAAGGCGCGACGGCCATCGCTTTCGCCGATCTCGGGGTAGACGAAAAAGATGTCGATATCCGATGAGAAGTTGAGCTCACCCCCACCGAGCTTGCCCATGCAAACCACCTGCAGCGGCACCACACCACCGTCCCGAGTGCGTAATTCTCCGTGACGTTCCCGAAGTCGTGCACGAGCTGCCTTGAGGCCGATTTCAACCGCCGCATTCGCGAATGCGCTCAGCGCCTCGAGAACGTCCGCCAACGGCAACGCATCCGCCGCATCGCGCCACGCGATTTTCAACATCAGCTGGCGTCGAAATCGTCGCAACCCCCGCTCCGCGCCCAACTCGGCCACTGCGGCGTCGAGACGCGCACGATCAAACACTGTCTCGGGCGCACTATCGGTCAGAATATCGCCAAGACTCGCGGGTTCCTGCAACGCCGCGTCGCGCACAAAGGTGCTGGCCGCCGCTGCGCGCCAATATGCGGGTTGGGAAGCCGCCTGAGTGGCTAGGGCAGTAGCCGCATCGGTGTCGATCTCGGACAGGGCCGAGTACCAATGACGAAGGGTGTGCTGAAGCTCGGGCCGGTTGGCATACCAGGACTGGTGCGCCAGGAGCTTGTTGATCCGGTTCCACATCCCGAAAGTGTAGCCGCACAGGGCTTTTCAAAAAAAACCGCCGTCGAAGACTGGGAGAGGCGTGTGCGATGAAGGGGTTCCCCCGGACTCCGACGGCGAAGTTCCAAGCAAGCTGTCTCTAGACGCTGGGCATAGGTGTGCGGCTATACCCAGCTGGCATTCATTGCGATGAGCGCGATCAGGAACAGACCATAAATCGTCGTCAGTACGAGTGCTGTCGATGCGAAATTCCGTTCTCGCTCAATGGCGTGATCCTTGAGTTCTGATGCGCTCATTCAATTGCTCCAATGCCTGTAGACGACATTCCCTGCCGCTTACCAAGGTTGGTGTTACAACTGAGGCGCTTATCCCACCGAAATCGAGAAAATCAGAAAATTCCCGCAACAAGGCCTGCCGCGAGGGTCGCGGAGAGCTCCGAGACCTGACCTGGCATGTCGGGAGTCCAGCCGCCACGCAGCACCAACGGGGGCTGTACCGTGCGCCAGCGCAACCCAGTGACGATCCGCTCGATACCCTGCACGGTGCCACGCCCGTCCTCGCCGGCACGGATATAGCAGGCAAATGGTAATCCAGCGAGGTCCTGCCCTAGTGGGTAGTAGATGCGTTCAAAAAAATCTTTGGTGCGTCCCGCCATACCACCGAAGTTCTCGGTGGTGGCGACCATCAGGGCATCGGCTTCACGAACCCGTGCGGCGTCCACAGTCAGGCTGTCCAGACTCACAACTTCGAGAGATTCGTCGATATCGCCAGCGGCGTCGGATGCCGCCTCAAGCAGCCGTTGCGTATTTTCTGACGGTGCGTGATGAACGATGAGTAGGCGCATCCCTCAGATTGTGGCATTCGCTGGACGCGTGAGCCAGATCGTCCACGCTTAGCTGATGGCGGAGAGCCCTCGGGAGACCCCAGTATTGTTCAGGGCGTAACTGCCGGAATCCGCCAGTGACCGGATCTGATCCAAGAGCGGTTGCGGCTTGCCGAGAAGATAGCCTTGCCCGTAATCCACACCGAGCCGTTTCAAACCCGCAAGTACCGCCGGCGTTTCGACAAATTCGGCGACAGTCTTAAGTTCCATCACACGAGCGACTTGCGCCACGGCGGCAACCATCGATTCGGAGACCTTGTTGGTATCGAGATCCCGTACAAAGCTGCCGTCGATTTTCAATGTGTCGACAGGCATATCGCGCAGATAAGCGAATGAACTCAAGCCGGCACCAAAATCATCGAGCGCAAACTTGCAGCCGAGGTCACGCATGCTGTGCATAAACGCGATGGCGGATTCCCGGTTGGCAATCGCAGCCGTTTCAGTGATTTCGAAACAAATCTGTTGAGGCTGCAGGTGGCTTTCCACAACATGCTGGCGTACGAAATCATGAAACGTCGGTTCGCCCAGCGATTGGCCCGAGAGATTGATAGCGAATGTGGTGTCGGACAGAGCCAGCAGATCATCAAATTGGTCAAGAATCTGGAAGAACCTTTTGATGACGTAGCGATCAAGTCGCGGCATCAACTGGTACTGCTCGGCTGCGGAGAAGAATTGTTGCGGCAGGAGGATGTCGCCGCCAGGACCGGTCATTCGAAGGAGAATCTCGAGGTGGGGCAACCCGTTTTCGCTCTGTAGCGGACGGATCGGCTGCGCATCCAGAACGAAGGCATCGTTGCTGATCGCTTCCTGCAGCTGAGCGAACACCTGCAGGTTATCCACCCGGCGCACAATACTCTTGTCGTAGGGGTCAAAACACTCAATGCGGTCACCGCCATGGTCTGTGGCTTTACTGCAAGCCATGCGGGCCATCGTTAGCGGATGCTCGGTCAGGGATTGCTGGTCATTGATCTCGACGACGCCGGCGCTCACGGTCACAGCTACCGAGGACTCGCCTCTGACGTAAACGAGTCGCTGGCACTCGGTGCGCACTACCTCGGCGTACTCCATGCCCTCGTTGAGGTCCTTGTGACGAAGTAGCGCGGCGAAGCGGTCGCCCTCAATGCGGGAAAGTGAACTGCCGCCAGGCAGACGACTCGCGGCGATGCGCGCGAATCGCTCGAGCACTTCCTCACCTGCCCGCGTGCCGAAGCGATCGCTGACCACCTCGAACTGATCGAGGTCAAAATAGACAAGGCAGTGGTCGTCGTCGACTTCCTGCTCTTCGCCGGTGAGCTTATCGAGAATCGCGCTGAAGTCGCGTTGTTGAATCAGGCCCGTCAGCCGATCATAGCTTTCGCCGATGATGCGGACGGCCACCCTGACAAAGTGGCCAGTCAGTCGCTCGGCCTCGGTGCCTAGGGGGTGTCCTTCTGTTTGGCACGCGGTGGCCAAAACGCCGATGGGCTGTTGATGCTCATCGCGCACGGGCGCGAGGATCATCTGCCATTTGTCGTCCTTGCCGATCGCACCACGCGGCAGACCGCGGCGCTGGAGGACTACCGGTTGTTCAATGTTGGCAAACTTCGGCAGCACATCGCGCAGCAACTCGTGATCAAACGCCTTTTTGTCGATCCCGTTCCATGTCCGATGGGCGATACGAATGCGAATACGACGCGAAGGCACCAGAAGCACGCTGTAGCTCATGCCGATGTGGTGGGTTAACTCTCTCACCAGGCGGGACAGACGCGCCTGACCGTGGGTCTCCGTCTCGAGACGTTGCTCAAGTCCGTAGATCAGGTCGAGTTCGCGGTGGGCATCACTGAGCGCGATCCGCAGAGAATCGGTCCCCGCAGGCGCTGAAAATTGTGGTGCTGAGTCCGACATCACTTCCCCGGTAACCCGGGCGCTCGGTGCGCCGGTACCAAATTCCATGGTCGGACATTAACTTAAGCTGGTCGCCCGGTTCCGTGATCGCTGTCTCACCGGCCGTGATCACTAATAAATGCGGAATCCACCGTGTCGTTTCCGGCTGCGACTGTCGATCCACCAGAATCCCGCAACGAACCCGAGCACCAGCGCTATCGCCAGACCTCCCAATGCCATCGGCCAGGGGAGGCTAAAACTGTAGGCCTGCATGCGACTTCGCAACTCATCGAGCTCGCCGATCGCCGCATCGCGGTCCTGTTCTGACCGTGCGAGCGCAGATTCGGTACTGGTCAGGCGACTCTCGAGATCCGCGACCCGCCCCAGCGCTCCTGAGGCAGAATTTCGAATCGACTCCAGCTCTGCCTCTGCGGATGCCGCGCGTGCGTTAGCCTCGTCTACGACAAAGCGCGCCGGAGGATCAGTGATGAGGAACCCCGCTTTGACCCAACCTTCGGTACCATCGGGCAAGCGCACACGCGCATAGAGCGAGTTGCGCTCCAGCACCGTCATCTCCTGACCACTTTCGAGAGAGCGAAATGCCCGATCGGAGGTGTCCGCCGCCCGATGCAGACCTAAACGCAGTACGTCGGTCACATAAACCGTCTCGGATTGCGCCATGGCGGCCGACGGCACCAACAGCAGCAATGCCCAAAACATGAATACACGGGCGTTTGATCCCATAGTTCTATTCCTCATGGCGAAACACTGCCGGACAATCCCTCCGCGGCATCATCGGCCACCTGCGTCTCGGCCTCATAGCGGTGAAGCCACTCCAGAACCGCGTTCTGCACGACCTCTCCTGTACCTCGGTGGACATCAGGCGCGTTGTGCAATGCCACAACAATATAGCGCCGACCATCGGCTGCCATTGAGTAACCCGCCATGGCACTCACACCATCCAGTCTTCCCGTCTTCAAATGCGCACGACCCGTGATCGGTCCACTGCGGAACCGACGACGAAAGGTGCCGTCCAAACCCACCAGCGACAGCGATGCCACGAATTCCGGCATATAAGGGCTGCGCCACCCGCGCATCAGCAAACGACCCAAGCCGGCGGCTGAAATGCGCGCATCACGAGACAAACCGGCACCGTTGTCAATCACGATGCGCTCGGCATCAAAACCGCCATCAGAGAGCCATTGCGCGAGCCGCGAGCGTGCCTTGGTCAGTGTTGCTGGCTCCCCATATGCTTCGCGTCCGAGCGTCAGGAAAAGCTGCCGGGTCATAACGTTATTTGAGTTCTTGTTGATCAGCCGAATCTGATCCGTCAGCGGTCTGGATGACCAAACCAGCCAGGGCTCGAGCGCATCGCCGACCACGCCATTGCGCATCGCCCCATCAAACTGACCTCCACGCCGAGCCCAAATCGTGCTGAACAATGATGCGGCATACGCATCGTGCGTGAGCAATGAACGCGCTAGTGAATAGCGCTCGCATCCATCTGGAAACGTTCCGGAGAAGCGCACACTAGTGCCATTCGCTTCTGCATTCACAGCCACCCCTTTTTGATAACCGCGACAGCGCCCGCGAATCAGCTTGAGGTTGTTTTCGATCTGCAGCTCCGGCATCGCTGGCACAGTGGTGATTCGCACCCGACGCGTTTGCAGATCGGGTTCGAAGAAAAACCGGACGACTTTGAAGTTCACCAGCAGCGCGTCCGGCGCCACGTTGTAGGCGCGCAGCGGTTCCTGGTCGAAGGCCCCGGGGTCGACGGCCTCCAGTTCAAATGCGCTGTCATCCAGCAGAATATCGCCTGTGATACGGCGCAGACCACGCCGCCGCATTTCGACGATCATCCGCTCCAGCGACTCTTCCACCAAATAAGGATCACCGCCGCCACGGATGGCGAGATCGCCTCGCAGCACTCCATCACCGCCAAGCTCGCCAAATAGAAATACCTCGGTTTGCCATTGATAGTCAGGACGCAACAGCTCCAGACTGGCCAGCGTCGTAACGAGCTTCATGGTCGAGGCCGGATTTCGGGGTGTCTCGGCGTTGTGCGCGATGACCACGGGTCCACCATCGACCGGCTGCACCCACAAGCTGAATCCGTCGGCATCCAGCTCATACCGATCGAGCGCTCGTTGGATCTCCTCCGGCAGGTTGTCGTCAGCAGCGGCCCATAGCGACCAGAATAGGAGCAGCGCTACCACCAATATGTGTGCAAACTTCGTGAGGTATGATCGCGGCCGTCGCGCCAGCGTAGATAGCAAGGTCATGTCACGATTATGCGTAATGCCAAAGACAAAACACAGCGTGCCGTTACCGGCGGTATCGCTGTTGTCCTACTCGCAATGCTCGCTGAAGCCGCGTTTGCGCAGTCGCTGTTCGAGGCGCATGACAACCTGTCGACTGTGTCCGCACTGTTTCAGCTTGACAGCGACGGCATCGCGCCCGGCAGTGGACTGAGCCTGTATTGGCAAACGGCCAGCCATGCGGCACGTGAGACCAATGGCGACGCCAGCATTCTGCTCGATGGCGAATCAAGTCGCCTGCGCGCAGAGTGGCGCCACAGTCTCAATGCCCGCTGGTCCGTTTCGGTGGGCCTCTCACAATGGTGGCACGCTCGCGGCACACTCGACGGCTTTATCGACAGCTGGCATACGGCGTTCGGGTTCCCGGACGGTATTCGCGACGACGTACCCAAAGGACAAATACAGTTCCAATACGCCGAGGGTGGCCGCACGCGCCTCGACGTGACGCGTACACGTCGCGGCATCGGTGATCTCACCATAAGTACGCAGCGCCGGTTCGGCGACGGCGACTGGGTGATCGCCGCCCACTTGAAGTTGCCCACGGGGTCGTTTCGAGATCTCACCGGCAGCGGTGCGACCGACTTTGGCCTAAACGTGCTCTGGCAACCGGAAGTTCCCGCTTCACGGGGGTGGTCATGGCGTGCCGGTGCAGGGGCAGCGGCGCTTGGCTCGGCAGATATCGACCTGCCCGGTCAAACTCGGCTTACCTGGGTCGCGCACGGAGAACTGCGCTACCGCATCAACGATGCCGTCGACCTGGGTGCGCGCCTCCAAGGCCACGGTGCACTGAGTGACAGCGCGCTCGACATTATTGGCCGACCTGCGGTGTGGCTAGTCACCGGGGGCGAGATCCGCAACGGCGACCACTGGCGGATCACCATTTCGGTCACAGAGGATATCGTTGTCGAATCTGCCCCTGATGTCAGCTTCAACTTGGGAGTCCATCGTAAATTCTGAGGATTTCGCATCCGCCTGTCATTTCTCCGCGAACAACAGTTCAACCTTGGCGACGGGGTTGCCTTTTCGAAATACACGGAGACAGACATGACTTTGACAAATGGATTTAGCAAGGCGATCGCCCTTGCAAGCGTCATCGTGCTTGGCGCCAGCAATATTGCTTTCGCCGGACATCACGAAGAGAAAGAAATGGCGGCGAGCATCGTCGCGACTGCTGCCGAGGCAGGACAATTCAACACATTGCTCGCCGCCGCAAAAGCGGCGGGTCTGGCAGACACGTTGGCCAACGGCGGTCCGTTCACCGTATTTGCGCCAACAGATGAGGCGTTCGCGGCATTGCCGGAGGGCACCGTTGAATCGCTGCTGCTGCCTGAGAACAAAGAAACGCTCGCCACAATCCTGAAGTTCCACGTGCTGTCAGGCAAGGTTGGCAGCGACGCACTGGCGGACGGTATCCAGGTGGACACGATTGCCGGTATCAAGGCAACGATCAGCGCTGTCGAAGGTGGCTTTAATATCGAGAACGCCAAGATCGTTGCAACCGACATCGCAGCCAGCAATGGGATCATCCACGTGATCGATCGCGTGATCCTGCCGCCCGAGTCCAGCGCTGCTCGCGAAATGCACGCTGACAACATGGTGGTCGCACTGATCAACGAGGCGGTCGATACCGGAGTACCGTTGTTTAACGATGGCAACACCGACGCGACCGCAGGTGTCTACAAAATCACCGCGCAGTCGTTGGTGAGCTTTGCAGACGCCTCTGCACTCAGCGACACCGCCCGCATGCGACTTCGGCAGGGACTCGACCGCGCAGCGGCACAACATAGCTCACGACAGCAAGCCTGGACACTGCGTTATGCACTTGACGATGCACGCGCCGAAATGCGCGGCGACATGATGCAGGCGGCCAACCGCTAGATCATGAGTGGGTTTGTTGCAAACCGCTCGGGAACGCTCTACCGTCGCTCGGCGTCGGTAGAGCGATTTCTTCCTGTTCTGCCGACGATCCCCAAGGCAGAACCGGACGAAAGGAGCTCCGTGACTACCCAACCCGAGCCCACTCTGCTTGAGCGTATCGCGGCAGGAGAGCAACGCGCGGTAAACGCGTGTCTGGATCAGTACGGCGGCCTCGTTTGGTCGCTCGCTCGTCGTTTGTCACCGAACGACAATGACGCAGAGGACGCTGTTCAGGAAATCTTTGTAGAAATCTGGCGCCACGCGGGTCGCTTCGACCCTTCGAAGGCGAGCGAAGCGACCTTTGTAGCGATGTTGGCTAGACGAAGACTGATCGACCGCTTGCGTCGACACAACAGACAGCCGACCGAAGAAGAATTTGACGAGACACTGAGTATCGCACCGTCAGCGGAATCCGCTGCAGAAGTGCGGACCGATGTAGCGCGCGTGGCACAAGTCATGGCGCAGATGAAGCCGGAACAACAAAAAGCTTTGCACCTTTCGGCCTGGATGGGAATGTCACACGCTGCGATAGCAGAAAAGATGGGGCTACCACTAGGCACGGTCAAGAGCCATATCCGGCGTGGACTGTTGATGCTGCGGGAGCAGCTCACAACAACGTAAGTGCGGGGACGATCGCATGACTAAGGACCAATATGAGTCCCAGCTCGATGAGCTGATCGACAAAGTGATGACG
>JBCBNU010000020.1:0-45554 GCA_039821645.1 Pseudomonadota bacterium
CCACGACGCGTCACTCGTACCTTCCAGGTCAAACGCCCACATGTTGCCCAACAGGTCGCCTGCATAGGCTCTGTCGGGTGTGCCGTTGCCGTCGAGGTCGGCGAGCTGTGGTGTCGCCATGCCGTTATCAGCGCCGGGGACTGGAATCTTGATGTAGTCGGTGCCGAGCGTCCAGGTGCGGTCGATTCCGCCCTCCAGATACACGATAAACAGATGCGCCTGTGTGCTGCCGGTGCTGTTATAACCATTGCCGAAAATCGCAGCCCAACGACCGTTGTTCATCAGTGCGATGGTCGGCTCTGCAAACGTGGAACCCAAATCCGCATCATCAGCATCCGTGAATTCCCACATCACATAGTCATTGGCATCGGCCTCTGTCATCACATTCGGATCAGTGATGTCGAGTGCAAAAAGGCCAGGGCCGCCGCCACGCAGACCGCCTACAAGTATGGTTCTCCATCGCAGCGGTTGGCTCACGCCTGTACGAATGTAGGCGTCGCTGACGGCAGGGGTCAGGTCTACATAGTAGCGATGCTGATAGTTCTGCTGGGTCAGCGCATGGAGACCTTCACCAACAGCCGCATCATAAATAGCGTTCGGGACATAGCCCATAAACTCTACGCCAGAGTCCGCGTTGCCGACGTCAGCCCAGATGCCGTGCAGCATGCCATCGTTGCCGCCGACATAGACCGCCTCGCGACGATTGATCAAGCTAGCGGCCCAGGCCTCGTAATTTTCGGTGCCAGTTGGGAATGGCGCGGTGTTCGGCCAGTTGCTGCGCGGAGCGCCGACAAGGACCGGGCTCGAGTGAACGATGTCGCCAAGTACGGTCCGAGCGTCGCGCTGACGGAAGAGCGTTTCGCTCTCGTAGGTTCGTGAACCTCGAACGTAGTCGATGACGTCTTGTGCAGCAAGTCCGACAGGCAGGTCGGCCGACAAGTCTGCCAGCTGCGGAGCGGTCAGTGTGCCTACATCGCGGAATGGCACACCGCCAGAGGCTGGGTCGTAGGTTGTAATCTGGCGGTTATTAGGACTGGGCATGCGATCTGCCGCATCCCACGTCGGTATGACGGCCACCTCGCCTGTAATCGGATCAATGGTGCTGGCGGTCATGAAGCCGCTCCAGAACTCCGAATCCAGTTTCGCCTGATAAACCAGGCTGTCGCTGCTCAAAAGGCCGGTGTTGAACGTGACCGCTGCCGCAGTACCCTCGGTTTCGACAACCGTGGCGAGGACCGCTGACATCTGAGTGGCGATATCGACGGGGGTGCGAGCGTTCAGCATCTCGCCGCGACCGTTCACCGCCGCGTGGTAGAGGTCGTCAACCATGCGCGGACTGCGCGGCTGATTCGGTTGCGGCCAAGCGGGTGGGTTGTCGAAAGCATCCTGACGCGTTGTGTGCGTCACGCCGAAGATCGTGCCTCGCGCGTTTAGTGTCACTGCATACGTGTTCATGTGCAGCTCGTCATTGCAATCGAGTGTCGGGTCTGGCGTTATATCGCCGCAGGCAATCGGGGTTGGTACCTGACCACCGGCAAAACCGGAGACCTGCAGATCGTCGTAATATTCCATCGCGACGTCGGCAAGAGTATTGGACCAGGCGTCTTCGTAAGGAACGCCGAAACCTGCGTCGCGGTTGCCAACACCCGTGCTTGAGTTGTTTGCAAACCCATCGGTGAACGCTACTCCGTAGTTTTTCTGGCAGGCCTGGGTAATCGGCGCGGTGCTGCCACTGCGCTCAAATTGACGGCCCAGCCAATCGATGGACTCACGAAGAGGAGTACCGCCACTGCCACGCGCTTCAAAGATGTCGTCCAAAATTGCGGCGCGCTGGTCAGTAAGGCTGCGCATCGTCACGTTCTGGCGATTGTTGATTGTGAATTCTGCAACGCGCACGCCGTCGATTTCGTCGAACGCTGCGGTGATACCACCACGCATCGCCTGATGGCGCTTGCGGTAATAAGAGAACCAGTTTGCGAAGTTCTGTAGCTCTTCGGCGTATGTGCGACCACTCGGATACACCGGCGTTGTTGGCTCGATTTCATAGCGAACGAGACAGGTGCCGTCCGGTCCGATCGCTTCAGCGGACCCTGTCACAAGATTCGCGTTGGCGCGGAAAAGCTCATACGTTGCCGATGTGGGGTTGGCACAGTCGACTGGGGTACCAGCGATGCTCATGGTCGCCGTATTATCGACTAGCCAATAGGTCGCCGGGAAATACGGGAAGGTCCGATAAATCGGTGGGCCTGCATAAAGGTTGTTGTTCTCGTCCCGCATTCCTGGCATCAACAGGAATTGCCATGCCCAGTCGGGAGCGGTTGTCAACGATTGCGTCAGATCGATCTGGAACGTGGTGTTGTCTGCAATCGGATCCCACGGCGTGGCTGTCGGCGTTTGATCGGTGAATGTCCGCGAACCGCTGCTCACCCAGGGCTCGTATTCGATGTCCGGATTGTAGTAGCCGCGGTTGAAGTCGGGGCTGCGCGAGAAGGCGAATTCCGTTGTCGGCGGGACAGGGTAGTGTCCACCGCCCAGTGTGCGTCGCGCCCGACGGTCACAACAACCATTCGGGAACAAGTAGCTAAACTTCCACCAGGTGCCGTTAGAGCCACCGGAGGCATTGAAATTGATGGTGCCCGGAGACGGCTGATTGTTGCCGTCCAGACCGACAAAACTCTCGATCGTGGTGTTCCACCAGAGCGCCCCATCGTTCGCAGGCATCACCAGCTCGAAGTCCATGCTGCCAGAGTCATCGAGCGCCATGATGACGTTCGGCTCAACCGCGTCCGACAGGAACAGGGGAGAGTCCGAAATGACACCCGGGTTAGCCTGCGCGCTTGTGACGGTCACAAAGCCTGCCGTCAGGGCGATCAGGGATCGATAGAGAAATAAAGCTTGCTGTTTCATAGTGCTTTGCCTGATTCGCTAATGCTTAGAAGCGTCGTGCGAAATTGGTACGAAGAACAACCTGCGAGGTTCCGGATGCACCGGTTCCACGCGCATGGATTTTGAAAATGAAGATGTCACCGGCACCGGAGGAAACACCGTAGCCACCGGTCAGATTAAGCGCGGCGTTGGCAGACTCATCGACCGTGCCGCGTATCTCGATGATGTACTGAGGCATGTCGGACACTTCCTTTAGTGCGCCGAACGTGCCGCCGGCGTAGGCTCGCGCATCAGCAGGCCACGCGGTGTAAACGTCGGGTGCGTTGTCGGTCGTGTAGAGACCAGCAACATTGTTAAATGCCGCCAACGTTGTGATCGAGCGGAGAAAATCCTCTGCATCATGCAGGGCTGCTTCAGCAGCTTGAAACGCGAGGTCCTGATCACGAAGGTTGCCGCTGATTCTCTCTTGGATGGTTGAGCTCTTGATCGACGTGGTGCCGATCAATGACAGCAACAAGAGTGCGATCAGGGCGATTACCATGACCACACCAGATTGCTTGTGACGCGCGGAGAATGTCGAAAGCATCTTGCTGTTCATCACATGATTGCCCTGTTTCTAATGGTGGTTGTCGCAGAGTAAACGCGCCGCAGCCGACGGTCCGCTGCGTTCACTGGGGTCAGACTTCCGTCCAATCCGTTCACCGTGACATAAGTCTGTGGATCGTCGGCGATGTTGTCTTCGGCGGATTCGAGCAGCAAATTGATCTGGATGCTGACAACCTCACCCCACTGCACACCTGCAATGGCGTTGGCGAGATCGTATTGATCGACACCGCCGTCACCATCGGTGTCGCGGCCGTACACGATTTGCATGTCCTGAACACCCTCGGCCAGTTCAATGGCTGGGCCAAGCGTTCCGTTGTTGTTGATGCCGCGCCGGAAGAGTGCATTGCGCCCGGTCGCTCCAGTGCCGATGTAGTACACGCGGGAAGTCATGCGCATCAGGAAAGCGTCTTCACCGAACTGGTAAGGCGTGCCTGTTGCGGAGGAGCAATCCAGGGGTGCGCCCAGTCCCGCGGTGCAATTTCCGGGTACGCCAGCACCTTGGTTGTGTTGCACGATCAGTGCCGTGTTTCCCGGGTTTGGATTTGTCATCTGGAACATCGCGGAGTTGAGGCAGTCGGTGGCCATCAGTAAGTCACCAAACTGAAGATCGTGCGCCTGATCCATCGTGAATGTGTTCGTGGTGGTCGAGTGCGACTGAATAACGTATCGATCATCGGGAATCGCACGCACCAGCTTGAATGCATCGGTGTTAGGAACGACGTCGCCGGCGATTTCCGCCGGGAAAACGCTCGCGCCGCCTTCATAACCGATGAGTGCATTACTCGCGTCGTATTCCCAATTGACCGTCCCACCGTTCAGCACATTCACTACATCGTCGGATCGTCCACAGCCGAGGAACCCTGCCATGCGTACGTCCTGAATCATGTTGTTCAGGCTGAACCTGCCGAGCTCTTGTAATTCCGTGAGCGTTGACTGGATGTTGTAAGACTTCTTACTGCCGACGTACAGCTGCAACATACCGCCGACGAGAAATGCACCAATCGTCAGAGCAAGCAGCAACTCGATCAGAGTGAAGCCGTCTTGATTGTGTCTTCCCAAATGGACTTTAGATCCCATCATTCGAGCTTCCATCAGATATCGGTCGTCACGACGAATTGAACGACGTCCGCCGCAGTCCGTCCGTCGTTCCATTGCACGGTTATAGTGAAGCGGGAAGGTACAGTGGCATCGGCGCCGGCAATGCGCTCGATCTGGCCCGTGCCTTCCGGCAGGTAATAGTTCAATAGATTGCGCCATTGAATCAGGTCGATGTCTGGCACAGTCGCGGTTGCGCCCGGTGCCGCATCCGCCAGAAGAATGTCGTAGCTCCCAACACGGGCCGCAGGAATATTGGCGCGCATTCGATCCACGATGTCGTAGGCCATGATGCTCGCCTGCGTTCTCAGGTACGCGCTGTTGTTCAGGCGTGTACCGCCGACTTGCAGCGAGGCGACGCCGATCAGTCCTACGGTCAGGACGATCGAAGCGATCAATACTTCAAGCAGGGTGTAGCCTGACTGCTGTCGCATCTGACGGCGTTTGCTTATGGACATGCTGCGGTCCCTTTGCTGGTTGCGGCATAACCGATCAAGCCGACGCGAATTTCACGGGCCTGGGTGATGTCAGCGTTGCTTCCGCAGACGCGGAACGTGCCGTTATTGGCGCCTGCGGCACGGGTTTCTCCGCTGGCAACAAATGAGACCCATCCAGTCACTCCGCCATCAGCGCGAATCGTGGTGCCCTGAGATGCGGCCTCCCAGGTTCGCAACACGACCTCTCCGGGGTCTACGGCGCCGAAATTGGCCGGGTCGGTGAAGACGATCCAGCCAGTCTCCCAACCACCGCCTGTGCAGGTTGCCTGGTCGCTGCTGCGGCAGAGCGTGACACGGCTACCACGCTTGATGGCTTCCGATCGAGCGAGCGTCAGTGCTGTGACGAATTCGTTGTTGTCAGTGACAATTCGGTTCACGCGAATCGTGTTCAAAAACGATGGCGCAGCAAACCCTGCGATCACGCCAAGTACGGCGATCGTCAGCATCAATTCAATAATTGTGTAGCCGCCAGCGCGGTAACGACGCGCCATACGTGGCATGCTCATGCAATGTCCGAGCATTCCTGCGCCTCCCTTAGATATGCCCCAGCGCTCATTATTATCCATTTCCAACAATGATTTGCGATGTGCATGGGTCACAGAAAGTCGGCGCGCGGTCCAACTCGATCCAATCTGGTGTCAACAGCTCCGATCAACGGGCTGGTAGAGGCTCTTCATAGAAGAAAAGAAAGTAAAATGAGTCAAGAAAACAGTTATTTAGAAGGAAATAGGCATCAGCTTTCGAGGTTTCGGTGCACCAATGTGTCGTGGGTCAACGGTTATCCCGCAAACGAGCATCGCCAGTCCGCGGTACGCATTATGTTGACTCTCTTCATGTTTCTGATCTGCAGCAGCGCAAAAGCTCAAAGCGACGGTTCTTTGACAGTCACTTCGGTGGACGAGATTCATCGCACACCCATCATGCGTGAGGTCTATACCGCTTTGGGGTCGCGACATGATCTCAGCATCGAAACGATGATCGAGTTGAACGAGATTCCTGCCCCACCCTTTGAGGAGCGCACCCGTGCGTTGCGTCTTGCACAGATGTTTGAAGCACTTGGGATCGAAGACGTGCGGATCGATGAGGTTGGCAACGTCATCGCGCGTCGACCGGGTCTCAGTCGTTTGCGAACGATCGCTGTGATCGCGCATGTCGATACAGTGTTTCCTGCAGGTACCGATGTGACGGTAAAGCGTACCGGTAAGGCGTTCCGTGCACCGGGAGTCGGGGACAATGCACGGGGTCTCGCGTTAATGCTGGATATTGCGGCATCGCTTGAGAGCGCAGCCCTCAAGACGGACGCCGATATTTTGTTTGTGGGCTCGGTAGGCGAGGAGGGCCTCGGTGACCTCAGAGGCGTCAGGGCGTTGTTCGGGCCGGGAGGTACGGATGTCGACGCGGCGGTGGTCATCGACGGTGGACCCTTCGGTTGGATCGTGAATCAGAGTGTTGGGTCAGTGCGCTATCGCGTGACCTTCAAAGGGCCAGGTGGCCATAGCTACGGGAGTTTCGGTAGGGCACATCCGCATCAAGCGCTCGCCGACGCGATCAGCCGTTTTAGCGCCGCAGCTCGGGCCATTACGGGAATGCCAGGCCCCAAAACCACGTTTTCGGTCGGGCGGATTGGGGGAGGTACTTCCGTGAACTCCATTCCGTTCGAGAGTTGGATGGAGGTCGATATGCGCTCTGTCGACCCAGACCGAATGGCATTGCTGGACGCGGCGCTGCATGCCGCTGTCGAACAAGCGTTGGTCGCCGAGAACTCCCTGGCAGTTGATGATTCGGAGGTGACTGCTGTGCTCGAGTCGGTGGGTCAGCGGCCAGCCGGGATGACGGATCCCGACGCTCCGATAGTGAAGCGCGCATTGGATTCGCTGTTGGCCATGGATGTAGAGGGGCAACTCACGGCGTCGAGTACCGATGCCAATATTCCGATGTCGCTCGGTAT
Organism: Pseudomonadota bacterium; assembly: GCA_039821645.1. GTDB lineage: Bacteria > Pseudomonadota > Gammaproteobacteria > Steroidobacterales > Woeseiaceae > CALBPI01. The sequence goes on from JBCBNU010000020.1 coordinate 7,033, forward strand.
TCCCGCAGTCACCATCTCAAGAGGTGGCATATCTCGCTTCGCGCACGCCTTAAACGAGACGTGGGAGGATAACAATACTGACCGTGCCGCATCAGCGGCCACGCTACTGGTCGTGGCCGAGGCTGGCTTGGTGCTCGAAACAGTACTTGCAGGCGATTAGTTCAGGACATTAGCGATGACTGGGGCTGCTGCTTCCGATGCGTCCTCGGGCAGCAGTGGCACGATCTGATCAATGTAGAACGGCAGTCCGCTGTAGGTGCCGTTCGGAGGAACCGGATGCTGATGGCCGAGACGAACGATAATCAGGTCTTTTTCAGGCACGACCACAATGTACTGACCGAGGTGACCCCGGAACGCGTAGAACTCCGGATCGTTGTCATAGTGGATCCAGGTCGAGTACCCGTAGTACTCCACCTTGCCTGGCGTGCGCATTCTCTCGACGAAATCACGCGGTAACAACTGCTCGCCGTTCCACATGCCATGCTGAAGCATAAGCTGTCCAAGCTTCGCATAGTTCCTTGCGTTGGTGTTTAGGCAGCAGTAACCGAGCTCCATACCCGTCCCGTCGAGATGCCAAACAGCATCGTCATTCATGCCAAGGGGTTGCCAGAGTTTCCGACTGAGATATTCGCTGACACTCAGCGACGGGTCCTGCTTGCGTAAGGCACGCTCCAGAGACAGCGTCAGCAGTTGTGTCGACGCGCTAGAGTAGTAAAAGTGCGTTTCTGGCTCGTGACTGAATCCGCGATTGAGGATGAACTTGCCGACGTCATGAGAGTACAGCAGCGCCACCGTGGGACTGAACGGGCTGTAGTAATGCTCATCCCAGTCGTAACCCGAGGTCATGCTCGATAGCGATCCGATGGTTGCATTTTCTGCCAGTGGGTCATCAGAGAACTCAGGGAGCAGAGTCGTGATGGGCTGGTCGAGGCCGGATACAAAACCCTCGTCGATCGCTATGCCCAACAACATCGTAATCACGGTTTTCGCCATGGAGAACGAGTTGGTGCGGCTGCGGGCATCGTAGGGTGGTTCATAATACTCAGCGAACACCTGTCCTTTATGAATTGCGAGGAATGCGACCGCCTCGTTCTTGTCCATGTAATCCAGTAGTGGCTGCGGCAGATCATCGCCGATGCTTTCCGGGTGCAGTGGCCACGGCTCTGGATCCGATGCTCTGATAGTGCGGGTTTCGAAGAATTGGTGGTCGTCGATATTCGCGGTTGGGTGACCTTTCAGGTAGGTGCGCGATACTGCGGTCAGGATATAGCCGTGACCGGTGACCGAAAGCAGCGCGACTCCAAGCAGCGGGAGCGAGAGGAGGACCACCAGAATCCGTTTGATCATCAGGAGCACCTTTACTTAATTGCTGCGGCAACATACCGATCAATAGAGTGTTTGACCAGTTTCGGCATTTTCTGTCGGATGCCGTTATTATCGAAGATATGGAAGCTTAGTGGATGGCCACACGATGGGTGTAAAAAAGTTTTTGGCAGGATTCGCGCTGAGTCTGTTACTGCCGATGTCTGGCGTTGCAGATAGTTCAGAGACCGTCGACGATGGCTACCAGATCACCGTGTATAAGTCGCCTGCGTGTGGATGTTGTCGGCAATGGATTCGACATCTGCAAGACAACGGTTTCACCGTGCTTGCAGTCGATAGTGATGACATGACCGCAGTCAAAAAAGAGTACGAGGTGCCGGAGGAGTTGCGAAGTTGCCACACCGCACGAATCAATGGGTACACCATAGAAGGTCACGTGCCGGCGCAGGATATCATCGCGCTGCTTGAGAATGGCTCCGACGCCGCGGGCCTCAGCGTACCGGGCATGCCGATCGGCTCACCAGGTATGGAGATGGGGGCGCGCGTAGATGCCTACGATGTCATCCGGTTTGAAGGTGAGGAGCGTACCGTGGTGGCGTCATATGGTGAACGCGAGGAACCCGCCGCTGAGCTCCCGGTTGAAGCAACTTCAAGTGACGATTGATGAAGCGCTACGGTTTTCTCTTCTCATTGCTGCTACCGATTCTCCCGCTCACTGCGCTGCTCGCTGGACGCTGGTTTGACGAGGCGGCGTTGTTCGCCTGGTTGCCGATTGCGTTTTCGTTTGTGTTTTTGCCCGTTATTGATGCGGCGATCGGAACGGATAACAACAACCCAACCGAAAGTGAGGTGAACGCGCTCAATCGTGATTCGTTCTTCAGGTATTTGACACTCGCGGTCGTGCCGCTGCAGCTGCTGAACCTTGTAATTTGCGGGTATGCGTTTGTGGTGGGCGAGGGCGGGCTCATCGGTCAGCTGGGCTACCTGCTCGGTTGCGGTGTTGTGAGCGGCAGCACCGCGATCACGACGGCTCATGAGCTAATCCACAAACCTGGGCGACTCGAACAGTGGTCTGGCGGATTTCTGCTTGCCAGCGTGTGCTACGCGACGTTCAAGCCGGAGCACCTTTACGGTCACCATCGTCATGTCGCGACTCCGGCTGATGGATCGACCGCACTTCCCGGTGAAACGGTATACCACTTTGTTTGGAGAGCATTACGCGACAACCCTAGGCGAGGCTTCAGACTCGAGGCCGAACGCTTGTCGCGCCGCGGTATTGCTCCCTGGTCATGGGCGAACGAGATGTTGTGGTGGACGAGCCTCAGTGGCGTATTCATTGTGCTTGCTGCGGTTACCGGCGGCGCGTTGGCAGTGGCTTTATTCCTCGGTCAGGCGTTTGTCGCTGTCTGCCTGCTCGAGATTATCAACTACGTCGAACACTACGGCCTGATGCGCGAACGTGATTCCAACGGACGCTATGAGCGTATTTCCCCTCGTCACTCGTGGAATGCGAATCATCTGGTCACAAACCTGTTTTTGTTCCAGCTTCAGCGGCACTCCGATCACCACGCCAATGGTTCACGCCGTTATCAGGCACTCCGGCATTTCGAAGAGAGCCCGCAGCTTCCGTTTGGTTATCCGACTGCCGTGCTCGTGACTCTGTTACCGCCCTTGTGGTTTCGGGTCATGAACCCGCGTGTGGAACGCCACGCTGTCCAGGCTGTGCCAGCGACCACTTGATTATCCGTGCGCTCGCACTGTGCGCCTGGATGTGTTCCTCAGCGTGCTTCGGTGAGCGCCTTGCAGAGGCCGATGAGGCTGCGCTACGTATGGAGCGTGTTGGCGCGATCATCGAGGCACCCGAGCTTTCTCGCTATCTCGAATCGCTCACCCTTCGCCTTTTTCCTGAGTTGTCCGGTTCACTGACGATCAAGGTCGTCGCGCATCCCTCAGCAAATGCGTTTTCCTTAGGCGACGATCGGATTTTCGTCCATAGCGGTTTGTTTTTGCGGGTTCATTGTGAAGCGGAGCTGGCAGCGATCCTAGCACACGAAGGCGCGCACCTTTGGCACCGCCACGAGTCGAAAAATACCGATGAGGCCCGGCGCAATGAGGCCGAGGCAGACGGCACGGCAATCGCGCGGCTTCGCTCGGCCGGCATTCCAGTTCGCGATGGCGCAGGTCTGTTCCAGCGTTTAACGCAAGAGCGCGAAACGTTCGGCTTCCGCCGTCGGGAAGTTGCGGTGACACATCCCGATCTGGACGACCGGTCACTTCGTTGGTTGGAAGCGGATGAACGCTCACAATCGCAGTGGAAAGACCCTTCCGGCTGGTCGCAGCTTTTGTTGAGCGTGCGTGAGTTAACTGTCCGGCAACTGCTCGATCGCCAGGACCACGAGCACTTGGTTTTCTTGCTCGATCAGGAAGGTCTCGGGTTCGCAGGGCCTGTTCGTGATCTCGCGCTAGCGCATGCATTGCAGGCTCGAAACGCGCCCGGCGATCGGACTCGTGCTGCAGCAATTTATGCTCGGTTAATCGACACAGAGCAGGGCCTTCCCGAGGCTTTTTCCAGTCAGGCGCGCCTGTTCCTGCGGTCCGGTCGTTTGCACGAGGCAAACATGGCGTTTCGCCGATATCTCGAACGATCGATCGATCCACAGGAGCGTCGGTGGGCGCAGTACTACGTTGCGTGGCTCGAATCTCAGGCGTCTCCATAGTGTTGGTTCAGCGCAGCCTCTTGGTACTTGGTCTGTTAGCCATGATGTTGGGATGCGCAGGTTCGAAACCATCTGCCAGTGGGGAGATTTCCAGTCGCTCTTTGGGGATTGCATTCACGAAACCACCTCAGTGGTGCGCGATCGCACCGCATGAGACCGCAGCGCGTTACGCTTTCAGGCCATGTGGTGATATGAACACCGTGATCGCCGTGGATCGGTTCTCGCGCAAGGTCGAGCTGCCTGACGCAGAAAGCGTCGTGCAGCGAATCTTGCTGCCAGAATCATTGGGCGAAGCGTGGATCGCCCGATTTGTTCGAGAACTGGATTTCGCAGTGGCGACGATAAACGACGTGGGCCCCCTGGAGCTGGCGGGAAGCACAGGAGTCAGTGTGGTCGCCGGGTACCGGACGTCGAACGGCGGACCAGTGCTTGTGCGTACTATCCTCCTTCCAATGCCGCGGGGTGTTATCAGCCTACAACTGCAACGCGCAGACACTGGTGATCAAGCCATCTTCGATTCGGTATTCGAAGCGCTCGTCGACAGTCTGGAAATTCGCTGACAAGTGTCGTGTAGAAAAACAGTTCGACCAGAGTATTTTCTGTAAATGAGAGTGATTTGCATTTAATTGTTTGGCAGAATAAGCGGGGCGAACAAGTCTGCGCTGGCAGTAAGGAATCATGATGACGAACAGACGAGGCAGTTTTCTAACCGCCTTCGCTGCGGTTGCCGCGCTGGGTCTTGCGCCCATCTCCCAAGCGCACGGTGATCTCGATGAAGAGAAGCTGGAGGAGTTCCAGTTACATCTGGATGACTATGAACAAGACGTCATTGCGATGATCGCGACCGTCGCGGATATTGTCGACAACGCGGACGCGACAAAAGCGGATACTGATGCACTGATCCAGCAGTGGGAAGACGTTGCAGTTCACGAGGCTATTGAGTTCAAAGCGACACTGGCGTACCCCGGTGTGTGGCAGGGCTTGATTCAGTTGCAGACCGCTGTTGAGAGTGCCGGTGATAAAGACGCCGCAGGCGAAGCGTTGAAAGCAGCGCTTTGGCAAGGCATGGGTGCATTGCGAATGGCTGCGAGCATGGTGGATCTCATCAACGAAGAGATCTCTGATGAGGCACCGTTATCCGGTCCGGAATCCGTCGACGCGATCATCTCAGCTTTGACTCGTGCTGTTGAACTCTATGAGGCCGGAGACACTGCCGCGGCGGAAAAAGCGATCTTTGACAGCTACGAAGATCGGTTTGAGTACCTGGAAGGCGATTTGATCCCGAAAGACCCGGAACTGGTCACCAGCCTGGAGGCGGACTTCAATGCGACTTTGCCTCTCAGCATGAAAGCTGGTGCATCTGGCGAGCAAATGCGTGAGATCCTCGCTGCAATGACCAGCAAATTAGAATCCGCTAAGGCGATCCTCGAGGCGGTCGAAGCCGAGCGCGGCACCGTATTCTGATTGTGGACCGCCGCTCACTTCTGCGTGCCTTGGTCACAGTGCCGGCTGTATGTGCCTTGCCAGGGGCTTCCTACGCTCAGGGGCCGGAAGCGAGCGAGGCGGTTGCAGGCGGGCCGGTTTCGGTCACGAGCCTGCCAAAACTGAAAGGTAAGCTAACCTTGTACCTCGGCCGCGGGGAGGGTGGCCTATACGAGAAGATCCTCGAGTCGATCCAGCGGCGTAATCCGGATTTTGAACTGAGGATTCGACGCGGACCGTCGACGGCGCTCGCGAATACGCTGGTTGCCGAGTCGAGATTCGGTAAACCGAGAGCGGACGTCTTTTGGTCGATCGATGCCAGCTCGCTCGGTCTCGTGGTTGAGGCGGTGGAACCTCCGGCATTGGATGACGAGCTGATCGCATTGCTTAAACCGGAGTATCGGTATGAGCGTTGGTTGCCAATATCCGGACGCTTCCGAACGCTCGCGTACAACCCGAATTCGGTCAATTTAAGCGAACTGCCAGATAGCATCATGACACTGCCGGATGAGGATTTGCGCTTTGGTTGGGCGCCTGCCTACGGCGCTTTTCAATCGTTTGTTACGGCGATGCGGTTGCTGGAAGGCGACGACGCCACCGGCGCTTGGCTTGAATCGCTGAAAGCGCGAAGCAAATCGTACGCTGGAGAATTGAATGTAGTGATGGGTACCAGCCAAGGCGAATCGGATATCGGTTTCGCGAATCACTACTACACGCTGCGACTGTTGCAGGGTCGACCGGACACGCCACTCGGGCTTGCGTTTACTCGTGGTGATGCAGGCTGCCTATTGAACGCATCAGGCACGGTGATCTTGAAGCCTTCCACACGTGCTCGAGATTTCGTTCGGCATCTGATGACCAACGAAGTGCAGGGTTATCTCGCGCGCGAGGCATTTGAAGTGCCATTGCTCGAAGGGGTTCCAAATCCGAAAGGGCTGCCGCCGCTCGCGAGTCTGCAACCACCTCGCGTGGATCTCGAAAAACTGGCGGACGTCCGCCCGACGTTGTCTCTCTTGCGCCAGACCGGGGTGTTGTGACGAGACCTTCATTTACCGCGGCGGGCAGTCTCATTGTTGCCCTGTTGGTTTTGTCGCCCATCTTTGTTCTGTTTTTGCTCGGCTGGGGTGCGGAGCTGGATGCGACGGCCGATGTGACTCGGTTGCTCATCAATACCGTGGGTCTTGCGCTGGCGACGGTCGTCGGTTCGGTTTTGATTGGCGTGCCACTCGCTATTGCCACTGCGCATTGCCGCTTGCCGTTTCGAGGCATCTGGCTTGCCGTTCTCGTCGCCCCTTTAGCGATCCCTAGCTACATAGGCGCGTTTACTTACTTCGCGGCGTTTGGTCAGGGCGGTCTGCTTGCAGAGGCGATTGGCGAGCCGCTTTTCAATATAGAGGGCCCCCTCGGCACAGCACTCGTGATGACCCTCTATACCTATCCACTCGTTCTGCTTACCACGCGCGCTTCTCTGCGTCAGTTGGACGGGCGCATGGTTGAGGCTGCCAGATGCCTTGGAGCGAGTCTTTCTGAAACACTGTGGCGTGTCGTGATTCCTCGTGTGCGTAGTGGGATCGCAGCGGGCGCTTTGCTCGCGGCGTTGTATTCGATGAGCGATTTTGCGACGCCAGCAATTCTTGGCTTCGACACGTTCACGCGCGTCATCTATGTTGAGTACAACGCGTTTGGTCTCGATAGAGCAGCCCTGCTATCGCTGCATCTGCTGGGCATTATCGCCGTCGTTTTGCTCCTCGAGTCACGGGTATCTGTTGACCGAGAATCGGGCCATCGAGCGTTCGAAATGGAATTGAATACAGTATCCAGAAGTCTACTTCAGATACTGATGTCGCTGGTTTTGCTGGCCTCGATTGGCCTGCCTGCTTGGGTCTTTGGCGCGTGGTTGCTTGACGAGGGTGCGACCGGCGTGAGCCTGTCTTTGATCTGGAATACGACCTACCCGGCATTGCTTGCGGCAGCCGTCACTGTCGTTGCTGCTCTGCCGGTTGCAATGTACGCAACACGCGGCGGGGCGGGTCGCTGGCTGGAGCGAATCTCGACGCTTGGCTATGGTGTTCCCGGCATCGTTATGGGCACTGCATTGCTGTACGTCGGCCTTCGACTCGATTGGTTCTATCAAACCGTCGCGTTGTTGGTTCTAGGGCATGTGTTGCGCTTTCTACCGTTGGCGGTCGGCCCGATTCGTAATGCGTTCGGCCGCACGGATAAGAATCTCGTCGCGGCCGCACGAGGTCTTGGTGCTTCCCCATGGGAAGCCTTCCAGCGTGTCTCGCTCCCATTGCTGGTTCCAGCAGCGATTTCGGGTGGCGCGCTGGTCTTTCTGGAGGTGATGCGTGAATTGCCATTGACGCTGCTACTCCGCCCCACAGGTCTTGAGACGCTGACGACGGAGCTTTGGCAGGTCTTCGAGGCGGGATACTTCGGCAGGGCGGCAATTCCTGGCCTGCTGTTGATCGCCATATCATCGATAGGCGTCGTCCTGATGATGAGAGGTGAACGACAACAAGTGAGCGGGGGCGCGAGTTAATGCTCAAACTCAGCGATCTGACTGTTCGGTACGGCAATTTCACTGCGGTAGACGGTGTCAGCTTCGAGGTTGGTGCTGCCGAAATCATCACTTTGGTGGGGCCAACGGGGTGCGGCAAAAGCAGCGTGCTGCGCGCTGTCGCTGGATTCGAGACGCCTGCAGCGGGTGAGATTCAGATTGGGGGCAAAGTCATCAATAAGGGCGCGCACCTTCCCCCGGAGCGACGAAACATCGGCTTGGTGTTTCAGGACTTCGCGCTGTTCCCGCATCTGAGCGTCGCCGAGAATATTGGTTTCCGCGTCAAGGACACCGCCATTGTCACGTTCTGGCTTGAGCAACTCGACCTTGTTGCATTGAGAGATCAACGACCCGAAACGTTGTCCGGTGGGCAGAAGCAACGCGTAGCCCTAGCGCGAGCACTCGCCCACGAGCCAAGCATGGTGTTGCTCGATGAACCGCTTTCGAATCTGGACGCAGCGCTGAAGTCCGACTTGCGCTGGCGCGTACGCGATGCGTTGAAGACTGCCAAGGTGCCTGCATTGTGGGTTACCCATGATCAGTCCGAGGCGTTGGCCGTAGGCGATCGCGTAGGCGTGATGCGTTCAGGTCGCCTCGAGCAGATTGCGGAGGCGGAATCCTGTTATCGCGCACCGGCATCGCGATTCGTCGCTCGATTCCTCGGGGAGGGTGTTCTGATCCCCGGCCGCACTGCGCACGGCGCCGTTAGCACAGAGTTCGGCAACGCCACCTACTACTGTGCAGCGGGGCAGCTTCCCAACGACACCAAAGTTGATGTGTTGTTGCGACCGCATGATCTCGCGCTCGCCGACGCTACCATGAGCAACGCGACGGTGCTGTCGAGCCGCTACGAGGGCGAAACGCGTCTGTGCACGATCGCGACCCCGGCCGGCACCGAGATGAAAGTGCGTGTCAATCATGAGCAGCGTTTCGACGATGGAACATCGGTCGGGGCGGCGATTAGTGCGAGGCACGCGCTACCGGTTTTTGAGACGCGCGACTAGCTTCCCCGCGCAATCCGCAGTCCGGGAGGTAACCGTGGCGTTAGACCTTAGTCTAAGTGCGGCAGGTTCTCCTTTGGTCGGTCGAGAAATTTAAGCTCAAAAACAATAGTTTATGTCCTGCTTCGGCGCGCCCTGACGGCGCTTCCGATTCTCTGAATTGTCGTCACGCTTCGGCGAGCGTAGTCTCTCTAGGGGGGGCATTCCTGATCGTCATTGCGTCAGGCAGGACGCGAACGCGACCAGCGACTGTTCGTATTTGTGATAGCAATGCGTGAAGGAGAATGACGCATGAACAAAGCGACAGATGTTTCGGCGCTTACGGTTTCACTGACCCAGTTCAATCTGGAAAACCCGTATACTCATACGCGCTACGACAACTTTATTAATGGCCAGTTTGTAGCGCCACAGTCCGGTGAGTACTTTGACAACGTTACGCCGATATCGGGCCAATCGTTCTGTCAGGTAGCTCGGTCTGATGCCGCTGACATCGAAGCTGCGCTCGATGCAGCCCACGCTGCCGCGGATGCGTGGGGTAAGACTTCGCCTGCGGAGCGCGCGGTGATTCTCAACCGAATCGCTGATCATATGGAGGAGAACCTGCAAACACTCGCCGTTGCTGAGACCATCGATAACGGCAAAGCGCTCCGAGAGACCATGGCGGCAGATATTCCGCTGGCGATCGACCACTTCCGCTATTTCGCCGGTTGTGTTCGCGGCGAGGAGGGTTCGATCGCTGAAATTGACGCCAACACCTACGCCTATCACTTTCATGAGCCGCTTGGTGTTGTCGGACAAATCATTCCGTGGAACTTCCCGATTCTCATGGCGGTGTGGAAACTGGCACCTGCGTTGGCTGCCGGCAACTGCGTCGTCCTGAAGCCGGCTGAGCAGACACCGGCTTCCATCTTGGTTCTGATGGAAATGCTCGCGGATCTCCTGCCCGCGGGCGTCGTCAACGTAGTGAACGGCTTCGGTCTCGAAGCGGGCAAACCACTAGCGTCGAGTACGCGCATTGCCAAGATTGCGTTTACCGGAGAGACCACGACCGGCCGTCTGATCATGCAGTACGCCAGTCAGAACATTATTCCGGTGACGCTAGAGCTCGGCGGCAAAAGCCCCAACATCTTTTTTGAGGACGTGTTGAGCGCGGACGATGCCTACTTCGACAAGTGCCTTGAGGGCTTCACAATGTTCGCCCTGAACCAGGGTGAGGTGTGCACTTGTCCGAGCCGTGCGTTGATCCAGGAATCGATCTACGAAGACTTCATCGCACGCGCGATTGAACGCGTCAAAGCGATCAAGCAGGACCATCCGCTGGATAGCACGACGATGATGGGTGCGCAGTGTTCGCAGGAGCAAATGGAAAAAATCACAAGCTATTTGCAACTCGGTCGCGATGAAGGAGCAGAAGTCTTAACCGGCGGCAGTCGCGCAGAGTTTGATGGCGAAATGGCCGGTGGCTACTACATCCAGCCGACCGTGTTCAAAGGCGACAACAGTATGCGGATCTTCCAGGAGGAGATCTTCGGTCCGGTTGTATCGGTCACCACCTTCAAGGACGAGGCGGAGGCTTTGTCGATTGCCAACGATACGCTATATGGTCTCGGTGCGGGCGTCTGGACTCGCGATGGCAGCAAGGCGTTCAGAATGGGTCGAGAGATCAAAGCAGGTCGTGTCTGGACCAACTGCTATCACCACTACCCGGCGCATGCGGCCTTCGGCGGTTACAAGCAATCCGGCATCGGTCGTGAAAACCACAAAATGATGCTCGGTCATTATCGCCAGACCAAGAACCTATTGGTTTCCTACGATCCGAACGCCATGGGCTTTTTCTGAGTTGGATGGTTCATCCTCGAACACCACCGGTGGTCGTGTCACAGCGACCGCCGGTGCTCTGGATCTGATCGCCGAGATTCGGGGTCGTCATGGTGACGACCTTATTTTTCATCAGTCTGGCGGGTGCTGCGACGGCAGCGCACCGATGTGCCTGCCACGTGCGGATTTTCCTCTGGGCGACAGCGACGTGAAGCTGGGGGAAATCGGTGGTTTGCCGTTCTATATGAGCGCAGCACAGTATGAGAAGTGGGCGCACACGGAGCTCATCATTGATTGTGTCAACGGCATGGGTGGCATGTTCTCCCTCGACAACGGCACCGGCAGACGATTTCTCACCCGATCCACGGTTTGCGAGGTGGACACTGACTAGTTGCAACCCTGCAGCAGATCGATCCAGTTCGAAACCAAAGTGACACCCGCATTGTCGACCAGGTTCGAGCCGACTGGCGGCATGCCGTGTACATCGCGTCGCTGCATTCGATCCACAATAATGGAGCGACTAGCATCGCCGGGTGCGATAAGTCTTGCGTCGACGATGCCGAGAGATCCTGCGGTAGGTGTGACGTCACACGCGTTGGTTGCCGACAGCGCGGTTTCGGCACGAAGATCGAGGTCTGTCGGAACAGGCCCATTCGGTCTGTGACAACTCGCACAGTTGGTATCGAGATAGGCACGTGCCCGTCGCTCCAGTGACTGGCCAGTGTCCGCGGGGTCTGCGAGCGCGTCCAACGTATTGATCGCACCCGGCAACGGTGCAGTCAGCATCTGGACATGTTCGATCGTTGCCAGCTGGTTCGCGGTCCGGCCCGTCGACGGATATTGGAAATCGCGGTTCAGTTGATTGACTTCCGGACCAAGTGCAAATCCGGCGGCCGACGTATGGCACTGCATACACTGGGTTTCGGAAGGGTAGATCCATTGCTGTGAGCCGATGGTTGCGACTTTGCCACCCTGCACACGTATCGCATCCGTCTGCGCAGCGTTCCACTCATAGGTGTAGCCGGCCCAATTCCCGTCGGTATGGCGCATCAGATGCCGCGTCTCAACCAGTCTTCCACCCAGTCGAAAGTTTTTGACGATCACGGTGCCGACCGGGAATTCAAAATCGCCTTCCGCATTGATGCCAATGGTCTCGTTATTGGGCAGACCGATATACCGATCCTTGTCCGCCGCGTCGGACCAAAACGGGGCGTTGAGCGTGTAAGCGAGCAAACCCGAGTAGGGCAGGGCCGTGTTGCCGGGCTGTGTGCAACCGGAATCGGAGAGCCGATCGGGAATGGTGTCGGGTGTTGCGGCCCCAACGCGCTGCATACGACGTACTCGTCCGCGGCCGTCGCTGCCATTGATGTTCACGACGTAAAGCTCCCCGTCCGGACCTGAAGCAAACGCAGTCGGGTTCAGACTCGTATTTGCCAACTGGTCGTTGGTGAAGCCCCCGCTGCCGTCAGGTCGCGCGACCCACACTCTGCCTGATCCGTAGTCAGCGAAGACATAGAGACCGATGAGATCTGGAATCGCGGTTCCCCGATAGACTTGACCGCCGGTTATCGAGTTGCCGAGAGATCGGCCGTATTCGGTGACGGGATCGATTAGCGTTGAGAGGTCGCAATCGCCGACATTGCCAGTTTCCCGCGTGCCTTCTTTGCACCGCCAACCATAGTTGCCGGCCAGACGAACCTGGTTGACTTCTTCCACCGCGCCCTGACCGACGTCAGCGAGCCACAGCGTTGAGCCTTCCGGATCGAAAGCCCAGCGCCAGGGGTTTCGAAGTCCCCAGGCAAAGATCTCAGGGCAATCCAATGGATTTGCGCCCGGTCCGCAAGGTGGGTTTGCAGAGAAAGGGTTATCCGCAGGAATCCGATAGCCACTGCCGGTCGCTTGTACATCCAGTCTCAGCATGCTGCCCAGCAAGTGCGTGGTGTCCTGCGCTCTGGCGCGCGGGTCGTTGCCACTGCCACCGTCACCGAGGCCGATATACAAGAAACCGTCTGGCCCGAATGCGATATCACCACCATTGTGGTTGTCGAAGTCCTGGTCGATCTCGATGATGATCTGTTCCGTCGCGCCGGGGCCAGGCGCTGTGATGTCGTCCAGCACCAAACGTGAGATCACGCTGCGCATGTTGGGCCCGGTGTGGTCAACGGTGTAGGAGAGAAACACCTCGGGAGTTGTTGGGTAATCCGGATGAAACGCCATGCCCAGCAGCCCGCCCTCGGAATTGGTGCGAATACTCCGGGTGTCGTTCAGGTCGAGGTATTCGAAGGCGGCATTTGCATTCGCGGGATCGAACGTCAGAATCTGTCCCGTTTTTTGCAACACAAACCAACGCCCCGATGCGCCCGGTTCAAGTAGGAGCTTTGTGGGCTGCAGGAAATCGCTGATCGCGGGGTAGGCATCGACAAATTCAACAGTTGAGCCCGCGGAAGGTCTTGCTGGGGCAACACAGGTTTGATTGTCGGGTCGCGTGTCGAGCCCAACCGCGACCGTAATCGAATCGTCGTCGCGAATGGTACCGGTCGCAACAGCGCGCGTGATTCGTGCGTTAACCGGGGACGACAGCGTCAACGTCAGTGTCTCATCCGTTTCCTCAAGACTGTCACCGATGACTGGCACGTCGATCGACACTGTGCGCGTGCCGGAGGGAATCTGAAGCGTGCCGGATACTGAGGTGTAGTCGGTGTCGGCCTCTGCGGTAACGTCCGCAACGGCGTAGTCCACGCTGGCGTCAGCAAAGCTTGCGCCTGCAGGCAGTGTGCCCGAGACCGAAATCGAAAAAGTGAGCAGAACGGTGCCCGAGTCCCCCTCGGTCGTTGTCGAGTCACTAATGGCGATATCAGGATTGACGACCGTTGGAGGGTTCGATGCACCTCCGCCACCGTCGCCACCACAAGCAGTAATCAAAAGCAGACTCAGGCTGATTGTGAGCCATTGTCGGATTCGGTTGCTCCCCATGCGCGACTCCGATGTTTGTATGTGCATCTGAGGCTATCAGAAGCTCACGCCGGAAACGGTGACTTGTGCACGTCTTGTCGCTGCATTGCGACGTTGGCATGTAGAATTGCGGCGATGAGAATCGAACTGAATATTGACGGCGCCGATCATGTAGTTGATGTCGAACCTGAGATGCCTCTGCTGTGGGTATTGCGTGATGAATTAAACATCACGGGACCCAAATACGGCTGTGGCATCGCTTTGTGTGGTGCCTGTACCGTCCACGTGGACGGGAAAGCGGTACGGTCGTGCTCGTATCCAGCCAACGCGGTCAACGGGCCAGTGAGAACCATTTCCGGTCTGGGCGCACCAGATGCTCTGCATGCCGTTCAATCCGCGTGGATTGAGCATCAGGTCGCTCAATGCGGATACTGTCAGTCGGGGCAGATCATGTCGGCGGTGGCACTCCTGGAACGCTCGCCCAACCCGAGTGATGCACAGATCGTCGCAGCTATGCGAGGCAATCTTTGCCGGTGTGGCGCGTACCCGCGCATTCGGGCCGCGATCCAGTCGGCGGCTGAACGCTTGGGTGCCGAGTAACATGGCGAAACGTAAGACACTAACCCGGCGAGCATTGCTCATTGGCTCGGCCGCGGTTGCCGGAGGTGTAGTGTTCGGCGTGTGGCGCTACAAGACACCCTATCCGAATCCACTCCTCCAGACGCTTGAGGAGGGTGCGGTCGCGTTGACGCCGTATCTGCGGCTAGACGCGTCGGGGATTGCCATCATCACCCCGCGTGCAGAAATGGGGCAGGGTATCCATACCACACTGGCTGCGCTGGTCGCGGAGGAGCTTGATGTCGATCTCAAAGATGTCGCGGTTGAGCACGGCCCCGCATCCGCTGCCTATTTTAATGCAGCGCTGGTTGAAGACAGCCTTCCATACGCAATGACGGATGACAGTGGTTCCGCAGAGCGTGCACGACGGTTTAGCCGGATTCCTGCCAAGTTTCTCGGCATGCAGATCACTGGGGGAAGCGCGTCCATCCCGGATGGATATACAAAGATGCGTCTCGCCGGCGCTGCCGCCAGAGATGTTTTGTTGCAGGCGGCTAGTCAACGTAGCGGCGTCGCGGTGGACGCGCTAAAGACGATATCCGGGAACGTAGTGTTGCCCGATGGCAATAAACTAGCCTACACCGAGCTAGCCGAAGCGGCCGCGAAGATCGAGCCACCTGCGGAACCAAAGCTCAAAGCGAAATCGTCCTGGCGCTTGCTTGGCAGGTCACAGCCGCGTGTGGATGTCGTCGCAAAGTCCACAGGTACCGCTGAGTACGCCATGGATCTGCGACTACCCGGTATGCGTTTCGCGACGGTCAAGCGCAATCCGCATCTCGGTTCAGGAATGATCGGATTTGATGCGTCAGAGGCGCTGGCGATGCCTGGTGTAGAGGCTGCCGTAGCGTTAAATGACGGCGTGATCATCGTGGCAAACAACACCTGGCGTGCGTTCAAGGCCGCAGATGCCGTGAGGTTTGAATGGTCTGAACCCACGTACCCGGACTCCTCTCAGACCATGTTGGAGAGAACTGCAGCGGCGATTGACGATGACCTGGAAGACAGTCGTATGCGCGATGACGGTGAGGTCGATGCGGCGTTGGTTGAGGTGGATGTTGTTAGCGGTGAGTATCGCGTTCCCTTGTTGGCGCACGCGACAATGGAGCCGATGAATGCAACAGCCTGGCTGCGTGGCAACCGGTTAGACGTTTGGGCGGGCAATCAGAACCCGACACAGGCTCGGAAGGATGCGGCGGCAATCGCAGACATCGACGAAGCGAACGTGTACATCCATACCACCTATATGGGCGGCGGTTTTGGTCGTCGTGCAGAAATGGATTTTATCCAGCATGCGGTGCATGCGGCCGTAGCTATCCCGGGCACACCAGTCAATGTGATCTGGTCACGTGAAGAGGATATGACGCACGATCAGTACCGACCCGCCGCCGTTGCGAGATTTCGGGGGGCGGTCGACTCGAAGGGCATCTCGGCGCTCGATATCAAAGTTTCTGCACCCTCGGTGATGGAGTCCCAATTGGGACGCCTGGGGTTGCCCGTACTGGGTTCGGACATGACCATTGTGCAGGGTGCGTGGGATCAGCCTTACAACTTTGCGAACTATCGTGTCACCGGATATCGCCCGCAGGTAATGATTCCGATTACTTCCTGGCGATCCGTTGGGAACTCACAAAATGGGTTCTTTCAAGAATCGATGATCGACGAGCTTGCCCACAGTGCGGGTATGGATCCGTTGGAAGCTCGCCTTGCGCACATTGATCATGTGGCTAGTCGAGAAGTACTCGAGGCAGTAGCGCAGATGTCAGAATGGGGCTCGGTACGTCCCGAGGGGCATGGTCTTGGTCTGGCGTTCGTGTTGTCGTTTGGTGTGCCTGTCGCGCAGGTAATTGAAGTGGCGGTTGATGACGGTCATGTCCGACTGCTCAACGCATGGATTGCCGCCGATGTTGGCATCGCCTTGGATCCAAGAAACATTGAGGCGCAGCTGCAGGGCGGGATGAACTTTGGTCTTTCCGCAGCAATTAGCGGTGAAATTACGGTGACCGAGGGCAAAGTGGATCAGACCAACTTCCACCAATACGACGGTATTCGGATCCATCAATCCCCCAACTTTGCGGTCAGAATTCTTGAGAATGGTGACAAGATACGAGGTGTGGGTGAGCCCGGATTACCACCTGCTGCGCCTGCGCTTGCCAATGCAGTTTTTGCGGCAACCGGTAAACGGATTCGGGAGCTTCCGATGAGTAAACACCTGAGATTTGTGTGATGGCTGGACCACTGGCTGGGCTTCGGGTCATCGAAGTAAGAGGGATCGGGCCAGCACCCTACGCAGGCATGGTGCTCGCGGATCTTGGTGCCGAGGTCATTGTTGTCGAGCGCTCGGCGTCGCCGAGCGGTCTGGCGCCGCCAGCAGCAGCGGATACTCATATGCGGGGCAAGCGCTCTATGGCGCTGAACCTGAAGTCACCGGAAGCTGTGGAGGCGTTGCTGAAACTGGTTGAAGCTTCGGATGCATTATTTGAAGGCTTTAGACCCGGCGTTGCCGAAAAGCTCGGGTTTGGTCCAAAAAAGTGTCTGGAGCGCAATCCGCGCTTGGTCTTTGGTCGCGTAACTGGATGGGGCCAAACGGGCCCACTCAGGGATGCTGCAGGTCACGATATCAACTACATTTCGCTGACCGGTGCACTCGCCGCAATCGGGGGTGCATCAAAACCGGCGATCCCGCTCAATCTGATTGGTGATTACGCCGGCGGCAGCCTATTCCTGGTGATTGGCATGCTCGCCGCTTTGCTGGAAGCGCGCACATCGGGCAGAGGGCAAGTGATCGACGCTGCAATTACAGATGGCGCGGCGCACTTGATGTCACTGTTCCACACACTCGGATCACTCGGCGTATGGGGTGCCAACCGGTCGTCCAACCTGCTCGATGGCGCTGCACCGTTTTACGACGTCTACCGCACCGCAGACAGTGAGTTTGTTTCGATTGGTCCGCTGGAGCCGCAGTTCTTCGCGCTCTTGGTTGAACGTCTCAGCTTGGATCCAGAGCTATTCTCGAATCAGCATGACAGTCGGCGCTGGCCTGAGATGCGCGAAGTCCTGGAGCAGGTTTTCTTGAGCAGAACTCGCGCTGAATGGTCGGAGTTGCTGGAAGGCTCGGACGTTTGTTTTGCGCCGGTTTATAGCTTTCAGGAGGCACATGAGCATTCGCACAATCGCGCCCGCGATACCTACGTTGAGGTTGGTGGGATTGTTCAACCTGCGCCCACACCACGATTTTCTGAATCAAAACCGGCAACACCGACACCACCACGCTCTGAGGGGAGCGATACCAGGGCGTTACTGATTGAAATCGGTTTGTCGAACGCTGAGGTGGACCAATTGGTCGTGTCGGGTGCGGCGTTTGAGTAGGCGCCTATAGAGTCACCGGACTCACGAACCCTTCCGGTTTAATAGTCAATACCGAACAGGATAGCTGCCCCAAGATTGTTTCGGCGGTGTTGCCGATGACGATTCCAGGGATACCGGTTCTTGCGACGGTCCCCATAACGACTAACTCGGCACCGAGCTCCCGGGTCAGTGCGGGGACTCGCTGCCCAGGGTTGCCTTGGACTAGGTGTACGGTAGGGTTCAGGTACTCGCCGACGTTCTTATCGCTCGCACAGTGCGTCGCCACGAAGTTGTCGATCCATTCCCGACGCGCCGAATGCTCCTGTAGCAACAATGCGTCAACGTCGTAGGTCGACATGCCGCTTCGCGGAGAGCGCATGAAGCTCTCATGTCTCAGCATCCAGGTGTGAACGACGTGGAGTTCGGAGAATCCGGACAGCGCGACGGAAGCGGCGATCTCCAAAACCTGAGCGTTTAGTGCATCGACTTCCGGGTTCTCGGGGTCGTAGTCCAGCGCCGCAATCACTTCGCGAAATGCATGCTGTTGCGTGGACTTGATGAGCCACACGGGACAAGGGCACTTTCGCAGCAGCTTCAAATCTGTGCCGAGGAATAACCGGGCCAATCCCTCCATCGGTTCTACCGCTTTGATTACCAAGTCCCGGTCAGAGAGCAGAACTTCTCGGATGATTTCCATGAAGGGCTTGCCAAGCAGTACTTCGCAGTGGACCGAGTCGATTCCTTCGGGTCTTTGAGCGACCATGGTCTTAAGCTCTTCCGTACGCCGATTCACCATCGCCTGCAATAGTGGACTCGTACCGTTGAGGTGTTCGAATTTCTCATGCTCGTTTGCATCGATGACGCCAGCCACAGTCAGTTTTGCCTGATTGTTACTGGCGAGTTCAAAAGCTTGCGCAAGCGCAGCCTCGTAGGGAGCGCTGAAGTCGGTAACGAACAAAATATTGCAGAAACGTTTCATGATTCAGCTCCTTGTTGCCCACCACATGAGGTTAGAGATTTTGTATTGGCGTGCGGAAGGTTTTGTCGAACGAAAGTTCGAATCTCCCGCATCAGACTTCTCTGGTAGGCTCGCAGGCATTCGCAATGGAGGTTGCCGATGCTGAAGCGATTGATTCCCCTGCTAGTGCTCTCGTCATGCGCGATCGCAGATGAGCATGCTGATCTGGTCGCGCTCTTCGAGCGCTGGCGTGCGTTCGAGCAGCCGCCATTGCTACAGGGCGCTCCTGACTACACACAGACTCAGTTTCAACGCCGCCAGGCAGAGTTCGAAAAGCTACGTGCAACGCTGAACAGCATGGAAATCGCCGGTTGGGCTGTCAGTGAGCAGGTTGACTGGCATCTCGTCCGTGCTGAGATGAACGGTTATGACTTCAACCGTCGTGTCCTGATGCCTTGGGCGCGCGATCCTGCGTTCTACAACACCATTTGGACGTATCGTAGCGACGTTCCCGCGCATGAGGGTCCGACGCATCACGCGGTGGTCGAGCTCTGGCAGTACGAGTTTCCTCTAAGCGAAGCGGCGGAGGCCCGATTAGCTCGGGAGCTGTCGGTAATTCCCCCATTGTTCGCACAGGCAAAAAAGAACCTGACGGGAAATGCCCGAGATCTCTGGATCACAGGAATTCGCGATGTCCGTTCTGACATCGATGATCTGGACAACATTGAATCGCAGCTGACCGAATCAGCCAGTGAGGCGCTCCGCAACGCCATTGCCGAGGCCAGAGTGGCCGCAGTGGACTTGGTTGCATGGTTGGAGTCTCAGGCGTCCGAAAAGACCGGGCCTTCTGGTATCGGGAAGGAGAACTACACGTGGTATCTGCAGAATGTGCACTTGGTGCCCTTGTCCTGGGAGGATGAGGTTCGACTACTTGAACGCGAACTCGCACGCGCCTGGTCTTCACTGAAGCTTGAGGAGCAACGCAATCAGGGACTTCCGCCTTTGGTCGCGGTTACGAACCAAGAAGGGTATGAAGCCCGGGGCAGAGAGGCGGTCGGAAGGATCATGCGGTTTGTCGAAGAGAAACAGATGCTCACAGTGGCTGATTACATGGAGCCCGCGTTGCTCGAGCGACTGGGTAATTTTATACCCGAGGAGACGCGAAACTTTTTCTGGATCACAGCGCACCTCGACCCTGCGCCGCTGTACACGCATTTTTACCACTGGTGGGAGCTCGCGAGAATGGACACCGAGCCCCACCCGAGCCCCGTGCGACAAGGCGCGTTGCTTTACAACATTTTCGATAGCCGCAATGAAGGTGCGGCAACCGGAGTTGAAGAGATGTTCATGCATGCCGGCCTGTACGATGACAGCCCTCGATCGCGCGAGCTAGTCTGGATACTACTGGCGCAACGCGCTGCGAGAGGGCTCGGTTCGCTGTATGCACACGCTAACGAGATGACAATGGAAGAGGCCGGTGGTGTGCACATGGAATGGACGCCGCGTGGCTGGATGAAAACAGAAAAGGAACTACTTATTTTCGAGCAGCACTTGTATCTCCGACAACCAGGATATGGAACAAGTTACGTGACGGGCAAATACCTTCTTGAGCAGATGCTTGCGGAGTACGCCAAGCAGCGTGAGGAGGACGGTGGGGAGTATGTCATGGCTGAGTTCTTCGATGAGATGAATCGCATTGACAGTATTCCTATGAGTCTTGCGCAGTGGGAAATGACCGGTAGCAAGCCTGCGATTTTGCCTTGAGAACTTCGAATCGACATGTGAGGAAAGCGTAACCGTGTTCCGGTTCTTCGAATCCAGAATCGACCCTTATCCGGCAGAGCATCCGGAGGCGCCACCTCGCGCACTACTGGGCTTTTGTTGGAGCTATACCCAACCGGTGATTGGCTGGATCGTCCTGATGGCGGCCCTGAGCGCCTTCATCGCCGTCGGCGAAGTGGCGCTGTTCGGTTTTCTCGGGTCTTTGGTGGACTGGCTGTCCACGGCCGATCGTGTCGATTTTCTTGCGCGGGAGGGTGGTCGTCTTTGGTTGATGGGACTGTTCTTGTTGGTCGTTTTGCCGGCGGCGGTAGTCGCTCAGTCGTTGATCATTCACCAGACACTGCTCGGCAATTACCCGATGATCGGACGCTGGCAGATGCATCGCTACTTGCTCGGACAGAGTCTGGCCTTCTTTGCCGACGAATTCGCGGGTCGTGTAGCGACGAAAGTGATGCAGACCGCGCTCGCAGTTCGCGAAACCGTGATGAAGGTGACGGATGTCCTCGTTTATGTGCTGGTCTACTTTATATCCGTAGTTGTGATGGTTGCGCAGTCGGATTTGCGTCTCGCATTGCCGCTGGTTGCATGGGTTGTGATCTACGCGACAGTGGTCCGGTTTTTCGTGCCACGACTCTCGGTGGTTAGCCAACGCCAAGCGGATGCGCGGTCGATCATGACCGGGAGAATTGTAGACAGCTACACCAACATCATGACGGTGAAGCTGTTCTCGCACGCAGGTCGCGAGGCCAAGTACGCCAAAGAGGGTATGGATTCCTTCTTAACCACCGTACACGAGCAAATGCGCCTTGTGACCCTCATGCAAAGCTGTGTCTACCTGAACAATGTGATTCTGGTGTTTGGAATCTCGGCGCTGTCGATTTGGCTCTGGCTCCAGGAAAGCGTTTCGATCGGGGCCATTGCGATCGCGATAGCACTCGCTCTGAGACTCAACGGCATGTCGCAGTGGATCATGTGGGAGTTGTCTTCGTTGTTCGAGAACATAGGCGTGGTGCACGATGGCGCATCCATGATGGCTCGCGAACGTCAGGTCGTCGATCAACCCGAAGCATCCTCGTTGTCGGTCGACGAAGGTGCGATCGAGTTCGACCGCGTTCGTTTCCACTATGGCAAAGGCTCCGGTGCGATAGAGAACCTCTCTTTGCGAATAGATCCCGGCGAAAAGATTGGGCTAGTTGGGCGATCAGGTGCGGGCAAGACGACGCTGACGAATGTGCTTCTGCGGTTTTATGACCTGGAAGGCGGCGCAATCCGTGTTGATGGCACCGATATCGCGACCGTGTCACAAGACTCGCTTCGCAGTCAGATTGGTGTGGTGACCCAGGATACCTCGCTATTGCACCGGTCGATTCGCGAGAACATCGCCTACTCGCGGCCCGAAGTCTCGGACGAGCAAATCATTAACGCGGCACAACGTGCCAAGGCGTGGGAGTTTGTTGAATCGATCGAGGACCGCAGTGGTCGGCGCGGGCTTGATGCATTCGTGGGTGAGCGTGGCGTCAAATTGTCTGGTGGGCAGCGGCAACGAATTGCAATCGCGCGTGTATTCCTGAAGGACGCACCCATCCTGATCCTCGACGAAGCGACGTCAGCACTGGACTCCGAGGTTGAGGCAGCGATTCAGGAGAGCCTTTTCGAATTGATGGCGGGCAAGACGGTGATCGCGATTGCACACCGACTGTCCACGATCGCCTCGTTGGATCGATTGGTCGTGATGGACGAGGGGAGCATCGTGGAAATGGGGACACATGCTGAGTTGGTCGCCGGGGGCGGTGTCTATGCCGATCTTTGGGCGCGGCAGTCTGGAGGATTCCTAGGCAACGAGTAGGGCGATATTTGGCGGCGGAGTGTTCGCGCTAAACCATTTCGGAAAAGACTACCGCCCGTCATGTGCTATCCCATCAAACCGGTTTCCCGAACTGGCGCTGGGCCAACGATGACGGGGAGATGGACATCAAATTCTATCCAGGTATCCAGTATGGGCACTCAGGCGAGGGATTCGAGTATCTCGGCAGGGTGGTATCGCACATTTTGGATGAGCCGCTCGAAGATATCGTGATACGCGAGACCGTAGCGGTCATGGGTTTTACGTCGCGCACTTTTTTCGCAGAGGCGCCCGAGTTGTACTAGCACAAGTCTCGGGGACATCTATCCGGCATGACGGGTCCGCATGATTTTCCTTCTGCAATCGGCGTTGCGTACAGCATGTATACCGAGGCAAGTTCTTTTGCGAATTTCCTGATAGGTCTGCTGACGACCGAAGGTTTATCGGAGGAATCGGCCGACTGACGCTGGATACTTGTGAAGTGATGGAAGCTCGGTCAACCTGCGTCCATGAGGTTGTTCACGCTGATCGGGTTTCTTCCGCTTTGCGCCAGTGTTTGGGCGGACGAGCCGTATATTTTCGTGCTCGGTGTTGCCCAAGACGCGGGTTATCCGCAAGCCGGTTGTTTCAGACCCCATTTGCATACGCGGCTGGGAGGATCGAAACGAACGCATCACCGCCAGCGCGATTGCGGTCGTCACCGATAGCGAAAGCTATCTGTTCGATGCAACACCACACTTTCCTGATCAGACATACCGACTGTCGCGGCAAGCACCGCACGCGCCGTTGAGCGGTATATTCTTGACGCATGCTCACATTGGGCACTACACAGGATTGGTGCATCTGGGCCGAGAGGTTATGGGAGCGCAGGCAATGCCTGTGTATGCGATGCCACGCATGAAAACCTTCCTGGAAGACAACGGTCCCTGGAGCCAACTGGTCACACTCGAGAATATCGACATCAAACCGATTACGGCAGGGTCCAGTGTTGGATTGCCTGAGGTTCGAGTGACGCCATTCCTTGTTCCGCATCGCGACGAGAATTGTTGATGTGGTTCGCGACGTGGACTATGCGCTTCTGGATGCCACGTTCTTCGCGGATGGTGAGCTACCGAATCGCGCGATGAGTGAGGTGCCTCATCCGTTCGTGGAGGAATCCATGACGCTTTTCGATGCGCTACCCGAGGATCAAAAATCCAAAGTGATCTTTATCCACATGAATCATACGAATCCGATGCTGAACCCCGGCAGTGATGCCTCGCGCATAGTCGAAGCAGCGGGCTTTCGTATTGCGCGCGAGGGCATGCGGCTCGATCTATAGGCGGAAACGGTTACGTCCTCGGGAGATGCTCACCAAGGCCAGTGATATCGTTGCCGGTGGGCGATTGGAACACCTTGAGATCAAAGTGTTGCGCAATGGCGATCAGATGATCAAAGACGTCGCTTTTGACGCGCTCATGCTCCACCCACTCGGTGCTATCTGTGAACGCATAGAGTTCGAGCGGAATGCCGTGAGGCGTGGGGTCCAATTGCCGAACGATAAGTGTCATCGCCTTGTTGATGCCGGGATGATTGCGAAGATAAGCGACCATGTAAGCGCGAAAGGTGCCGAGATTGGTCAATCTGCGGGCGTTCACATTGCCGTCATCAACGAAATCGGCATTCGCTACACGAAGCGACTCGCGCTTGTCGTCGATGTAATCACGCAGTAGGGCAAACTCACGAAACCGATCAACTTCGGTCGGAGTCAAAAATCGGACGGTGCCGAGGTCGACATTGAGCGCTCGCTTTATGCGTCTGCCACCCGACAGTGACATAAAGCGCCAATTCTTGAATGAATCAGATATGAAGCGGTGCGTCGGGATTGTGGTCACAGTCTTGTCCCAGTTCTGAACACTCACTGTGTGCAAGGCGATATCAATGACGTCGCCGTCGGCGCCGTACTGAGGCATTTCTACCCAGTCGCCGAGTCTCAAAATACCCGTACTCGCAATTTGTACACTCGCCACCAATGACATTAGCGTGTCTTTGAACACCAAGATCAATACGGCGGTAAGTGCACCAAGACCGCTGAACAACAGAAGCGGTGATCTATTGAAAACTGCTGCGATCACGAGTACCGCACCGACGCAGTAGATAACGATTTTCGCGACCTGGAAGAAGCCTTTGAGTGGGCGCTCCTTCGCAGCTGGGCTACTCTCGTAGATTGCAGAAAGCGCGTTCAGCAAAGCCCCAATCGCGAGTACGACAAACAGGACGCCGTAACCCACGCTGACCCTCTTGACCGTCTCCAGAATTTCGCCAGGAACACGGTCGAACCAATCAACGGAGGCGTAGATGATGAACGCGGGGATAACGTGGGAGAGATTGCGGAAGATGCCGTGACCAACCAGTGCATCGTCCCAGTGACTCTTGGTTTGCGTGGCCAGTCGCTTCATCCCCTGTACAAGGAGCATGCGCGTAATC
Source organism: Pseudomonadota bacterium (assembly GCA_039821645.1). GTDB lineage: Bacteria > Pseudomonadota > Gammaproteobacteria > Steroidobacterales > Woeseiaceae > CALBPI01. The sequence continues at coordinate 31,898 of JBCBNU010000020.1, forward strand.
CTGTGCACAATGATCGCGAGGATCGCGAGCAGCAAGAGACCAAGTCCTGCAGCCATCAGCGGCGACTCATCTGACCATCGTTTCAGAAACTCGATGATTTGATCCATGGACATGGATTCTTACCTTGGACGCTTGTACGAGTGTCTAGACTACCCGGGATCGCGAATCGCCGCATCGCTGGCGCGGCCCAGCTCTGTGTCATCGGCGCTGGTATCCGCTAAGGTGATCTACCCTAGACGGTTGGAACCCGATTTATTGTCAGTGGGCAAACAGATGTTGATTACTGCGAGACAGCTATACAAACGATTGAGAGACTCTTCGCTAGTCGTATTGGACTGTCGCTTTGAGCTCTCGAATCCGAATGCGGGCCGATCGGCCTACGCGACAGGCCATGTTCCCAATGCTCTGTATATCGATTTGGAAGACGATCTCTCGGCGCCGGTCAATGACACCAGTGGCAGGCATCCACTACCCTCAATCGATGCCATTTCGGCAACGCTAGGCCGACTTGGGGTGACACGGCAGACTTCCGTTGTTGTGTATGACGCCGTGAACAGTGGGTTCGCTGCGAGAGCCTGGTTCGTTTTGAAGTGGTTAGGGCACAAAAACGCCGCCGTTCTGGATGGCGGACTTGCTGCTTGGGTCGCCGAGGGGTACGAACTTACCCGGGAGGTGCGAGCAGTAAAACCGGTTAGTCATTATCCGGCAGACGTTAAGGATGACTGGGTTGTGCGGGCAACTGCGATCGAAGCAAACCTCGAGAGCAAGCGCTTTCACTTGATCGACGCCCGTGGCGCCGACCGGTTCTCGGGCGCATCAGAGCCAATCGATCCGGTGGCAGGCCATGTGCCAGGCGCATTCAACCGCCCATTCACTGAGAACCTAACCGAGTCTGGTCACTTCAAGCGGTCAGAAGCGCTCCGGCAAGAGTGGGAGGCGACTGGACTCACTGGTGAGATGGTCATGATGTGCGGCTCAGGGGTGACCGCGTGTCACCATCTGTTGGCCCGGGAGGTCGCCGGGTTGAAAGCAGGCCGGCTCTATGCCGGTTCGTGGAGCGAATGGATTACGGATTCGTCACGTCCCGTTGCGCTCGGGTAAGAGATCCGCATACCAGAAACCATCGCGCTCGAGTTTCTCGCCCACACGGACCGGTATAGACTGGCTAAACTCTGGTCCGTCAGTAACAAAGGTGTGGAATTCTCCATTCTCGCCACAGGGATCAACGTCTTGCGGCAGGTCGTCCAGCAGTGCTTGATCGTAGCGACGCCCAACGAAAGACGGCGAGAGCACCTTGGGATCAATGCAGGTAAGGTAAGCCTCGATCCCAGCATTGAGCATTTCCTGAGCGAGTTCGTGCGTAGGTCTCTGCCACAGCGGGAAGACTGGTTGGATGGCAGAGCTTGCCAATAACGATTCCCGATATCGACGAATATCAGTAAGGAACAGATCGCCGAACGCCATATGCGTGACGTCTTGCTCAATCGCTTCACCGACGACACGCTCGACAGCCAATTCGTAGGCGCCGTTTGGGCACGGCCACGGCAAATTGATGATACAAACCGGCAGGTTCAGCGCCGTGGCTTGCGCTTCCAGAAGCGTCCTTCGTACTGCATGCATGGCGACGCGGTCGGCGACCGCATTGATGGTCGTAACGAGTGTGGTAACTTCGAATTCGGGATCGGACCGGAGTGAATGCAACGACCAGGCACTGTCCTTGCCGCTGCTCCACCAAAGCCAAGTCTTATTCATTGCGATACCGTACACTCATTTGGGAAACCGTAAGTAGGTAAATCCGTGTTCTTAAGAATTGGCGTTTTCTTTCTTGTTTTTTCAATGCTTGTCGGTGGAGCCTCGGCTGACGGGAAGCAAGTGGTCATCGCTTTTACCAACGACATTGAAAGTGCCTACGATCCAGTCGATGCCTTTTGGCGTGATGACATTGAGCAAATAGGCGGGATCGCTCAGCTCGCTACGCTGATTCGCCAACTGCGTTCGGAGTCGCAGGTCTTTTTCTTGTTTGATGCCGGGGACATCTTCACCGGAACCTTGGCGAAGCGGACGCAGGGTGCGGTGTCTTTCGATCTGATGGCGTTGATGGGATACGACGCGATCGCTATAGGTAATCATGAGTTCGAGTACGGCTGGCAAACTCTGGCTGATCAAAAAAATCGTGTGGCATTTCCGGTGCTCGGCGCGAACCTGTTTTATAAGGATACCAACCATCCGTTCGCGCAACCCTGGGTGATTCTTGAGCGAGAGGGTATTCGGGTCGGCGTGATCGGCGTCATGGGTCAGGATGCCGCGACCGCGTTGATTCCCTCAAATATCGCTGGGCTCACCGTGCTACCACCGATCGATGTGGTACCCGCGCTCGTTCGAAAGCTACGGCCCGAATGCGATCTGATCGTCGTTTTGACCCATCAGGGTGAGACGGCGCCCATGCAAACGGATGATGAAGCAGACGCTTCGGTACAGCGGGGGAACGAAGCAAATCTCGAGCTTGCGGGCTCAGTCGTCGGGATCGACTTAATCCTCGGCGGCCATACCGATGCAGGTACTCGTGAGGCGCTCATACAACCGTCAACCGGCACTGCCGTAATGCAGACCTACGGTCAGGGACAGCATCTCGGGGTTGCCGAGTTTACGGTCAGCGACAAAGCGGTCGAATTCGAGGGCGGCCGATTGATTAGTGTGAACGCAGACGAGCTCGCAGCCGACCCGGAGATTGCGGCGCGACTGGACGCCTATCGGGAGTTGCATGCAGACCTATACGAACCTGTGGGTACCCTCGCGACGGGCATCACGCGGCGCTACAACGCTGAGTCTTCGATGGGCGGTCTGTTTGCTGACATTGTGCGTGACGCCGCCGAGGCGGATATCGGGCTGATGCCCTCCGGCGCCTTGCGCAAAGACATCGGCGACGGTGTGGTGACACGCGTTGATCTTCTGGATGCGTTTCCGTTCGAGGACAAGATCGCAATCGTGACGCTGCGCGGTTCAGTCTTGAGGGCAGTCCTTGAGCAAGGTCTGACTCTCGAGCGCGGTATGCTGCAGGTCTCGGGACTGTCGGTTCGCTACGATAGTTCGCGCCCGGCGGGCGACCGTGTTCTCACGGTGCTCGTCAACGGCAAGCCGCTTGAAGACGAGGCTTTATATCGCGTTGGCACCTTGGAGATTCTGGCGCAGGGTGGTGACCGCTACACCCAGTTCCTTTCCGCCGAAAATACCTCCTGGGCAGAAGCTACGTTTGCGGACGCATTGCTCGATGCGTTTGAAGGTGAGAAAGACCTGCGTGTCGAGATCGAAAAACGTCTGACTGATGTTGCTGATCCCTGAAAAGGTCAAGGAATGCGTAGAGTGATTCGCGGTTATTCGCGCATACCTGCCTCGAAACAGGGTTCGACCTGCAAGGATTTTCAGAACCACGTTCAGCGCGAAGCGGTATTTATAAGTCAATGAATAATAGTGAAAAAAAGCCGATACGGTAATAACGGACGCTCTGTAGTTTGAGGGGCCAATTTGCCCACATGCCAGTTTTGGATAGACTCCGGCCACGACTTTTTACAGGGGATTTCTTATGAAACGCGCTTTGTTTGCTTCTGTGGCTATGGTTTTGACCGGCGCAGCGTCGGCCGCAAGTCTTGAAGAGGTTCTAACTTGCAACTTTGAGACGATGGGTGGTCTTGAGAACATCAAGGCGGTGGAATCGGCCCGCGTGACCGGCACCATGACCATGGGGCCAATGCAGGCACCATTCACAATGGAGTTCCACAAACCCAATAGCGTACGTATGGAGTTTGAGATCCAGGGTATGACCGCCGTGCAGGCTTACGACGGCGAGACCGGCTGGGCCATCATGCCGTTCATGGGCAAGAGTACGCCAGAGGCCATGGTCGAGGATGAACTGAAGTCGATTCAGGAAATGGCTGAGTGGGAAGGCCCCTTTGTCGACTGGCAAGAGAAGGGTCACAGCGTAGAGCTGCTCGGTGTCGAAGACGTTGAAGGAACCGAGGCCCACGTGATCAAAGTGGTTCGTGCGGACTCGGAAGACGAGACCACGTACTACCTCGATACTGAATACTGCCTGACTTTCCTGACGAAAGGCGTTCAGGACATTCAAGGCAATAAAATGGCGATGTCACAGTCCATCGGTGATTACAAAGAGGTGGGCGATATTGTCATGGCGCACTCCATGATCGGCACGATTGGCGATGGTCCTGGCGCGATGCAACAGGCTTTGAGTGTCGAGAGCGTCGAACTCAATGTCGACGACATCACCGAGGCCCGTTTCGCGATGCCGGTGACCGAAGAGATGCTGGAAGAAGCTAACTGATTGTTAGATGGCTCTGCCCATTACGGGGCAGAGCCGGTTACGGCGCACTTCCGCGACGCGCCAATGAGTTCTTTGGGGAGACTCAATATGATCCGAGTGAAGACGGGCCTCGCAGCCCTGCTGCTTGCCGCAGGCGCGCAAGCAGCAATTGAAATTGATTCATCCACGTTCGGTGGTCTGACGGCCCGAAGTATCGGTCCTGCGGTGATGAGCGGTCGTATTTCCGCTATCGACGGTGTCACCCAAGAGGATGGCGCAACGACGTTGTATATCGGCGCAGCCAGTGGCGGTGTGTGGAAGTCGGATGACGGTGGAATTGTTTATAAGCCAGTGTTCGATGAGCACATGCAGTCCATCGGGGCAGTTCGTGTCGATCCGAGTAACTCGGAAACCGTGTGGGTCGGCACGGGTGAGAGCTGGGTGAGAAACACGGTGTCGCCCGGCGACGGTGTATATCGCTCAACCGATGGCGGCAAGAATTGGCAACACCTTGGACTTGAGGACAGCGACCATATCGCTGAATTGCTGGTTCATCCGAACGATAGCGAAATAGTTTTTGTCTGTGCACTTGGTCATCTATGGGCGCCCGGCGGTGATCGCGGCGTGTTCCGTTCGCAGGACGGCGGTGCAACCTGGGACAACATACTCAAGGTCGATGACGCGACGAGTTGCTCTGACCTTGCGATGACGCCGGACGGCAGCACGCTCTATGCGGGCTTCTGGCAAGTCCGGCGCTATCCGGACTTTTTTGAGTCTGGCGGCGAGACTTCGGGCCTCTATAGAAGCACCGATGGCGGCGACACATGGGAGTTACTCATGGAGGGACTACCCGAGACAGAAAAAGGTCGTATTGCTGTGACGGTGGCCCCGTCTGAACCGAACCGTGTGTTTGCTACGATCGAAAGCGAGAACACCGCCTTGTTCCGTTCCGATGATGGTGGTGACACCTGGAGCGAGATGGACGACTCAACCAACGTCCAGATGCGTCCATTTTATTTCGGTGAGCTCGTTGTTGATCCTTCGGATAAGGATCGCGTCTATAAGCCGGGCTTTAGCCTCACGGTCAGCACAGACGGTGGCGATACGTTTTCAGCGATGTTTGGCGCAGGCTTCAGCGTCTCTATCCACCCTGATCATCACGCGCTTTGGGTGAACCCGTCCAATCCACAACAGGTGGTTCTTGGCACGGACGGCGGCGTGTATATCTCCGAAGACAAAGGATTCCACTGGCGTCACATCGCAAACCTGCCGGTCAGTCAGTTCTACCATGTCGCGGTGGACTCTGACTGGCCCTATAACATCTATGGCGGCTTGCAAGACAACGGCTCATGGAAAGGGCCCTCACAGGCACCGGGTGGTGTGCAGAACCGCCACTGGGAGAATGTGGGCTTCGGCGATGGTTTCTGGACATTTCCGGATCCCAGCAATGAGCGTTTTCTCTACTCTGAGTATCAGGGCGGCCAACTCAAGCGTGTCGACACCGAAACTTCGGAAATCCGACGAATTCAGCCTGCACCGGAACCCGGTCAAGAGAGGCTGCGCTTCAACTGGAATACGCCATTGCACATGAGCCCCAATAAGGCGGGCACGATTTACTACGGTGCTCAATACCTGTTCCGCAGTCGTGACCGTGGCGAATCGTGGGAGGCAATCTCACCAGACTTGACGACCGATGACCCGCAGGGACAACGGCAAGCCGAGTCGGGCGGTATCACCATCGATAACTCGACCGCCGAGAATTACACAACGATCTATTCCATCAGCGAGTCACCTCTCGATCACCGCGTGATTTGGGTGGGTACCGACGACGGTAATGTTCAGCTGACGCGCAATGGCGGTAAAAACTGGAACAACGTGGTTGAGAATATCGATGGTGTGCCTTCGGGCACGTGGGTATCACGGGTCGAGGCAAGTCCGCACGACAAGTCCACTGCGTTCGTCACCTTTGATGGTCATCGTCGCGGTGACATGGACACCTATGTGTTCATGACGGAAGACTACGGCAGCACCTGGCGATCGATCAGCACAGACGAAATAGATGGCTACGCATGGGTGATCAAGCAGGATCCCGTCAACGCCGATCTGTTGTTCCTGGGTACGGAAGAGGGGCTTTATATCACCCTAGATCAGGGGTTGAACTGGACGAGATTCTCCGAAAACTTGCCGCGGGTTGCGGTTCATGACTTGGTGGTACACCCGACAGAGCACGATCTTGTTATTGGCACGCACGGTCGCGGTGTTTATGTGATTGATGACATCACGCCACTTCGCGGCATCACGCAGGAAGTGATCGATTCCAACGTCGCTATCCTCGACACACGTCCGGCGCCGATGGTTTTGAATACACAACTCCAGGTGTTTGGTGCGAATGACGGTTTTGTCGGTATCAACCCGCCGCAGTCTGCAACCATCGTCTACTACCTGAAGAAGCGTCATTTGTTCGGGGACCTCAAGATTGAGGTGTTCGATTCGGAAGATCGGCTGATTACAACGCTGCCTGGCGGTAAGCGTCGCGGTCTGAACCGAGTTGAGTGGCCGATGCGTTTCAAGGCACCGAAATTCCCACCCGCCACCAGTCTTGTGCCGGGTTTCATGGGCCCGCGTGTGCCTGAGGGCGAATATCGCATCGTTTTGACCAAAGGTAAGGAACAAATCGAGTCGACGGTGCAATTGGTTGCCGATCCACGCACGCCACATTCCAAGAAGGACCGGATTCAGCAGCAGCAGCTTGCGTTGGATCTCTACGGAATGATCAATGACCTGAGTTTCCTCTCGGACAACCTGATTTCCATTCGTGACCAGTCGGACGCTTATGCAGAAGCATCCGACGAGACGCTCGGAGGGGCGCTAACCGCCTACTCGGAATCGTTGGAGTCTCTTCGCACTTCTTTGTCTTCGAGCAAAGGCGGAATGATCACGGGTGAGGAGCAATTGCGTGAGCGCTTGGGTACTTTGTACGGCAACGTGACCAGCTACGATGGCCGCCCGACAGCTACCCAGTTTGCACGCCTTGAGACACTGTCTGATGAGCTCGATGAAGCTATGGCTTCTGGTGATGAGCTTCTTGGCGCTGGCCTGGACTCGATCAACGAGCAACTGGCCGCCGCCGGTCTTGAGCCGCTTGCTGTCCTCGATCGTGAGAGCTGGGACGAAGAGGAGGGTGTGACCACCTTCACGACAGCGGCGAGCAAGCAATTCTGGCGTCATCGTCTACCCGCTGCTGTTCTGGACTTGCGTCTTTGGTAGTTGGGTGACACTAAATGATCCGGCGAATGTGCCGATAGAACACGTATGGCAGGCGTTCGTCTGCCTTTTTGTATGCGTGCACTGATTTTAGCGTCGGGAGTGTCTCGTGGATCCGGATCTGACCGGAACAATTCGAATCAAACGGAAACCCAAAGTCATTACCGATGAGGTTGGCGGTACCGTTTGGGTTGATGATGTCGAATCGGTCGAACTCGAATTGGTTTCCACTATGATGCTGGAAGTGCTCATCGATGAGGATGAGGAAACGATTCGCCAGCGCTTGAAGGATATTGAGGCGACGGGCAACGGAGTACTCGCGCGCGACCCACGCAACGCATCCTTTGAGGTCATTGATGACACTGAGTTGGCCAAAGCGCTCGGGACTGCCGAAGAAACTCCTTCTGTCGGCGAACTCGAGGAGTTGTCGTTGGTCTCTACGCAAATGCTCCGCGTGATGATCGAGAAGCCTGAGCTGTCTCCGCAGGAAGTCTCCGAAGAGTTGCAATTGCTCGAGGATGTGAAAGCATCCGGTGGCTACGACCCCTACAACAGCGGCTGATTCAATTTCCGTTGCCAATTTCGCGAGCCATCTGAGACTATTTGTCCATGGATGAAGTGTTGCGAAAGTTCGAGTTGACACCCATTTGGTCTGGCGCGTTGGTACTGCTCCTGGCCTTACTCGTGGGATGTAGTGCCGAAACGGTCTCGAACACTGATGTTGCGCAAACGGATGGGTCGGAAGCTGACGTCATTCTTACCAACGCGCGCGTGTATACCCTAAGTTGGGATGAGCCCTCGCTCAGTGGCGAAATCAGTCGTGAAGCGCCATTGGATGAGCGCGGATGGCGTCCGGATGCAGAGGCCGTTGTCATCGAAGACGGCATTATTCGTTTTGTGGGTTCTAGCTCGGACGCAATGAAGCTATCGGGTGAATCAACCCGTGTGATCGATCTCGACGGTGCGACGGTGTTGCCCGGACTTGTCGATTCGCACACCCATATTTTTGGATTGGGTGCACTTCTCGACAAAGTCAATCTGATTGATGTTCCCGACGCGGCGACAGCAGTCGAATTAGTTCGTCGGCGGGCGGAATCCACGCCGAAAGGCGAATGGATTATCGGTCGCGGCTGGGATGAGGGCGCATGGGCAAACAATTATCCGGATAAGCGCGAGTTGAGTGAGGCAGTTCCCGATCACCCGGTATTGCTTCGCGGGCGGCATGGGTTTGCGGTGTGGGTTAATGAGAAAGCCCTGGAGGTTGCCGGTGTGAGCGCATCGTCGGTGGTGCCTGTCGGCGGTGAAATGCAGCTCGACGAGAATGGAATGCCGAGTGGTTTGTTCATGAACCGTGCGGTCACCATGTTTGATCTGGTGCTGCCCGTGCCGACTCGGGCTACGCTGCGTCGCCATGCTCGACTGGGTCTTGAGCAGATGGCAAAAGATGGCTACACCGCCATCCATGATGCAGGTCTGGATTCGATGCAGATGCTGACGCTTGAGGCAATGGAGGCCGAGGGTGAGTTACCGATACGTGTTTTCGCGATGCTATCTCTGCGAGATGAACCGCTAATTCGGCGCTGGTTGAAAAAAGGGCCGGATCGCGATTCGGACAGCATGTTGGTCACTCGGACCGTCAAGGCATACTACGACGGCGCTCTGGGGTCGCGCGGTGCGAGACTGCTTGCCGACTATTCGGATATGGCCGGCCACCGTGGCGTTAGTGGCGGCAACTACGGCTTCGATGAGGCGTTAAACGCCGAAGCAATGCGCGCCGGTTTTCAGATTGCCATCCACGCGATCGGTGATGCCGGCAATCGCGAAGCGATCGATATCCTCGAGGCTGTGTTTCTTGAGTATCCCGAGACCATCGCCAACCGACACCGCATCGAGCACGCTCAGGTGCTTGCGGATTCGGATATTCCCAGACTAAGGAAGTACGACATGATCGCTTCCATGGAGCCGCCGCACGCGATGGAGGACAAAGCGTGGGCGGAGGAGCGCTTGGGATCAACGCGCATTCTCGGTGCTTATGCCTGGCGAACGTTACGGGAGGCCGGTGCTCGACTCACATTTAACTCCGACAACCCAGGCTCCGATCACAGTATTTTTTATGGGCTGCATTCAGCGATCACACGTCAGGATGCGGATCTGCTTCCGGAAGGTGGTTGGTATCCCGAGCAGCGCATGACGGTCGATGAGGCGATCCGTGCTTATACGTTATGGTCGGCGCATGCGAGCTTTCGTGAGGATCAAACCGGTTTGATCGAAGTGGGTCAATGGGCGGATATCACCGCGATGGACATTGATCCGTTTGCGTTGGCGGGTGACTCGCCGGAGGAAATCCTGCGCGGCAAAATCGTCCTTACCATGGTGGACGGTCGCGTTGTGTTTGAGCGTTACTAATCGTTGGTAAGCGTCCCAAATCGATGCGCGCGCTACTCGTGAGTTCTTGATCAAAGCGAACTGATGTTTTTCAATTTGGTGTCGCAGGAGCCCGCGAATCGAGCGTCGAAAACGGTACAATCCCCTGATGCTCCGACAGTCTTCGAAATTCAGGCGACGCGCGTGCGTTGCCGGCGCTTTGTGCACCTTGTTGTGCGTCGGAAGCGCGATCGCACAATCGGCCGACGACCCTTCGGTCCGCGAGGTTTTCGAACCGCAGTCGTTCGCCCGGTTCGCCCCGCGGACCGCATTGGATATGGCGCGTCAATTGCCTGGCTTTCCCATTGAAGAAGGAGACTCAGAGCGTGGGTTCGGGCAAGCGGACACCAATATTCTGGTCAATGGGCGCCGTATTTCCGGAAAGTCCAACGGCCCAGTAGCCGTCCTCGGGAGGATTCCAGTTGATGACGTGCTGCGGTTGGAAGTTGTAGACGGTGCGAGCCTGGATATCGGTGGGCTGTCTGGTCAGGTCCTGAACGTCGTGACCCGATCCGGTGGTGGCATCAGCGGACGTTTTGCATACGCACCGCAAGTCCGGACAGATAGCGTAGAGTCGAGGTGGCGCAATGGCTCGCTGTCGCTTTCCGGCGGTAGCGACGCGACGGAGTGGACGTTGGAGGTTGCCAACGACCAGAACCCAACGGGTTCTTCCGGTCCCGAGTTTGTTCGTGACGGCAATGGGGCTTTAGTGGACCTACGCGATGAGTTCGGTGGCAATAACTTTGATCAACCGGGGATCGCCGGTTCACTGACGCGCATTTTTAACTCTGGGAATGTGATGAACCTGTCAGCGGAGGTGAATTGGTTCATCTTCGAGGCAGAGGAGATTTCCCGCAGAAACCCGGTGGACGGTGTTCCTCAGATTCGTGACCTCAGAGAATCGGAGGATGAGTTTAACTTCGAAGTGGGTGGCGACTACGAGTTCAAGCTCGGTGCGGGTCGACTGAAGCTGATCGGCCTGCATCGGTACGAAGATAGCCCGACCGAGGCGAGTGTTCGCTTTGATTTTGAGGATGGTCGCCCACCGACGGGATCGGTCTTTAAGCGACGTGCTGAAGAAGCGGAAACTGTGTTGCGTGGTGAGTACACTCATGTTGGTCTGGGAGGAGATTGGCAGTGGGCACTAGAAGGGACTCACAATTTCCTCGATATCGACGGTAGCCTTCGGGTCCGAGACGATACCGGCACGCTCGTGCCCGCCGAATTGCCGGGCGTGTCTTCGCGCGTTGAGGAAGACCGCGCGGAGATCACAGCGAGTTACAGCCGCCTGCTCAGCGCTGATTTTCAGTTGCAGATCTCTTTGGGCGCCGAATACTCCGAAATCAGTCAGTCCGGTGAGTTTGGTCAGACACGAGACTTCATTCGGCCAAAGGGCTTCGTGTCGCTCAATTGGGCCGCAAACGATGCCTTGGATGTATCGATGCAACTGGAGCGTCGTGTTGGGCAGCTCCGATTCTTCGATTTCATCGCTTCCGTCAACGTCAACCAGGAGCAAGTGAACGTCTCCAACGTGGACCTGGTGCCCCCGCAAAGTTGGATCCTGGACTTACAGGCGCAACAATCACTGGGTGAGTACGGTTCGGTTACCGTCAGTGCATTCTATGAAGACATTACGGATATCGTCGATCAGATTCCGATCGAAGGAGGGGGCCAGGCACCAGGAAATGTTGATTCCGCCGAACGGTACGGTATCTCGACGAATCTGACTTTCCTGTTTGACCCGCTGGGTTGGAATGGCGCTCGACTTGACTTTGAAGGTGCAATCACATGCTCGGCAGTTATCGACCCTTTGGTCGGTAATTCTCGGCCGATTTCAGACGATGATTATCTGGATTTCGAGCTTGTACTTAGGCAGGACTTTCCAGGCACCCAATGGGCGGCTGGCCTTGAGTTTTTCTACGACGAATCTCGCCCCTCAGTTCGTCTCGATGAAATCAGTCTCTTTACACCGACCGGTGGGTTCAGTCGCATGTTCCTCGAACACAAAGACTTTTTTGGTATGACCATGCGCGGAAGCGTGGCGAACCTGAATGATCGTGGCAATGATTTTTCGCGAACCATCTACAACGATCGTGCGGCCAACGATATCGCTTTCACGGAAGAGCGCTTCCGTGATTTCGGATTGCTGATTCGACTGGAAGTCGAAGGGAGCTTTTGACGGATGATTCTGATTCTGGGGAATCAACTATTCCCACCCGAGTGTCTTTCAGCATATCAGGGGCATCGAGTGTTCATGTCAGAGGATATGGGCCTGTGCACCTACGAGCGACATCATCAGCAAAAAATCGTGTTATTCCTCGCTGCGATGAGAAGTTACGCAGATGAACTGCGAGCTGCGGGGTTTGAGGTTCACTATGAAATGCTTGATGTGCACAGCAAACACACCTATGAGGCGCGCTTGAAGACTGCGATGCATAAAGCGGGCACGACGGAACTGATCCACTTCGAGATTGAGGACAAACCGTTCGAAGCAAGAGTGGAGGCGATGGTGACCACCGAGGGGTTCACTCACACCGTCATTCCTTCTCCGATGTTTTCGTGCGATCGCGAACGTTTCGCGCAGTTCATCGATGGCAAGAAGCGGTTGCTGATGGGGGATTTCTACAAACAGCAGCGTCATCGTCTGGATATTCTGATCGATGCCAACGGTGAACCGGTTGGCGGTCAATACAGTTACGATGCGGATAACCGAAAAAAGCTGCCGCGTAACATCGAGCCACCTGTGATCGACGCCGCTAGTAGAAATGAGCACGTTGTCAGCGTGATCGAACTAGTATCAGAGCAGTTTCCAGATCATCCGGGATCGGCGGGCGAGTTCTGGTGGCCAACCACGCGCGAAGAAGCGCGTTCATGGTTGACAGAATTTGTTGAACAGCGACTCGAGTCGTTTGGACCCTATGAGGACGCCATGACAACGCGCTCGTCGACGGTATTTCACAGTGTGCTCAGTCCGATGATCAATATGGGACTACTCTTGCCCGACGAAGTCGTGGACGCCGTTGTCCAAAGAGCCGGTTCGGTGCCGTTGTCGAGTGTTGAAGGATTTGTCCGCCAGGTCATTGGCTGGCGCGAGTTTATCCGGGGTATCTACCAAAACTTCAGCGAGCAGCAGGACGAAGGCAACTTTTGGTCACATGAGCGTGAGTTGACCGACGATTGGTACGATGCCACTACTGGGATTGTACCCCTCGACGACGCAATCAAAACCGCCCAATCTCTTGGGTGGGCACACCATATCCCGCGATTGATGGTGCTTGGTAATCTGATGACGTTGTGTGAAATTCGACCAACTAGCGCTCATCGGTGGTTTATGGAGATGTTCGTAGATTCGTCCGAGTGGGTCATGGGGCCAAATGTGTATGGCATGGGGTTATTCAGCGATGGCGGCATCTTCGCAACCAAACCTTACATTTGTGGCTCCAATTATCTTCGCAAGATGAGCGATTACCCAAAAGGCGAATGGTGCGATGTTGTGGACGGACTCTATTGGCGTTTCATCGACAAGCATCGAGATTTTTTCGCCGGGAATCCAAGGTTGGCACTCATGCCCCGTGCTTTGAACCGGCTCGCTGATGATCGACGCGAGCGTATTTTTGGATTAGCCGAGACATTTCTCGAATCGAAAACCAACTA
>JBCBNU010000021.1:0-44004 GCA_039821645.1 Pseudomonadota bacterium
TAATGTTTCGCGGGTGCCGCTGGTCTTTCTAGGTGCCACCCTTGCGATCGATAATCATGGCTTTTGACTCGCACCAACAACCCGTACTGATCTTGATGGCGAAACGCCCGGCGCCTGGCGTCGGCAAGCAACGCATCGCCCGCCAGTTCGGTATAGAGCGGACCGCGAGACTCGCGGAGCTGCTTTGGTTGTGCGCGGTTGAAGACGTAGCCGCGTGGCCACACGAAAGAGTGATTTCTATCGCCTCGGCCGCAGATACTGAGTGGGCACAAAGTGCACTACCCAGTGCCACTGTAATCCATCAGCCCGCGGGCAACCTCGGTGAGCGCATTCAACACGCCCATCAGCAGTTTCACCAACCGGGGCGACCGATACTGTTCATTGGATCCGACGCACCCACACTGGATCTTGTCTACTTAAACGGATGTCTGAAGGCACTTGAAACGTTTGACATCGTATTGGGTCAGGCCGCCGACGGCGGCGTTGTTGTGATGGGGTCGAGAACGCCCTGGCCTGCGCTGGCGACACTACCCTGGTCGACCGCTTCATTGTGTGCGGCATTGCGCGCAGCCTGTGAGTCGGCCGGGCTCAGCCTGGTCCTGCGAGAGCCATTGGAAGATATCGATACCTTCGACCAACTCGCCGCCTTGCCTGGTGCGCTGGCCAACGACGGCCGCGCTGCGCGACGGGCACTGCGCGACTGGATCAGCGTAAATCTCACCGTGTCGCAGCCGGCGCCCGGCGCATTGGCCTGATACGTACAGGAACCGTTAAAGATGAAATCTCGAGACAAGATCATTGCACTCATCGGCGCCATCGTGGTGCTCGGTGTAGCTGCCTGGCAGTTTCCGATTGCAGAGTGGCTAACGAGCCTCGTTCAATGGATCGACGCCAATAAACAAACCGCCTGGATCGTTTTTATCGTCGCTTATGTTTTGGCAACGGTACTTATGCTGCCGGGCTCTATCCTCACGCTTGCCGCTGGCTATCTTTTTGGTGTTGTCTACGGCACCGCCCTCGTGTCCGTATCCAGCGTGCTCGGGGCAACCGCTGCATTTCTCGTCGGCCGCTCACTGGGACGCGGCTGGGTCCGCGAGAAGATCGGTGCGGATGGTCGGCTCGCAGCGATCGACAAGGCGACCGAGAAACGTGGGTTTCTGGTAATGGTGCTGCTGCGTCTTTCCCCAATATTTCCGTTCAACGTCATGAATTATCTGATGAGCCTGACCGGCATGAGTCTGCGTAACTTTGTGCTGGGTAGCTGGCTTGGCATGCTCCCGGGTACGGTCCTTTACGTGTACCTCGGCTCGGCCGCCAGCGATTTGACTGCGCTGGTTGCCGGTGAATACGACGCCGGGCCATACGGCCAGGTGTTCTTCATAGGTGGGCTGATTGCGACTGCCGCAGTAACGGTACTGATCGCCCGATTCGCGGCAAAAACACTGAAAGAGACCATCGGCGTTGACGACGCGTCGGTCACACAGGAGTAAGACGGCGTGTACGCAGGAGAACAATTCGACCGGGAATGGCAACAATTGGTATTCCCGAGTGACTACGCCAATCCAACGCCAGATCCGGAAGGCTATAACCTTGTTGTTATTGGAGGCGGTCCTGCAGGCTTGATCGTGTCGATCGCCGCAGCAGGCCTGGGTGCCAAAGTGGCTTTGATCGAAAAACACGCAATGGGCGGAGACTGCCTGAATGTTGGGTGTGTACCCTCCAAAGCACTGATCGAAATGGCCTCCCGCAAACATCACGGCGAAGATGTCAGTTTCGATCAAGCCATGAGCTGGGTGCGAGAGGTTCGCTCCAGCATCGCACACCACGACTCGGTTGAACGCTACTCGGAAAACGGCGTTGATGTATTTCTCGGTACGGCAAGTTTCATCGACGAGAAAACCGTAGAGGTCGGTGAGACCCGCCTCACGGGCGCCAAGTTCGTGATCACCACCGGGGCGCGCGCTGCTTTACCCCCGATTCCGGGGCTGGCGGATGCCGAGCCACTGACCAATGAGAGCGTCTTCAATCTCAAGCAACAGCCTGCGAGGTTGGGCGTGATCGGCGCGGGCCCGATCGGCAGCGAACTCGCTCAGTCATTTGCTCGACTCGGCACGGAAGTGCACGTTTTTGAGATGGCAGACCGACCCGTGCAAAACGAGATTCCGCGTGCTGGTGAAATTCTCGCTGAACAGCTGCGCAAGGATGGCGTACACCTGCATTTATCGACAGGTGCCAAAGGCATCCACAAGCGCGGCGATGTACGTGTCATCGAGACCGAGGACGGTGAGTTCGAGGTCGACGAGGTGCTCGTGGCACTCGGACGACAACCGAACGTCGACGCGCTGAAATTGGAGGCTGCTGGTGTGCGCTATGACCTCAGAAAAGGCATTGAGGTCGACGATCACCTGCGCACGAGCAATCCGAAGATTTTTGCTGCAGGTGATGTTTGTTCCAAATACCAATTCACTAACAATGCCGATCATCAGGCTCGCATTATCATTCGCAACACCTTGTTTTTCGGCCGAGGTGAAGCGGCACCAGAACGAATTGGTCGCTGCACCTACACTCACCCCGAAATTGCACACGTAGGTGCGGAGGAAGCCGAACTCGACCAGCAAGGCATCGCCTACGACGTATACGAAGTCGAGTGGGATGCCATGGATCGCGCGCGCACCGAGGGTGACCTGGATGGATTTGTGCGAGTACTCACGGAAAAGGGCAAGGACAAAATTCTGTCGGCAACCATCGTAGGGGCAGATGCGGGTGAGCAAATCGCCACACTTTCGGTTTTGTTGGCGAACAGCGAAGGGCTTGGCAAGCTCGACCCGGCAGTACTCGCCTACCCTACTCGATCCGAGTATCTGCGCAGACTAGCGGATGCCTACAACCGGACACGACTGACACCGTTCGTTGCGGGTGTGTTCCGAAAACTGCTCGCATGGCAACGACGCAGGCAGTGACTTCGAGGCCGCAGCTCGCGGTCATCGTCCCGGTTTTCCGGGACGCAGAAGCATTGGTGCAACTGCTCGATTTGCTGAAACACGATACGGGTGTCGACGAGATCATCGTGAGTGCCGCGAACGTATCACCTGACGATCTCAAGAATTTGAAGCAGCGCTTTCCCAGTGTTTCGTTTGTCACGGGTACGGCGGGCAGAGGTGCGCAACTCAATCGGGGACGCGCGGCGACCGACGCGGCGCTGCTTTGGTTTTTGCATGCCGATGCAACCCCCCCCGAGCACGGTGCGCGTCATATTCGAGCTGCGGCCGAAATGCACGCCGCAGGCGGATACTTTCAGTTTCAGTTCGATGGCGTGAACAGCAAGGCGGCAAGCCGATTGGCCAGACTGATCAATTGGCGTGCGCGGCGCGGTGTTCCCTACGGTGATCAAGGGCTATGGTTCACGGCCCACGCATTTGACGCTGCAGGAGGCTTCGAGAAACAACCCTTGTTCGAGGAAGTTCGACTCGTCAAGTCCGTACGACGCACGGGCGCGTTCGTTGAACTGTCCGAAACCATCGGCGTGAACCCGCGGCGCTGGCGCTCGACCGGCTGGACACGCAGGACGCTGATCAATCGTGCTTTAGCGCTCGGTCACGCCGCTGGCATCTCACCGCAACGTCTGGCGCGCTGGTACGCGCGCTTCTAAATGGCTAGTTACGCCGGGAAGAAATCGATCGGCTTGGTCGTCGTGATGGCTTCAACATCACGCGCCTCAAACCGGAACAGTTTCACCCGCTGCACAAGCTTACGCTCGAGGTCAGGGTCATTGAGTTCACTGGACTCAATTTCACATGCAGTCACCACGCCGTCTGGCGAAATCGTCAGGCGCAGGACCAGCTTGCCCTCCAGCGTCGGATCCTGACGCAGTGCTCGGTTGTACAACGCGTAGATTGCGCCTTTGTTCCGATCGAACACCATCTCGATTTCTTCGCGTGATCTTGAGCCGCGGTTGCTCGCACCGGCACGCTGAACATCCGCTTCGGTACTGCCACCGTTTCCGATAGCCGCCACTGGCGTCTCAACCTTCGTCGTGTTGCGTCCGGACAAGCCAGTCCCGCCGGTATTGCGTGAGAGTGCTGCGGTGTTAATACCGCCACTGGCTGCGCCGACATTCGATGTGATCAATGAACGCTCGTTTCGCTCCGCAGCGCCAACCGCTCCGGTCAGCTCCTGACTGCCTGCGACCTGGTCGACAACGCTGTTGTCACGCAATGCAGCAAGGTCGTCTGAAAACGGCAACAAACCGGCGACGGATGCTCGCTCGCGAGCGGCGGGCGTTGGGTCAGGCTCTGGCTCAGCGACAGGCTCAGGCTCCACCACAGGTTCCGGTGTCTCCTGCACCACTGGCTCAGGCTCTGCTTCCTCGATCGGCTCGGGCTCCGGCTGCTCCTCTTCGACGCGCGGGGGCGGCGGTGGCGGGAGCTCCCGTTCTTCCAGAATCAACTGAGCGAAACGCTGCTCGATCTCGACAACTTCACTGGGGTCTGGCTGCGGCGTTGGTAAGAACGGCCATACGACGCTGAGTACTAGCATGACGATCAGAGTCGTCGTCAAGATCTTGCGAAACTTCTGCTCCTGCTCGTCAGAAATGACGGACCAAGGCAGTTGATACTCGCGGTAATAGGCCTGATAGGCGGTCATTGAAGCGCTCGCCATGACTTAGCCTCCCAAACCGTTCGCAACGCTTGCGAGTTGCTCGGGGCTCTTCTGCAATACCGCCAATGAAATCTTGCCAAAATCAGCGTCGGTGCAGGTCGCCATGATTTTCTTGATCAGACGATAGGAGGTCGTCTTATCACCCATGATGGTCACTTCACGTTGGGCGATGTCCTGCCGCGCCGCCTCCCGTAGTATGCGGTCGTTTTGTGCGACCAGCGCTTGCTTCAAACCTGGAATGACATTGCCCTCTGCCGATAGCACTTCGGCAACGCCGGCGACCCGTTCACCCTGAACCAGAATATCGCTCGCCGTCACGACGACAACGACCGTCGCGCGCGCCTTCTGCTCCGCGATGGATTCAGGAAGTTGGAGATCCTTCGCATTCGGCAATGACTCTACGTCCGACGAGTTCACCAGAAGGAAGAACACAAGGATCGTAAAGATGTCCATCAACGAGACAAGATTCAGTGCGGTGGATTTTGCCGTGCGCTTGTGGCGACGATCCATCCGCATTGCGCGAGCTGAGTGACTCATAACTTAGACGCCTCCCGTCTGGGTGGCATCACCCATCGAGATATCCGGGAACAACTCATAGCGCTTCAACTGACCGTTGTCCTGCAACTCGACGAAGACACGAAGCGTGTCCATCACCTGAATGATGGTGTCGTATTCGATCTCCGCTTCGAGTAACAAGGTGCAGTCGAGCTTATCGGGATTGAGCTGTTTGACTTCGCGGAGCTTGCTGGAAAGTTGATCGAGATCATACTCGCCGTCGACCTTCGCGATACTTGAGATCAGGCCGCCGTTGCGATCCCCAACATCGATGCGCGCCTCGCGCACCGTAATTTCCAGCTGCATTGTCTCGATCGGCGTTTCCGCGGGCTCAGAGGACGCACCGGGAACGTTCAACTCGAGAATGGCGCGTTGCGAGAACACCGCCGTAATGAGCAGGAAGGGCACCAGAATCACCATGAGATTCATGAATGCCGTGATGTTGAGCTCGGTCGCCTCCACCTGGCGACGCGCGCTGCGGCGGCGGTTGATCACGCGAGTGCTCCTTCCTTCGCAGCGCCTTCACGCTCCGTGACCGCATTCAGAAACTTCACGGATGCCATTTCCAGGCTATCGACGATCTGATTGGTCTTGGTCTGGATAATCGTGTGAATCAACAGTAGCGGAATCGCCGCCATCAAGCCGAACGCCGTCGTGTTCATCGCGATAGAGATACTGCCGGAAAGCATGTCGGCCTTTTCCGCAGGGTTCGCATTCGCAACCGCGGTGAACGCCTGGATCAAGCCGATGATCGTTCCGAGCAGACCCATCAAGGTGGCGATGTTGGCGAACGTTGCGAGGTAGTGCGTGCGTTTTTCAAGACGCGGCAACACTTCCATCATGCTCTCTTCCATCGCTTTTTCGATATCGTCACGGCGGCGTGCCGAGGCAACTCGGTACAAGCCGTAGGTCATGACTTTGCCGATCGCAGACTTGGACTTGCTCGTGAGACCTACCGCTTGCTGGAAGTTACCGGCCTTCAGGTACGGCACCACTTTCTTCCACATGGCGCGGTTGCTGGCGCCCGCCATTGTCAGGTAGACCCAGCGCTCGACCGCAATCGCGACGCCCAGGCCGAAAATGAACAGAATCGGGTACATAAACGCCCCGCCCTGCTTAAAAAACAAAATAACTGTAGACACTGTCGTTTCCTCTGGTTGGTGGTGTGGAGCAGGCGATTCCTATTCGCTCGCCTCCTCCGAATACAAATCTTCGTAGTACGCAATCTGTCTGCGGAATACTTCGCGATCCGCAGGTGCCAGAACCTCATCCAGCAACGTATTAACCGGTCGACCCACAAGGTCGCCCAGGTCCGAACTCTTCCAAGGCACGATGTAGAGCACCTGCGGCAACTCCTGGTTGCCGGTGATTTGCGAGGCCCTCAACTCAATCGAATCGATCGCTCGATTCGGCGTTGCAGCGCTCGTCGACGCTCCGGGCGCAACTTCCTCTTCCGTGGACTCGCTGGTATTTACCTGCGGCTCAATGGTCTCCACCGTGGCGTCCGCGCTCGTATCTACCATCGGTTCGAGATCATCGATCTCCTGTGCGTTGAGCGTGGCGCACAACATCAGTGTTGCTGCAAAAGTCCATTGTCTGCTCATCATCTCTGCTCCCTGCAAGACGCTACTGCGACACACTCGCTGCACGAGCGGTTCGCTCGATCCGGCGACTGATGTCTGCAATCCAGCGCTTCACCTGTTTGTCCTCGTCAGGAACCAACGCCTGATAGCGTTCGTAGTGCTCAAGTGCCCTCGAGTGCTGTGCGAGGTACAAGTCCAGCAAAATGCCGAGGTTAAAGTGTGCCAAGGCGTAATCCGGGTTTACTGTGACGGCCTTCAAATAAGCGGCTTCAGCATCGGCGAATCGACCCGCCTCTCTGTGCAAAATGCCAACTTCGTTCCATCCTGGCGCGTATCCGTCGTGGACCGCCAGTGTGGATTGCAACATCGCAAGTGCGTCATCGCTGCGTTCCATTTGACGCCAGGCGATGGCGAGCGTTGTGGCAATCGCCGGATACTCCGGTGCACTCTGCGCGAGTGGCTCAAGAATCTGTACCGCACCAGCGTAGTCTTCTACCGATAGCAACGTCTGCGCGTTCGCATAGTCGCTCGCAATCGCTTGTGGAATCTCCACAGCCTCTGAGTTGCCACTATCGGAGCGCACGGCACGTTGCGGACCAGGTCCACCTGCGCAGGCAGCGATGGCACTGCACAGCAAAACAGCAATCAGCCTTTGCAGAAAAGTACTAGTTAAATAGCGCAAGGGATTCCCCACTCCGTTCTGCTTTCGCGTACCGCGCAGGCATCAGTGTCGCCAGCGCATCGAAACTCTGTTCCACCCAGACATCAAAGACGCCATCAGCAGCGCGCGCGGCATTTGCTTCGAATACCTCGATCGCCTGTTCCTCAAATGGGAATGCTTGTTCCTCGAGCAGGATGTCGTACTGTTCGAGCGCATCGGCATCAAGGTCGGCCGGACGTTCACTGTCCATCAAGTCCCGGCTGAACTGCTGATACATCTGACCAATGCGGAAGGTCGACGCCGTTGTCACTTCAGCGACACCGTAGTCGGCGGCCTTACCGTAGGCGGCGAGTGTTTGTTCCATAAGCTCACGTTTGCGCTCCAGGCTGGCCTTCAGCGGTGCGGTTAGCTTGAGTGCAACAAACGACAGACGCTTCGGTTCGGTCAATTCGAGCGTCGCGGTTGCCGCAAGATAGCGACTGCGGTCTGTACGAGCGGCACCCGCTGCCGCGTCAACGGCGACAATATCTTCGAGCCAACGCATTCGCCCGCCGATGTCTGCATCAAGCTGTGCGATATCGGCAAGTCGCATTCTGGCCTCAAGCGTTTGGTCGAAGCTCGCGGGGTATCGTGCGACGACGCGCTCCAAAGCACTGCGCTCCTCCGGGCGCATGCCAGCGGTCTGGTAGAGCTCCGCCGCCGTCCAAAGCGCTTCCTCGCGCTCAGCAACACTCATTACTTCATCGTCAGCAATGCGCTCAAATTCTCCGGCAGCGCGCATCGAATCGCCGGTCTCCAGATAGCCCGTAGCGAGGCTTCGAGAGACATCTTCAGCAAGCGAGCTGTTCGGATAGTTCTGTCGGAACGCCTCAAGCACAGGTGTCGCGCGCGCCCATTGACCCATCGAAATCAAGGCAGCCGCAGCGTCGTATTCAGCCGTCTCGCGAACCGGTGAATTCGGCACGGCTTGGGCTACCCTCAAGAAATGACCAACCGCCGTTTCGAGATCACCGCTGTCGCGGGCGAGTTCACCCTGTTTGTAAATACTCGCAGCAATACGCTCGCGAACTTCTTCCTGCCGTGTCTGATCGTCCAGTGGCAAGCGCGCCTGCAACTGATAGTAGGCTTGCTCCGCATCAGAGAAACGAGCGAGATCAAAATTCGAATGGGCAACGACCGTCCACGCCGCGAGGGTCAACTCGGGTTTTGGTTCAACCAACATCGCGGTGACGTCATCAGCCACATCAATCGCTTGCTCGAACCGACCTTGAGAGAAAAAGTCCTCCGCCGTTGACGTCAGCACCGCTGCGGTCTCGGGGTGTTCGGGAAAGCTGCCAGCAAACCGCAACGCACTACTCAAGCTGCGCTCATGCCAATTCGCAACCGCCTCGGTCGGCAAAGTCTTCTCGTGCTGCCGGTAGGACAAAAGCGCTGCGTATCCCGCCTCAGCCGCTCGGGGATGGGTTGGATAATCGTAAGCGGTGCGTTCGTACTCGTCGGTTGCCTCGTTGAATGATCCGCTCTCAAAAAGTATCTCTGCGAGCAAAAAGTTAGTACCCGCCGAATCTGCCTGGCCCGGAAAGTAGTTCAGGTACTTGCGATACCAACGCGCCGCCGCAGTGTAGTCTTCCTGTATCTGTTGATCTCGTCTCAGTGCCTTCTCAGCCTCGTCAATGTCTGCGACGATCGCTTCCGGGTTCTGCGCACGCGCGTGGTAGAACTGTGCAAGATCCGTGAGATTCACCTTCAGAGCGCCAACCACCTCCGGCAGCGCCGCCGCGTCGTTTGTCGTCCAGAATGGCGTATCCATTCCGTAGTGTTCGACGAAAGTTTCTTTCGCATCGAGCACCCGAGTTGGGAAGCCAGCAAGCTTAAAGGCCTCGATCACATCAAGCTCAAGCAAGGGTGATCGCGGATGAACCGGGTTACGGGCCACGAAAGCCTGGTAAGACTTCGTCGCGTCCTCGTAGCGCTCTTTCTGTACGTAGAGGTCGCCGAGGTTCTTGTAGATCACGTGGGCATACTGGCGCTCGCCTTCGGCATCCAGAAACGCATCGATACTCTCTGGCCCATCCATATACGAAAAGGTGATTGAGAGCACACGAAGCGTGTCCTGAATTAGCTCTCGTTCGGCGCGGCGCGTATTTTCGGTAAACAGCAGCCCACCGAGTGGGTCGCTATCAATCAGCCTGAGATCGAGCAGACGGAAGAACGGGTCGAGGCTGTCGTCATGAGCCGCAATCTTGAACTGCGACCAACCGAGCTTGTAGAGCGACTGCAGATAAAAGCCACCCGGAGTGTCGGCATCGGTCAGGAATCGGTAGGCATCCTCAGCGTCCGCATACCGTCGATTGATGAACAGCATTTCGCCGCGGCGAAACTCCGCTTCCGAGCGGTGGATCGTTTCGGGGTACTCCGCGACCAATCGCTCGAGTGTTGCCAACGCAGCATCGATCTCGCCGCTGCTTTCGTACGCTCTCGCCAACTGGTAAAGCACAAGATCATTGCGCTCGTAGTTGGGATAGCGTTCGAGCAATTGCTCATACAGGTCGACAGCACCGTCGTAGCTAGTCAGCATTACGTTTTGCAAGTTGTCGGAGAGCGTCTCCGCTTCGCTTGCCTCAAGTTCGAGATCGGCGAGTCGGCGCATGGCCTCCGGCCCCAAATTAGCATCGTCCCCTACGAGGTCCAGAAACAATTGATAGTTTTGTCGAGCCAGTTCACTTGCGTTGTCAATTGACTGCTCAGAGTCGATGACCACTTCGGTGCGCTCGAGCGCCTTGATCGTCGCGTCTTCATCGTCGACGTCGCCACCGCCAAACGGCCAAAGCCAACTGAAAACCAGAAGTGTCGTTAGAGAGTTCATTCCTGACCCTCTCCGTTGCTGCTGACCGCAGTTGCGCGGTCGTAGACCGCTGCGAGTGCAAAACGCGCTTGTATCGTATAGGTATCCAGTCGCGCTTGTTGCGTGCGCAGCTCCTCAACGGCCAACCCGTCCAGAAACGCTCGCTGTTGCTCCAGCGTCTGTTCGACGCGCGCCAGCATCAGTTCGATTCGCGGCGTAAGCGTTGCCACTCGCAGGTCGAAATCGAGAAGTCGTTCGGGCTCATTCACTCGCGCATCGTCAACGGCGAGCCGTGCGCGTTCGGCGGCAACGATAATCCGGTTGATGTCATGCAATTGCTTACGCTGGCGCCAGATGCGAGCAGGGAAATCTTGCTCCGCCTGCCACTGCATCACGCCCTTCATCAGCTTGATGCGTGTGCGTACGTCTTCAACCTCCGGCGTGCTGTAGCGCAGTACCGGGTTTTCCTCTACGAGCGCTATCTCATCAGCGACCTGCTGCTCGCGCCGCGTGGCCAGCGCATAGATATCTCGCTCGCCTTCGATCCGATCAAGCTGCGCACTCAACGCTTGATAGCGGGCGCGCAATTCATTCATATCCGATGCCGCAAGAGTCGCCTCGATACGGGGCAGCCTCGCGGCGTAGCCGGCTTTTCGCGTATCCATGATTTCTCTGAACACGCGAGTCTTGTCGAGCCAACCCAGCAGATTTTCACGCAGCGCCACCATGTCACGGTAGTTCTTCAGGGCCTCCTGAAACTCGTGTTCGGCCATCAGCAAGTACAAGTAACGGCTTTCGGTAGCATCGGGCATGCTGTCGAGTCGCCAGTACCAGCCGCTCGCATCGTCAGCACTTTCCTCAACAGCCAGCAGTCTGTCGATCATGCGACCGTTTTGAATATCAGCGATGGCATCTTCGAGACGCTGGTGTTCCTGAGCGAAGAGTACGATGGCGCGTTCATACTTCGTGGCTGCCTGCCCCGTCGCATTCAGTTTGCCGAGCGCATAAGGTACGGCCAGTAACGATTCCTGTACTGCAGGGTCAAGCAAGTCGCGATCGGCTAGCGCTTGCCACGGACTCAGTGCCGCGCGATAGTCACCGCTATCCGAATCTGCCCAGCCGACGCCCAACAATGCTTTATTTGAAAAAGGGCCGTTCAATCGAACGCGTTGCAAAACCGGACGTGCGCGTTCCGGCGCTTCGTTTTGTAGCCACGTGTAACCGAGTGCGACATTGGCTTTGTCCCGAAGGCCTACCATTTCCGGGCGGTCGTCGCCGAGTCGACCCACACGATCCAACCAGTTCGCGCCCTCTGCGAAACGTCCGGCGCGCACCAGCGCAACGCCGAGGTTAAAGCGTGCATAGTCGCTCCAACCTCTTGGACCCTTCCAACCGTCCAATGATGCGATGGCATCATCGAAACGGCCCTGCTCGATCGCAACGTTGGCGGCGAGCATTTGGCGTTCCGCGTCGAGCTCTTTCGGCAGGTCCTCGCCAATCGCACTCAACGCCTGTGCGGCGCCTTCTAGGTAGCCACGTTGATAACGAATTTTGGCTAGGAAGAACCAGGTTCTGTCACGCACTTCCGGGCGCGTTTTGCTCGCCAGGAGTTGATCAAATATCTGACCCGCCTCGTCGTGAAGACCATACGACAGAGCAAGTCCACCGCGCAGCAACTCTGCGTCCTCGTCATGGTGAGTCAAGCTGTCACGTTGTTGCGCAGCCGTCAGCCTGACGATCGCGTTGAAGTAGTCGCCTTTATAAAAGTGGAACAGCACGTCTCCGTAATACGGGTCGCGCACCACGACGGGATCGCCGACATCGCCATCCGCATGGAGCGTCGGTGCCGACAGGAGTAACGCCAGGCTCAGAACAAAAGCGATAGAGGATTTCACGACCGACGCTTATTCCCACTCGGAGATGAAAAATTCGGGCTGAAGCTTCGACTGACGATCAGAAATTCGCAGCTCCATATACTTCGCCCCAAGGCCCTTCTCGAAAGTCATTTCGGCGCCGCGCCGATAGTCCCTGCCCTGCGGGCCTTTACCGACGAAGAAAGCGACCAACTCGTGCTCGCCGGCTTTCAAGTTCTCGATGTGTAGCCGGTGGACACCACCACGGATCAGTGCTTCAACCTCCTTCTCGGAGTAGAGGTAGTTCGCGACCTCTTTCCCGTTGATCTTGACCTGTACGGCGTCGAGCGCGAAGAAATCACCAATGTCCATGGAGACGAACAACGCGACCTGAGAGTTAGCAGGGAACAGCAGCTCTTCCTCGAGTAGGAACAACTCGCGGTTCAGCGCCAGCACTTCCTTCTTGAGATCCTGTACTTCGGCATCCAGCTCTCGTGAGGTGTCCTCGGCGATCACCGTGGAAGTCAGCGTGGCTGCCGCCAGCGTCACCATTGCCTGTGTGAATCGTTGCATCATGATTGGGTCCTGTTAGCGCTATTCACTCGCGAAGCAGTTCGCGGATCTGCTCGAGGTATTTGTCTTCGTAGCCAGGTTTGTAACCGTGATGCACGTAGCGCACGACACCCTCGCGATCCAACAGGATCGTGACGGGCATCGCATTCACTTCGTATTGCTCGCTGACTTTCTTCGTGCTGTCGAAAACCACCGGGAACGTCACGCCCAGCGATTCGATCATCTCCTCAGCGCGTCGTGGATCATCATCGATATTCACACCCAACAGGCTGAAGCCAACTCGGTTGTACCGGCTGTGCATTTCGTCGAGCAGCGGCATTTCCTCGCGGCAGGGCCCGCACCAGGTTGCCCAGAAATTGATCATCACGACTTCGCCACGCAGGTCGCTCAGGCTGACCTGCTCTCCTGCACTGTTTTGAAGTGAGAAATCCGGCGCTTCTTTGCCGTCCAAGCCGCCTGAGGCGCCTGCGACAGTTGCAAGAAACATCGCGCCCGCGATTGCTGCGACGACGCGTCGCATCTGTTGCCAACCAGCCCATCGATTCATCGGTAATCTCCTTAAGATCGCGTGCGTCCCGCACGCGTTTGGCAGTGCTCGAGGCACTGCAGCAGCGGGTTAACGTAATATTCGCAGTCGATACCGACGGGAGCCGTGACCAAAGTCACAGTAAGCGCTGAGGACCGCGGGCATACGTCACAAGCTGCTCCAAAGGAGAGAAAGAGCAAATTGCATGCCAGTAGGTATTTGCAGGCAAATCCCTAGGAATTTTGGATTATGTGGCACGCGCGTTGTCGGCAACCGCCTACGCTGCCGCCAATAAACCGCCTTAAGTCACTGAAAGTTCGTCCATTACGCTGTCGGCCGAATGCGACACCGGTGACACAGAGAGTCGCCCGCTTCAGTCTCCTGCGCCCAAGCCCGACGAGTAGTGGAGATCGCGGTTTTTGTCGATGATGACGGCATCGAAACCGTCCATTCGTTCGATCAGGGCCAACCCTTCGTCAACGCCCATCACGAAGACCGAAGTCGAGAGCGCATCGGTCATCGTTGCGTCCGGCCCGATGATGGTGACGCTCTGAACTTCACGTGCCGAGTCGCCCGTCGACGGACTAATGATGTGGTGGTAGCGAACACTTCCTTCATCGAAGTAGCGCTCGTAGTCTCCGGACGTGGACACGGCCTCGTCTACCAACGGCAAACGAATTGCAATTTCCGTCTTGTCACGCGGGTCCTGAATCCCGACCAGCCAGGGCTGACCGCGGCGGTCTCCCAACAGTCGGGAATCGCCGCCGGCGCTAACTGAGGCGTACTGGATGCCCATCTCGCGCAACAACGCGACAGAACGCTCGACCGCGTAGCCTTTTGCTATACCGCCAAGGTTGATGCGCACGCCTTCCTGCAGGAACGATACCGTTTCTTTCGCAGGATTCAGCACGACGAATCGATAGTCGATTTTCTCGACCGCTTCTTCGATTGTTGCAGGATCAGGTCTCTCACCCTCGCGGAAGTCATAGTACTGACCGACACTGTCGTATGTGATGTCGAACCGACCATCTGTCATTTCCGACACGGCCAGCGCTGTCTTGATCAACGAAAACAGTTCGGCACCCGCATCTATCGGCTGGTTGTGCGCTTCACGGTTAATCGCCGAGATGCGACTGTCGGGCTTGTAGGTACTCATCAAACGCTCGATTCGGGCAATTTCATCGAGCACGACACGAATGGCTTCCTGCGCACGCTCTTCGTCGGGATGCCACAAACGCACAGTGATTCGGGTGCCCATGAGCGACTCAGTTTGACCGTGCCACTCGGCACGAACCGGCGCAATTGCGCAAATCAACACAATCAGAATCGAGATCATTGGCGCGATTCGCGTGCGCAGAGTATCCTTAACGTATTCATATTCCGAGGAATTTTTGATCATGACAAACTTTCTGATCTTTCTCGCCATCGTTGCTGGCATCGTATTTTTTACGATCAGTATTTACAACCGACTGGTTAACGGCCGTAACCGCGTCAAGAACGGGTTTGCCCAGATCGACGTGCAGCTGAGTCGTCGCTACGACTTGATCCCGAACCTGATCGAAGCCGTCAAGGGTTACATGGCACACGAAAAGGACACGCTGGAAGCGGTGATCAACGCACGCAACGCCGCGATGAGTGGATTGAACGCCGCCAAGCAAGACCCGACTGACCCTTCCGCCATCGCCTCGTTAGGCGCAGCAGAGTCGCTACTGGGTGGCGCGCTCGGAAAACTCTTTGCCCTCGCTGAGGCCTACCCCGACCTGAAAGCCAACGAGAACATGATGCAATTTCAGGAAGAGCTGACGACGACAGAAAACAAGATCGCGTTCGCGCGTCAGGCGTTCAACGATGCCGTGCTGAGCTACAACAATCTGCGCGAGAATTTCCCAAACAGCCTGATTGCGGGGCCCTTCAACTTCGAAGCGGCAAGCTATCTCGACATCGGTGATGAGTCGCGCAGAGAAGCGGTGGCGGTTTCCTTCAACTAGTAACACAGGTCAGAGGACGCTGACCGCACGATGAACTTTTTCGAAGCTCAGGATCAATCGCGCCGCAATACGCGACGACTAGTGGTGCTCTTTGCGATCGCAACGCTGCTGATCGTAGCCGCCTCAACGCTGGTGATTGAGGCAGCCTTCTCTATGTTCAATCTCAGCCAGTCAGGCGCCGCGGTGACTGCCGGCCAATACGGGGCAATCGAACCCTGGACATTCGTTGATCCCGTTCGAGTCGCGATTATTGCCGGAGTGGTGTTGTTGTGCATTCTGGTGGCCAGCGCATTCCGTATCGCCCAGCTCGGCAGCGGCGGTTCGCGCATTGCACAGGAGATGGGCGGTACGCTAGTCACAGGCAACACGCAGGATCTGCAACGCAAGCGCCTGTTGAACGTGGTCGAAGAAATGGCCATCGCATCCGGTGTTCCCGTACCCCAGGTGTTCGTGCTCGAACATGAAGCCGGCATCAACGCATTCGCCGCCGGATTCACAACCTCGGATGCGGCCGTTGCCGTTACACGCGGCACGCTCGAGACACTGAATCGCGCCGAGCTTCAAGGCGTCATCGCGCATGAGTTCAGCCACATTTTGAACGGGGACATGCGACTCAATCTGCGACTGGTGGGCATCCTCTTCGGCATCATTGTTATCGGCCAGGTCGGTCGAATGATGATGCGTACTGGCAGTCGGGTGCGGGTATCGCGGCGCTCAAACAACGGCGGGAATCCAGCGCTGCTGGTAGGTATCGCGCTGTTTCTAATCGGAGCTGTGGGTGTGCTTGCAGCGAGACTCATACGCGCGGGTGTCTCACGACAACGGGAGTATCTGGCCGACGCTTCGGCTGTACAATTTACGCGGCAAACCGATGGCATCGCCGGTGCACTCGCCAAGATTGGCGGGATTGATACGGGGTCGCGACTTACCGAGGCTGATGGTGAAGAAATATCCCATATGTTGTTCGCCAGAGGCGGGCGCCGCGTCTGGTTGTCCGCACTCGCCTCGCACCCCCCACTCGAAGATCGCATTCGCAAGCTTGACCCTGCGCTCGCGAATCGGATGGTCGATGCAAACTGGCAAGCGGACGCATTGATCCGCGACGTCGAAGCAGGCGTCTCTGGCTTTGCCGCCTACGCCGGCGAGCGCGTTGCCAACTTTAGTGCCGAGTCCCTAACCGAACGCATCGGTCGACCCGACGATGCGGACATCGCCGTTGCGGCTGGGCTGCGCAACGCGCTGCCACCATCGATCGAGGACGCCGCTCACTCACCGGAGTGGGCTTTTTATTTGGTGATCGCGCTTGCGACCGTCCCTGAGCCTTCCGAACGCCGCAACCAAATGAGCTATCTGCTGCCTCGGATCGGTGAGATGCGCCTGCAACGGGTAGATGAGTACGCTGACTCCATCCATGAGCTGGGCGCGCAGTACCGGTTGCCGATTCTCGAGCTTTGCTTTCCCGCGCTTAAGGAGCGCCCGAGCGGTCAGATCCGCTTCCTGCTCGATCTCATCGATGGCGTTATCGCAACCACCACACATGCTGCTCTCGGACAATACGCGCTTCGCCAACTGCTCGAATACAGTCTTGAAGCCAGCCTCAATCCCGCATCGATGGCACGAGCGACGCGCCACCTCGGACAACGCGATGCCCTCACCGCCGCCGCTGATTTGTTGACGATCGTCGCCGTACAAGGCAGCCCGACACCAGAGGCAGCTAGTGAGGCCGCACGCGCCGGACTCGCCGTTCTGGGCATACAGCATGTGGTGGCACCGCGTCCTTTGGAAGACAGTGCGAATCTGCTGGGAACACTACAAGGCATGATCGGTCGAGACCTGCATCGTTTGTTGCGTGCGCTCCTTCAGACCGTACAACACGACCGGAACATCACACTCGAGGAAGCCGAACTTATGCGCTTGATCTGCGCCGCACTCGGCTGCCCGCTACCACCGATGATTGCTGAGTTTGCCGTGAACCCTTAGCGACGGTTATTGTCAAAAGCGCTAATACAAGAATTGCGTTTGAGGAGATGAATAATGAAGCGAGCGTTGAGCAGCTGGTTAGGGTTGCTGCTGGCCGCAGGGCTACTGCTGAGCCCAACAGCGCAGACGTCCGAGTTGGACAAGAAACTGGATGAGGCCACAGAAGTGGTCAACACCTTTCACGCCATACCGGAACAGGGTATCCCGACGGCACTACTCGAACGCGCGTATGCGATCGCCGTGATCCCCGACATGATCAAAGCAGGATTCGTTGTCGCGGGTCGCCACGGGCGTGGTGTCATCAGCACTCGTACCGATACCGGATGGAGCGACCCGGCATTCATTAAACTCACCGGCGGCAGTATCGGTTGGCAAGCGGGTGTCCAGGCGGCGGATCTCGTTCTCGTGTTTACCAACAAGCGTGGCGTTGAAAACCTGAGCCGCGGCAAATTCACTCTCGGCGCGGACGCCGCGGTAGCGGCAGGGCCGCTTGGGCGCAACACGTCCGCCGCGACGGATCATCGACTGAAGGCGGAGGTCTATTCCTATTCCAGAGCACGTGGACTGTTCGCTGGCGTCTCCATCCAGGGGGCTTCATTGCGCATGGACCACAACGCCAACGCCGGCTACTACGTACGCCCGGGCATCACACCCGATGAGATATTTGCGGGGAAAGTCGCCGCGCGACCGCAGAGCATTATCGCGTTCAAGCAATCGTTGAACGCATCCACCGCGGTCAATTCCGAACCCGCGGACCAGGTTGCGATGTCAGTTAGCGATGAGCCGCAACCCGAGGAGCCAGACACTAGCGGTGTGACCACTTACGCTATCGGCGAGCGCACAGCGGAGGACACGGACTAACTATCGCTAGCGGTCGTCATCCGATTCAACCAGCACAGATGAGTCCGGATCGATACCGATGGCTCGCGCCTCTTCCGGCGTGAGTGCCTGGCCGCTTTCGATCTTGGACTCTGCGGACGCGACCAATTGCGCCCGGCGGCGCTCAGCAGCCTCGTCGCGCGCTTGTTGCTGGCGCCGTAGACGATCGAGCTCGGCTTCCGACGCCTGTTCGCGCGCTTCTCGACGTGCTGCCTCCTGAGCCACGGATAACCTCGCGGCAGCCTGCCGCGCAGCCTTACACTCCGGATCCCGCACAGCCTTCTTGCGATCTTTACGGCACTCGAGGATTTTCGCGTCCATCGCCACCGTGTCCCCGAGGAAATCGGTGACCGTGCGCACCGGGGTCTTTGAAGGTCCGCAGGCCGCCAGTACCATGCAAACTCCCGGAATCAGCCATCGATGAATCCGAATTGTTAGTTTTCGTTGACGCATGCTTTGAGTATTGGTGTGGTCGCTTCGGCTGAACATAATCGATTTACGACATTTCTGTAAGTAATTGTCACCGATTTGAGACAGTCGAAGAAGTGATCGGAGTATCATTTGTAACGTCGGTTTTGGGAGGTCATAGATTGCGCAATGAGAACCAGTTCTCACTCCTGAGTACGCCACGTTTCCTAGCCTACTTCGTTACCCAATGCCTCGGCGCGCTGAACGATAATGTATTGCGCAACGGGCTAGTGATGTTGGTCACCTATGGGGTGATCGAATATACCGGTGGCTCGGCAGACATTCTCGCGAACGTTGTTGGGGCGGTTTTCATTCTGCCTTTCCTGCTGTTCTCGGCGCCGGCAGGTCAGATCGCTGACCGTATGGACAAGGCGCAGCTCATTCGACGCGTCAAGGCATTCGAGGTACTGCTCGCCCTTTTGGCGATGGCAATGCTGGCGCTACAAACCGTAAACGGGCTGGTGGTGCTGGTGTTTGCAATGGGGGTGCAGTCCACATTCTTTGGTCCGATCAAGTACGCGATTCTGCCGGACCTTGTTCCACGCCAATCACTCATCGGCGCCAATGGACTGGTTGAGGGCGGCACTTACCTTGCGATCATCGT
Source organism: Pseudomonadota bacterium (assembly GCA_039821645.1). Lineage (GTDB taxonomy): Bacteria > Pseudomonadota > Gammaproteobacteria > Steroidobacterales > Woeseiaceae > CALBPI01. Next base: position 19,175 of record JBCBNU010000021.1, read on the forward strand.
CGGGTTGTTCATCGGCGGAACCGTATCCACTATCGAAGGCACAGGGCCTTATCTGCTTGGCGGCTGTATTCTCACCCTCGCGCTGCTCGGCTTATTGGCGAGTCGCTCGATCCCTTCGATACCCGCGGCAGACCCGACTACACGAGTCAGCTGGAATCTCTGGCGCGACACCCTCGAGGTGGTTCGTCACGCACGCACTGAGCGTTCGGTTTTCTTATCCATCATCGGTCTTTCCTGGTTTTGGACATTCGGTTTTGTCGCCCTGATGCAGTTGCCGGCACTCGCACGCGAGACGCTTAACGCAACGCCATTCCTGGCTAACCTTTTGTTGACGGGTTTCGCCATAGGCACCGGCGCTGGCGCATTGCTTTGCGAAAGACTCTCTCGCCGACACATAGAGCTTGGTCTGGTGCCAATCGGCGCTATCGGCCTCAGCATATTTGCCGCCGATGTCTGGTTTGCATGGGGCGGCACCCACTCAACGGTACAAATCTCGGTCTCAGTGTTTTTCTCGTCGTTTTCGGGTTGGCGGCTAACGCTCGATTTGGCGCTGCTCGGCGTGTTTGGTGGGTTCTTCAGCGTTCCGCTATACGCGATGATGCAAGATCGCAGCGCCTCGGAGGTCCGCGCTCGAGTGGTCGCAGCGAACAACATCTTGAACTCAGTGATGATGATTGCCGGTGCCGGACTTGCAATCGTACTCCTGACCGTCGGTGTCGATGTTCCGGGCATCTTTCTGACGCTGGCACTGATGAACGCCGCGATCGCAATATTCCTGTTCACACTGTTGCCGGAATTTGTGATGCGACTTGTCGCCTGGATTATCGTTAACGTGATGTACCGGGTGCAGGTTCGCGGACTACACCATATTGCCGATACCGGGCCATTGTTGATCGTCGCGAATCACGTGAGCTTCATCGACGCACTTCTTTTAGGTGCTGCAGTCCCGCGACCGGCGCGATTCGTCATGTACTACAAGATCTTTGAGGCGCCCGTCCTGAGCCACGTGTTCCGCAGCGCACGAGCCATTCCAATCGCGGGCAAGCGTGAAAACCCGGAACTCATGGAAGCGGCTTTCGCTGCGATTGACGATGCGCTCGCCACCAATAATATCGTTTGCATATTCCCTGAGGGTAGGATCACCCGCGACGGTACCCTGCAACCCTTCCGGCCCGGAGTTGAGCGAATTCTGGCGGCACGTCCGGTGAGCGTCCTTCCTGTAGCGTTGAAAGGCCTATGGGGAAGTTGGTTCAGTCGCTCCGATGGCGGTGCGCTGCGCAATTGGCCAAGGCGTTTTCGCGCACCCATTGAAATCGAAATCGGCAAGCCGTTAGCGGCGAGTGATGCGGACGCTGCGACGCTGGAAGCGCGAGTGAAAAGTTTACTGGCCGACGATTCCTAACACCTGATTGAGCCGCTCGCGAACCACCGGACTGACTGGCTTCACATCGCTGAAATCAAAGTGAAGCACGCGCGGCAGTGGCTCGTCCAAACCATCCAGCATCACGACGGCCGACGCATCCGCACCAACCATAGAGAATCCACTGTGATTCAACGCACCCGCGGGCAACAGTCGCTGATTGAAAATACTGAGGCCAACGCGAGCGTCACGAATACGCATTAGCCAGCGACCTGCACGAACCACCACATAACGTCCATCGGTTGAGGGGCGCATAGACTCAACGCTAGCCGGCAATTCGAGCGCGGTGCCAACAAGGCTTCCCGTCTCGCCATCAATCAATTGCAAGCGCCGCCCGGATGCAACCACGATATGGTTCTCAACGAGACCGCCAGCGACGTGATCCACAGGTCCGCCCGATGCGATAGCGACGGGCTGCAGCGGCGACGCCGTATCCCCATCCCACCCGAGCACGTTCCCCTTGGCGTCACCGAGGAGCCACTGCTGCGTTAATGGATTCCATGTAATCGCACTCAACCGTTCGCCTGCAGACTGTCTTGCAGACAGCTCACCACTGCCACCGTCGAAACTGAGCACCTGATCACCAGCAATCACAGCGAACTGGCCACCGGACAGGTCAAACGCAGCATCAGTAACCTCGCCGGAGATACGTCCAATTTCGCGTCGCACGCTCGCACGCTCAAGGTCATGCAATCGAAACAAACCCTGACGTTCGATGGATAAGGCGGTCACGCCGTCCGGTGAGAATCGAACAATCGATGGCGTGCCACTGTGCGTTACCGGTGCGACCGCGTCGTCGACTACCGATAACCCGGGAATATCTTCATCGAGGCGCAGTGCCGTGAAAGCATCTCTATAGTCGCTGAACGCGATCGCTTTGCTGTCATCTGACAACCACGCCTGTTGTATGCGAAATCCCCCAACGGGTAACGCTGGCAGACTCGGCTCATAAACCGAAACTCGCCCTGTCGACGGCTCACTAAACACCGCCATTGCATCTCGCACGCGCAGAAGCTCGGCACGCAAAGACGATGGGGACAAACCGAGAATCCGCAAGGCACGATCTCGTCGTCCCGCAAGATCATGAATCCGAAATCCGTTTCTACCCGATCCCAGCATTGTCAATGTCGTCTGCACATCGTGTGCTGCCGACCATCCAGACTCTCCGGCCCAGCGGGTCAATGCGCTCGGCCGATCCGGAGACCAGCTCAACAGTCCGCCTGAGTTGCGATAGATGAGTAGCTGATCACCGACGAACTCCAACCCGGCCAAAGTTGAATCGATTGGCAACTGAGAGATGAATGTGTCACTGCTACGCAACCAAATACGCACCACCTGATCGGCGTCCGCAACGGCAACGAATGCGCCATCATCGGTGATAGCGACATGCGTAGGACGCCGCCGACTGGCGAGCCTTGCCACCACTTCCGCGTTGCGCACGTCCAGAATCGCCAGTGCTGCATCGTCCGCAGTATTGCCCGCGAGGTAGGTACCACTTGGCGAAACCCAAACTCCCCCGACGGCATTGAGATCCTCGGGTAACGCCAAACTCATTCCATCACTCAAGCGACGTCGAACCAGTCGAGAGGCGCTACCGAGAAACACCTCGGTGCCGCGGCTGCCAAAACCCAGCACACGCGTGTCGGGGTCGACGGGAATCGCGGCCACCAGTTTTCGGCTGGTCAAATCCCATGCAGCAGCAAGATTGCCTCCGGCGTCCGGCATCGCGATGGCAAACCTTGCGTCTCCGGCCAGCCTGACTTCCAGCGCTGTCGCCGACGCGGGATCTTGAATCTCCAGCCCGGTGGATCCATCAGCACTGATACCACCGATGCTCGCCGAGATGATTTCACCAGCCATGTCTGGCATCACATCAACAAGGGTCATAGACCAGATACCGGCGGGCATCGACGCTGCGAATACATCAAACTCGGGGACACCGGAGAGACGCCAGCGACTTGAGGGAAGTGCATCCACGGATACCGACGCACTGGTGCCGTTCGGCGCAGTCAGCGTAAGCAGCAAGTCGCGAGGCCGTGGGTGACTGATCTGTAATTCCGCCTCGAGACTTACCGGTCGGTTGATCGCCGGCAACTCGAACCTGAGGTTGGCAGGGGCTGCGCGAAGTGCGAACGGAGACAAAGATACAGGCGCCGCGTCCCAACCGGTTTGGGAATTACGCGACCAAAACTTGAGGTCAGTTGCGTGCCGGGATACGAGCACACCGCTGCGCGCCTGATAGCGCACAGCATCAACCGGCGACCCGGTGTCCAGAATGCTGCGTAGTTGAGCAAGGTCGGTGCCCAGCAACGAAGATAATTCGCGCTCCAGTGCCGAATCATCATCGCTGGAACTCATCGCCATCGACACCGCGCGAATCGCGCCCAGGCGATCACCTCGCGCAAGCGCTCGATCACGTTGCCGTAACAATACGGAACGACGCCAGCGGCGCCTTTGGGCGTCATCGATTCCTCCGCGAGAGGCCAAAGCGTCGAGCACGTTGATCGCTTCGTCCGAGTCTACCGCCTCGTATCGCGAGTCGAGCGCATACGCGAGCAACCGGTCCGCACTTTCTCTGTGGCCAGGTAGTCGGACGAGGCATCGATGCGCCTGTTCGATCGCCGCCGGGCTGGAATTAAAGTCCGTCAGCGTGCGCACCCAACCCTGTGGCAAGACAGAGAAATACCAGACAGGCAGCACGATGCCAGCCAATGCCAAAATAAGTGCGGCAACAACGCCCGCGTACTTGACAGCCAGGTGCCCGTTGGCCCATGCCGCACCGAATCGACGTCGCAGCAAGCGACTGCCGGGGACGAGAAAACCATCCGGACTGAGTTGCGTCAGCCCGACGGCAAGCAGACGGTCATGTGCCGCCGACTTGGCGTCAAAGAGTAATCTGCCCTGCTTGGACACACGACCTAGTGCCACCAGCATTTGGTCACGCTGGACGCGCGGCGTGTCGAGTACTCTGCGACTCGCGGCGTTGATATAATCGTCATTGCTGGAGGATTGGCTACGAGCAAGCATTCGCTCCGCGAGCGCATCTACAATAGCGGCTACGTTCTCTGCATCGGTCTCGCGCGTCGCGAGTCGCGCGGCCAGTGCCTGAGTCATCGAGGGCTGGCCAGCAACCCAGTCGTAAATGCGTTGCATCGCAAACTCTGCAACATCACGACTGAAACCGAGTGCGGGCGCCAGTCGCAGCGTTTGTCCAAGCGTGAAAGACTCCAGCTGGACGCGCACGGAGATCTGATGTGGCAACTTCTCTGAGCCTGCAACGCCGAATTGTGCATCTCCGGTACTGCCAAACAGAATCGACAGTCGAGCCATCTCAGGGTCGGTGGTGCGCGCATCGAACGCCAATCGAATCGCTGTCAGGAGCGGCTCGCCCTCCTCGCGCCGAATAAGATCACCGGTATCGTCGAAGAGCAATACCAACTGTTTACCGGGATTCGCCAGGGTGAATTCACGGAAGAGTTCGAGAAAACGCAGGTGGTGCGGCAGCATGGCATTGTCCGCCCACCAATCCTGCAAATCGAAACCCACGCGTAGCTGCCGAGCAAGTCGAAACGCGATCGCATAGAAACAGCGCGCGACATCTTCGCGACCTTCACGCTCAATCAGCTGCCTGATTTCGATCATCGCGAGTACTGGCGGTTCATCCAAATCACGTAGCCGTTTTGCGAGCCTCAGCAAAAGGCTGGTCTTGCCACTTTTCGGCGCACCCGTGAGATTGATGAACTGGCGACCCTCCAGCGCGGTCCAAACTTTCTCATCGGCCTGGCGCTCAACGTAGCCCGGCCGGTCCGGGGACAACGGTCCGCCTTGAGAAAAAAACTCCGGTCGGGACGCGCGCGTCGTCGCTCCGCTAAGCGTCGTATCAATGTGGGTTGGCGAGGCCATGTGCGAAGAGTACCAGCGCATTGCGCAGCGACCTACTTGCCAGCGCACAGCCTGTCGACAAAACTAGAGCGATGTCGAAATCAAAACCTATGCGCCCACTAGTGCAAAGCGAATTGCTAAAGCGAGACACCTTTGGGGCAGTCCTGCTCTGCAAGGAGCCCGACGGTGACCGATTCGTGGCGCGCGATCTCTCAGTCGCGAAATCCTGGGCGCGCCCACTGGCGCGCTGGCTAATGCGTCGCGAAGCATTAGCGCTCGGTGCTCTGCCAGACCCCTTTCCGGCCCCTCGGCTGTTGGCGCTGAGCCGCGACGGTCTGCACCGAACGTTTGTCGCAGGCGTGCCGATGTACGAGGCCCGACCTTGCGATATCCAATATTTCCGGGCTGCGCGCAAACTCCTGCACCGCCTGCACCGAGCTGGACTCACGCACAACGATCTTGCGAAGGAACCGAATTGGCTGGTGACCGACGATGGACAGCCGGCACTGGTCGACTTCCAGTTGGCATCGGTGTTTCGCAAAAGAACCTGGCGATTTCGGCAACAGGCTCGGGAGGATGTTCGGCATTTGCTCAAACACAAGCGCACCTACTTGCCCGACCACCTGACGCAGCGGGAACGCGGGATCCTCGGTCGACCCTCGCTGCCCAGCCGAATCTGGAGCGCGACAGGCAAGAAGCTTTACTTGTTTATCACACGAGTGCTCCTTAACTGGTCCGATCGTGAGGGCGCTGCTGATCGGGGCAGACAGTAGCGCTCTGTACCCCGGCAAGGTGCATCGCTATTATCAACCTAGGTAACTGGGGACCAAGCCCATGAGCGACGAAGCGTACTGCCACGAACACAACCTCGTGGATTCGAGCAACATCAACGATGAACGGCCATGGGGTATCCGAGTGACCGCCCCACCATCAGACCCGTTCAACAAACTTGTTGGTGCTGACTGGGAGAAATTCCATTGGTTTCAGACGCGTGACGAGCGCGACCAAGAACTCGAACAGATGCGCCGGCGGCACGGCTTTTATCGCATTGGCGACGACCCAAGCATCGTTCTGGAATCGGTCGATCGCAATACTTGACGCCGTAAGGCACAACGCTCAGTTGGGTGTTGCACCGAGGAAAAAGTAGAGGGTGGTTTCACCATCTTCGCCGAAGCCACTCGCAAGGTATGCAGGCCCAAGAAACGTATCCAGGCGGGCGAACAAACTGCCATTGAATATGAGATTGCCCGCAGATACGTCACCGCGCGTCTGCCAGGCATTACCCGCCTCTACCGACGCCCCAAGATAAAGCGGCCAGTCAAAGAAGCCGCCACCGGTACGACCGATCCTGCGCTGGTACACCAGTCGCGAGACCGCGGTATGGGGTCCCGACAATGCATCGCGGTCCAGCCCGGATAGATTCAGGAACCCGCCGAGAAAGGATACCTCCGGGAGGATATCGTCAGCATTGCTGCTCGTCGCCAGATCCAGTCCAATCGATAACGTGTGTCTTCCGCGCGTCCAATAGCCATCGTAAGTTGATTGGTACGTCTCGTAGTTGCGTGCCCCACCCATCGCTTCGCGCACGGAGCGCATCGTGAGTTCGAAACGCGAACCGCGTTTCGGAAAGACGGTATCGTCCAGGCTGTCAAAACCAAATGCAGCACGAACACCACCGGCATCAAATTCGATCTGCGGCAATTCGGGCGCACCAACTTTGGCGCGTGCATCACCATTTTCGCGGAACAACCCGAGCAGTATCTCACCCCAGTTGCTGATCTCACGACCGACCGACAACTCGAGGTTCCCTGTCGAGAGTCGATAGCGAGCGATTCGATTATCGCCTTCGAATACATTCAGGTTTCTTTGTTCGAATCTCGCAATCGGTGCGACGAAGTAGCGCAGGTCCTGACTGATTGGCTGGTAGAACTCCGATTCTATGAAGAGGTTCGTACCTACCGAAAGGCTGGTACGCCACTCTGCACCATAACGATTGATCGCGGTTTGCAAGTAGCGCGCAGATGCCTGGAAGGTGCCTGAACCCTCGAAGTCTTCCTCGAGCGAAGCGCCAAATCGAAGATACCCCGGCCCCCATTGTTTACCCGCGGCGTCGATAACCACACCACCCGAGTCTGGCTCATCGCCGGGTACCCATCGGTAGTCAACGCGCTCGAAGAAGCCAAGGCCGTGGATTTTTGCAAGATCTTCTCGAAGACGCTCAATCGACAACGGCTGCCCTGCCTGCGTTGCCATGCGCGTTAAGATCACCTCAGGCTTGATCGACACATCGGTATTGACCTGGACGTATCCAGCAACCCGCTCGCCAGGCTCCCTTCGCTCGCGCTTGGCTTGATGGGCAGCGTACTGCGCATCGTCCACAGACAAGTGCGACAATTGCTCCGCCGCTGCAAGCGTGCTCCGATACCCGATCTCGATGGCATCCAGAGCTTGTAGAAAATCCGTGGAGCCCAAAGTGCCCAGGGCCGGTTGGATCAGGACATCACCGTCTCGCAGCAGCGCGCGCTGTTCGCGTGTCTCGCGCTCGATAAGGATCGTCAGCATTTGGTTGGACACCGCGAGCGCAGAATCGAGTGTGTCGACCGGCAGCACAGGGAACCCGACGTCGATCGCGATAATCACATCGACATTCAACTCGCGCGCGACCTCAACGGGGAGATTCATCGCAAGCCCGCCGTCGACCAGCATCTGCTGATCGAACTCGACGGGTGCGAAAACACCCGGCGCAGACATACTGGAGCGCATCGCGAGTGCGAGGTCACCCTTGGACAGCACAACCGTATCGCCGGTGCCGAGATCCGCGGCGACAGCGCGATAAGGCGTAGGTAACTCATCGAATGAACCGGTCTCGGAGTAGGCCAGTGTATTCTCGCGCAGATACTGCATGAGCTTCTGCGCCTGGATAATCCCGGTAGGCACCCGCAACCGCCCATCCCTGACACCGAGATCGAATCGAATCAAAAAATCGTCGTCATCGCGTTTGCGTCGGTACGTCAGATCCTTGCGCGCCGAGTTATCAACAAAAGCGTCCAGCCAGTCGATATCCCTCACCACAGCATCGAGTGCCTCCGCGTCCAGACCAGCGCAATATAGCCCGCCAACAACCGCGCCCATACTGGTGCCAACCACGACATCAACCGGGACCTGCAACTGCTCCAACGCGCGAATCACGCCCACGTGCGCAGCACCCCGCGCACCGCCGCCGGAAAGCACCAATGCCACTCTCGGACGCCCATCGAAGTCGTCGGTGGGCTCCTCTGCGTGGGCATTAGAGAGCACCGTGACGCCCGCCCACAGTGCGATTGTTAATACGAAACTTCGCATGCGTCGATTATATCTTGGAATGCTGGCTGTCCTGCAGCGGATGGCGGATAATGCGCGTGGGACAACATATGCAAGACGGGGAGCAATACATGTCAGATCCGATCATCACGCCACCAGAGGGCGGCGAGAAAATCACCATTGAAAACGGCAAACTGCAGGTGCCTGATCGACCGATCGTGCCGTTTATCGAAGGCGATGGCACAGGGCCGGATATCTGGCGCGCGACCGTAAGAGTGCTAGATGCTGCGGTGGAGAAGTCCTACGGTGGCAAACGCAAGATCGAGTGGGTTGAAATTTTCGCAGGACAGAAGGCGAACGATCTCTACAACACCTGGTTGCCCGAATCCTCGGTGGAAGCTTGCCGGGAGTATCTTGTTTCGATCAAAGGGCCACTGACCACACCGATCGGCGGGGGCATCCGCTCATTGAATGTGGCCCTGCGACAGCTTCTCGATCTCTACGTGTGTTTGAGGCCCGTCCGTTGGTTCGACGGCGTGCCTTCACCGGTACGTAACCCCAAAGACGTCGATATGGTGATCTTCCGGGAGAACACCGAAGACATCTACGCGGGTATCGAGTTCGAGGAAGGCTCCGAGAGCAACGCACAGTTCCTGAAACTGCTGCAGGAGAACTTCCCGGCTGAGTACGAGAAAATTCGTTTCCCGGGCACCAGCGGTATCGGTCTGAAGCCGGTCTCCAGCGAGGGCACCGGTCGCTTGGTCAAAGCTGCGATCCAATATGCAGTCGCTAACAATCGCAAGAGCGTCACCTTTGTCCACAAGGGCAACATCATGAAGTTCACCGAAGGCGCCTTTCGTAACTGGGGTTACGCACTTGCCGAGAACGACTTCGCCGATCACACCTACACTTGGGACCAATACGACCGCACGCAGGCCGAGCAAGGTACCGACGCAGCAAACGCGGAACAGAAAGCCGCCCTGGATGCAGGCAAGATTCTGATCAAGGATGCGATCGCCGACATCACTCTGCAACAGGTGCTGACGCGACCCAAAGAATTCGATGTCATCGCCACGATGAACTTGAACGGTGACTACTTGTCAGACGCGCTCGCAGCCCAGGTCGGCGGTATCGGAATCGCCCCAGGCGGCAACATCAACTATGACACGGGTCACGCCGTTTTCGAGGCAACGCACGGCACCGCACCCAAGTACGCAAATCTCGACAAGGTGAACCCCGGATCGTTGATCCTCTCGGGTGAGATGATGCTTCGCTACATGGGCTGGACCGAAGCCGCCGACGCGATCATCAACGCAATGGACGCGACGATCGCAAGCCGCAAGGTCACCTACGACTTCGCCCGTTTGATGGACGGCGCTACCGAGGTGAAATGTAGTGAGTTCGGCGACAATATGATCAGCCATATGAGCTGAGCCGTCTTCGATGGCAAGCCGGGTCTCTCAAGGATTGGTGCAAGAGGTGTCGCACACGCTGCGGGACGCTTTCATCGACTACAACACCCGCTTCGGACAGATCACCCGGCGTGCCAAACGCAGTTTTGAAGAGCGCGACTGGTCAACCGGCCGCCTCGATGCCGTAGAACGAATCGCGCTTTACGATCGATGTGTCAAAGCGTGTGAAGACGAGCTTCGGGAACGCCTGGCGGGCGTTTCCGATCTTCACCCACTTTGGTGTGCCGTCAGGGAGCGCTATGCGCAGCACATCGGTGGCTACCCAGATACGGAGTTCTTCAAGACGTTTTACAATTCGGTCACGCGCCGAATCTTCGAGACGGTTGGCGTGGATCCATCGGTGGAGTTTCTGGCTACCGACGTCACGCCGACCGATATTCCGACTTCCGAGCTGGAATGCCACATCTATCGAAATCGCGGCTCGCTCCGTCACCTGCTCGATGAAGCACTCGCTGACTTCTCGTTCCGTGTGAATTTTCGTGATATCGAGCGTACGATCGATTTCGTTACCGCCGAACTCGAAGCGTTCATCGCGCACACGAATCCAGACATTCAGGTAGAACAAGTCGAGTTCATGAGCAGCGTATTCTACCGCTCGACTCGAGCGTATCTCGTCGGCCGTATGAGCGCGGCGGATTGGTCATCACCGCTGGTCATTGCACTACGCAACAGTGACGAGGGTATTTACGCCGACGCTGTGATCCTCTCCGAGAACGATGTCAGCATGCTGTTTGGCTACACACGCAGCTACTTCCATGCGGACGTCTCGCGCGTCGGTGCTGCAGTGGGCTTTATCAAATCGATGCTGCCACGCAAGCCAATCGCGGAAATCTACACCGTGCTCGGCCGTGCCAAACAGGGCAAGACCGAGCGCTACCGTGCTATGGCCCAGCATTTCGAAAACTCGACCGACCAGTTCGTGTTCGCGCGTGGCGACAAAGGCATGGTCATGGAAGTCTTTACGCTGCCGTCGTACCCCATCGTATTCAAGTTGATTCGCGATAGGTTCGCGTACCCGAAAGACATCGCACGCCAGGACGTGATGGCGAAATACCGACTGGTGTTCAACCATGATCGTGCCGGGCGACTCGTCGATGCGCAGGAATTTCGCAGCCTCGAATTTGATCGTGATCGTTTCGCGCCGGATTTGCTCGAATCACTGCTCGAGGGGTGCGCGAAGACCTGCTCCATTCAAGGCGACAAACTGATCGTGTCGCATTGCTACATCGAGCGGCGGCTCGCGCCGTTGAACTTGTATTTGCAGGAGGCTGAGCCCGACGAAGTGCGCGCTGCAGCGATCGACTATGGCCAGGCCATTCGTGACCTCGCCTTGAGTAACATTTTTGCGGGTGACCTCTTGTTGAAGAACTTTGGCGTCTCCCGGCACGGGCGTGTCATCTTTTACGACTACGACGAGCTGTGTCTGGTCACGGAATGTAACTTCCGGCGCTTGCCGGAGGCACGCGATGACGTAGATGAGATGCGCGCCGGCGCATGGTTCTACGTGGGACCAAACGATATCTTCCCGGAACAATTCGTTCGGTTCCTGGGGTTTCGTGAAGACGCACGAGCGGCGTTCATGGAGCATCACGCCGACCTGCTGGATCCGGACTTCTGGATTCGCCTGAAACGTCGTCTCGAGTCAGGAAAGTCCCCAGAAGTGATTCCTTATCAACCCAAGCAGTGGAGTGGTCATGCAGGCCTCGGGCATTTCGTGACCCGCTAACCAGCGCGGTTCACGCGCGCGTCTGCCCGGCACCACGGACGACATGCTTGTAGCTCGTCAATTCCTGTGCGCCCACTGGGCCGCGCGCATGCAGCTTACCGGTAGAAATACCGATCTCCGCGCCCAGCCCGAACTCGCCTCCATCGGCGAACTGTGTTGATGCGTTATGCATGACGATCGCGCTATCCACACGAGCAAGAAAGTGCTCTGCGGCCTCGGTATCTGCGGCGACAATCGCGTCCGTGTGGCCCGAGCCGCAGGTTGCAATGTGGTTGACTGCGGCGGCGGTATCGGCCACCTGCGCAACCGTGAGCACCGGCGCAAGATACTCGGTACGCCAATCTGACTCTGTGGCGGGCAGCACCCGTGAATCGAGTGAACAGATCGCTGCATCACCGCGCAACTCACAACCGCTATCAATGAGGTTTGCCAGCAGTGCCCGTTTCGAATCGGTAGGCCAATTAACATCAATCAGCAATTTTTCAAGCGCACCGCAAATGCCGGTGCGGCGCATCTTTGCATTTACGACCACCGCTAACGCCATGGCCTCGTCAGCACTGTGATGAATAAACGTGTGGCACAACCCTTCGAGGTGGCCAATGACCGGCACGCGTGCATCGCGCTGCACCCGTTCCACGAGACCGCGTCCGCCTCGGGGCACAACCACATCGACACTACCGTGAAGCCCGGACAACAATTCGCCCACCCAGCGACGATCCTGATCGGGCATTCTTTGTATGGCATTAACCGGCATGCCAACTTGATCGAGTGCGGTACGGACCGCGTTCACGATTGCGTTCGAGCTATTCGCACTGTCGGTACCACCTCGTAGGAGGACAGCGTTGCCTGCCTTCAGGCAGATTGCTGCCGCGTCTGCAGTCACGTTCGGACGACTCTCATAAATGATGCCAATAACCCCTAGCGGGACGGTGACTTTGGAAATGTGCAAACCGTTCGGTCGCGTCGTCTCGCCGATTACCCGGCCGAGCGGATCAGCCATTGACGCGATATCTCGCAGAGCAGCAGCGATCGACGCCAAGCGTTCGCGATCCAAAGTCAGACGGTCCACCATAGCCGCCGAGACCTCACGTCGCTCCGCACTAGCAACATCAAGTGCATTCGCGGCGAGTATCTCTTGCTCTTGCTCGACGAGTTGCTTCGCCATGCTATCGATCGCCGCATCGCGCTGTTCCGCGGAGGTCTGCGACAGTGCCGAGGCAGCCGCTCGCGCATCGTTCCCCAACCGCCGTGATTGCACAGAATCGTTCATGCGTCTGAGTCCTTGTGAAGCACGAGGTTATCCCGATGTATCAGCGGCTCGCGGCGCTGACCGCCCGGCGTCTTGTGGATGTCGGTGCTCGACATGCCCGCCAACCCGACGCCAATATCCGCGCCGTCTTCCGTCTGAACCGACAGACTATCACCGAGTTCAAAATCAGCGCTCCAACCGACCACGCCAACATCCAAAAGGCTTCGACCCGCCTTCAACGCGTTGACGGCGCCGGAATCGATGCGCACGCTCGCCTGCGTTCGCACCATGCCGGCGATCCAACGGCGTCGCGCACTCCCCGGATCGCTCTGCGCCGCAATTACGGTCGCGACACTTCCTGACTGAAGCACTGCAACCGGATGGTCGCAGCGCCCGTTCGCAATGATGACGGTCGCACCGGAACGCGTGGCGCGCTGCGCCGCTTCGAGTTTGCTGCGCATCCCGCCTGTGCCAACGCCGGACACGCTGCCACCGGCCATGGCCAGAACATCCTTCGATACCGCCGGCAGCCACTCGACCACCGACGCATCGATCGAGCTGTCTGGTGCAGCCGTCATCAACCCGTCTACGTCGCTCAAGAGCAGTACACAATCGGCACCGATCATCTGCGCGACCCGCGCTGCAAGCTGATCGTTGTCGCCATAGCGCAGCTCTTCGGTGGCAACCGTGTCATTCTCGTTAATGACCGCAATTGCACCGCGGGAGTGGAGAGCCGAGAGTGTTGCCCTTGCGTTGAGATGTCGCCGTCGGTGTTCAGTATCAGCCGGTGTGAGCAATACCTGGGCCATCACAAGATCGACAGAGGCAAAAGCGCGGCGCCATGCTGACGACAGCGCGACCTGTCCAATTGCAGCACAGGCCTGCTTGTCAGCCAGTGTTTGTGGCGAGGCCTGGTCAGCACGACCCAGCGCAACTGCGCCGGACGATACCAATGTCACCTGCTTGCCGGCTTTGACCAATCCGGCCACATCGTGAGCGAGCCCATCCAGCCATTCACGTCGCACTTCGCCCGCCGCTGAAACCAGTGACGAACCTACTTTGATAACGACATGTTGGCTACGAGCGAGAACCTCGGCGGGTGTCATCGCACCACTCTCAGCCCCTGAACGCGCACTCATTGATTGCTGGTCACACGCTCCGCGAGTACCGCGATATCGGGCATCGCTTCGCCGGCAAGCACGGTAGCTCCGCGAGAAATGCCGAGACTGCCGCTGCGCACCAGCGCGACGATAGTGCCGTACTCGGTGAGACCGGCAACAAAACGGTCAACATCAGCTGTCGCATTGGCGTACTCGACAGTGAACGCGCCTGGATGCTGGTCCAACACCCGTGCGCCTGAGGATTGACAGTGTTTGGTGACGGTGTCGATGTCTCGCATCGGAACACGCAACTTGATCAGCGCGAGTTCACGCTCGAAGTGATCACCAAGCGTCATGTCGTGTAGATCGACGACGTCGACAAGCTTATTGATCTGCCGAGCGATCTGCTCGAGCGCGGCATCCGACCCACTGGTCACAACCGTGAGACGGGAAATCGCTGGATCCTCGGTAGGCGCCACGTTGAGTGACTGAATGTTGTAGCCGCGGGTTGAAAAAAGTCCGGTGAGACGAGTTAGTGCACCGACTTCATTTTGCACCAGGACCGAGATGACGTGACGCATGATGTTACTGCTGTTGGAATTCGACTCGATAGTCGCGCAAGGACCCGGCTATTGCAATGCACAAGTCCATGCAACACACTCGAATTAAAGCAGTTGTATCGATTTTCTAAGTCCAATCCGAATCCGGCCATGAACCAACCCGCACCAACATCCGCCGCCACAAAACATCCGCTCGCAGGCAAGGAAATGACCGGAGCGGAAATGATTGTTCAGGTGATTGCGGACGAGCAGGTCGGCGTCATCTTCGGTTATAGCGGTGGTGCGATCCTGCCGACGTACGACGCCGTATTCCGCTTCAATCAGCAAAACCGTGATGAGCGTGACAAGGGCAAGCTGCCCCTGGTTGTGCCAGCGAATGAACAGGGCGCAGGCTTCATGGCGGCTGGTTACTCTCGCGCGACCGGTAAAGTAGGCACGGTAATGGTCACGTCCGGTCCCGGCGCAACCAACATGGTGACACCCGTGCGAGACTGTGCGGCCGACTCAGTTCCTCTGGTTGTGATTTGCGGGCAGGTTCCGAGAGCCGCTATTGGGACAGACGCTTTTCAGGAAGCCCCGATTTCTGCGGTCATGGGCTCCGTCGCGAAGCACGTGTTCCTGGTCACCGATTCCGAGCGCCTGGAAGCGACGATCCGCACGGCGTATGAAATCGCGCGAACTGGCAGACCCGGTCCGGTCGTCGTCGACGTTCCCAAAGACGTACAAAATTGGACAGGCACCTTCGACGGCGGCACGAGACTCGCAATCCCGGGCTATCGTCGCCGTCTGCAACGCGTCACCGAGAGTGCACTGCCCGAGTCTGATTGCCAATCGTTTCTTCAATTCCTGAGTCAGGCGGAAAGACCGTTGATCTATGCAGGTGGCGGCGTAGTGAACGCAAACGCCAGCGACTCGGTGAGAAAGTTTGCTGACCGTTTCGGTATTCCAGTGACCACCACCCTGATGGGGATCGGTGCGGTAGATACGACCGAGTCTCTCTCACTGCACATGCTCGGCATGCACGGCATGGCCTACGCCAACTACGCCGTCGAAGACTGTGACTTTTTGATTGCGGTCGGCGCAAGGTTCGATGACCGCGTGGCCGGCGTACCGCAACGCTTTGCACCCAATGCACGTCACATTGCCCATTTCGATATCGACGTGTCGGAGATCGACAAGGTTCGCAGCGTGTCGTGGTATCACAACGGCGTGCTCGAGGACGACCTTGAGGCGATACTCAGCTACGCCGCACGCGTCAATTTTGAAAAACTGTTCGATACCTGGCACGCCGAGATCGCCGCACTGAAGACGCGCCATGCGCTGAACTTCGATCGCGAAAGCGACAAGATTCAACCACAAGCCGTTATTGAATCGATCAACAAACTCACTGACGGTCGCGCAATCATCACGACGGGCGTCGGCCAACACCAGATGTGGGCAGCACAGTATTTTGACTTCCGTGAACCTCGGCTGTGGCTGACCTCCGGCAGCATGGGGACGATGGGATTCGGTGTGCCCGCCGCAGTGGGTGCACAGTTGGGACACCCGGACAGATTGGTCATCGACATCGATGGTGACGCCAGTATCCGCATGAATCTCGGTGAGCTCGAAACGGTCACCACCTACGGTCTACCAATCAAAGTCGTCGTTCTGAATAACTTCGGTGACGGCATGGTTCGGCAGTGGCAAAAGCTCTACTACAAGGGCCGGCTCTCCGCGAGCGACAAGTCACTGCATCGTAAAGACTTCATCAAGGCCGCCAAAGCCGATGGTTTCGAATTTGCGAAACGGTTGGCGAATCCCGAGGAACTGGATTCGACGATTTGCGAGTTTATTCAATTCGATGGCCCCGCGTTCCTTGAGGTCATCATCGACCCTGATGCCGCGGTCTACCCAATGGTAGGCCCGGGCCAGAGCTACGCAGAGATGATCACCGGTGAGTTCATCGCGAGCCGCGGTGATGATGCGGACAAGAACACCGAGCAGACCGAGTCATTTTAGCGCCGGTGTGCGGTCGTAGATGTCGCACCCACGCGCGAGCATCTCGTCATCTACATTCCCACCTGAAAGTATGACTACGGTGGTTCGATGTCGCACGTCGAGCTTGTTGTGCAGCACAGCCGCCAATGCCACCGCACCTCCAGGCTCCAGGACCAACCGACATTCGCGACGCGCGTATCCGACCGTATACAGCGCTTGCTCATCAGTGACAGTCACACCGCCCGCCAAGAGCGCCTGATTGATCGGAAACGTTAACGCACCTGGTGTCGGTGTCAGCAGCGCATCGCAAACCGAGCGCGTATCGGCCGAATTGGAAACTCGCCGACCTTCGGCAAGCGAGCGCACCGTGTCATCGGCCACTGAGGGCTCCACCGCATAGACTTTGGTTTGTGGCCAATGAACAGAGAGCACACTCGCAATCCCGGCGCTTAACCCGCCGCCGCCACAACACACCAAAACCTGATCGGGCGCCGCATCCGCCACTCGAGGATCCGCAACCAGCTCAAGGCCAATCGAGGCTTGCCCTGCGATCACTGCCGGATGGTCATAACTTGGGATCAGTGGCGCGCCTAACTGCGCCGCGCGTGTCGTAGCAATCTCCTCGCGATTCTCCGTGTAGCGATCATAGGGAATGACGATCGCACCGAGCCGCTCGGTGCTTGTCCGTTTGGCCGGCGGTGCATCCTCCGGCATCACGATATGCGCTTGTACGCCGCGCAACTTTGCGGCGAGTGCAACGCCCTGTGCGTGATTGCCCGATGACCAGGCGACCACACCGGTTTTTCGTGCGACCGGCAGACAGCTATCCAATGCATTGAGCGCGCCGCGAATCTTGAACGAGCCTGTTCGCTGCAGATTCTCCGGCTTGAGTAATACACGCCCTCCCACTAACTCGTTCAGTCCCGCGTACTCCAGAAGGGGCGTTGGATTGAGTTCACTGCGCAGCCGTGGATAGGCACCGCTCGCCGCCTCAGCAACAGTCGCTGCGCTGAGCTCAGCTTCGATGGTTTGAATACTCATTATTGTAAAATCGCCAAAAAATCCCGGTTGGTCCACTGCGATAAATCGAACGCTGATGTCAGTGCATTCGTGAACGGTTAACAGTATTGACTCAATGTGTGCCGAAAAGAACAACACGGCGCATTCTGTTGACTTGCCATATTTTCTCGCCGCTTCGCGAGTAGACTGATCAACAGAGGAAAGCACTTCAAGTGCGGGGAGCAGGGATGGCATCCGAGGGCAGAAGCACCGACGAGCTGATTCTGATGTTGTTGACCGGGGCCGGCACGATTGCCGTGCTGCCGTTTGCCATCATGCGATTCATGCAAGACAGCTGGCCGCTGTTTTTTCTGGATACTGCGGTGATCACCGGTCTGAGTGCCCTCACGACGTACGTATATCTCACAGGTCGAATTGCGCTTGCACGCTACGCAGTGGCAACACTATGCGTGGCTGCCATTCTGGGCACGGTATACGTCGCGGGCACACAGCAACTGACGTGGACATTCCCGGCGGTTCTGATCATCTTTTACTTGTTGCCACCGGTGCACGCGCTCGGTATCAGCCTGCTTACCTTCTCTGCGTTGCTGCCACAATTTGTCACCACGCTAGAACCTGCTCAATTGATGACAACGCTATTTACGATCGCTCTAACGGTCGCGTTCTCTTTTGCATTCTCATCGCAAAAGGAAGCTCAGCGAATCACCTTGCAGAACGTCGCGACCAAAGACCCGCTAACTGGCGCAGAGAATCGGCGAGGACTCGGTGAACGGCTCAAGGGGTTGATCGCACGCAACCAGAGAACGCCAGTCAAGGTTTCCTTGATCTTGCTGGACCTTGATAACTTCAAACGGATCAATGACGAATACGGGCATGCCGCGGGCGATGATGTACTTATCGGAGTGGTCAACGTGTTACGCCAGCGCGTGCGCACGAGCGACAGCATCTATCGAATTGGTGGTGAAGAATTCCTGATCATTGCGGACAGCGCTTGCGAAGGCACAGCGCACGCCATGGCAGAGGATCTTCGCGTTCTGATTGAGGCAACACGACTCGTCAAGGACTACCCCGTGACCGTCTCAATCGGCATTGCCCAGCTAGTCGCCGGAGAAGACTACGACAGCTGGATCAAACGCGCTGACGATGCCTTATACGAGGCGAAGCGAAAAGGGCGCAATCGGGTTGTACATGCTTTGGCGGACGGCACGCTCTCCAGCGGATTCCCGGCAGCAACGACCAGTCCCGCGCAAACGGCCCGTCTTGTCTCCTGATTTTCGTGGTGCGGTGCGCGCGCTACGCCGCGAGGCGACTGCCATCGTTCGCAACCAGTGATACGAGAATGCAGCGCTTGCCGCCAAAGGGACGACGACCGTGCATGACCAGAAAATTATCCACCAGGACGAGGTCACCTGACTGCCACGGTATATCAAACGTCAGCTCATCCGAAAGATCGCAGACCACCTGCATGTCTTCCGAATCAATAGCAGTGTAGTCACCAAAAAGAATCGATTTCTCCGCATCTTTCCAACCACGGAATGCGGCGATCAACTGGTTGAAGAATACGGAACGCCCGTCATTGAGTGTGCGCACTGCAGGCAGCGCCGGCGAGGTAAAGCTCAGCGACCCGTCCTCCAGCCATTCCCAGTCGTAGCCGAGCTCAGCCAGCCGCGCTTCCGCTGCTGCGCGTGAATCGACCTTCAATGTGGATCGCCAGCTGCGACCCTGCCCGGACTGGGCATCATCTATATCCGGCATAGTGTTGCGGTAGCGCACGCCATGTTCCCGGCAATGCGCGACAAAATCGGGTCTGGCTGACTCCAGCGCCTCCAACAACCAGTCTGATCGGCATACCGGTGTTTGGCCTGCACGTTCTGGTGCGTGCTCGCAGAAGAAAAACAGCTGCGCAGGAAACACCGGGGTCTGGGCCATTTCATGGTGCATGTAGATCGAGACCTCGGGCGGTGCCTCATTCGCGGTGAACACGCGTTCGGTACGGTTAATCCGCACTGCGTTCGACAATGACTCCGCGTAGGTGAAGTTCTGTTGACCGAAAGCCTGAATCGCAGCATCAAAGTCCTGATCGCTCGCGAGCGGGAAGCCGCGCAGCAAAACGGCACCGTGGTCCGCAACCTGTTGCAACAGCGTACTCCGGTGGTCGCGAATCCATTGCAGAGTCTCGTCGAGCGATATTGTCGACTCGGGACCAAAACCTACAGGGAAGGCATCAGGGTTTGCCTGTTGTTCGGGAAGACTGATCGATTGGACACTGGCCATGGCCGCCTCCTTAGTCGTAGATGGGATGGAAGCGGTTGAATGCCGCCTCACAGAACACTTTCGGATCGTTGAATCTTCGATCCAGATTGAGTTTTGAGATATCCGTCATTTCCGCATCGGTGAGTTTGAAGTCTCCGATCGCCAGATTCTCAGCAAGCCGCTCTTTGCGACTGGTTTTTGGGATCACTGCAGTGCCGCGCTGCACACCCCAGCGCAGAACAACCTGTGCAGGTGTTTTGCCAGTGCGGTCTGCGGCGAGTTTCACCGGCGCCGCGTCGAGCACCGTTTCGCCACGATCCGCCATACCGAGCGATACGTAGGACAGCGCGCCGAGCGGTGAGAATGCCGTTACGGGAATACCGTAGTCACCGGCCAGTCGGATCAGCGCTTCCTGCGTGAGATAAGGGTGCGACTCAACCTGCAACATGGCTGGTGTAATGCGTGCGTAGCTCATCAAATCGTGAATCAAACCGGTGTTGTAGTTGCACACGCCAATGCGTTTCACCAGTCCATCGTCAACGAGTCTCTCCACCGCAGCCCAGGTCTCGTGAAGAGGAACGGGCGCAGTCTCCATTTTGGGCTCTGCTGCGTCGGGGTCAAAAAACCACTCAGGCGGATACCGTTTCTCGATCGGCACATACTTCAATGCGATCGGAAAGTGGATCAAATACAGATCGAGGTACTCAAGCCCGAGATCGGAGAGCGTCTTCTCGCACCCCTCGCGTACATGCTCCGCCGCATGAAAGGTATTCCATAGCTTGGAGGTCACCCACAAAGACTCGCGATCACACAATCCTTCGGAAAGCGCTTGTTGGATGCCCTGCCCCGCTTCGATCTCGTTACCGTAATCGGCAGCGCTGTCAATATGCCGGTACCCGACCTCGATGGCATCACGAACCATGGTTGCCGTATCTTCGCGCGCGATTTTCCACAGACCGAACCCAACGTCAGGTGCTTGCTGGATAGTCGTAGCCACTATGCAGACTCCTTGATAAGCGAATGATCGAATTGGTGTTGGTTGAGCAACTCGGCAATCTCCACCGGCATTCCACTTGCCGCCGACTGCTGAGCGGCCGTCGCGACCAACACAGACCACAGTCCCTCGACGGCGGTCGCGCAATCCACAGTCTTACCGTCCAGTTGGTCGTAAAAAGCGAGGTGTTCGAACCAAGTAGCGCCGTGGTGTCCACTGCCCTCAACGACAGCCGGGTAACCCACAGAAATCTCTCGGGATGCCGACGGTTCCGGGTGTTCGATAGAGACATGGGACTCAGCGCTCGCCGTGCTCAAAAAATCGAACTGCTCGACGGCGGTCAATTTGCCATCTGTGCCGACGAGCACCAATTCCTCCCGAAATTTCGGGCAGAACATATTTAGCGTGAAGCTGGCACGAATCCCATTCTCGTACTCGACAGTCACGAATGCATGGTCGTCGATGTCGGAGCGTTCGCCGTCGTACTCGAAGTCGACAAAATTGACCGCCTGCCCTGCGCTCGCAAACACGCGCTTTGCTCGTGCACCCGCAAACAGATTCATCAGGTCGAAATAATGGCAGCACTTCTCAACAAGCGTGCCACCCGAGTGACGCGAAAACTTGTTCCATTGATTTACCTTGTCGAGGAACGCTGGTCGGTACTCAGACATGCTGATCGTCTTGATATCGCCAAGTACACCTCGACTTAGCGCCTCATGCCGCGCTTCGACGTAGGGCGCCTTATAGCGATACTGCAGGCCAATCTGAACAAAAGACTCATAACGCTCAACGAGTTCAACCATCGCCAGGGCATCGCTCAACGTCGTAGCCATCGGCTTCTCAACAAAGATGGGCTTGCCGGACGCCATCGCCGTTCGCAACACCTCAAGATGGGTGTGATTGGGCGTGCAGATAAACAGCGCGGTTGCGTCAGGATCGTTGCATGCGGCCTCGAGGGTTTCGAAGACCGTTGGTTTGTCCTGACTGATCTCAGAAAAATTCCTGAGTGCGACGTCAACGCTTTGCGACTGGCTATCGAAAACACCACCGACCCGTGCTCGCCCGGCAAGCTGGCATACTCGCATGTGTTCCTGCCCAATAGTGCCGGTACCGATCACGTTGATGGTATGCGTACGTGCGTCCTGCGCGTACAGGTATTTGTCATCTCCGACAATGTGCTGCTGCCCAGGCGACTGCTCGAAGAAGCGCAGCCTCGGCATACGCCGGTCTTTTGTCATGAGCGAAACCCCCGTCGGCCACTATTTGGCGTTGCTCAGTCCAGTAATGCTACGCTTGGGCCGAAGAAGATACAAACGTTTGCATTACGTTATCAAAGGTTGTCGAAACCACCGGGGTCATGACATGGCAGAGACGGGCTGGAAGCGGCGCAGAGTGACGATCAAGGATATCGCTGCTGCTGCCGAGGTAGACCCTTCTACCGTCACTCGAGCATTGCAGAACAGCCCAAGAGTGCGCACCGCTACGCTTGAGAAAATCCAACGACTCGCGCGCGAGATGGGTTATGTGCCAAACATGGCTGCCCGGACTCTGGTGACCAGCAGGAGCAGCATTATTGGGCTCGTTTTGCCTGATATGACGAACCCTTTCTTTGCCGAACTAGCACGTGGCATCGAGGAAGAAGCGAGCAAGCACAGTCTCCGAGTGCTCACTCGAAACACTGACGGCGTTGAGGCCGCAGAGCGCGATGCGATCGGGTTCTTTGCCGAATTGAAGGTCGACGGACTGGTTATTGCGATGTCTCGCTCGACCACCGAGTACTTCAAGACGCTGGAGGCCTCGGTACCGGTCGTTCACGTAAACCGGGACGACCTCCCGCATCATGTGAGTTGCGATCGCTATGCGGGCAGCCGTCAGATCGTTGATCATATGCTGCAGGTGGGACACCGCCGCATTGCGCTGGTGACGGGACCGGCAGGGCCTGCGCAGCAGCCAAAACGTACCGCGTATGTTGATGCACTGGATGCCCATGGTATCGAGTACAACCCGAACTATATTTTCACGTTCAATGGTGAACTTCAGGACACCCGCCGAGTCGTTGATGAGCTGCTTGCTCTGGAGCACAGACCAACAGCGGTTTTCGCCTGGAACGACCTCTGTGCATTGGGACTGATCCGACATCTGTCGCTAAGAGGTCTGCGAGTCCCCGACGATATCTCGGTCGCTGGGCATGACGATATTGCTATCGCACGCTTTATGGACCCACCGTTGTCCACAGTCCATTGGCCGATGTATGAGCTCGGTCAGGAAAGCATCCGATACCTGTATCAATTGCGCCAGAACCTTCCGGCACAAGCACCGACTATTCCGTCGCCAACGGTGCGCTTGCGCGGATCGATAAGCACGCTCGATCCATAAAAAAACCGCTGATCGACGAGCGTCGACCAGCGGTTTTCAAGCGGTTAGCTCTAGTTAAAGTTCAGTACGAAATTCACACCGAAATAGCGATCTGCATTTCGTGGAATCTGATAGCGAAAGCCGTCGCCTGAGTACGTCGTTGCGTACGACTCATCCGTCAGGTTTCTGCCGATCAGTGTGATACCCAGCTTGTCGTCAGCCGTGAAGTAGCCAACACTCGCATTGAGGATCGCGTAATCAGGCAGCAAAACTTCCGGGTTCGACGTTTCGGTTTGACCGATGTTGCCCGAGAGCTGCTCGTCCGTGTAGACGTAAGTACCGTTGATTTGAATACGACGACCATCAGCAAGATCGATGTCGTACTGCGCGCCGAGCGAATACTTGAGGTCAGGTGCGAAGGGAATCGGCGCACCGCTGTTCGCGGCTTCTGCGTCGTTAATCGCCACACCCGCGCTGACAAACAGGCTCTCATTCAGGTTGGCGAGCACATCCAGCTCATAACCACTGGTTTCAACATCACCACCGTTGGTGAAACCTGTGATAGTTGTGCCGTCTGACGCATCAAAGTCGTTGGCCTGAAAGTCTTCGATATCGGTTTGATAAGCAACCAGACTCGCAAGACCCCAATCACCAGATAATTTCACTCCGATCTCGAAGCTGTCAGAGCGCTCAGGATCAATCGGCGCAACGTCATCGTCGTCCATGTTGTAGAACACGTTGAACGCCGGACCTTTGTAGCCCTGCGTGAACGTACCGAAGACCATTGCGAAATCGCTCAAGTCGTACTGAAGACCAATACGACCCGACAGATCCGTTTCATCAGTAGAGCCTGAGAAGTTGCTATCGAACTGGTTGTTGCCGTCGGAGAAGCGCGGGCGCACACCGACTCCCCGTCGACCGAACTCATCGTTGTTGCGACGATTGTGGTTGAACGTCACTTCATCGTCGGTGTAGCGCAGGCCGAACAACAGTCTCAACTCGTCATTGATGTTGTAGGTACCTTGCCCAAACACAGCGTAGTTCGTGAATTCGGTATCGAAGAAGCCTGTGGCCGACACGATATCGTTAGCGTTACACGTGATGTTGTTGGCTGCGATAAACGCCGCCACATCCGCCGGAGTGTTTGCCTGCCCCAGCGTGAATTCGAGATGATTGGCAATCGCTGCATCGAGCTGCCCATTGTTGTTCTGGCAACTCGCATCTCGAGTGAAGTTTCTTTCTGAATCGATGTTCCAGTAGAAGAAACCGACCTGATACTCGAACGCTTCACCCAGAGGTGAGGCCAACCGCAACTCTTGCGACACCTGCCGCCATTCCTGCGGCCCGACATCATGCAACTGGAACGGCACACCGAATACGGGGTCATTGCTATCACCCGCGATCGAGGTGAAATCCCCTTCACGGAACTCGGTATTGTTCCAGGAACGCCACGCCGTGATCGATGTCAGTTGGTGGCCGCTGTCAAACTCCGTGTCGATTTGGATCGCATCGATCCAAA
>JBCBNU010000022.1:0-38282 GCA_039821645.1 Pseudomonadota bacterium
CACATTCGCTGTTCAACCGAATGGCAGAGGGGCATGGGCTGGAGTTAAAGAAACGCCCAACAGGGGTTGATCCTCATGGGCAGGCGTTGTGGCGCGAACTGACGGGCAGTCCTGAAAAGTGCTTTCCGTTTATTGGTCCGATGTCCGACCTCATTGTTGTTTCTCGACCGCGCACTGCGAAGTCGGTTACGGCCGGCAAGTTCATGCATGCCGCACTGATGCTGACCGGGACACCGGTGTTGATGCTTCCTTCGCGACAACCGAAGACCCTCGGAACCCACGTACTCATCTGCTGGAACCAGTCTGTGGAGGCCGCCGCTGCCGTCAAGGCGAATCTGCCGCTACTCGCTGCTGCCGGTGCGGTCACGATTATTGCCGCCGGAAACGAGGACGGAGTCGGTGCGAAGAGCACCCACCTACAACAGTATCTACGCCACTACGGTATCAAGTCGCAACGCGTCGCAACGCGCGGTTTGGATGCCGAGAAAGAGATCATGGACACTTACAAAGAGCACGGGTGCGACCTGTTGCTAATGGGCGCATACAGCAAACCTCGTTGGCAAGAGCGTGTGTTCGGGGGCGTCACGACGTTCGTCCTGAATAAAACGTCGATCCCCGCAGTGATGCTGCATCGCTAGCTGATAACGCTTATTCCCAACCTCCGCCAAGCGCGAGGTTCAGGTTGATTCGTTGTTCGAGCAACAGACGGTTTACGCTCGACAGGCTGCTCTGGGCGTTAATCACGCGCTGCTGAATGTTAAGTACGTTCAAGAGCTCTTCCTCGCCTTCGTCGTATCGAAGTCTGGCGATGCGAAGTCCTTCGGCGGCTTCGTTCGCCGCTTCTTCGAGTTCTTTGACTCGCTCTGACAGAACGACACCTTGGTCGAGTGAAGTCTCGACCTCGCTGAAGGCATTGATTGCTGCATCTCCAAAGGCGGCAAGGGCTGCTTGCTGCTCCGCGTTGGCAGCATTGACGGCCTCAGCACGTCGCCCACCATCAAAAATAGGCCCCAACAGATTGGCACCCGCTGACCATGCAACGTTCGCCGGGTCCAACAGGTTTGTTAGCGACCCGGATGCACCGCCGACGTTGCCGGTGAGGCTGATCGAAGGCAGCTGCGCTGCGCGGGTCTGATTGGTCGAATTAAATGCTGCGGCAACCTGCCGTTCTGCGGAAACGAGATCCGGCCGTCGCTCGAGAAGCTCCGATGGAACTCCGGTAGGTGGCGGTGGTGGCGGCGAGGGCAGAGATGATTTGACCTCCAACTCAGCGGCCGGGTATCTACCGAGCAAGGCTTCCAGAGCGCGCTTGGCATCACGGGTTGAACCTTCGATGGTCACTAAGCGCTCACGGGCCGAGGCGAGGTCGGAATTGGTTAAGGCAACGTCCTGCGCCGTCGCCAGGCCGTTGTCTTTTTTGACGCCCACGATTCGTTGCGTTTCCTCGAGAATCCCAACCGATTCCTGCAAAATTCGAGTCTGCACTTGCGCCTCGATGGTTGTGAAATAGGCCTTGGCGACTCCGGCCGCTAGTGATTGCTGGGCCGCCGTCAGGTCGGCTTGTGCGGCCTGCGCACTAGCAGCGGCGGCGCGATTGCCGGATCGCACACGTCCCCAAAGGTCAAGCTCCCACGAAACTTGCGTTCCTAGCGAGTAGTTCGAGGCGTTGGTTTGCGAGGTACTCGCAACACCGCCGCGCGCACCGCCACCGGTCAAACCGATTTCCGGCACGAGCGCAGCGCCTGCTTGCCGGGCCAATGCTTGGGCGCGTTCGACATTGGCTGCCGCCGCAGCAAGACTCCGGTTGTTGCTCTGAGCTTCGATGACCAGTGCGGTTAAGTCTGCATCATTGAAACTATTGATCCAGCCGGTCTGTACAGCCCCCGACTCAGCGGCCATGCTCCAGGCCGACGGTGTATCCGGCACTTGGTCCGCCGCGGCTTCGTCTACCTTACGTTCCACCGTTTCGTTGGAGGGTGTGACACATCCGGCGATAAGAACGACGGTCGCTGCACTGGCGATCAAGATTTTATTGGGCATGAGATTCTCCTACCTCGTCAGGACGGATTCTGAAGAATACTGCGTAGAGCACAGGAATAATCAAAAGCGTCAGTACAGTCGCGAACGACAGTCCGAACACGAGTACCACAGCCATTGATTTGAAAAATGCATCCATGAATAGCGGCACCACGCCCAGCACCGTGGTGAGCGCGCCCATCATTACCGGTCGGACTCTGCTAGCGGCGGCGTCGATTACCGCTGTGAATCTGGGTTTACCCTCTGCGATCTCAAAATCGGTTTGATCGACAAGCACGATGGCGTTCTTGATCAATAGACCTGATAGCGACAGCAAACCCAGAATGCCCATGAATTCGAGCGGTGAATTCGTTGCGACCAGCCCAACAACAACCCCGATTAGGGCCAGTGGCACCACCAACCAGATGATGATTGGTTGCCGCACAGTACCGAAGAGAATAAAGACGACGATTACCATTGAACCAAGACCCAGTGGCAAAGTCTTCGCGAGGTTCTCGTTGGACTCTTTAGAGTCTCCGTACTCACCATCCCAGTTCAGGGAATAGCCATCGGGAAGTTCGATCGCCTCGACGTCAGCTCTGATTCTGCTCAGCAACTCTGATGCTAGTTCCTCAGGGTAGGGATCGCTTTGTGCTTTGATCGTCCATATTCGATTTTCGCGAAGCAGACGACCGTCGCGCCAGATGGTTCGGAATCCATCGGTTACTTGGCCGATGGGTACCGTGGCTCCCGTGACGGGACTGAGAACCTGGATATTGCGCATTTCTTCCAGAATCTCACGTTCTCGTTCGGGCGCCCGCGAGATGATCGGAATCAGTTCATCGCCTTCGCGATACACCCCGACTGTCAAACCCGAGTAAACCGTTTGCAAGGCGTTCGCGAGATCTTCCCGCGAGACACCAGCGCGTCGACCCTTTGAGGTTGAGTAGATCGGTTCGATAACGCTGACGGGTTGGCGCCAATCGTCTTTGATTGACAGTGCGCCACCGTCATTGGCCATAACGAGCTTGGCTTGTTCCGCGAGACCTCGCAGCACCGTTGGATCCGGCCCCTGAAAGGAGGCTTCGATCTTGGAGCCACCGCCAGGTCCAAGCTGAAATCGCCAGATCTTGGCCTGAGCTTCCGCGTAACGCTGATCCACAAACTCCTGAATCTTTGGGATCAGTCCGTCGATCAGCCTGTAGTTGTCCAGTCTTACCAGCAATTGCGCATAGGAGCTGTTTGGCGACTCGGGTGAGTACACCAACATGAAACGTACGCCACCGCCACCGACCGATGTTAGTACCGTATTGACGCCGTCGAGTCCGGAAACGTAATAAGCGATCTGCTCAATATCGATCTTGGTTCGATCCTTGTCGGTACCTTGTGGGAGCCAGTAGTCAACGACCAACTGAGGGGTCGTAGAAGCCGGAAAGAATCCTGATTTAACGAACTTGAATCCCCAAACGGACGCTGCAAAGACGCCAACCACCGCCAGGACGACAATGGGTCTTGCCTTAAGCGAACCGGTAAGCAGTGACTTGTAACCTCGCATGAGCGCGTTCTCGGAACCGGCTTCGGACTGTTTGGCATCCGCGTCATTGAACAGCCAGAAGCAGAACAGCGGCGTCAGCGTGACGGCGAACAACCAGCTGAAACCCAGTGAGATGAGAATCACCCAAAACAAATGGCCGGTGTATTCGGCCGTGCTACCCGGTGCAAATCCGATAGGTGCGAAAGCGAGAATGCCGACAAGCGTTCCGCCGAGCAGTGGCCATTTTGTCTGGTCAACAATACTTTTTGCGATGTCGAGTTTCTTGGCGCCTCGTTGAACTCCGACGAGGATTCCCTCGGTGACCACGATCGCGTTATCGACCATCATGCCGAGCGCGATGATCAGTGCGCCAAGCGAGATTCGGTGCATAGGAATCCCGGTAGCATTCATAGTGGCCAGCGTTGCAAAGATGGTCAGTAGCAAAATTGCGCCGATGACCGTTGCCGACTTCAGGCCCATGAAGATCAGCAGCGTTACTATGACGATCACCAGAGCCGCGATAACGTTGACAACGAAGTCTTTCACCGAGGCATCGACGATGGTTCCTTGGTTGTAATAATCGTGGACTTCGATCCCAATCGGTCTACGACTCTCCGCCTCAGCGATCCGCTGATCAACAGCCGCCCCGATTTCAACGATATTGCCGCCTTGTCTTCCGGAGACCGCAAGTGCGATTGCAGGTTGGCCATTCAGGAAGAACTCCCGATTGGGCGCCTCCTGACTGCGATACACGGTCGCAACGTCACTAAGATAGACGAGCCCGCCGTCTGACGTGGTGGAGACCAAAAGGCTGCTAATCGAAGCCACCGAATCAATGGCACCTGAAGGGTCAATGATGACCTTCAGATCGCCGATTGTGATGTCGCCTGCGGCCACCGATGCATTTTGCTGCTCGAGAATGCTGTAAATGTTTGCGATAGACACACCGAGAGATGCAGCATTCTCTCTGGAAATCTCAATAAAGATCGCTTCGGAGTAGGCGCCCTCAAGCGCCACTTTGGCAACGCCATCCACCTGCAATATTTCACTTTGAAGTGACTTACCGTAGCGGCGCAGTTCCGAAGGCCCGTAACCTTCTCCAGTGACAAAATAGTACAGTCCGTACACGTCGCCGAAGTCGTCATACACGACGGGCTGTGTTGCGCCAGGGGGCAGTGTGCGTCCGGCGTCCGCGACTTTGTTCCTGAGCTTGGTCCAAAGCAGTTGCAAGTCGGCTTTTGAAGGAGAGAACTCGTAGCGGATATCGACTTTCAGCTCGGCAACGCCGGCTGACGCCGTGGTGTAGATTGCCTCAACCTCCTGAAGCTGCTGGATCGCACGTTCAAGCGGGTCCGCGACTTCTTCCGCCACCTCTAATGGGCTTGCGCCGGGGTATTGCACAACGATCTGTGCGGTACGGATCGTAAACTCCGGATCCTCGAACCGAGGCATCGTCTGATAGGCGGTCCATCCACCAATGATCGCCAATAGAATGACGATCACGCTCAAGACCGTGTTCTTGATTGTAAACTCTGCAAGGTTCATGACTTATTCGTCCCAGGGGCGAACCTGCATGCCATCCGCGAGGAATGATGCTCCCGCGGCCGCAATGGTCTCACCGGGCTCGAGCCCCTCCGTGACCACAACGGACTCGCCGATACCATCAGCCACGGTCACCGTCCGTTTGGCAACGGTCATTGTGTTTTGGTCAACGATCCACACGAATCGGCTGTTGCCATCACTGCTCACTGCCGCCAATGGCACCGCGAGACGATTCGGCTGCCCTTGAAGCGACTTTTTGTCCCCGGATAACTCCACAGTAGCGTTCATGCCGGGCAGAATGACCAGCGTCTCGGGCGCTTCGAAAGAAAAAGTAACGGCGTAAGTCTGCGATGCGGTATTCGCGACCAGGTCAATTTCCTTGAACTCCGCGGGTATGCCGATGTCGGGCGCTGCATCGAGAAACACGGTTGTAACGGTGTTCTCGACGTCTTGAGAATCGGCGATCATCGCGGCGGGCACATCGATCTGAACCTCGAGATCACCTTGCACCATAAGCGAGGCGATGGGCTGACCTGCAGCCACCGTTTCACGGTCCCGCGCAGGAACCTGCATGACCATGCCTGAAAAAGGCGCACGCAGGACAGCGTCATCGAGTGCCTTTTGTGCGGAGTCGAGCTGCGCACGGGCTACATCTCGCTGGGTCTGGCGTTGTTCCAGGACACTTCTGGCAATAGCGTCTTGTTCGGAGAGTCGGACTGCGCGCTGATACTCGTCTTCGGCATTTTGAAACCGTGAGCGCGCTGAATTCAGTTGGTTCTCAAAATCGCGCGTGACAAGTCTTGCGATGAGATCGCCTTCTTCCACCTCTTGAGACTCGGTAACCGCAACCTCGTCCAGTAGCCCGCCTACTTGGAAGCTCAATTCCGAGAAGCGCCCGGCATTGACGACCGCCGGGAATCGTCTGGACAGCAACCCAGTCGCAGCAGACACCGTAAGCATTTTAACTGGACGAACAGTCGGCGCCCGAGCCTTATCAGTACCGCTGCCTCCGCACGCCGCTAGGATGAGTGTGGTCCCCAACCCCAGAATCACTCTACGAAACCAATGAATCGCGACTTTCATAGTGTCCCACTCTTTTTGTTTTTGAGATTTGATGTTGTTGCTGCCGGCGAACTGTAACGTTTTGACAGAGGTTTATCTCGCGAAATTTTTGTTCTTAATCCCCGTCAGGTTGGAGAATCCGACGTAACGCCTCAAAGAGAAAAGCAGTATTAAGGCTAAACAGGATCAAGCCATTTGCGGCGAGAAACCCTGAGAGCAGATTCCACTGTGGTGAGAGCAGGCTGTCGCCGTAGCCCACCGTGGTCGCTGTGACGCTTGCGAAGTACATCGCCTGGTGGATCGTGGTGAATTCGCCAAGGAGCAAAAGCAGCGCCGCCCATAACCAAAGTGCGGCAGCAATACCCAACAGCAGCCAGAGGCTGAGCCCAGAAAGCCAGATGGTCAAACGTAAAACCAAGGGGAGCGCCCGAATACGTTTACCGAACCAGGTCGCGCCCGCCAATGCACCGGCGATGATCGCCGATTCAATAAAGATCGTGAGGATGATCATGCCCGCACCGATTAAGGTCACGGTTATCATGATGCAAGACCTCGGTCACAAAACTCGTCAAGCGATCCAACGGCGAAACTTGTGAACTTCAATCCGGATCCAGTCACGTTATCGGTTATCAAAGGTCAGGTTCGGCGGACTTCAACCACGGTACAAGGCCCGGAACACCCTGACCCAGGTGCACCTTGAGGTGAGCGGCTGCCGCAGTGGTGTCGTCATTTCGCAGCAGTTCGGCGATATTGCCGCGTGCCGGGTCGCTCGGCAGTGCGGTTTCGGATAGCCGGTAGTACGCGCGTCTGTAGCGCCGCAGGCGACGGGACACATCACCAATCAATTCAAGAATAATCAGGTTGCGGCAGCTGGATAGCAGCATTCGGAGCCAGAGCTCCTGCTGTTCGACGCGTTGCACCGGAGTTCGACTGGACGCGATCTCCTTATCCAGCGCATCGAGTTGGTACAGCATGCCGAGATCGGGAGGTCCTGAGAGTTCGAGAGCCTCCGCTGCAAGAACAGCAAGCGCAGGGCACAACGCTTCGTACTCCTCAGACGTGAGCGGACGGACAAAAAAACCACGCCTGGGTTCGCTGCGCACTGCGCCTTCAGAGGCAAGACGTGAAAGTGCTTCACGAAGCGGCGTGCGACTCACGCCCAACGACTCTGACAAATGGACCTCATTCACCCGCGTCCCCGGAGCGAGCTCGCCGGAATCGATCTTGTCACGCAATGTGCGTGCAACCTCTAAACTGAGGTTCTGCTGGCGCCGTCCTGGCTTATGCTCAGTCATGTAATGACTGTATACAGTATTGCGTCAGCTAGCAATGCAATTGCAGCCGAGGAGGGAGGGCTCAGGGTTGGAGGTTTGCCTCGGGCAGTGAGATGAGCTCGGCGGTCTGAATTGGGACCGCTTCGTGGCGCAGCGTTTTGTCCTCGATACCCAGCAGGATAGGTTCGGCATTGTGCCGATGAATATTCACCTTCGCGTTGTATACAAAACGGGTGAGTCCATGCTTGTCGTTGATAACGAGCTTGCGGATCGAGAACAGACCGGTTGGCGATCGCTCGCCGGTGAGGTAGCACTTGATGGCGGTAACCCGATCTCCAGACAGTTCCATGCCTTGGAGACGACCCAGTGAGCGTTGAGTCTGCTCGACAAACGCAATCGCGTCGGCATGCACGTCTTCCATATCCCGCCGGGTCTCGAAAGCGCCGACGAGAATCTGACCAGGCATCGCCCTTTCGATCATTCTTGCCAACTCAATCGTGACGTCGCCCACGATATAGTCATGCGTGGACGGGTTTAGCCCATCTGCCTGATGAAATTCGTAGCACCCACCGACATGAAATGCAGTTCGCAGCAGCGGCACCGAGCGCGCAACCGCTTTGCTCCGTGCGATGGCGTTATCGGCGAGTACAAGCTGCATAAAATGGTAAAGATTGACGTTGGGCGTGGGGCCTCTGTCACGATTCCAAATGTAGAAACCATCACCGCTGGAAGAGCGTGCAAAGCTGATTCCGATCTTTCTATCGAGCATCTTGCTATGAGCGGCATTCAGCGAATAGGAAAGGCTATTGAGCTGCGTCATCTGCTCAAACGGACTCAATAGACTGAATCCGACGATATCGAAGAGCGCGACCGCACGGTTAGGGCAGTAATTCACCCCAAATCGCTTCACCATCGCTTCGATCAGTTGCGTCTCTTTCTCGGTTTGCGCCAGTTTATCCCTCAATTGAATGACCTGCGGCTCGACATCGAGCAACCGCGCGACTTTATGCAACCGGTCGAGCGACAAATTACAGGGGCCGGAAATCAGCTCTGTAATGAAGGATTCCGACGGCCGCCAGGGCAGGTCTCCGCCCGCAGGGGTCGCCGTGTACTCGGCAAGTGCGTAATGGGGGACAACAAGCAGACAGATGCCTTGTGGGTGGTGCGCCCAGCTGATGATGCTGTTCGCCCCGAGGTTCCAAGCATGCTGGAGGCTGCGTTCCAGAGCCACGAGGTTGCTTCGCTCACGAACACCGAGCCCGGAGGCCATATCCACCAATGCATCAAGGTGCTGAGAATTCCCGGCAATCTTCGCAATGGCTGAATCTGATAACCGGTCGAGCGGCATCGTTACCTCGTCATCCGTTTCTTCCTGATACGGATTGTTGGTGGGAAAGCGCAGCAGGCAACGCGCCTCACAGGATAAATTTCCTGAACTGCGATAGCATACGCAGGCTAATCAAGTGCCCGTGTCGATGCAAGAGCGATTGGGTGATTTGGCTGCGAAGATTTGGAAGATGCGAACACCGTCGCGTGTATGAATACTCTCTCCTTAGAAGCAATCGAGGCCACCTTGACAGCGGTCGAGCCATTCGTTCGCAGCACGCCGACCGTCTCGATACCTGCGGATCTGGTCCCCGGTGCGAGCTCGGTCACTGCCAAGTACGAGCTGCTTCAGGTTACGGGCACCTTCAAGGCACGCGGTGCCATGGCGAATGCGCTCGCATTGGATCAGGAAGAGCGCGCGGCAGGGGTGACCGCCGTAAGCGCAGGAAATCATGCGATTGCAACCGCTTTTGCCGCTAGGCGACTCGGGATCGATGCCAAAGTTGTCATGACAGCCACTGCGCCGACGGTGCGCGTCGAGCGTTGCCGGGCCTATGGCGCCGAGGTGGTACTTGCGCCCGACGTGCACGCAGCCTTCGAGATGATGGCCGACTTGGTGGAGACGGAAAACCGCACCGCGATTCATCCGTTTGAGGGTCTGCTCACGGCAGCGGGTACCGCCGGTGTCGGCTATGAACTCATACGGGACGCAACCGTCCTTGATGCGGTGATTGTCCCGGTCGGGGGAGGCGGGCTAGCGGCGGGAGTGGCTGCAGCGGTCAAATTGCTCGCACCAGCTTGCAAGGTATACGGCGTTGAGCCGGAAGGTGCGGATTCCATGAGCCGCAGTCTCGCCGCGGGCTCTGCTCAACGTTTGGCGCGCGTCGACACGGTCGCCGACAGTCTTGGCGCACCGATGGCTATGCCGATCAGTTTTGCGCTCTGCCAGCAATATCTTGATGACGTCGTTCGTGTTTCGGATGCTGAGCTCGTCGATGCAATGCGGGTTCAACATCAGCAACTTGGACTCGCGGTCGAACCGGCTTGCGCAGCCACTCTGGCTGCCGCTACGGGTCCGCTGGCGACTCAGCTCAGAGGCAAGCATGTTGGGTTGATTTTTTGTGGCAGCAATATGGACCCGGCTAGCTGGTTTCGACTCGTTGATGCGCACTGAAGTGGTTTTTACTTTGGAAACACTAAGGACGATCGTTGGGCGGGAGCATGTCCTTGCGAGCTCCGAGCAGAAGGCGCCTTACCTCAAGGAATGGCGGGGTCGGTATCCATCGGAAGCTATCGCGGTGGTAAAACCGGCCAGTACGGCCGAAGTCAGTCGGGTCGTCAGTACCTGCGCCGAGGCGCGAGTCGGTATGGTGCCGATCGGTGGCAACACGGGACTCGTTGGCGGTGCCGTTAGCACGAGCGCGCAAGTGCTCATCTCCCTGGAGCGCATGCGCCACATACGCCACCTCGATGCGCTTGGCGCCACCCTCTCTGTAGATGCCGGCTGTGTTCTGGCCGAGGCACAACAAACCGCTGCAGGTGCGGGCTTATTGCTGCCCCTGAGTCTATCCGCAGAGGGTAGTTGCCAGATCGGTGGCAACGTCTCAACCGATGCCGGCGGTTTGAACGTCGTGCGCTACGGAACGGTCCGGGACCAGGTGTTGGGTCTCGAAGTGGTCCTTCCCGATGGGAGCGTGCTTAACGAGATGCGGGCGCTCAGGAAAAACACCGCGGGATACGATCTCAAGCAGTGGTTTATTGGCGCTGAGGGCACGCTGGGCATCGTCACAGGCGTGGTGCTTCGGCTTTTTCCTGCGCCAGCGCAAAGACAAACGATTTGGCTTAGCGTGCGCAATACAAGCGCCGTTCTCGACGTATTTGACCGAATAAGGAGCGCGTTCGGCAGCCTGATGACGGCGTTCGAGTTTATGACCTCCGACACGGTCGAACTGATCGGGCGCTATCTGGATGCGTCGCCGCCGGCCACGTTAACTTCGCAGGGCGCTCACGTATTGCTCGAGTTGCATGGTGGAGCGCTTGAGTTAGGTGAAGACGCAGTCCTCGGTTTCTTGTCGGTGCTCGAACAGGAAGGTCTGAGTCTCGAGAGCGTGGTGGCGACGAATGAAAGCCAACGCGAATCACTCTGGCGGTGGCGACACAATGCTTCCGCTGCCCAAAGACTCGCGGGCGCGTGCATCAAGCACGATATCGGCTTGCCCCTGCCATCGATTCCGCGTTTTCTTGATGATATTCAGGCGCCCCTTCAAGCGCTGGCGCCAGGTAGCGTGGTGGTGGCTTTCGGTCATATTGGAGATGGCAATCTTCACTTTACCGTAGCGCAGCCACCTGAAATGACGCCGGATAGTTTTGAGGCACTGCGTAACCCCATTTCATCGAGGGTACATGGGGCTGTTTTGGCAGCAGGGGGCACGGTGAGTGCGGAGCACGGAGTGGGTCTCGCGAAACGTGACATCCTCGAGACACAAGTCGGCCCGGTGGCCATTAACCTCATGCGATCGCTCAAACGTACGCTTGATCCCGAAGGGTTGATGAACCCTGGGAAAGTGCTGTGAGCGACCGTCAATTCGGCATAGGCGAACCTCCGCAAAGCGTGTTGCTCGCGATCGAACAGCTGATCAGTGGAGAACGCAGCATTGGGGAGTTTCGGGACGAACTGCTAAACGTGCTCTACGACAACCCGGGCACATCGGCGGTGCTGAGCACGATGGTGAACGACTATTCTCGTCGCGGCTTGATTCCCGAACCGATTCAGCGCCTGCTTTTGCGCGATATCGATAAGATCACGAATGAGGAACACCCGACAACGCCTACAGAATTCACTTACGAGGAACACCATACTTCGGACCTTGAGTTAAACAGAACCGACGCCGAGTTTCTTGCTGAGGAAGAAGCGAACGACGTATCAGCTGACGCAGCGGAAAAACCAGCCTTACCTGCGGACGATTTAGCAATCAGCTCGGACTCATTGGAGATTGGCACGCTACTTCGAGGCAGATTCGAAATCGTAGGTCGAGCGACAGGCGGCAGCATGGGTGTGGTCTACAAAGCAATCGACCGTCGCTTGGCTGAGGCCGAAGGGGGACAACCGTTCGTTGCGATCAAGGTACTTGCGCCGGAATATGCCGGACATGCTGCGGCAATGCGTGCGCTTCAGCAGGAAGCCGCCAAAGGCCGCTATCTGAATCATCCTTCCATTGTTCGTTTTCTCGATCTTGATCGGACAGGGGACATCGTTTACCTCGTGATGGAATGGCTTGAGGGCAGAGCGTTAAGCGAAGTCCTGAATGAGCGCCCGGGCGAAGCGCTGCCGCAGTCTCAGGCTTTTCAGATCGTCGAAGAAGTCGGCAAGGCGCTGGATCATGCCCATCAAATGGGAGTCACCCATGCGGACGTCAAGCCAGGCAACATCATGTTGCTGGCCGGTGGGTCAGTGAAGTTGCTCGATTTTGGGATTGCACGTGCGAGGGGTGGCCATGCGCCGCCGACGCTAGTCACCGATGATGCGTTCATTCGGGCGGCAACCCCGGCCTACGCGAGTCCGGCAGTCCTTGAAGGCAAGCCAGCACGACCGGTCGATGATGTTTTTTCGCTAGCATGCCTGGCTTATCGGCTACTGAGCGGTTACCGCGTTTTCAGAAACAAGACGGCCCTCGAAGCTCGCAACGAAGGCCGGGAGGCCGCACGCTACACCGGCGCCGAGTCACGGATATGGAAATCGTTACACCGGGCGCTGGCTTTGGATGAGAACGACCGGACGCCATCGATTTCACAATTGCTGCAGGACTTAAAGCTCAGTCACGTTGATGGCGAGCGCCCTAAAGTTTGGACATGGACCGCGTTTACGGCGGTGAGTCTTTCCGTTCTGGCGGCGGTCGCGATTTACGTGCCGCAGATTGCACTAACGGTTGAACCTGTGCTTCCGGAAGTGGCTGTCACTGACGTATCCGACACCGAAAGCAATACGGATATTGAACACCTTGGGGTGCCTGTGCCTGTGCCTGTGATTGAATTCACGGTTGAGTCGGCTACATTCGTTGAGACGCCGGCTGTGGGGACAGCGCTCGATCTGGAAATTGGTGGTGAAGTTACCGCGATTCCCGAGGCTGAGCTTGTGCTGTCTGAGGGCGCCGGCGAGCAAGCGATTCGCTTGCATCTTGCCGACGGACTGCAAGAGGACGCACTTGCTCTGGCGTGGCGTCTGGGCAATGAGCCGTCCCGGCGAGCGATCCAAAGAGCGTTGCGCTTGGAAATGGTACCCGACATGTCGGCGCGTGAGTCCGCGACCACGCTACTGATGGTTGAGCATCTTGACGATGCGCTTTTGCAGCCGGAATTGATGACAACTGTCGAGATTCAGCACGCGTTGACGAGAGAAGTTTTAGCCCGCATTTCGCTACGTCTTGAAGACGACGAGATGGGACGCATGCGTGATCAATTGCCATCTGACACGTTGTCATTTAGTCGCGATATCGTTGAGGTCGTCGAATCCGATGGTGCAGTGGCGCTAACGCTCTGGAGACTGAATCCCACTGACAAGCCCATGTCCGCCGAGTTGAGTATCGCCCCGCTTGGTGCGGTGCCCGATGAGGACTACGTCGCACCGGATCAAATTCGACTGGAGTTCGGTGTGGGTGAAATCGCGGAAACGGTGGTGATTCCACTGGTTTCGGATTCACTTCGGGAGTCGACGGAATTGTTGTCGGTACGGCACAATCAGGAACGCAACAATCAAGTCGCACAGGGGTCAGTGACGGTGCGTATACTCGACGACGATGAGTAACAACGATGAAAAGCGCAAGCACTCCCGAGTCATAGTCGATGGTGTCGCACAGGCGCCCAGCCGAGCAATGCTGCGGGCGGTTGGTTTTTCAGATTCGGACTTCAAGATTCCGCAGGTCGGGATCGCTTCAACGTGGAGCATGGTGACACCATGCAATATGCACATTGACGATCTGGCAGATTATTCAGCCAGCGGTGCAGCCGAAGCCAATGGCAAACCCGTCCAATTCAATACGATCAGTGTATCGGATGGGATCTCGATGGGTACCCCGGGGATGCGCTATTCGTTGGTGTCACGAGAGATCATCGCAGACTCCATCGAAGCGGTCTGCGCAGCGCAAGGTTTCGATGGTTTGGTGACTATCGGAGGCTGTGACAAGAATATGCCGGGCTGCGTTATCGCAATGGCGCGCCTGAACCGTCCGTCCGTATTCGTTTACGGTGGCACGATTCAACCAGGCCCGCAGGATCGGGATATCGTGTCCGTCTTTGAAGCCGTCGGAAAGCACTCGAGCGGCGAAATCGATGACGCGGGGCTGGCGGAAGTCGAAAAGACGGCAATCCCCGGTCCGGGAGCCTGCGGCGGAATGTACACAGCCAACACCATGGCTTCGGCGATCGAGGCGCTCGGGATGAGCCTGCCGGGCAGCTCGGCGCAGGAAGCCGTATCGACGGATAAACGAGAGGACGCGGCAAAGGCGGGTGCAGCGGTGGTGCGACTCATCGAAAGTGACCTTAAGCCCAGCGACATCATGACGCGTGAGGCGTTTGAAAACGCCATCACTATGGTTATCGCCCTAGGCGGATCAACCAATGCGGTGCTTCATCTGTTGGCAATGGCGCATGCGATCGAGGTGCCGTTGTCGCTCGATGACTTTACGCGTATCGGACAACGAGTTCCCGTTCTCGCAGATCTCAAACCCAGCGGAAAGTATTCCATGTCAGCACTGGTTGCGATCGGTGGTATCCGGCCGCTAATGAAGACGCTTCTGGATGCCGGACTGCTGCACAGTGAGTGTGTCACCGTCACCGGCAATACACTCGCCGAGGATTTGAGTGAGGTTCCACCATACCCCGATGGTCAACGCATCATTCAACCGCTGGAGGCGCCAATAAAGAAAGACAGTCACCTTGTCGTTCTTTACGGCAACGTGGCACCGGACGGGGCAATTGCAAAAATCACGGGTAAAGAGGGTGAGTCTTTCACCGGTCGTGCGCGAGTGTTCGGCGGGGAAGAACCGGCTTTGCAGGCAATCCTCGACGGAGAGATCGTTGAGGGCGATGTCATCGTTATCCGCTATGAGGGTCCCAAGGGCGGCCCCGGTATGCGTGAAATGTTGAGCCCAACGAGTGCGATTATGGGTCGCGGGCTCGGCGATAAAGTCGCTTTGATCACGGATGGAAGATTCTCAGGTGGCAGCCATGGATTTGTTGTGGGCCACGTGTCGCCAGAGGCGGCCGTCGGTGGCCCGCTAGCATTGCTGGAGGAGGGCGATGAGCTACGAATTGATGCTGTCAACAAGCGCATCGACGTCGCAGTGTCGGACGATACGCTCGACCAACGGCGCGCCAAGTGGGTGGCGCCGGCGCCAGCCGCAACCCGTGGCGCATTGGCGAAATATGCGGCCTTTGTCACTTCCGCTTCGCAAGGAGCGGTGACGGACGCCTTCGAAGACTGATGACCACTTCAGAAGCAGCGTTCGCTGCATCGGAGCAGCCGTCGGACAGCCAGTCCGGCGATTGGGTGGTGTTGAAGTTCGGCGGCTCGAGTGTTGCGACCCTGCCGAACTGGCAGTTGATTGCAAAGCGGCTTCGTGACCGGATCGACACAGGCCAT
Source organism: Pseudomonadota bacterium (assembly GCA_039821645.1). Classification (GTDB taxonomy): domain Bacteria; phylum Pseudomonadota; class Gammaproteobacteria; order Steroidobacterales; family Woeseiaceae; genus CALBPI01. The sequence goes on from JBCBNU010000022.1 coordinate 15,392, forward strand.
CGTGTAATGGTGGTGCATTCCGCGATTCGCGGTATCAGCGATATGCTTCAACTCGCGCTGGATAGTGCCGTTGCAGATGAAGATGGTCCGGACATCGCAGACATCCGATCGATTCATGTGCCGCTGGCCACGGCATTCGAAATCGATATCGACACGGTTATTGGTGGGCAACTTGCTGAGCTGAGGCAACTGCTTGCAGGTGTTCGTCTGATTCGAGAGGCGACCCCTCGGATTGCAGCACGCGTTATGGCAAGCGGCGAGTTGATGGCAACGGCGATGAGTGCGGCATGGTTAGTAAAACAAGGGTTGCCGGTGCACTGGCACGACGCGCGCGATCTGCTGACCTCAGGACCCATCGGCAATCAGCGGCAGGACTACTTGTCTGCCGTTTGCGCCAGCGACCCTGACCCGGAGTTGCAGGCTACATTGACGCCAGAGGGCATTCATTTGACTCAGGGTTTCATTGCTCGGCATCCCGACGGTGATACGGTGGTGTTGGGGCGTGGGGGATCAGACACCTCAGCCGCGTATTTCGGAGCGAAGCTCGGTGCCAGCCGCGTTGAGATATGGACAGATGTCCCGGGCATGTTCAGTGCGGATCCCCGCATCGTACCGTCCGCCCGCTTGTTGACCGAGCTGGATTATCAGGAAGCGCAGGAAATCGCCTCTGCAGGTGGATTGGTGTTGCACCCGCGGTGTATCGAACCGATGGCGCAGCACGGTATTCCCCTTTATGTTCGCTGCACCTCACGGCCAGAGTTGCCAGGGACACTGGTGGCTAACGCAACGCGCGACGATCGACCGTGCGTCAAAGCGATTTCGATGCGCCAGGGCGTCACGCTGTTGTCGCTCGAGAGCATCGGCATGTGGCACGAGGTTGGCTTTTTGGCGAAAGTGTTCGGGTGTTTTGCTGAGCACGGTGTATCGGTAGGACTGGTATCGACTTCCGAGAGTAATGTCACCGTGTCGTTGGATGACGGACCGGAGGAGGTCGACTCCGAATCGGTCGAGCGGTTGATCGAGGCGCTCGAGTCGTTGTGTCGGGTGACGCGCCTCAATGATTGTGTCGCCGTCAGCCTCGTAGGTCGCAAGATTCGTGCAACTTTGGCAAGCCTCGGAAGTGCCTTTAGTGTCTTCGAAGAGCACCGGCTGCATTTGATCAGTCAAGCGGCGAACGACCTGAACCTCACCGTGGTTGTCGACGAGGGCCAGGGTTATCGTCTCGTGCAGAAACTGCATCCGGAGGTCATGCGTGATGCGACTCGCGATCCATCACTGGGTCCGACCTGGGAGTCGCTGCAGAAGACTGTCGCAGAGCCGGAATCGTCTACCCAACCTTGGTGGAGGAAGAAGCGCGACGCATTGCTTCGCCACCTTTCTACGCGTGACTGCGCGTATGTCTATGACACAGCTTCCGTTGAAAGCGCTGTCAGCGCCCTAAGGGCGTTGCGCAACGTCGATCGGGTCTTTTATGCGATGAAGGCGAACAGTCATGGCAGCATACTCGATGCGGTATTCGCGGCTGGACTTGGGTTTGAATGCGTGTCACCCGGCGAACTCCAGTCGATCGTTACGCGCTTTCGAGGGATCAGTCCCGATCGTCTGCTTTATACCCCAAACTTCGCGCCGCGCGCAGACTACGAGTACGGGTTTGAGCTTGGCGCACATGTGACCTTGGACAACCTGTATGTCCTTGAACACTGGTCGGATATTTTGACGGACCGCGAGGTGTTTCTTAGGGTGGACCCGGGGCAGGGGCGCGGTCATCACGAGCATGTGAAGACGGCAGGCAATCAAGCGAAATTCGGAATTCCCGTCTTCGAACTTGAACGCGCCGCATCGCTCGCTACTGCTGCAGGCTGCCGCGTGGTCGGCATACACGCGCACTCAGGCAGCGGCATCACTACCCCGGAATCTTGGAGCGAAGTAGCAGAGGTTCTCGCTGCAGCCGCGAGACTGTTTCCGGATGTCCGAACGCTGGATCTTGGCGGTGGTCTCGGCATTCCGGAGAAACCCGGAGACCGATCTCTCGATTTATCGCGACTCGATGCCTCGTTGGGCGCGGTAAGAGCGGAACACCCGGGCTTATCTCTGTGGCTGGAGCCCGGTCGATTCGTGGTCGCTGAAGCCGGTGTCCTGCTCGCACGAGTCACGCAACTCAAGGGTAAAGGCGGCACCCGCTATGTCGGGATAGCGACAGGCATGAATTCGCTTATCAGGCCAGCGCTTTACGGTGCCTATCATGAGATTGTCAATTTGACGCGCTTGGACGAGCCAGCAACGGAGCTTGTGAATATTGTCGGCCCCATTTGCGAGACCGGCGACAAACTGGGCATTGAGCGCTTGCTACCGCCTAGTGAAGAGGGCGACGTGATTTTGATTGCCAACACCGGCGCCTACGGTCGTGTGATGGCGTCGCACTACAACATGCGAGTGCCTGCTGAGGAGTCGGCACTAGGAGAGAATCTGTGAGCGTATTTGCACTCGACGATGCCGTTTCGTTGACGCCCGACAAGGAGGCTGGCGTGTTTCACATTAAGGCCGACCAGCGATTCTGGAATATGGATAGTGCGTTCGGTGGTTGGCAAGCGGTTGCCTGTGCGCAGGCGGTGCGACAATCCCCATCGATGCGGGGCCAGATTGTCTCGCAGCAGGTGATGTTTCAGGCGCCGGTGCGTGCCGATAATTTGGTGCTGCGCGTTCAGTTGATGGAACAGCGGCGTACCCTCGATTTTTGGCAGGTCTCACTCAGCGATCCAGAACAGAACCGCATCCTGGCTTCCTGCCAGTTAGTTGCTGGCGAGCGACAGTCAACAACCATTTCCTTTGAGTCTCCCGCACCGGAGCTACGCTCGTTTGAGGAATCATTCCCGATTCCGGTGCGCGAGGGCATGCCGACTTGGTTTAGTCACTATGAAATTCGATTAGCGAAAGGTCGCCCGTTTCAGGTGAACTCCACGCCGCGCTCCGCGACGTGGGTGCGGGAACGTGATGGCCGCCCGCTCGATGACATGGCGGTGCTTTCAATCTGCGATACACCCATGCCACGTACATTTTTCTGCGCGGAAGGGGCGACACAGGCCTCTACGATTGCGCTGGGAACGCATATTTACGCGACCGAGGCGCAGGTGAAAGAAAACCAAGAGGCGCCCGTATTGTTGGACACTACCGCCCGGGTGCTACGCGATGGACTGATCAACCAAGAGACGGCGCTGTATCGCAAGGACGGTCTCTTGTTGGCAATGAGTTATCAAACCGCATTGTATCGGGAGAGATAAAGGCCTTATTGATCGCTATTTCGTCGCGAGAGTTCTGAAGCGACGTCTGCCCAGGCAAGATCCCGGGCAATGAGCAATACGTTTAAGTGATAGAGCAGGTCGGCACACTCGCCAATAAGCGCATCATCCGACTCAGCAACAGCCGCGAGTGCCACTTCCACGCCTTCCTCGCCCACTTTTTGCGCGATGCGTCGAATGCCATCCTGCAACAAGCGAACGGTATAGCTGTCTTTGGCATCAGCATCCGTCTTTCTGTCGAGAATTGTCTGTTCGAGCTGATTGAGTATTTCCATCTCAGGCCGCCTTTGGGCTTTTCGTGATGCGCACAGCGATTGCTTTGTCGGAAAGATAGCTTTTGAGATCAGGGATCGCGATCTCGCCGCTGTGGAAGACGCTGGCGGCGAGTGCACCGTCCACACGGCATTGCTTGAATACTTGTGCGAAGTGTTCCAACGCTCCGGCGCCCCCTGATGCGATCAAGGGTACTTCGCAAAGATCACGCACGGCACTTAATTGCTCCAGATCATAACCCTGGCGTACACCGTCCTGGTTCATGCAGTTAAGGACAATTTCGCCCGCGCCTCGTGCCTGGACTTCGACGACCCACTCCCGAGTGAGTCTAGATGTGTTACTCGTGCGGTCGGGGTCTCCGGTGTATTGATAGACATGCCAGTCATCATCTTCCCGACGAGTGTCGATGCCGACAACCACGCACTGTCGCCCAAATCGTGCTGCTAGATCGTTGATCAACTCGGGCTGTTCGAGTGCAGGGGAGTTAATGGAAATTTTGTCGGCACCGCGATTCAGGACTTCGGTGGCATCGTTGATCGAGCGGATGCCGCCGGCTACGCAGAAAGGCAGGTCGAGCACTTCGGCCACCGAGCTCACCCAGCTTCTGTCAACGGTCCGCTCATCCGGGCTCGCGGTGATATCGTAGAACACAAGTTCATCGGCACCCTCATCACGATAGCGACGCGCCAGTTCAATGATGTCACCAACAATGCGGTGATTCGCAAACTGGACGCCCTTGACTACCTTGCCGTCGCGAACGTCCAGGCAGGGAATAATGCGCTTGGTCAGAATGATCGTATCTCCTGGTCGGTGATTCTGCCTTCGAGCAGTGCGCGCCCTGTGATTGCGCCACTGACGCCTGTCGCACGCAGTGCAACAAGATCGTCCAGATTGCTAACGCCACCCGAAGCCTGGACAGCAAGGGTCGGATAGTCCTGTACCAGAGCCTCGTAGAGTTCAATTGAGGGGCCAGTCAATGCGCCGTCTCGGCTGATGTCCGTGCACAACACGTGCGTGAGTCCAACGGGCAAGAATCGCTCTATCAGACGCTGTAGCGTCATCGCGTGCGTCTCAGTCCAGCCGTGCGTAGCGACGTTTGCGACGCCGTCATTGCTGACTCGGACATCGATGGCTAATACAATCCGGTCTGCACCGAACTTTTCAAACCAACTCGTGACGAGCGATGGCTGCGTCACAGCAAGACTGCCGATGACGACCCGCGCGACTCCCGCGTCAAACAGGGCTTCGACATGCGACAATTCGCGCAGGCCGCCGCCTATTTGTACTTCGGCGTTTGTCGCCTCAATGACCAGTTTCAGCGCGTCCGCGTTTCGCGGGACTCCATCCAGCGCGCCGTCCAGATCGACAACGTGCAGCTTGTCCAGATCAAGTGACGCGTATTGACGCGCGAGTTGGACGGGTTCGACGTCATAGTTGGTCTGCTTGCTGTAGTCCCCATGGAGCAGTCGAACGGTTTTGCCACCGCGGACATCGATTGCCGGAATAATCTGCACGCTAGTAAAGCCCCAGGAAATTGCTAAGAAGCTGCGCGCCCGCAGAAGAAGATCGCTCCGGATGAAACTGTGTCCCCGTGAAATTTCCCTGTCGAATCACTGCCGCGAAGTCGCGCGTGTAGCGACAACTCGCCACGGTGCTGTTTCCGATGGGAATCGCGTAGCTGTGAACGAAATAAAAATAGTCATCTACCGAGATGTCACGAAGCAGTGGGTCGTCGTCAATCCGGTTCAACTGATTCCATCCCATGTGCGGAACGGTCTCGTCGTGCGAAGGCATCAACTGTTCCGTGCGATCGGCGGTGATACCCAGGCAGCGAGCTCCTTGTTCTTCGGAAAACGCTGCCAGCAATTGCATGCCCAGACAGATGCCAAGGACGGGTTGTTCCAGCTTCTTAATGGGTTCGATGAGGTCGAGCTCATCCAGACGCTGCATCGCGTCCATTGCTGCACCGACACCCGGTAAGACGACATGACTCGCCACGTTCAGCTGATTAACGTCCGTTGTGAGCCGTGTTTCTGCGCCCAGACGTTCGAGTGCAAACCGCAAAGACGCAATGTTGGCGCCGCCTGTGTCGACGATTGCTACGTGTGTGTTCACAGCATGCCCTTGGTTGATGGTAGCTCTCCGCCAGTTCGCTCCAGTGCTGGTCGAAGGGCACGTCCAAGTCCCTTAAAGCAGCCTTCCACGATGTGGTGATCGTTGTCGCCGTCTGCGCGAATGTGGATGGCAGCACCCAATGCCTGCGCGAACGATTGGAAGAAATGGGGCAGCATCTCGCTTGCCAGTTCCCCGATGCGCTCACGTCGAAGCTCGACCTCGTAGCGCGTCGCCGGGCGACCTGAAAGATCGACGGCAACGGTCGTCTGCGCTTCGTCCATGGGCAGCACAAAGCCATACCTTCCAATGCCTTTCTTGTCTCCAAGCGCCGCATTCACTGCAGCCCCTAGCGTGAGCGCGATATCCTCTATGGTGTGGTGATCGTCGATATGCAGATCGCCGGTGCAAGTAAGGGTCAGCGCGAATCCACCGTGTTTACTTAATTGCTCAAGCATGTGGTCGAGGAATCCGATACCCGTTGAGATTCGTTGTGGTCCCGGCGCATCGAGATCGACTTCACAATCGATCCGGGTCTCATTGGTGTTACGGGAGAGTGCTGCAGTGCGCGGCAGATCCAGTAGTCGGTGGGCGATGCCGTCCCAATCCAGACTATTGTTGAGCATAAAGCCCTTGATGCCGATCGCATCGGCCAATTGCACGTCGGTGGTTCGATCGCCAACAACCGCAGAGCGTTCCATATCGATCAGGTTAGCCGCGAGAAACCGGGTCAATAATCCCGTTGCTGGCTTACGACACTGGCATCCGTCCTCCGGTCGGTGTGGGCACACGAAGATCTCGGTGAACGTGATGCCCTGGCTCTCGAACAGCTTCACCATGAACTCATGCGGCTCGGTGAACTCCGCCTCCGGGAAGGATTCCGTGCCGAGTCCGTCCTGATTGGTCACCATGACGAGCTCCCACCCGGCGGCCGTCAGTCGTTGTAGCGCGTTGATAACCCCCGGTACCAAACGTATTTTGTCGATACGGTCAACTTGTTCGTCAGCGGGCTCCTCGATGAGTGTGCCGTCGCGATCAACAAACAGAATCGGTGTTTTGGCCATCAGGCAGCACCTCTCGATCGCGCATCGAGGGACTGTAGGATTTCGATCAATCGCGTATTATCCGTTTCCTTGCCAACCGAAATGCGCAGGCAATTGGGCGTGAGCGGGGCAGCGCTGAAGTCGCGAAGCAAGAGCCGCTCCCGTGCAGCGATGTCCAAGACTGACTGCGGGTCACGAAATTTCACCAAAAGAAAATTGGCGTCACTCGGGTACACCTGCTCGACTAAATTCAGCCTGTCAAGCGCCGTCGCTAACCGATTGCGCTCCGCGACAATCCATTCCAGTCTTGCGGGCATCGTCGCCAGCGCTTCTTCGGCAAGCACGGCCAGCGCCGCGTCGGAGCTTGGGGTGGGCACTGCGTACGGTGGCATTGTCTTGGCGAGCAGGTCGATCACTTCGGCCGGACCCAGTGCGGCACCGCAACGAGCGCCGGCGAGCCCGTACGCTTTTGACATCGTTCTCAGCATCACGATATTAGGTTGCTCCAACAGCGACATCATCGCATCGAGGTCCGCGAATTCGGCATAGGCACCATCGACGACAACAATGCCACGACCATGAATCGTCGCTGCCAATCGAGCAATCTCGGATACCGATTGCGCGTTTCCAGTTGGGTTATTTGGTGAGGTTACAAACACCAACCGGTCAGTCCCACACCAGCTGTCCGCGATTGCGTCAACGGGTAGTGTGAATCCCTTTTGGGCAACGAGCGGCACATTGCGAATTGCAGCACTCTGCAGGTTGGCGTACACGCTGTACATACCGAACGTCGGCGGTGAGATGACAATACCGTCAAGATTCGGGCGACAAAAGCAACGAATCATCAAGTCGATCGCCTCGCTACTGCCGCGCGTCACGAAGACGTTCGCGTCCGGCACACCAAAGTGTTTGGCCAGAGTTTGCGTCAGTGCTTTCGGTCGCGCTTCAGGGTAACGATGCATGCCGGCGGGAGAGGTGTCGCCATCGCTGCGCTCAGGTGACTCGTTGGCATTCAGCCGAACCGCACCATCAGCATAGTTGGCAGGCACATAGGCCTTGAGCTCGCGAACTTCTGGACGCGCCAGTTTCAGAAGCGACGTCATAACGATTCCAATCGCACACGGACCGCGCGCTCGTGTGCGTCGAGATTCTCCAAAGTTGCCAGTGTCTGGGCAATAGGGCCAAGGGCACGAAGTCCCGACTCAGAGGCCTCCTGCACGGTCACGAATTTCTGGAATTGTTCTACACCTAAGCCGGAGTAGTTTCGGGCGAACCCGTAGGTCGGCAAGACGTGGTTGGTACCACTGCAATAGTCGCCAAGTGATTCCGGTGTCCACGGTCCGAGGAACACTGAACCGGCGTTGGTGATTGCCGGGAGTAGGGATCTCGCATCACGCGTATTGATGATCAGGTGTTCCGGAGCATAGCGATTGCTGACAGCTATGGCTTCATCGATGGACGCCACGCGCACAAGTCGACTGTTGGTCATCGCTTCTGCGGCAATGGCGCTTCTCGGCAACGCCTCAAGTTGGGTCTGCAGTTCGGTTTGCACCGCCTCGATCAATTCACTGGACGTGCAAAGTAGTACAACCTGCGAATCCTCGCCGTGTTCTGCCTGAGAAAGCAGGTCGGCAGCCACGACCTCTGCGCGTGCGGATTCATCGGCGATGACCAACACCTCGGATGGTCCGGCAGGTAGGTCCTGCGCCGCGCCGTTGGGATCAGCGGACACCTGTGATTTTGCTTCGGCTACGAAAGCGTTGCCCGGGCCAAAAATTTTCGACACACGCGGTATCGATTCTGTGCCGTAGGCCATGGCAGCTATTGCCTGAGCGCCACCCACTCGAAACACCCGCGTTACCCCTGTGCGTCTTGCCACATACAAAATTGCGGGGTCCACCGTGCCGTCTGACCGCGGTGGAGCGCACAGGACTGTGTTGGTGCAGCCTGCGATTTGGGCGGGTACGGCCATCATAATCGCCGCTGATGGTAGAGGCGCGGTTCCAGCCGGCACATAGAGGCCTACCGTCTCCATCGGTCGTGTCAGTCGCTCACAACGAACACCGGGAGTCGTGGTGACGTCAATATCATCGGAGCTTTGCGCGGCATGGAAGGTTCGCACATTGGCGATCGCCGTCTTGAGTGCCCGTCTATCAGGCTTGGTCAGTAGTGACTTGGCCGCATCGATTTCCTCTGACGTAACCTCAAACCGATCGATATCGACGCGATCAAAGCGGCAAGTCAATTCACGCAGCGCTGCATCTCCGTTGGCTTGAACGTCCGCAATGATGTCGCGCACAGCCTGACGGATGCTCTCATCTTCAACCATCGCAGGCCGCTGCAAAACCGTGTCGCGTTCGGATTCGCTCAGTTCGGCCCAATTGAATACGGAAACCTTCATGCGAGCATTTTCTCCACCGGCAGTACCAGCATTGAACTCGCGCCTGCTGCCTTGAGTGACTCCAGCGTCTCCCAGAACACATTCTCGCGACAGACGGCATGCACCGCGACGCGATCGTCGAGTCCCTCGAGTGGGAGGACGGTGGGCGCTTCGGTGCCAGGCAGGATCTGAGTGATCTCACTCAAAGCCTCTCTTGGTGCGTGCAGCATGATGTACTTGCTTTCGCTCACCTGCATGACGCCCTGCATGCGTTGCAGCAATCTGTCGATCCATTCCTGCTTGAAATCAGACAGCGTGACCGGTGTCTGAATCAGGCAGACTTCACTCTCAAGCAGCGTTGCCAGCTCGTCCAGGCCGTTCGCTGCCAAAGTCGATCCAGTAGAGACCAAATCGCAAATGAACTCCGCCTTGCCGAGGCGTGGTGCAATCTCAACCGCGCCACTGAAATAGACGACTTCGGCGTCAATACCTGATCGTTGCAAAAAGTCGCGGGTAATCGCAGGGTAGCTCGTAGCAATGCGTTTGTTCTGCAGGCTTGCTGGCCCTGCCCAGTGAGTTCCCTTAGCCGCCGCCAAAGATAGCCGGCAGTGCCCGAATCCAAGTTTTCGCAGCAGCTTGAACGGTTCTTTGTCAGAACCTAGCGAACCATTTAGTCGGGTCTCATCAAGAATATTCAGGCCGGCAATTCCGAGATCACAGACATCTTCCGCAACCAATCCAGGGATATCGTCATCCCGGACCAGAAGCAGATCGATAGGCATGTTTTCGCCATAGCAAAACAGCTGATCCTTACTGGTTCGGATTTCGAGTCCACATCGTTGTAGCAATGAGAGCGTCTTGTCGGTCAGGCGCCCTGACTTTTGTACGGCGACGCGCAGTCTTTGCTCGTCTTTTGACATGCTGGTTGGTTCCCTTTATTCGGTTTCGGCAAGTGCACTCAGGGCAGCGTGATACCCGCCTGCACCTTGATTAAGACAGCGCGCCACCCGGCCAATAGTGGTCACACTGACGCCTGTTTCTGCCTGAATCGTGCGATACGCTTTACCGGCTTGAAGTTGCAGGACGACATTCCACCGGTCAGCAAGCGCCTGGAGTTCTGCAGGTGTGCACAAATCAGTCAGCAACGCGTGGATTTCGTCGGAGTCTGTCACCGCCGCAATGGCATCGGACAAGGCCTTTTCCGAGCGAATGTCGCTCCGGCTTGCCACTTCACGATTTGGTTTCATATCGTATCAGTGTATTAACGCGCTATTACGTTGTTGATAGTAGCGCCGACTTGTGTGCCATGCAAGCACATTTAGTGTTGACAAATACACGCTGGCATTAAACTATTTTACTTGTTCATCGAGACCGGCGGAGGGACAGGCCCTTTGATGCCGGGGCAACCTGCAGATCGACTGCAAGGTGCCAACTCCTGCGGTCGATCTTGAAGATTGGGTGACAGATGAAGCGGTCGGAACATTTCTCAGGAAATGTCGGTCATCCTTCTGAAACGCCGTCCGCAAGTTTTTTCGAGGCTCGTGTTAGGCAACGTCAGAAAGGGACCATTATGACCATCGACACCTCCAAGCTTCGTTACGAAACTCTGCAACTGCATGCTGGCCAGACACCTGCGCCCGGCACTAACGCCAGAGCCGTACCGATTTACCAAAGTACCTCCTATACCTTTGACAACGCAGCGCATGGCGCCCGGCTGTTCGGTCTGGAGGAATTCGGCAACGTTTACACCCGATTGATGAATCCCACTACGGATGTTTTCGAGCAGCGTGTAGCTGCGCTCGAGGGCGGCGTGGCGGCGCTGGCAACCTCGTCAGGGCAGGCCGCGCAGTTCCTCGCGATTTCTACCATTTGCCAGAGCGGCGATAATATCGTTTCAGGCACTTCGCTTTACGGCGGTACCTACAATCAATTCAAGGTCACGTTGCCGAGACTAGGCATCGATGTGAAATTCGTCGAAAGCGGTGATCCCGCTGACTTCGCCGCCGCCATTGATGACAACACAAAAGCGCTCTACGTCGAAGCAATCGGGAATCCCGGGTTCGACTTGCCGGACTTTGAAGCGCTTGCAGAGGTCGCCCATGCGCATGGTATTCCACTGATCGTGGATAACACGCTCGGTTGCGCAGGGTATGTTGTTCGACCGATTGACCATGGTGCAGACATCGTCGTTCAGTCAGCAACGAAATGGATCGGCGGCCATGGCACAAGCATCGGCGGTGTGATTGTCGACAGTGGCCGTTTTGAGTGGTCTAGCGGCAAGTTCCCACTGTTCACGCAGCCTTCGCCGGGTTACCACGGCCTGGTTTTCGCTGACGTGTTTGGCAAAGACAGCGACTTTGGCAATATCGCCTTCATTATTCGAGCGCGCGTGGAAGGGTTACGGGATTTCGGCCCTTCACAGAGCCCGTTCAATGCATTCCTGCTGCTGCAGGGGCTTGAGACCTTGTCGTTACGCGTACAACGACACGTTGACAATTCGTTAGCGCTCGCGCAGTGGCTGGAGTCACACCCAGACGTCGCGTACGTTAACTATCTCGGTCTGCCATCCCATGAGCATCACGAGCGTGCGCAAAAGTACCTGAAGCATGGGTTTGGTGCGGTACTGACATTCGGCATCCGCGGTGGACATGAAGCAGGGCAGCGATTCATCGACAGCCTCGAGTTGGCCAGCCATCTCGCGAACGTCGGAGATGCCAAGACGCTGGTCATTCATCCGTCCAGTACGACGCATCAGCAGTTGGATGAGCAGGAGCAACGCAGCACAGGTGTTTTGCCTGACATGATTCGAGTGTCGGTAGGCATCGAGCATATCGAAGACATCAAGGACGACTTCCAACAGGCGTTTGAAAAGGCGCGTACTTCGCAGGCCGCTTGATCGTGACATCCGACCTCTGCTCGGCAGGCACCATTTCGCCCGATACACGGTTGTGGCGAGATCAGGAACCGTTTGATTGCGAGAGCGGGGCGATTCTCGATCAATTGCAGCTTGCGTATCGGACGTGGGGCGAGCTGAATGATGCGGGCGATAATGCCGTGCTCGTGTGTCATGCTCTGACAGGTTCAGCCGATGCTGACGGATGGTGGCCGGGCCTCATTGGTCCTGGCCTGCCGCTCGATACCGATCGTGACTTTGTGATTTGTTCCAACGTGTTGGGGGGCTGTTATGGCAGCAGCGGCCCAATGCAACCTGATGTCGATGGGAAACGATTGGGTGCCCGTTTCCCCGTGATCACCATCCGCGACATGGTGCGCGCGCAACGTCGCTTGCTGGAGCATTTAGAAGTAAAGCGTCTTTCGTTAGTGATTGGTCCTTCGATGGGTGGCATGCAAGTCCTTGAATGGGCCATGCATGCACCGGATATCGTTGATGCAATTGCGCCAATTGGCGTCTCCGCGCGCCATTCAGCGTGGTGTATCTCCATCGGCGAGTCACAGCGTGCCACGATCGAAGCGGACCCCGCTTGGCTGGACGGTCACTACGAAGTCTCGGCGCCGCCTCGCAAGGGACTGGCCGCGGCTCGAATGATGGCGATGGTTACCTATCGCAGTTGGGACAACTTCGAATCCCGGTTTGCACGCCATCCGGATGAGCAATACCAGTTCACAGCGGCCAGCTATCTGCGCTATCAGGGCAGCAAGCTCACTGAGCGTTTCGATGCCGTATCGTATGTTCGCCTTACCCAGGCGATGGATTCACACGATGTTGGCCGAGACCGCGACTCGTGCGAGTCTGTGTTGGCTGCGACGAAGCTTCCGGCACTTGTTGTGAGCGTAACATCGGATGTGCTGTATCCACCGCAAGAGCAACAATTTCTGGCGGAACATCTCGGCAACGCTTTTTTGGTAGAGCTCGACAGTCCCCATGGTCATGACGGATTTCTGATCGATCTCGATCCGCTCGGCGAATCGATTCGGGACTTTCGTGCCGGCCTTTCGCGGTCGAATGCGGGCCGAAATCCCAACGCGCTGTCAGCTTAGAATCTTGCGGCAGATATGTTGACCAAAGGCCTTTGTGCCCACGGCAGAATCGGCGTCGCCAGAGACGTCACGCGTGCGGATATCGCCCGCAAGCGCGTCGGTCACTGCTTGCTCAACCGCCGTGGCGGCCTCCGGACAATTCAGACTGTGCCGCAACATCATCGCAACGCTGAGGATGGCGCCTGTCGGATTCGCAACATCCTGACCTGCGATATCCGGCGCCGAACCGTGAATAGGCTCATACAGCCCCGTGCCGCCAAGTGCGCTCAACGACGCAGAAGGCAGTAGACCCAGTGATCCGCTCAACATGGATGCCTCGTCAGTGAGGATGTCACCGAACATGTTTTCGGTAACCACAACATCGAATGCCGCAGGTTTGGCCAGCAGATGCATTGCTGCAGCATCGACCAACAGATGCTCAAGCGTAACGTCCGGGAACTCATAAGCGCAGACTTCGGTAACCACCGAGCGCCACAGTCTCGAGGTCGCGAGGACATTGGCTTTATCAACGGATGTGAGACGGCCTTGGCGCGTGCGCGCGAGTTCGCAAGCGACCCGTGTGATACGAACAACCTCTTCTCGACTGTATTCACAAGCATCGAAGGCCGTGTCTGTGCCCTCGCGCTTCTCGCCGAAATAGATGCCGCCCGTGAGCTCCCTTACCACCATGAGATCAACACCGGCGAGTCGGTCAGGTCGCAATGGCGAGATGTCGGTGAGGGCAGGGTGCACAGTAACCGGTCGGAGATTCGCGAAAACGCCGAGTGCCGCACGCAACCCCAGTAGCCCTTGCTCTGGTCGTTGTGCAACCGGCAGCGACTGCCACTGCGGGCCACCGACCGCGCCGAGGAACACAGCGTCCGCCTCCTGACAGGCCATGCGTGTCGCATCAGGCAACGGTACGCCTTCTGCATCGATCGCGGAACCACCAATCGTATGTGAGGTCAGTTCAAAATCGAGCTTAAATTTCTCGCTGACCGCACTCAGAACATCGGTGGCGACCTGTGTGACTTCGGGACCGATGCCGTCGCCGGGTAAAACTACAATTCTGGAGATCATGGGTCAGAGCGCAGGGTTAGTAGTGTCGGCAAAATCGTTCGCGTAGGCGGCAATCGCGTCGGCCTGGCTCTGCAGATAGCCCAGCTGATCGAGACCTTCCAACAGGCAGTAACGAGAAAAACCGTCTAGCGGGAACTCGATGGTCTGGTCAGGCTTGCCGTCGTCATAAAGGACTGAAAGCGTGCACGTTTCAACAGAGATAAGCACCTTGCGCGAACGCTCCAACAGTAACTTCACTACGTTGTCAGGAACACGAATCGGCAGCAGTCCGTTTTTCAGCGAATTTGAGTGAAAGATATCGGCGATCTCACTGCTTATTACTGCTCGAAAGCCGTAGTCCAGTAACGCCCAGGGTGCGTGCTCTCGCGAAGAACCGCATCCAAAATTTCGCTCGGTGACCAGGACAGTAGCGGCCGCATGCTCTTGGCGGTTCAGTACAAATTCCGGATCGGGTGTCCCATCGGACAGAAAGCGCCAGTCGGCAAACAGGCCATCGCCCAGACCATCGCGTGTCGTGGTTGTTAGAAACCGTGCCGGGATAATTTGATCGGTGTCGATGTCGGCCCTTGGCAACGCAACGGTCGTGGCCGTAAGTTCTGTGAATCGCTGCATGCGACGCTCCTTAGAAATACTCTCGCGGATCAGAGACGTGCCCAGCCAGCGCGCTCGCCGCGGCGGTGGCGGGACTGGCGAGGATCGTACGAGCGCCGATACCCTGTCGACCTTCGAAATTTCGATTGGATGTCGAAATCGCAAGCTTGCCGCTATCCACGGTGTCACCATTCATACCGAGACACATCGAACATCCGGATTCGCGCCACTCTGCTCCAGCCTCGACGAAGATCTCGTGCAAACCCGCAGCCTCTGCTTCCGCCTTGATGGCTTGGGAGCCGGGAACGATCAACATGCGCACGCCATCTGCTACCTTGCGTCCGCGCAAAATATTCGCGGTTGCTTCAAGGTCGGGCATCCGGGCATTAGTGCAACTGCCGACGAACACAACGTCAACAGGGGTTCCTGCGATCGGTTTCCCCGGCTCAAGTCGCATGTAGTCAAGGGCGCGGTCCCAGGAGCCATCGGACGGTCTTTGGGGTAGCGCAACATCAACCGGCGTTACCATGCCCGGGTTGGTGCCGAAGGTCACCATAGGTGAGAGCGAAGATGCGTCGATGCTGACTTCTCTATCGAACTCGGCGTCTATGTCTTCGACCAACCCGCGCCACCGATCGACCGCACGATCAAAAGCTGCAGCTTTGGGTGCGAATCGGCGATTCGCCAGATATTCAAAGGTTGTGTCGTCAGGCGCAATCATGCCGGCCCGTGCGCCGGCCTCGATCGACATATTACACACAGTCATGCGCCCGGCCATGTCGAGGCTGCGAATGGCATCCCCGCGGTACTCGAGCACGTGGCCCGTGCCACCATCGACTCCGATTTCGCCAATAATCGCAAGGATAAGGTCTTTTGCGGTGACGCCTTTCGTAAGTGAGCCGTGCACGTTGATCGCCATCGTTTTCGGACGGCGTTGCAAAAGGCATTGCGTGGCCAATACATGGCCCACCTCGGTGGTGCCGATACCAAAGGCTAACGCTCCAAATGCACCGTGCGTTGAGGTGTGCGAATCGCCGCAAACGATGGTTTTTCCAGGCTGGGTGGCACCCAGCTCCGGACCGATGATGTGGACAATGCCACGCTCTTTGTTGTCAAAGTCCCTGAGATCGATCCCAAACTCTTTGCAGTTGAACTGCATTTGCTGAATCTGCTGTGCTGCCGACGGCCCTACGACCTGGATGTCGGCCAGACTTCGCACCGGCGTTGTTGGCGTTGAGTGATCCATCGTCGCCAGCGTCCGGTCAGGGCGGGCGACCGGCAGGCCGCGTTCGCGCAACACCGTAAACGCTTGCGGTGATGTGACCTCGTGTATCAGGTGCAGATCGATGTAAAGGACCGCTGGTTTGTCTGCGGTTTCCGGCACAACCACATGAGAGTCCCACACCTTATCGAGTAGGGTTTTGTCGACCATGAAGTCAGACCGTCGCAGTATTCACGGCGTGGCGACCAGGCCCCTGAAGACCTCGTTCGCGGCGACGCAGAATCCGGTTACTGACCTCGAGCCAGGCGCGTGCGGAGGCCTCTACGATGTCGGTGCTGACACCATGACCTCGATAGGTCGCGTCGTCATGCTCGACCGTGATCGTCACTTCACCTTGAGCATCGTCGCCGATGCTCACGCCACGCACATCGTAGTGCTGCAGTTTCAACTCTACACCCGTAATCCGTTCAATTGCCGTGCATGCAGCTTCCACCGGGCCTGCGCCCACGGCCGCTTCGACCACGCTCTGCTCAGCGCCGATGGATTGCATCGTGACCGTCGCTGTCGCATGGCTGGAGGTGCTGGCCGTTACGGTCAGATTGGTCAGTTGCCATGGGCCTTTGTCTTCACCGGGCGCATTCATCAGGATGGCTTCGACGTCGCTGTCGTAGATATCCTTCTTGCGGTCAGCCAATGCCTTGAATTTCTCGAACGCCGTATTTAACTGAAAATCATCGACACTAAATCCGAGTTCTTCGATGCGCTCGCGAAATGCATGGCGCCCACTATGCTTGCCGAGCACGAGGTTCGATCGACTGATGCCGACGCGTTCCGGTTGCATGATTTCGTAGGTCGATGCGTGCTGAAGCATGCCGTGTTGGTGGATGCCCGCTTCGTGGGCGAATGCGTTATCGCCAACGATTGCCTTGTTCCGCGGGATCGGCATCCCTGTGATCGACGATACCAGCCTCGCTGTCGGGTAGAGGCGGGTGGTTTCGACATCGGTACGGCCGCCAAAGTATGCGTCGCGTGTATCCAGCGCCATAACGATTTCCTCAAGCGAGCAGTTGCCGGCCCGTTCGCCAATACCGTTGATCGTGCATTCGACCTGCCGCGCACCACCAACGACCGCAGCGAGACTATTGGCGACGGCCATGCCCAAGTCATCATGGCAATGCACTGACAAAATCGCGTCTGCAACGTTCGGGACGGTGGCGCAGAGGTGTCGGAACAACGCCTCGAATTCCTGTGGCACCGTGTATCCGACGGTGTCAGGAATGTTGATCGTTGTTGCACCTGCCTCAATTGCAGCGGTAACGATTTCTGTCAGGAACTCAGGTTCGGTACGCGATGCGTCTTCGGGCGAGAACTCCACATCGTCGCAGTGCTGGCGCGCCATCTGTACGGCGCCGACCGCCGTCTTCAGGATTTCTTCCCGCGCCATCTTGAGCTTGTGTGTGCGATGAATCTCGCTGGTTGCCACGAACACATGGATGCGCGAGCGTTTCGCGGATTCGAGCGCGCGAGCAGCCTTTTCGATATCTTCCGGGTTGCAGCGTGCGAGGCTTGCAACGGTTGCGTTTTGGACCGACTCAGCGACGGCGGACACCGAGTCAAAGTCGCCCGGCGAAGCAGCCGCGAATCCCGCTTCGATGATATCGACGCCGAGTGAGTCGAGTGCCGCAGAGACTCGTAGCTTTTCCTTCAGCGTCATACTGCAACCGGGCGCTTGTTCGCCGTCGCGTAATGTCGTGTCGAAAATTCTGACGTGGTCTGTTGTGGCAGTACTCATTGGTTTGACTCCGTGTCCTCAGACTGCTGATTAGTCCTGGTTCAGCCAGGGCATCTGCGAGCGCAGACGCGTGCCGACTTCTTCGATAGGGTGCGCGAGATCTTTGGCGGAGCGCTTCTTGAACTCCGGCATCCCGGCTTCGTTTTCGGCAATCCACTCACGCGCGAAAGTACCATCCTGAATGTCGGTCAGGACATCTTTCATGCGAGCTTTCGCGCTGTCGTCAACAACTCGTGGACCGCTGATGTGATCGCCCCACAGTGCGGTGTCGCTGATGAACTCGTGCATCTTCTTAAGGCCCCCCTCATGCAGCAGATCGACGATGAGTTTCAGTTCATGCATACACTCGTAATAGGCGACCTCCGGCTGATAGCCAGCTTCAACCAGTGTTTCAAAACCTTTGACAACCAACTCGGTCGCACCGCCGCAGAGCACCGCTTGTTCTCCGAACAGGTCAGTCTCAGTTTCTTCTTTAAACGTGGTTTCGATCACGCCTGCGCGGGTGCCGCCGATGCCGTCGGCATAGGCCAGGGCACGTGACAACGCACTTCCGGTTTTGTCTTCAGCAATAGCCACAAGGCTCGGCACGCCTCGGCCGGCGAGATATTGGCGGCGCACCAGATCGCCCGGGCCCTTTGGGGCGATCATGACAACATCAATATCCGCTCGGGGTTCAATCTGGCCGAAATGAATGTTGAAGCCGTGCGCGAACAGCAAAGCTGCGCCCTCGTTCAGATGGCTCTCGATTTCCTTATAAACGGCAGCTTGAGTGGTGTCGGGTGTCAGTAGGGCGACCAACTCCGCGCCGGTTGCTGCGTCCACCGGCGTCTGAACGGCATGCCCGTCATTCTCGGCTGCAGCCCGCGATCCGCTGCCTTCTCGTAAACCGACAACCACGTTGTGACCACTGTCTTTGAGGTTGGAGGCGTGTGCTCGTCCCTGACTGCCATATCCAATGATCGCAATCTTTTTGCCTTCGAGAACGGCTGTATCGACGTCCGCCTTGCCATACATTTTCATCAATCAATTCCTTACAAATGAAACCAGAATCCGGATCCCCAATGAAAAAAACCCCGCGGCCGGATTCAGCTGCGGGGTTTTTCGTGAGTCGCACTGGACAGTATTACCAGCTAACGACATCTCCCTGCAGCAGTGGGATGCGTAAGTCGGTCCAGCAATAGTACGGCTACGTTTTGGTGCTTCATGGGTTGATACTGTGCAATTGCTACTAAACTGTCAATTGTTAAATCGTAATCACGACTTTGCCCATCGCTTCGCGGCGCGCGAGGACGTTCATCGCTTCTCCAGCCTCGTCGAGTGGAAACTCATGACCGATGTGCGGGCGTAGCGTCCCGTTGGCAAACGCGACGGCTAACTCCATCATGTTTTCCTGATGCGCCTTGGGTTCTTTTTGTGTGAACGCGCCCCAGAACACACCGACGATCGATGACCCTTTGAGTAGCGGCAGGTTGGCCGGTGCCTTTGGGATTGCGCCGCTGGCGAACCCGATTACCAAAAGGCGACCGTTCCAGGCTAGTGAGCGCAGGCAATCGTCAAACATCTCACCGCCAACGGGGTCGTAGATAACATCGACACCGGCGCCGTTTGTCAGTGCTTTTACCTGTTCTTTGAGGCTGCCTTCGGTGTAATTGATCAGGTGATCCGCACCGCGTGATTCCGCGAGCGCGAGTTTGTCCGCATTGCTCGCGGCGGCTATGACCTCGGCCCCCATCATTTTTCCAAGTTCCACCGCGGCGAGGCCCACACCGCCAGCCGCACCCAGTACGAGCAGTTTCTCGCCTTTAGCCAGTTGCGCGCGCTGCTTGAGGGCGTGATACGAAGTGCCGTAGGTTAGTGTCACGGCCGCGGCGATTTTATAGTCCATGCCGCGCGGCATCGGAACGACTGCGTCTGCTGGCACGTTGATTTCCTCGGCCATGCCGCCGTGCCCCAGGAAACACAGCACTCGATCGCCGACCGATACTCCATCGACCTCGGGCCCAACCTCAACAATATCGCCCGCCATTTCCGCGCCCGGTGAAAACGGCATCTCAGGCTTGAACTGGTACTTCCCTGCAACCATAAGAACATCAGGGAAGTTGACACCGCACGCTCGCAACCGGAGCTTTACCTGCCCATTACCGGGTGAGGGGAGGTCCACTTCTTCGACAACGATGCTCTCAGGCGCGCCGTATGCCTTGACCAATGCCGCTTTCATCAGATTTGTCCCCCACATCAAAGATGTGGCTGAGCTTAGTGTGTGAACCCAATATCGACAACCGGTGGCGGTGTTGACGGGGCTTGCGTATCCTCGCCGGACGATAAGGGGGACGCAGCTCATGAACTTCGATTACACACCTAAGGTCCAGGCACTACAGGAGCGTCTATTGGCGTTCATGGACGAGCATATCTATCCGAACGAGGCGACCTATCACGACTACATCGAAAACGCCGAGAATCGCTGGACCATCCCGCCGATCATGGAGCAACTGAAGGCGGAGGCAAAAAATGCCGGCCTTTGGAATCTGTTTCTCCCGGAAAGCGACAGAGGCGCGGGTTTGACAAACCTCGAGTACGCGCCGCTATGCGAAATCATGGGTCGCTCGCCAATCGCACCGGAAGTGTTCAACTGTGCGGCACCGGATACCGGCAATATGGAAGTGCTTGAGCGCTACGGCACCGAGGCACACAAAGCGCAGTGGCTAGAGCCTTTGCTGGCCGGTGAAATCCGCTCCGCGTTCGCCATGACCGAGCCCGAGGTTGCTTCCTCGGATGCGACTAACATTGCTTGCGAGATTGTCCGAGACGGCACGGAATATGTCATCAACGGCCGGAAATGGTGGACCAGCGGGGCGATGGACCCACGCTGCAAAATTCTCATCGTCATGGGCAAGACCGATCCATCGGCAGAACGCCACGTGCAGCAGTCGATGATTTTGGTGCCGATGGATACGCCGGGAGTTAACGTCCTGAGGCCATTGGGCGTGTTCGGCTACGATGATGCGCCACACGGCCATGCCGAGGTGTTGTTTGAAAACGTCAGAGTGCCGGCTGAGAACATGTTGCTCGGGGAGGGCCGGGGCTTTGAAATCGCACAGGGACGTCTCGGACCTGGCCGGATTCATCATTGCATGCGCCTGATCGGGCTGGCCGAGCGTGCACTGGAGGCGATGTGCAAGCGCGTCGATGAGCGAGTTGCGTTTGGTCGTCCACTTTCGCAACAAGGCGTGGTGCGAGAGTCGATCGCAGAGTCGCGCATTGACATCGAGCAGGCCCGTTTGCTCACACTGAAGGCGGCCGACATGATGGACAAGGTCGGCAATAAGGTCGCCCGTTCACACATCGCGATGATTAAGGTGGTTGCGCCCACGATGGCTTTGCGGGTTATTGACCGCGCCATCCAATGCCACGGGGGTGGCGGGGTTTCGCAGGACTTTATGCTGGCGTATGCGTGGGCCATGTCGCGAACCTTGCGCCTTGCCGATGGTCCAGACGAAGTACATCGCGTCACGATTGCAAAGCTCGAACTCGGGTCACAACAGGCCAAGCGAGGGGCGTAAGCCATTTCGGCAGCCAGTTTCGAGCGTAACTAGTGCGGTTAAATTCGGACTGGTCACGTCGAACTGCTGTGGTATTCTCCGCGAACGAGCGCGAATGAGGGTGAACGCGCCGTTTAGTTTGCTGGTTGCTCCAGGCAGCCGGGGTAGGTTCAGGGGTAGAACACACATGACAGCCAGTCATTCGGTTCATGAGCGTGTGCTTGTGGCACACGCTTGCCTATCGGTCGAACCTCAATCTTTTTTTAATGAATATAACGATGGATGAGGAGAACTCATGAACCCGTTTGAGATCGGAAAGCGCACAAGCGTTGTGATGACGGCGGTGGCCGGAATGGCACTTTCAGTGCCGGTTATGGCCCAAAGCGTCGATTCAGTGCTGCGTGCCGAGGGGAATCGGCTGGACCGCCAAGTGCAGTCTCAGCAGCGTGTTGAACGTATCGTTTCCCAGACACGTTCAATCACTGACCAGTACCGCGTGATTACGAAAGAGAAAGACGGGCTCGACATCTACAACGAACGTTTGCAACTGCAGGTTGAGGCACAGCTGGCCGAGATCGCGAAGATTGAAGACTCGAAAAAGCGCGCTTCGGAAGTCAACGTGCAGATCCTGCCGCTGGTCACTCGCATGATCGATCGCCTGGAGCAGATCATTGAGCTGGACATTCCGTTCCTGGCACAAGAGCGTGCGGACCGTCTGCAGACTCTGAAAGACATCATCGACGATCCGGGTGTGAACACGGCTGAGAAATTCCGCAAGGTGATGGAGGCCTACACGATTGAAGTGAACTATGGCCGCAAGATCGTGACTTATGAGGGCATGATTCCGATCGATGGCAAGGAGTACAACGTCGACTTCCTGCGTCTCGGTCGTGTTGCGCTGTTGTTCCAAACGGCGGACCAGAGCGTCACGGGTCGTTACAACCCGACCACCCGGCAGTTTGAAATCGACAACAGCTACCGCGCTGAAGTTTTCAAGGGGCTGCAGGTCGCAAAACAGCAAATCGCACCGGAACTGCTCTTGGTGCCGGTAACGGTCTCGGAGTAATCGAAAAATGAAACAGATAAAAACGATTGTTTTCGCAGTCGCCGCGGCGCTGCTGTTCTCAATGCCTGCAGTCGCGCAGGAAGCCTCGTCGCTGAGCGAATTGTTGCGTCAAATCGAGCGCGGCGAGACCGCAGATACCGCCGAGGCGCGTCGTCGCGAAGCGGAGTTCCGTAGCCGGCAGTCAGAGCAACAACAGCTCCTGAACCAGGCGATTGCCGAGCGCGATGCAGCGCGCGCGCTCGGCGAGCGTCTCAGTAACCAGTACGACGAAAACGAAGCTGCACTCGCGATTGCTCAGGAAGAGCTGAAGAAAGAACTTGGCAACTTGACCGAGTTGTTTGGTGAAATCCAGCAGGTCTCTGGTGATCTTCAGGGTGTGTTCTCTGCATCACCGACGAACTTGCAGTTTGCGGAGCGCGAGGATTTCCTCGTAGCGTTGGGCGCCAAGATGGGCAGCTCTAGCGAGCTAGCAGAGATCGAAGAGATCGAGGAACTCTGGTTCGAGATGCAGCGTGAAAT
>JBCBNU010000023.1:0-36655 GCA_039821645.1 Pseudomonadota bacterium
GGTGATGATCGAGAAAACCCAAGGGCCTGAAATCCACAGTCCAACCAAAAGCACGCCGCCTAAGGCCCAGGTCATCTGAATCATGCGTCGAATCGCACCTTTCGCCATGTCAAGTTTGCCATGTGAGTAAACCGCTGATAGCTCAAGCCGCAACGCCTGTTCTGCCGCTCGCGCCACGAGCACGACAATTCGACAAATCGTCCGCATATTGTGGAATGCGGCCCCGGCGAGGGGCGTCGCCAACAAGCTCAATGTCCACACTGCAAGGTTGTGGAGCGCCGCCTGACCGAGCGGAAAAGCGGAGAACTGCAAGCCTGCCCGCAGGACCGCCGTGCTCTCCTGACCACTGGCGCGAGCGCTTGGGTATTGTGATTTCAACGAACGGATTCTGCGCCGAGTCATAACCAGAACAACGGCTTGCAGGGCAACGCCGGTCGCAAGACAGACCGCCGGACCAGCAATAGGACTTAGCGCTAGCATAGCGAAAATGAATACACTCCGGAACGCGGTTTGCCACAACACTGCCACTGGAGCTTGCAGATCTGCCTTCAGGAAATTCAGCTCGGCTTGTTGCCACTGGAAAATTGCGAACTGAACAATGAACAGCGCAGTAATCATCAGGACAGCGAGGTCGCTGAGCTGACGATCAACACTCAACATTGCGAGCAATGCTGATAGAACGATAAACAGCACCGCGGCACCGCCTAAACACCAACGTTGGGCTTGACGCAGCGCCGACACGACAACCGCCGCACGATCGAAATCCGACTCGGCAACACGCTGAATCATCTCGCTGGCCGCGGTATGAAAAACGCCTGCGGCACCGCGCGTCGTCAGTACCGGGATAAGCGATATCAGCAACCAATCACTGTAGGTCTGGACGCCCCAGAAGTGAATCCACAACAAAGCGCCGAGCAATTGGAACAAAACCTCTTGTCCGGTACCCAGCAGTAGGGCTGAAAGCGTCTTGAACAGGCGTGCATACATGGGTCGGGATCATAGACCCAAAAACTCAATAATTTCGGCAGTTCATAGTTTTGTCACGCTGACGTTGCGCAATCGTCATACATCAGTCAGCGCCACGTATGCATTTGTGACGCATTCGTCATACACGAGTTACGCTGAGGTTATATCCGGAGACTAATGTTTGTATCGCAGTCCACTAGCGGAGCGATGACAAACGTGGCCGGAAGAACAAACGCAATTTCCCTGAGGCTCAGTGAGACGGATCGGACGAAGCTGAAGACCGTCGCAGATCGATTGCAGGTCAGAGAAGCCGACGTATTGAGGTACGCGATTGATATGACCTTGTCGCGACTTGGCACGTTGCAAGACACCGAGGCACAGGGCGTCGATTTACTTCCGATTTTCGTCGAGTCGGGTGCCGAGCTCTTGCGATTTTTCTCGATTGATTCCCGGCAACTTGAGCAAATCATCAATGAGGGTGTCGTCGGCACGGAAAAACAGGTCGACGCCAAAGACATCGCGCTTCTAGTACGTACGTTTCGCGAGGAGGCGGCAGCGATTGTTCAGCTGCACGCACTTTTAGGTAGCTCCGGAGACCAAGAGGAAAGCCTGAGTGGCTTGCGTCAACGGTTTCGCGAGTTTCTGTATAGAAAATACTTGTACCAGGACAACGACCAACACGCAGTCGCTGGCTAGAGCGCGTCGACTTAACAAGAGGGAGAGGAGCATGAACAGAAGATTTTTGATGCTGTTGACCAGCGTAATGCTCGGCATCATCGGCACCACAGCCGACGCGAGCACGGTGAAATGCAAGGGCGATAGTGACGACAGTGTTTGTGCGACTACTCAAACCGTCATCGGATCTGATTTCTCGGTGTTCTCGTTTCAGGTGGCCGAGGAAGGTTTTTTTGATTTGAACCTGTTCGACTATGCGTTTCCATCGCAGCCACTCGATACGTTGTCTTTACTGCTCACGACAGGGTCTCGAACCCTGGGGGCACTCAACGGTGAGGGGGTTCTGACGTTTTTTGCAGCGCCGGGCCACTATTTCATTCAGGTATTCGCGGCCGCGGAGTCGGATAACGCGGTCGGGCTCTATGGCATCGACGTCGTTGTAAACCCGGTTCCTTTGCCCTCAGCAATGATCTTGCTCGCTAGCGGCTTCTTCGCCTTCTGGTGGTTCTCGCGCCGGCGCACTGAAACGTGTGAAGGGGCGATTAGCGCCCTTGCCTGAGCGTACTTGAACCAGCGAGTGGTATCAGGCCAATGACTAACTTGTACAAAGCAGTAATTTGCGTGGCGGCTGCGGTGTGGATCACCGCAGCTCATCCCGTTCTGGCGGAGGGTGCGGGTTACACACTGACCGCTGGCGATCGTCTTGCCGTGACAGTCTGGAAGGATCCTGACCTAAGCCGAGAGGTGCTTGTCGCGCCGGACGGCGCGATCAGTTTTCCGCTAGCTGGTGATCTATCCGCTTCCGGCAAAACCGTGAGTGAAATATCCGCCGAAATCACGACACGATTATCGGATTATATTGACGATCCGGTGGTGACTGTTGCGTTGCTCGAAGTGCGTGGCAGTCGCATTTATGTGATCGGTAAGGTCAATCGACCCGGAGTCTTTGTGTTGGACGGCGAGCTGGATGTGATGCAGGCACTGAGCCTTGCAGGCGGCATGACGGCGTACGCCGACGTGAACGGCATACGCATCATTCGACGCATCGACGGTGAGTCAAAGGCGCTGCGTTTTGCCTACAACGAGGTCGCGCGCGGTAAGAAGCTCGAACAAAATATTCTCCTCCAGAACGGTGACACGGTGGTGGTCAACTAGCATGCGCTTGCCAGCTACATTGCTTGCGCTTGGCTTTGTGTCATTTACCGGTTCACCAGCATTCGGTGGCTGGGCTTGGAACTCCGACGGCACTCTGGAATTACGTAGTGGGTACGATGGGAATCTACGGCTGAACGAAATTGATCTCATCGATACGCCGCTCTATCGCGCACGAACATCGTGGGCGTTCGATGCAACCAATGCGAAAACAACATTTGGTTTGGTTGCTAACGCAACGCAGGTCGAATACCCCGGCCTTGATGCCGATGTGGATACAGATTTCGGAGCGGTCGGCAACTGGCGCTACAGCGCCGAAACCTGGTTTGTGAATGCGTCGATCGGACGCCAGCGAGTCAACACGCTCGCAAACGCAATCGAGGACACCGGCCTTCCAGATAACACCGTGCAACGTGATGCTGACACCCGATCTCTTGGTGCTACGTGGCAACTAACGGAACTGGCAGCCGTTGCGCTTCGCACGAGCATGCAGGATGTTCGCTACATAGACGACAGTAATTTTTCTGATTTCAAATTCGAGACTTATAGCGGCGAATTTTCCTGGCAGTCATCGCAACAGATGACCTGGATCTTTACCGCTGACACTACAGAGTTCGATACGGATAACAACATTAGCCAGTCTAGTACTTTAGGTGCATCGGTCGGTTTCCGACGTCAGCATTCGGAAACCCTTGAATCGTCAGTTTCAGTCGGCCGCAACTGGATCGATACCGAGTCACGAGTATTTTTCGGTCCCTTCTTTTTCATCGACGAATCGTCGAGCGCGGACTTCCGGTTAGACGCAGAGCTTAGGAAACGTTGGTTAACCAATGACCTGACGTTTACCGCTGGCCAGCAGGTTCAACCGGCAGGCAACGGAATTTTGACCACACGACGTTACTGGTCGGCGAGTTGGCGTCATCGCTTTTCGGAAAGACTATCGCTGCGGTTGGCGACACTCCATCGTGATTTTGATGAAGTCAACAGTACCGGTGTCCGCGAGAACGATCGTACCGCGGCTCGCTACAGCGCTGCTCTTGATTTGCTCTGGTCACCATCATGGTCGTGGCGCTTCGAGGCAAGCCATCGTACCCAGGCATTCGATCTACGAGCCGACGAGGCGCGTGGTGACAGTGTTTACCTTTCTCTGACTTATCGATTCCACCAAGAGAACAGCTGATGCATGCGCACGTAATGACAGCGGACATGTCTGAACCGCAGGGGCGAACACTGCGTCAGAACTGGAATGCGCTCAAGCGGCGCGGAAAACTGGCGCTCACCACGGGTCTGGCGGCTTTCGCTTTGATCGTTCTTGTGGTCATGCTTTGGCCCGCGAAGTATGAGAGCGCTGCGACGATCCTGATCGAGCAGCAAGAGATTCCGCAGGATCTTGTGCGCTCGACGATCACTTCATATGCAGACCAGCGTATTCAGGTGTTGAGTCAGCAGGTTATGACGACATCAAACCTGCTGCGCATCATCAACGACTACGGCTTGTATGAAGACTTGGTGAGGAGTGAGCCTCGAGAGGTTGTTCTTGAGGAGATGCGCGAAGACACGCGGATGCGGATGATTTCCGCAGAAGTTGTGGACCCGCGAAGTGGCCGACCGACCTCTGCAACAATCGCCTTTACCTTATCGTTTCTGGGTAGCACGCCTGATCAAGCATTGAAGGTAGCGAACGAGTTGACCAACTTGTTCCTGGAGAAGAATGTTGCGACTCGCACAGAGAGCACCAGCCAAACGCTCGCTTTTCTTAGCGGCGAGGCAGCGCGTGTGAATGAGCGAGTGCGTGAGCTCGAGGCCCAGCTGTCTTCCTTCAAATCCCAAAACGTCGGACGGTTACCCGAGCAAAATCAACTCAATCTCTCGTTGCTGGATCGTACGGAACGCGATTTGCAGGAAGTAGATCGGCAGTTGAGAGCCGTAAATGAGCGCCGGATTTACCTCGACGCAGAAGTGGCGCGACTGTCGTCGGGTGGCACACTGTTCACCGAAAATGGCGAACGAATCTACTCACCGGCAGATCGTCTGAAGTTTCTCAGGTCAGAACTAGCAACCTTCGAATCGCTTTACTCTGATCGCCATCCAGATGTCGTTCGTACTCGACGAGAGATCGCTGGCCTGGAGGCTGGGCTAGCGCAGGGCGCTGCGGAACAAAGCGCTTCGCTGGATATCGTTGCGAGTCTGCGAGCGGAGCGCAACGCACTGGCGGGCAGACTATCCGCTAATCACCCTGATGTTCGGGATCTCGATCGACGTATCGCCGAGATCGAAGCACGTGCAGACGACGGCGACTTCGAGAATACCGATCCGGGCTATCGCCAGATCAAGGCGCAACTTGCAGCCGCACTCGCAGAGATGCAAAGCCTCGAGGCCTCGCGCGCGCAGCTCCGCGCCAGGGTGGTTAACTATCAACAACGTCTTGAAGCAACTCCGGTGCTGGAGAAGGACTACTTTGCTCTGCAGCTGGAGCTCGATGACCAACGCAGCAAGTATCGCAACCTCAAGGCCCGCGAGATGGAGGCGCGACTCGCGCAGAACCTCGAAGCGGATCGGAGAGGGGAGCGTTTGACGGTAATCGAACCACCGCTTCCGGCCGAACAACCGGCGAGTCCGGACAGGCCGCTTTTGATCGGTCTGGGGGCGGTGTTGGCGCTCGGGCTCGGTGCTTTTGCAATCGTGCTGGCAGAGGGTCTGGACGATACGGTTCGCGATCGTCAAACGCTCGAGCGGATCGCCGAGCTTCCTGTTCTCGGGATGATTCCGACGATCAGGACTTCTGCGGACAACAAACGCAACCAGCGACGATGGCTCGTTGCTTTAGCCGGAGCGGGCCTGCTTGGACTGATCATGGTGTTTCTGATCCATATGTTTTTCATGCCGATCGACGTACTGTTCTATTCAGTGATGCGTCGAATCGGGGCGCTCTAAAACCAATCGAAGAAGCGACGATGGAAAGAATCAAACAGGCATTGGAGCGAGCGGAAAAGGATCGCAAATATCAACCACAGGCGGACCGCGTGGTAGAGGCGCTTCCACCGACGGGGCGTGGCAGCGTTCCCGTCGAGTCTGGCGAAGACAGAGAGATACAATTCGAGGTGACGCGAAGCATCCCGGTCGACAGCAAAACGCTAGAGCGCAATCGGATACGGCCACCTGGCGCTGATGATGAGGTTGCGCGGGCCTATGATCTTTTGGCGTCACGTGTGGTGGATCGTGCCTCCGCTAATGGCTGGAACAGTATTGCTGTAGTCAGTCCGGTTGGTGGGGACGGCAAGAGCGTCACCGCGTTAAATCTCGCCATTCGGTTGGTGGCGTCACCAGCGCGTACCTGTCTGTTGGTAGATCTGGATTTCAGGCGTCCGAAGATCGCGGAGTACCTTGGCGTCTCACCTCAGTATGGGATCGAAGACGTACTTCGCGCCAAGGCCAGCGTCTCGGAGACACTCTTTTCTCCGGGAATTCCTCGCTTGTCTGTGTTGCCAGTGCGCCAGCCAGTCGACACCCCTGGCGGATTGATCGATAGCATGGCGGCATCGGAACTGGCTCAGGAAGCCAAGCAACGCTATGCCAACAGGATTGTCTTGTTTGATATGCCGCCCGTCCTCGGTTCTGGTGACACCGTACATTTTCTGCGAAACGTCGATGCCGTTCTGGTGATCGCGGCGTCCGGCAGGACTTCTGAGTCCGCAATTCAGGAAACACTAAGCACGCTTGCGGGCCATAACGTTGTTGGCTGCGTCTTGAACTGCGCAGAAGACACACTCACCGCCTACTGAGACGTCCGATGTATCTCAAACACTTCAATCTCGCATCACGACCGTTCAATCTGCGGCCAGATCCAGCTTTCCTATTTCCGAGCGAACAGCACAAGCTGGCGCTCGCGGTTCTTGAATACGGGCTCTTGGAACAGGATGGATATGTGGTCGTAACAGGCGAAGTCGGTTCGGGGAAGACCACGCTCGTACGACACTTGCTCGGTAAGCTGGAGCCAGATTTTGAGGTCGGGCTCATCACCAATACGCACTCAAGCTTCGGTGATTTACTGCATTGGGTGACCGCTGCTTTCGGCCTCCGTCGTGAAAGTCGCACGGATGCGGAGCTTCATCAAACATTTATCGACCACATCATCGGAGTCTATGCGCGGGGCCGAAAGACACTGCTGATTGTTGACGAGGCACAAAATCTTGATACTGGAAGCCTCGAAGAAATTCGTGTGCTGTCGAATATCAATGCCGATGGCTCTCATGTCCTGCAGTTGCTTCTCGTCGGTCAGCCGGAGTTGCGCGAAAAGCTGGCAGATCCCCGAGTCACGCAAATTGCGCAACGGATTTCGACACACTTTCACCTCGATGCGCTCGCGCCGGCTGCAATCGGTGAGTACATAAACCATCGTCTCTGGGTTGCAGGCGCATCTCGGCCACTGTTTTCCCAGCGCGCTGTTGACTTGATCGGTCTTGCAAGCGGCGGTGTACCCCGCTTGATTAACCAAATTGCTGAAACCGCGCTGGTCTATGCCTTTGCAGCGAATGCGAATCGTGTGTACTTCGACACCGTCGAGGATGTCCTGAAGGATCGGAAAACCAGCAAGTTACTGCCAGTGCGTTCGAACCTCAACGAAGACTTGGCGGTTCCTTCATGAGCGCGGTACTACCAGAGTCCACGCGCTTCATGATTCGCCCAAGTCTATGGGCACTGATGGCGTTAGCGGTGGCGCTCATCCTCGTTGGATTCTGGGAGCCGATCGAACGATTATTTAACAATTGGTTGACACGTCCGGAATATAGCCACGGTCTGGTTATTCCTGTGGCGTCGGGTTACCTCATTTGGCAACGAAGAGCCCTGCTACAGGCGACGTCATTCACTGGCAGCTGGATCGGGTTTGGCGTGGCCCTGATCGGTGTCTGTTTGTGGATAGCGGGTGAGCTCAGCACGATCTTCGCGGTAACCCAATTTGCATTGATCGTTGTGATTGCTGGGACCGCGCTGTCGCTCACTGGCTTGAGAAGCTACCGGCACCTGGTTGTCCCGATTCTTTTGCTGTTGCTGGCGATTCCACTGCCGCGTTTCATCTACAACAATTTCTCTTCAGAGCTTCAGCTCTTGTCCTCGCAGCTTGGCGTTGGCCTGTTGCGGCTGGCGGGTATCTCTGTCTATCTGGAAGGCAACGTTATCGATCTTGGTCATTTTCAAATGCAGGTCGTGGAGGCCTGCGATGGCCTGCGTTACTTGTTCCCTATGATGACGCTAGGTCTGATCGTGGCGTATTTCTTCCGGGGCAGTTGGTGGCAGAAAACACTCGTATTCCTGTTCACGATTCCCGTGACGATCGTCATGAACAGTGTACGGATTGCGATGATCGGTTGGTTTGCCGAGCGCGGTAACACGGCACTGGCGGAGGGGCTTCTGCACGACGTCCAAGGCTGGGCAATGTTTATGGTGTCGTCGGCATTACTGATGCTGCTCGTATACGGATTCTGGAAACTACGTCGCGACAAAGCGCCGTGGGCCGATGCGTTTCACTTTGCCGCGGTCGCCGAGTCCTCAGCACAAAATATCGAACCGGTTAAGCGGAAGGTGCCTGTGGCGTTTATGGCGACCGTTGCGCTGCTCATCGCAACGGCGATAACGGCCCTTGCGTTGCCGCATCGCGCCGAGGCAACTCCACAACGAGAGTTCTGTGTCTTGTTCCCGATGGATCTGGGAAGCTATGCAGGAACCCGACAAACTCTCGAATCTCAGTTCTATGACGCCTTGAAAGTTGACGACTACCTGTTAGCTAACTTTCGAGCATCGGACAACAAGGCGATCAACCTGTTCGTTGCCTATTACGGCTCACAGCGCAAGGGCGAGTCGGTCCATTCGCCACGCTCCTGCCTACCGGGTGGTGGGTGGAAAATCGAATCGATTGGTCAGTACTCGCTTCCGGGTTCCAATCAAACCCAGCAGGTCAATCGTGCGGTCATCAAGATGGGTAATCGACGCCAACTGGTGTACTACTGGTTCAAGCAGCGTGATCGTTGGCTGACCAGTGAGCTGGCGGTGAAGTGGTATATCTTCCGCGATGCCCTTGTGAGAAACCGTAGTGACGGCGCTCTGATTCGTCTGGTAACACCCGTAGATGCAGGCGAGTCAATCGAGGGCGCAGACAATCGAATGACTGACTTTGCGCGCGAAGTAAGCGCGGAGCTACCTCGGTTTATTCCGGACTAAGTGGCTGACGATGTCTTTTATATTCACTTTTCTCGCCGCAATGATCGTCAGCATGATGTTGCTGCCGCCGCTGATCGTATTGGGTAGACGTTTTCAGTTTGTCGATCAACCGTCACCCCGCAAAGTGCACGCTACTCCAATCCCAAGAATAGGAGGGTTAGCGATCGCAGGCGCGCTGTTCGCGGCACTTCTGACCGTAGATTGGTCGCCGCTGTCGGCGCGTTATATCGCAATGCTTCTGGCCGGTACCGTGGTCTTGGTTGTTGGTGCGATAGATGATCGTCACGAGCTGGGGTATCGCACCAAGTTCATCGCGCAATTCATTGCTGCGATTATTGCTGTCTACGGTGGTGGGTTGGTGATCGAGGAAATAACGCTCTTCTCATCGGTGACCATCCCTGCTTGGATCGGCGCCCCGCTAACGGTGTTCTGCATTGTTGCCATAGCGAATGCCGTCGCGCTATCCGACGGTCTGGATGGCCTCGCAGGCGGTATCGTTTTCATCTGTTGTGCGGCGCTTGCGGTTCTCGGCTATTCCGTTGGAAACGTCACGGCAGCCCTGGTTGCAGCGGGTCTGGCTGGAGCAATCTTCGGCTTCTTGCGCTTCAACACGTATCCCGCCGTGATATTCATGGGAGATAGCGGTAGCCAGTTCCTTGGCGTAATGAGCGCGCTGCTCGCGATCGACGTTACGCAGAGCGAGCCCGGCCGGATTGCAGCCGCGCTGCCGTTGCTCTTACTCGCGGTCCCGGTCCTGGATACCGTGCAGGTCATGATTTCCCGCGTGATGCGTGGCAAGTCCGCATTCAAGCCGGATAAATACCACATGCATCATCGCTTGTTGCGGATTGGACTGAAGCACCATGAGGCGGTGCTTGCGATCTATCTGGTTCAGTGTTTGTTTTTTCTCGCGGCTTTCTTTTTCCGCTTCGAGTCGGACCTGATTCTAGTCGCATTGCTGTTATTCGCGGGCGGGGCCTTCGTATTCGCCGTGATTCTGCTAGGCAACGATAACCGTGGCGAAGTGTTTAAACGTCGCACGAAATCGTATCTCAGTGCGACGCGTCGGAACGCGCTTGGAAACTTGGTCGCGTCTTTGGTGATGTGCGCACTGCTTGCGTATGTCGTGCTTCTGTATGGCGCCAATTCCACGTTGTCCGTTAGTCCTGGTGATTCGCTACCGGGCATACAGACGCAGCAACTGGCACTGGTCCTGATCGCAGCAGTAATTGCAAGTTGCTTGTTGATGTCAAAGCCAAAAGCTGGCGTTTTCAATCAGACAGTTGGTTATGTGGTCGCGGCGATGCTCGCGTTTAGTGCCAGTGCAACCATTGATTTGTCATCCAGTTTCGTCATGCCAGAATTCTTTCTGCTGGCACTGATAGGACTTGCGAATGTCACATGGCTCTTAGTCAGTGACCGACGTGAATCGCAGATGACCACGCTGGATGTGTTGATTTTGTTCAGTGCGCTTGTAGTACCGAATCTCCCGATTCTCGCCGATGAGATTCAGTCTGTCGCCACGCTAATTCTTCGACTGGTTTGTTTGTTCTACGCGGTAGAGGTTACGGCGGCTGTATTCCGCTCGAGTTGGTTTTTCCGAGCCCTACTGCTTGCGTCTCTAGGATTACTCGCGATTAACAGACCTTTCACCGATCTTTCATTTTCACTTAGTAACTTCGCCACTCTATAAGTAGGGGATTCCGATGTCAGTCTGGACGATTTCCAATTTCACGCGCTCGGCACTTGTAGGTTTTGTTGCAGTCAGCATCACGGCGTGCGGCGGCCCCGAGGCACGAAAAGCCGAAGCACTCGAAGCCGGTCAGGCATTTCTGGAGGCGGGAAACCTTGAGAAAGCGCGTATCGAGATGCGAAACGTGCTTCAGATTGATCCCAATGACAGCGAGGCCCGTTACCTGAACGGAGTAATCGCTGAAAGACTGGAAAATATGCGCCAGGCGGCAGGCCATTTCCGCGCAACGCTTGATATCGATCCCGAGCACGTGCGCGCACGGGCGGCGCTGGGCCGCCTCTATGTGATGGCTGGCTTGCCCAACGATGCGATTGGGCTCGTAGAGACCGGGCTTGAGTCGGCACCAGATTCTGCGTCATTGCTTGCGGTGCGCGGTGCAGCTTATTCGCAGCTGGGACTGGACGAGCAAGCGCTTGGCGATGCGCGGTCGGCGGTGCGGTCGGATCCATCGCATGAGCCAGCAGTGGCCTTACTCGGTGGCGTACTCAGCAATCTGCAGGAATTTGACGAAGCGGCTGGTGTGCTCAACGCGGGAATCGAACTTAATCCGCAGTCGCGTGATCTTCGAATTGCGAGGGCGCTGCTGGCCGAGCGGATGGATGATCCGGGTGCGGCTGTTGCTCAATATGAGGCCTTGATTGAGCAGTATCCTGAAGACCCGCTGCTGCGCTACCAAGCCGCGGCGTTCTACCAACGCAGTGAGAATATTCCAGAGGCGGAGGCCGCATTACGAAAAGCTGTTGACATCGTGGATAAGTCCGATGCGATAGAGCGTCTCGTTGGTTTTATCGAGCGGGTGCGGGGTGTGGAGAGCGCTGAGCGTGAACTTCGTGCACGGTCGGAGACTTCGACAGCAGCCCAGTTGTTGCTCGGAGACTTCTATCGGCGACAAGACCGTGACGAACAAGCGATCGCAACCTATGAGGCATTAATGCGTGATGCCGCGAGTGCGCCGGAAGCCGACACGGCGGCAGCGCGCCTCGCGGCGATTTTCATTGAGGCGGGCGAGCGCGACAAAGGTGCCGCGCTTGTAGAGTCTGTGCTGTCAGAGAATCCGCGGAGCGCAGACGCATTGCTCGTTCGAGCGACGTTATCGACAGCTGAAAACCGTCCTGATGACGCGATCGCCGACTTCCGACTTCTTATCCGCGACGACCCCGAGGTGATCGCCTACCACCTGGGCATAGCGCAAGCTTATCTGGTCAAGGGTCAGACGACGCTTGCCGAGCAAGCGATGCGCGACGCAGTCAAGGCCGAGCCGAACAACCTAAAGGCAAGGGTTGACCTCTCACAGTTTCTAGCGCGAAATGGAAAGCCCGACGCGGCCGATGACCTGATTCGTTCGGTGATCGTCAGAGCGCCTGACAGTGTGATCGCTCGCGATACAGCTGTTCGGATCGCGATAACCCGAGGAGACTGGGCCGAAGCATTGGAACGCGCGCGGGCCATTGTTGAGATCGAGCCAGACAACTATGTCGGACATCATCTCGTCGGGCTCTCGCTGGAGGGATTGAACCGGGAACCGGAGGCCCTCGAGTCCTACGAGCGGGCGCTCGCGATACGGGCTGACGCTGCTGACGCACTCGCTGCATGGGCACGAGTCTTGGTCCGAAATGGCGATGCGGAACGCGTTCTTACGCACATTGAGGCGATTCCAGAGACGTCGCCGTCGATCGCTGCCATTCGGAATTTGCAAGGCGAGATATTTCTGTCACAGGGTGATGTCAAGCGATCGCGCGAGGCCGTGGAAATCGCGATTGCAAGCAATCCCGGTTGGTGGGTGCCGTATCAGACCTTGGCAAGATCCATTCCCAATGAGGATTCCGGGTTCAAAGCCAAAACGCTTCAGCGTGGGTTCGATGCGGCAGGAGCACCGCCGCAACTGGGTATCGAGCTCGCGAGTCTTTATGAGAAACAGGGCAATGCGGATGCGGCGATTGAAGTCTACGAGTCGATGATTGCCGGTAACTCGTTTTCAGATGTGCTCGCCAACAATCTCGCGATGTTGTTGGCGACTTACCGGACAGACGATGCCAGTTTGCAGCGAGCGCGCAACATTACCCGACAATTTGGCGCGACCAATAATCCCGCGTTCTTGAATACGTTTGGCTGGACTCGGCTAAAAAGCGGTGAGCTCGATAAAGCACTGCCTGCATTGCAGCAAGCCGTAAACCTGCAGCCTAACTCTGCACTCTTGCAATACCACCTTGGGGTTGCACTGCAGGAGAAGGGCGAGATCGAAGCAGCTCAAGAGCATCTGACACGCGCCCTTGAAATCGGCGATCAATTTCCAGGTGCCGATGACGCGCGTGCGCGGCTTTCGGCGACCTGATTCGAGGTATTTATCATGATGAGTCGAATAGCCGCAATCCTGGGTGCCCTGTTGGTACTCACTTTTTTAGCGCCGCCTGTACAAGCATCCTTGCCGTTGTCATCGACAGAATTCGTCAATTTGCCAAGCGCACAAGCACCATTCGTCGAGACGGTTGCGATTTCGGATGCCGGTGAGTACGTGGTGACGATTACCGACTTCGGCGTTGATGGAACGCCGATCGCTCCCGCAGCGGCGGTGAGACTGTTCGCGCTTAGCGAAGAAGGACACACAGTTCTGGACGTCAGCGATGTTGGTGTGACGACCGGCACGCTCGAAGTTGGCAATCTCACGATCGCGTTGTTGATCGACGTCGACGGTGCGGCGGAGGGTGCGAGTATCGGAATCACCCTGCGCGCAAGCGGCGCAACTCAGGATGTGTTTAGCACCGTACAAGCGGTCAGCAACGCACCCGTGCTGAACAATCCCTCCAGCACCACGGAGCGCTTTAGCGTACCGGACGATGGAACCTATCGTATCCAGCTGGGAGATTTACGTTTTCCTGATCCAGTGCAAGACTTACAGGGGCTCGTACTCAATGGTCCAGGCGGCGCTGTTATCGGGGTGGTTACGCCTGACGCGCCACTCGATGTGGTCTTGAGTGCAGGCGATTCCCCTGAGGTTACCGTCATCGCCACGCGGTCGAGCGATGCGGACCGCAGTAATTACGATCTACGCGTCGTCTCTGTCGACAGCGATATCGTTTTTCAGTCGGTGACACAGGTTGGAGATTTTTCAGAGGTTGTTTCGTTGCCGGTAGCAGGCCTGATGCCGGGCGAACAGGCCGAAGCGCGGTTGATTGATTTTGGGTTCCCAGCGTCGCTAGAGCAACTTCGAGGCCTGCTCACAGCCGGCACAGACTCGGTGGATATCGCCGCGGGCGCTGTGAGTCGCTTCACCCCGACAACGGAAGATGCAACCGTACAGGTGTCTGCCGCCCCAGGTACGATCGGAGCGGCGGGTGTCAGGATCGAGGATGCGAACAGCGTTATTATCGACTCAATTGTGACGCTGGAGCCGCAACCTGAGCTGAATGAAGCGGCGGTGATTGATCGCGTTTTTGATGTGCCCGTTGCTGGTGAGGTAACGGTTGAAGTTCGGGATTTCGCGATACCGCAAGCATTCGACAACATCGTCGCCGCGGTCATCCGAGACGGTGTGATCGTCGCTGAGTTGCGAGATGCGGGGCTCGTGTCCTTCACCGCGACACCGGGCACCTACCAGCTCTCGGTGGTTGGACAGTTCACGGCGCTCGGCGGAGCAGGCACCCTTGGTGTCTCGGTTACCGATGCAGGCGGAAACAGTGTTTTGAGCACTGAGGCCAGTGCAGGCGGCCTGTTGGATACCACGGAACTCGTGATTGATGTTGCACAACGTCTGCGAATATCAGCGCGTGATCTACAGCTTCCTGCGGCGCTGGACGATCTGACCCTGACCTTGACTCAGGGGGCCGATA
The DNA here is from genome assembly GCA_039821645.1 of Pseudomonadota bacterium. GTDB lineage: Bacteria > Pseudomonadota > Gammaproteobacteria > Steroidobacterales > Woeseiaceae > CALBPI01. The sequence goes on from JBCBNU010000023.1 coordinate 14,590, forward strand.
TTCTGGGTTCTATCCTCGGCGGCGGCGATTTCGATATCACACTGAGCCCAGGGGTCTATCGCATTTCAGTGGTCGCAAGTCCCGACGCGACGGTTGGCTTGGGCGCGTATCGTTTGGATGCCGCGGTGCTCGCAGATCCGCCGGAGCTTACGCTCGAGGCCAATAACACGAGCGTACCCAACGGCGGCAACGTGACTCTCGAGTGGAGCACACAGCGAGCAACATCGTGCACAGCATCGGGCGCGTGGAGCGGGAGCCGGGCGACTGCCGGGACTGAGACGATCAGTGGTTTGCAATCGACCAGCGAATTTCGCTTGGACTGTACCGGCGAGGGCGGCGTTGTGAGTGACGCTATTCAGGTCAGCATACGTGCGACTTCGTCAGTGTCGGGCGGCGGGTTGGTCAGACCATTGTCGTCGATTTTTCTGGCGATCCTTGCGCTGATCGCGTACCGGACTCGCAGTCAGGTCACGACGTAACTTGCGCGACTGGTCGCTGGTGAGGCTCGCGCATCACGTTATGTCATATGAAAAATTCGTTAATTTCTGGATTCGCAATGAACCGGTTCAAGGATTTACTGCCAATTCGCGATATTGATTTGTCATAACGAAAAAAACTGTCCGGTTTCGCTTGCAACAGGCGCTGCGTTTTTTAACACTCGGGCGCGGACCAAACGCGGTCCTGCGTTCCCCCGGGGGGTGGCACGCATCAGGTCGGCGCAGGTCGTGCCGGCATGACTTCATAAAATATAGGGAGATGGGAATGTTTAAGGCCTTTGGCGTCGCAGTACTCAGTCTGCTGGCGGCCACGGCGGGGGCAATCGATGCCGTACCAGTCGTGCAGGAACAGCCGCAGATGGAGCTTACCGACGTATCCGGGGAGGGCGAGCTTCGCGGCGCCACCCGGGTCTACGTTATCCAACTGAAAGACCGACCAGGTCTCAGCTACACCGGTGGTGTTGACGGCTTTGCGCCGACCGCACCGGGCGCCGGCGAGACCTACGATGCGAACGCGGCGCACGTGCAGGCTTACACGAGCCATCTCGTCGCGACCCACGACAGCATGTTGTCGGACATGGGCGCACCTAGCGCGAAAATCTACAGCTATTGCCACACGCTCAATGGTTTCGCTGCAAACCTGACGCCGGCACAGGCTGAAGCAATGCGTCGCGATCCGAGCGTGCAAAGTGTATTCGAAGATTTCAGCGTTGATGTTGAAACCAACGACACGCCGACCTTCCTCGGACTGAACGATCGACCGGGCGGTTTGAACGCCCAGCTCAAGCTGAAAGGCGAAGACGTGATCATCGGTGTCCTCGACACCGGCGCGATTCAGGAGCATCCGAGCTTTGCAGATACCCGCGGCGGCACGCTGCCGGCGATGTGCGAGAAAGACGGTCTCAACGAACGCCGTCAGGCGATTTGCGATCGTTTTATCGAGCGCGCGAACGAGGTGGTCTACGATGCGCCGCCAGAAAGCTGGAACGGCATCTGCCAACCGGGTGAGGGTTGGAGCGAAGAAGACTGCAACAACAAACTCATCGGTGCGCGTTGGTATGTCGATGGATTCATCGCAGGCCGCGGTAGCGTTGTTGAGGGCGAGTTCCTTTCTCCGCGTGACTCTTCCGGCCACGGCAGCCACACCGCCAGTACCGCTGGCGGCAACGTCGTCACCGCTGAGCTCGGTGGCACGCCGGTTGCTGATATTCAGGGCATGGCACCGCGCGCCCGTATCTCGGTTTACAAAGTCTGCTGGTTGTCTCCGGGCGCCACGAACTTCAGCTGCTTCTTCTCTGACAGCGCTGCTGCAACAGACGCGGCGGTTGCTGACGGTGTTGACGTACTCAACTTCTCGGTCGGCACGGCGGCAAGCTTCACCGACCAACAGGATCTCGCATTCCTGGACGCGACAGCCGCGGGCGTGTTCGTCGCACGTTCGGCGGGCAACTCTGGACCGGGCTTCGCGACGACGAATGCGGGTGAGCCGTGGGTCACGACGGTCGGTGCTTCGACCACCGACGGCGTCATCTTCGCTCAGGGCGTACGCATCAACGAGCCAAGCGATCTGGCAGGTGATATCGCTGCTACACAGGGCGTTATCACGCAGCCGCTTAGCACCATCGACGATCTGACCGGCGAGCTTGCTGCAGCTGAGCCCATCCTTGCTTGTGGTGAGGGCTTGACCAATGACCTGACCGGCAAGATCGCACTCATTTCGCGCGGTACGTGTGGTTTCGTCGAGAAAGTCGAGAACGCAGTAAACGCAGGTGCGATCGGAATCCTGATGTATACCGATGAGCGGCCACGCACAGCGATGGGCGGTGACGCCACGGAGATCACTCAGAGCGTCCCAGGGGTCATGATCGAGAACGAGCCTGGCGTAGCTTTGCTCGAGGCGCTGACTGCCTCGACGGTGGCGTCGGCAACACTGAGCGACGGCATCTTTATCGAGAACGAGCGTACTGGCAACATCATGGCGGGCTTCTCGTCGCGTGGTCCTTATCTCGTCGAGCCTAACTGGATCAAGCCTGACATTACCGCTCCAGGTGTCCAGATTTTGGCGGCCTACACGCCGGAACTGGCAACCGGTGGTGGTCAGCTTTATGACTACCTGTCCGGTACGTCGATGTCCGGTCCGCACATTGCGGGTCTTGGCGCACTTATCAAAGAAGCGCGTCCGGAATTCTCGCCGGCTCAGATCAAATCTGCCTTGATGACTACTGCGCGTCAGGACGTTGTCAAAGAAGATGGCGAAACGCCGGCGGATCCGTTTGACTTCGGTGCAGGTCATGTCGATCCGAACAAAGCGGTATCTCCTGGCCTGACCTACGATGCCGACCTGCTCGACTACATCGTTGCAAGTTGTGGCACGGTAAGCCCATTGGTTGACCCAGCGACCTGTGCTGCGATCGAGAGCGATCCTGAGTCGTTTGGCTCGACCGATCCTGCAGACTTGAACCTACCTTCTATCGGTATGGATTCGATCCCGGGCGTCAAAACCGTCACACGTACCGTAACGGCTGCTGGCAAGTACCGTCGTCCAGGTGTTGAGAGCAAGAATCGTGCTCGCTACGAAGCCGTAATCGATGCACCGCCGGGCTTTAACGTTGAAGTTGTACCTTCGCAATTCAGCCTGCGTCCGGGTGAGACGGCAACGTACGAAGTGACGGTCACAAGCGATGGCGCTGCGCCGAACGAATGGTCGTTTGGTGCCCTGACCTGGCAGTCGCCCACTTCGAAAGATGTACGCAGCCCGATTGCGGTCAACACAGTTGCGTTCATCACTGAAGACGAAATCGACGCTTCAGGTTCAAGCGGCACCGCGCAGTTTGACCTCGGCTTCGGTTACACCGGCGAGTACACCGCTCAGGTCCATGGTCTGAACGCTGCAGGCGTCTTCGTGACACCGCCAATCGTTGATGACCCGGATAACAACTTTGGCTTCTCGTTGAGCGATCCGAGCAACTTCGCGCTGATCATTGACGATGTAACGGCAGGCACGGCGTTCCGTCGCTGGTCAGTCGATGGCCAGTTCCAGGGCGCGGGTGATGACTTTGATCTGTACCTGTACTACTGCCCAGGCGGTTCGTGCACTCAGATCGCATCTAGCACCAATGCAGGTTCTACAGAGTCTGTGGATGTGTTGTTGCCGATTCCGTTCGACGCCAACGTTTTCAACCCTTACCTCTTGTTCATCCACGCGTTCGACACGACGGGTGGTGAGCCAGCGGCTGCCTTCTTCTTCGACCAGAGCTTCGGCATCGTCGACGACGCGGGTAACCTGACGGTTGATGCGCCAAGCGAAGCAGTCGCTGGTCAGACTGTACCGGTCACAATCGAGTGGGAAGGTCTGGGCGTTGGTCCGGGATCGAAGTTCCTGGGCGCAATCAGCCATAGCGATGCCAACGGCATCCAGAACTTGACGATTATCGATATCCAAAACGATAACGCCGAGTAAGTGATGCAGCGGTGGCCGATCCTTCGGGGTCGGCCATCGATATCGCAGAAATGAAAAAGGCCGTGCTCTGAAGCGCGGCCTTTTTTTGTCGACGACTTAGTGTGACGGTTCACTCGGTCTCGATGGCAGGACAAGCGATGACACGGTTCAGATCAGTGTTGAAGGTGAACCGTCGCTCAGCATGACGTAGCGTCAAAATATAGCCATCAATATTGGCCTGAATATCGGTCGAACCTGGGCAGCCGATGCCGGTTGTTGGCCAGGTCATACGCTTTGCGCTCTCGACCCGAATCGACTGCGGCTCAACACCCAAGATATCGGCCAGCGATTTCCGGGCAACCAGCGCCTGCTTTGCCCAAACGAACTCACCGGATCCGGTGACGTCGGCAACGCGCTTGGTCCGCTTACAAATGAACGCACGACCGTTAGCTTCATGCGCAACATGGATATCATCGTCGACTCGGAGTGTAATCTTGTGCCCCGGGGTCACAACCTGCCCGTACGCCTCGCCGGGTTGCGGACAGCCAATGCTGGAATCTCTCCATTGAATGGTGCGAACCGTATCCACCGTAATTTTGTCGGCGTCGATGCCGAGATGTTCGGCGAGTGCATCCATGCCGAGCTTTGCCGCGGCTTTATCTTCCTCGCTCAATGGTTGGATTTTGCCCGTTTCTGTCATCGAGCGAGTACCGCTTAAGTCAGGGCCTGCCACGGCATTGCCCGCGCATGCGAGCACGCCTGCGACGGCTGCCGCGAGTATCGATGGCGTATCGCCAAAGCTCTGGGGTCGTTTCATGTTCTCTCAACTGTTGTTGTGATGCCTGAGACTTTGATCGTCTCCGGACATATTGGTTCGTTTCATATTCTACTTGTCACCACGAATTGTGCTTTCCTTCTCTGCAATTCGCTCATCAAGACGGGCAAGCCATTGCTCGAGGCGTTCGATCCTGGTCGTATTCGGCTCGTTTGCGTCTGCAGCTTTGGCAAGTTGGGCGGATAACTCCTCTCGACGAGCTCTGAGTTTGTCGAGGTCCTCTGCTTTCAACGCCTTGTCGAAGACTAATTCGTCGGAATTGACTTCGTTGTTTGCAATCGGTTCAACAGCCGGAGGCACGAAGCCATGTCTGCTTGAAAACTCACGGGTATTCACGAGTAATGGAGAGGCGATTTCCACACCCGCTTCGTGAAGCACGTCGATCGTTGCCGCGCGTAATGCGCGCCGCTGACTCAGCAACGACTTAACGTCAGTGAGCAGGCCCGCGATGGCGTAGGTGATCGAGAAGTCACCGAGTGCGCGAATCTGCACGAAGGGACTCTCAAGATCGCAGCGACTCGCCGCCTCGAGCAGCAACTTCTCAATCTCGTGTCTAGAGACGTCGTACCCAAGTGAAAGCTCTACCGAAAGGATAGAGCCACTCGTGCGCATAACGCGGACCGGGTTGGCGGCCACATACGTATTCGGAATGGTGGTCAGATCGCGCTCTTCGGTCTGAATTTCAAGGTGCAATAAGTCCATCTCCGACACGCGGCCGAAGTACTCGCCCACTCGAATGTAGTCTCCCAGGCGAAAGCTGCCGACCGATCGCAACATGATGCCTGCCATGATGTTGCCGACCAGATTGGTCGAGGAGAGCGCGATGGTGGCGCTGAGCACGATACCGAACAGGCTAAGAAGTGCCCCTCGGGTTTCATTCGGTAAGGGGAGGATCAGGATAATCGTCAGCAGTGCGATCAGTACCGTGGCAACAAGAATCGATTGCCTGCGAAATTGCTGATCGGGTTGATCTGCATAGCTCTTTGCAATTCGGCGGTTAATTAAGAGGACGATTGCGCTGACAAGCGCAACTTCCCCGAGCGAAAGCGCGACTAATGGGATTACTTTGAATAGATCCACGACCACTCCGGTCTCAATTTAGAGACCGGATCATATCGCGGCAGGACAGCTACCGGTTAGAACGACTCCCAAACCTCATCGTCGACCGGCTCAGCGTCCTTATTCATTGGGCTGCGAATTGCCGGTTCCGAGTCCTCGGGCGGTGTCCATGGGCGCTCGGCTGATCGGCGCTCAACAAAGGGCTTCTTCGCGGTTGACTCAGCGCGTGCTGGAGCTGGCGTCGCTGCTACAGGCGCTCGAACATCGCCGCGACTCGTCGAGACGGTGAATTTGCGCACCAGTTCGCTCAGGTTCGCGGCCTCCTGGTTGAGGCTCTGGCTTGCGGCAGCAACCTCTTCCACAAGCGCAGCATTCTGTTGTGTCAGATCGTCCATCTGACCGATCGCTGTGTTGACCTGTGAGATACCCTCGGATTGTTCCGAACTCGCCGCAGCGATACTGCCCACGATTTGGGTAACTTTCTGGACGCGCTCGACGATATCGCGAAGTGTATCGCCCGACTGGTTGACGAGACGCGACCCCTCTTCGACCTTACGCGATGAATCCTCGATCAGATCTTTGATCTCCTTGGCAGCGGTCGCACTGCGGCCAGCGAGGTTTCTGACCTCACTGGCTACAACCGCAAATCCTCGGCCCTGGTCGCCAGCGCGAGCTGCTTCGACCGAAGCATTCAGCGCGAGCAGATTGGTCTGGAACGCGATTTCATCGATGACGCCGATGATGTCCGAGATCTTTTTGCTCGCTGCGTTGATCTCGCCCATGGCATTGGTCGCGCGCTGCGCAACCTCACCGCCGGTCTCCGCCTGCTCGCGGGTCTCGATGGCCAATTGGTTGGCTTCAGAGGCGTTGGTGGCATTTTGCTGAACCGTCGTCGTCATCTCAGTCATGCTGGTGGCTGTACGTTCCAGACTGGATGCTTGCTGTTCCGTGCGCTGACTCAAGTCTGCATTACCACTTGAGATTTCAGCAGCGCCAGTACCGACGGTGTCTGCCACACGATAGATCGCGCCGATGGTCTGATTGAGTTCAGTCAGCGTGTCGTTAACGGCTGCCTTCAGGTCGCCGAGGCTGCCGTCGTATTCACCGTTGATCCGTACGGTCAAATCACCGGCACTAACCTGCTGCATGACGGACTTCGTCTCTCCCAGCAGGCGGTTAATTGAATCCTGAAGTAACCGCTGCTCGGTGATGTTCGATGCGATCTTAACAACCTTGGTTACGGCGCCGTCGTTATCAAATACAGGCGCGTAGGCAGCTTGCAGCCAAAGGTCGCTGCCGTCCTTGTGTACACGATGGAATTCACCGACGACCGCTTCGCCGGAGCGCACGGTGTCCCATAGCGCGAGGTACTCTGCGCTTTCGCCGAACTCGGGTGTAACGAACATTTTGTGATTCTTGCCGATCACCTCGTCACGAGAGTATCCAACCGTGTTCAGGAAGTTCTGGTTTGCATTCAGAATGGTGCGATCCATTGCAAACTCGATCCGTGCCTGCGAGCGGTCGACAGCCTCCAACTGGCTGCGAAAATCGGCATCACGTTTCTGCTGAGTTTTCTCTGCCGTGACATCTTTCCACTCAAGGGTGCTGCCGGTATGGTCGCCGTGCTGATCGAAGGCCGGGGTCACTCTAAGGTTGAGGGAGATATCGCCGATCTTGATATCCGTGGCGAACGGCTTGCCGAGCGGCTGCGCCAGCATTCTTCGCTGATGGCTGGGGTCAGTATGGAACCGGTCAATGTTACTCCCGATCATATTTTCGGGATCAAAACTCGGCCAACGCTTCGCGAACGCATCTTTATGCTTCCGTAGGAGTTCGGTCGACGCGGTGTTCATATAAACCACATTGAAGTCGCGATCGACCATCATGAAGGCCGTGTCCGACTCGTCGACGATTCTCGCAAGCGTATGCGCTTTAGAATCCGCTGCGTCGTCATCGGCTTTCTTGAAGAACTTACTGAACATGACCTGCAACTCCATGCGTGTGGTTAGTTAGTGGCGAGATACTGCGCCCTTGTTGGAGTAGCGTCGATGAATCAAATAACTGAACGGGTAGTTATCGACGGATTTTTCGAACTATTAGCTCGGTAATTCGTTCAATCCTGTTCAAGCGGAGTGCGCAGTGGGCAAGTCCGAGAAGCGTGTCCCCACTTCCGCTGCAATGTCCTCCAGACCTCGAACCGTATGGATCGCGTTTTCTTCCATTGCCGCTCGAGGCATTCCATATACGATGCATGATGCCTCGTCTTGGCCAATGGTATAGGCGCCGGCATCGCGCATACGCTTGAGACCAGCTGCACCGTCCCGGCCCATGCCAGTCAGGATGACACCTACCGCTTTATCGCGAGCAACCTCCGCGACTGAATTGAACATGAAATCTACCGACGGTTTGTGAAACAGGACACGCGGTCCATCGTCCAGACGGCATCGATATCCAGGTCCGTCGCGTTCGATCTTGAGGTGTTGATCACCTGGAGCGATGTAGGCATGACCGTCTCGAACCAGCAATCCGTCTTCAGCCTCGACCACATGCAATGCGGTCTGCTCATCCATCCTTTTTGCGAAGGAGCCGCTAAAGCCAATCGGGATGTGTTGTGTGATGACCACGCCCGGAGACCCTGGCTTGATGCCGCCAAGGACCTCTCGGATTGCCTCTGTGCCTCCGGTAGAGGCGCCAATGGCGATAAGGTGTGTTGATGGTCCACCGCTGATTTTTTGCCCCGTTGAATAATTGACTTTCTCGGATATCGTGGCAGGACTCGGCGCTCTGGGAATGTGGCGCCGTGAGCTGCGGATGTCCCCCGCGGATGCGGCGGCTTTGCGCACTTCCCATACAAGCTCACCAATCTTATCCTCAAGTGACTTTGCAACATCGACCGTGGGTTTCGGCACGAAACCGGTTGCCCCAAGGGCAAGCGCTTTCATCGTGACCTCCGAGCCTTTCTCGGTAAGCGTTGAAACCATCACCACGGGCATCGGCCTTAGGCGCATGAGATTTTCGAGAAACGTTATGCCATCCATGCGTGGCATTTCGACATCCAGAGTGATGACATCTGGGTCGAGCGCTTTGATTTTCTCACGGGCATCGAAAGGATCCTTGGCGACGCCAACTACACTGATGTCATTAATCTCGCCGAGGAGCTCGCTCAGAAGTTTACGCATCAGTGCCGAGTCATCGACGACCAGCACTTTGATCGGATTGGTTGATGAGAACTGACCGGTGCCGGGATCCACCAGGGTTGCATTCGTCGCCATATCAATTATCCCCGAGTTCCATTCATATACTTGCGGTCGTTCGCCGCCACGGTGGCGGTCTGGAGTCGCCGCAGACGACGAACCCACACTTTCCCAGTGGTTGGTTCGAACACCACCTTCCGCGGCCAGTCACCTCCGAGGTCCTCTGCGAGCACGTTGAGCCTGTGCTCACTTGCGTACTGCCGGACACAGGCGACGTTCTCATCGCCGATTTGATTCATGTCGAAGTCCATTACCGCCGCTCCGCCGAACAATTTGACTTCCAGTGACTCACGCGTACCTTTCCAGCGCACGATGGTGTCGATGAGCGAGCGCATGGCGTTTGGCCCATACTTCAACGAGCGCTCGCCGGCACCGCCGGTATCGGCCGCTACGCCTTTACCCGGGAGCATGAAATGATTCATGCCGCCAACTCCGGTGAGAGGGTCGCGAATGCAGGCTGCGACGCAGGACCCCAGAACGGTTGAGATAAGCTCGTCGTTCTGTGTTACGTAGTACTCGCCCGGCAGTACTTTTGCCGATAACTTGCCGCGCTCATTGTCGTGGAAGCGTTGCACGTGCTCAAAGCCGGGCAAAACCAAGGACGGATCATTCGGTGCGAGGATTGCCACGGTTCAGGACACCTTGCGATAGATGGTTCGCCCGAGGAGTTCGAACTGTGTTGTATTGCGGACCAGACTCTCTGAATGGCCAACGATGAGATGTCCACCTGGCGCCAGGTGGTAGGCGAAGCGTTCCACCAGTCGCTCTTGCGTTGGCTTGTCAAAATAGATCATGACGTTGCGGCAGAAGATGACCTCAAACTGGCCACTAAACGGCCACTCATGCATCAGGTTGAGACGTTGGAAGGTCAGTAGTTTCTGAAGCGCAGGTTTGACGCGAACCTTGTCGGCCATGGCGCCGGTGCCACGTTGAAACCAACGGCGCACCTGAGCTTCAGGCATGCCTTCGATCCGCTCGGCGGCGTAGACGCCGCGCTTGGCGATATCCACCACCTGCGAGTCGATATCGGTACACAACACCTTTGCGTCCCAAGACTCGATGTCGCCGATGACCTCTCGTAACGTCATAGCGATTGAGTAAGGTTCCTCGCCGGTAGAGCAACCGGCGGACCAAATACGCAATCGCTTACCCGATTCATGCCGATGTCGAACGAACTGAGGTAAGAGTTGTTCGCGAAGAAACTCGAAGTGGTGGTTTTCTCTGAAGAACGCGGTCAGATTGGTGGTGACTGCATTCGTAAACAGCTCGACCTCGGTGGGATCACCGAGTTTGAGCAGTGCTGCGTAGTCCTCGAAGTTCGCCACTTTCAATGCACTCATTCGGCTCGCAATCCGACGCTCGACGAGCTGTCGCTTGGCAGCGGTCATCGCTATGCCAGTGAGTTGGTAAATCAACTGAAGCACATAACTGAACTGCTGCTCAGAAAGCTGCCAGGCCTGCGCCTCAGATTTTCGAGCTGTCAGAACACCGGACACAAATCGTCCTCTTCGTCGGCTTCCGGCGCCTGTGGGGCGACCTCGCCGAGAGGCAAGATTTTGTCGATACCGAGTGTTGCTGCCTGTTGATGAACGCTTTCAGTTGCGTTGACGAACGACACACCGTCGCGCGACTTGAAGAACGCGACAATCAACTGCCACCCGGCGGCGTCGATGAATCGAGCACCGCTCGCCTCGATTACCACTTCCGCTGCGTCAGAAGCTTCGCTAAATTCTTCTTTTAGTGCTTTGACACCGTCAAGGACAACCTCTTCCTGGAGGTATACGGTTTGACCTTCCGGCGCGCTATCCTGCTTTGCCATGTTTCCGTTCCTTGCTCTGTCTCAGAAGTCCTGCCACACCTGATCGTCCGTACCGTTCGCCTTGGGTGCCGGCGCTGGTGCTGCTGACTCTTTGTTGCCCGACCACGGCCGAGAGGCTGAGCGTCGCTCGTGACCGCCTGGTGAAGTAATGGGTGCGCCGATGGCCTTGCCACCGACATCGAACTGATTCATCAGCTCGGTCATGCTCTGAGCTTGCTCACTCAGAGACTCGCTCGCTACGGCAGCCTCTTCGACTAGGGCGGCGTTCTGCTGCGTTAACTCATCCATCTGCGTGATGGCGGAGTTGACTTGCTCGATCCCTTGAGCCTGCTCAGCGCTTGCAGCGGCAATCTCCCCGACGATATCCGTTACGCGTTTCACGCCGGCAACAATCTCGGATAGCGTTTCGCCTGACTCGTTGACCAGGCGCGAACCTTCTTCCACTTTGGTTCCAGAGTCCTGAATCAGATCCTTGATTTCACGCGCCGCAGTTGCACTCCTTCCCGCAAGATTTCTCACTTCACTCGCAACGACGGCAAATCCGCGACCCTGTTCGCCGGCGCGTGCAGCCTCGACAGACGCGTTCAACGCAAGCAGATTGGTCTGGAACGCGATCTCATCAATAACGCCAATGATATCCGCGATCTTCGCGCTGGATGCGTTGATCTCCTCCATTGCCATGATTGCATCGCGAACAACCTCTCCGCCGCGTTCCGCTTGGTCCCGTGCCTCTATCGCCAAATCGTTGGCCGTTGTGGCGTTTTCGGCGTTTTGTTTCACCGTCGAAGTCATTTCTTCCATGCTCGAAGCTGTTTCCTCGAGACTCGCGGCTTGCTGCTCAGTACGACGGCTGAGGTCGGTGTTGCCCTGAGAAATCTCAGATGAACCAGTATCGACAGATTCTGCGACGCGGTTAATCTCACCAACAATGTTCGAGAGATTGACGAGACTCTCGTTTACCGCCGAGGAGAGCTCAGCGTATCTGCCATTGAGACCGTCCTGCATACGCTGGGTGAGATCACCTTTTGCCATCGCAACCATGACCTGCACGGCCTCCTTGATGACATGCTCACCAATGGTTTCGAGACTCGTGTTCAGGGCGTGCTGCAAGTCAGCAAACTCGCCGAAGTATTCGCCAACCATTCTCTGCTCGAGATTTCCGTCAGCGACAAGGCGCATCACCGATGACACTTCGTCCATTGCTCGTGCAGTCATTTCGCGACGCGACTTCTCGGCGGTGATATCGATTGCGAATTTAACTACCTTGACGATTTCGCCAGCTTCGTTGCGGACGGGGTTGTAAGAAGCTTGAATCCAGACCTCTTTGCCACCTTTGCCGACACGCAGAAACTCTCCTGAGAGGAACTCACCGCGTCGCAGCTTCTCCCACATTTCGGTGTAAGAACCACCGGTCTTCTCATCGCCGGGGTAGAACATGTAGTGGTTTTCACCAACGACCTCGCTCGTTGTATAGCCCATCGTGTGGCAGAAGTTATCGTTCACCTTGCGGATCGTGCCATCCATCTCGAATTCAATGACGGCTTGCGCTTTACTCACTGCCTCAAGTTGTGATCGGTAGTCGATATCCCGCTCGCGGTTGGCGAGTTCTTCGGTTACGTCTTCCCACTCCAGTGTGCTGCCAACGTGTTCGCCAGAGTTGTTGAAGCTCGAAGTGACACGCAATGCGAAGGTCAACGGGCCTACCTTGATCGAGGTCTTGTGCGGTGCGCCAAGTGGTGTGGCCAGCATGCCGCGTTGGTGCGACGGGTTCTTGTGGAACCGATCGATACAACTACCCACGAGGTTTTCTGGATCAAAGTCGGGCCAGATTACTCGGAACTCGTTGGCAGAACGGCGCAGCAGTTTCATCGTGGAGTCATTGACGTAGGTGATCACAAAGTCTTTATCCACGACCATGAAGGACGCTTCCGAGTCATCGACAATACGCGCGAGTTGTCCGAACTTCTCGATCTGATGCATTGTGTCTTGCGCTGCGGCGCGAGCTTGCGTCGCGTCGTGCTCAGCGGCCGCGATAGCGTCACCAGAGGCTTTGAGCTGATCATCCAATGCTTTGTTGTGCGCCTTGGATTCGGTCAGCGATTGCGTCACTCGTGCGAGCTCAGCTTCCAGTGCATCAATTCTTGCCTGGTCCTTGCGGGAAGTACCGAACATCTATCTTCTCTCCTTGAACTGCCGAGCATCACCCCGACAATGGTTATTCTTTTCTCGGGTCAGGCCGCGCTAGCTTGCGCGCTCACGGGTTGCATGTCCTTGAAGTCAATCAGGCGATCGACCTCCAGCAGGATGACCATCTTGTCTTCCACCGTTGCCAATCCACCGACGAATTCAGTGTGTGCGGAATCGCCCATCTCAGGCGGTGGTTGAATATCGGAGTCTTCGAGTCGATACACATCGGCAACACCATCAACAACGACTCCAACAGTCCGCTCCTGTTCCTCCGATTGCATCTTCACGACGATCACAACTGTGGTCGGTCCATAAGGCACCTGCTCGATGCCAAAGCGGCAGCGCAGATCGATGATCGGTACCACGGCGCCGCGCAGATTCAATACGCCAAGAACGTACTCTGGCGCATTCGGGATTGGCGTCGCGCGATCCCACCCTTTGATTTCCTGCACTTTCAGGATCTCAACTCCGTATTCCTCACCCGCGAGCATGAAGGTCAGGTATTGACCAGCCGCACCGGTGCCGTACTCGCGATCGAGCGGATCTTTATTTAGTTCAGTTGCCATGACGTTCCTCTGGGTGATACTCAAGCGACCGCTTCGTGACGGCGCTGTTCTGCAACGCGATCAAAAAACAATTGGATAAGTCCCGGGACATCCACGATCAGGGCGACGGTACCGTCGCCAAGAATGGTGGCGCCCGAAATGCCGGCGGTTTGCCGAAAATTCGATTCGAGACTCTTGATAACGACTTGTTGCTGCTCCTGCAGGTCATCGACAAAAATGCCGACGCGCTGACCATTGGCTTCAGCAACCACGAGTAGCCCGTCATCGATTTCGGTGCTGTCTGCCTCGATACCGAAAAGCTCGTGCAGACGAAGTACCGGGAGGTATTCGTCGCGCAGTCTGAACAACTCCGACTCACCCGCGACCTGAGAGATGTTCTCGTTGCCTGACTGAATGGTTTCTACGATAGAAACGAGCGGTACGATGTAGGATTCCTGTCCTACACGTACCAGCTGGCCGTCGAGAATCGCTAGCGTGAGCGGCAAGCGGATGGTGAAAGTGCTGCCAACACCGCGTTCCGATTTCACAGAGACATGACCGCCAAGGTCCGCGATGTTGCGTCGTACGACATCCATGCCAACGCCGCGGCCCGAGAGGTCACTCACCTGATCCGCCGTGGAGAATCCAGGCATGAATATCAGGTTGATGATGCGCTCTTCGCTGAGTTGTTCCTCTGCACTGATGACACCACGTTCGATAGCCTTCTCGAACACCTTGTCTGAGTTGATGCCGGCGCCGTCGTCGGAAACCTCGATAACGATATTGCCGCCTTCGTGATAAGCACGAAGTTCGAGCACGCCGGTCTCCGGCTTACCAGCGGCGACTCGTTCTTCGGGTGTCTCGAGACCGTGGTCTAGTGAGTTGCGTACCAGGTGAACCAGGGGATCACCGATCTTCTCTAGAACGGTCTTGTCGAGCTCGGTACCTTCGCCGACGACCTGCAGGTCAACCATCTTGCCAAGGGCGTTTCCGGTGTCGCGAACTAGACGCGGGAAGCGTGCGAAGGCAAAGCTGATCGGCAGCATCCGGATCGCCATGACGCTGTCTTGCAGCTCTCGCGTATTGCGTGACAATTGTGCAAGTCCCTCGCGCAATGCGGGCAACTGCGTGAAGTCAAAGTCACCGTTGAAGCGGCTCAACATGGATTGTGTGATGACGAGCTCGCCGACGAGGTTGATGAGATTGTCGACCTTGTCAATGTTGACGCGGATCGAACTCGATTCACCGCCTGAGCCTTTCGCCTTGGCTTTCGGAGCGCTGGTAGCAGCAGGCTTGTCTGCTGCCGGGGTCGGCGCAACAGCCGCGGGCTCGGTGCTGGAAACGGGTGCGACCGGTGTCGGTACTTCGCCGAGGACCGGTTCAACAATCAGCTCGCAGTCATCGATCGCCCAGCTGAATACTTCGTCGATTTGCTCACGCTCGACACCGTCGTACAGCACGATGTCCCATCGCAACGTGCAGCGCGTGGGATCCAGTGACTCGAAGTCGACTTCGTCAAATCCTGCGCAGGTGACCTCAGTACTGCTGATGCGCTGCAGCTCGGCGAATATGGCGGAAGGGTCGTTACCGCGAACAAATAACTCTGGTTTCGGTGTAAACGAGATGGTCCAACCGATTATCGGTGCTTCCGTAGGTTCGGCGGACGTCGCCGCCGGTGCTTCGGCCGATGCGACGCCTACGTTGTTTCCGTCGGCCAACATCGCGGCGAGTGCTGCACGCAATGTCGCTGCTTCGCCGGACAGATCTTCACCCGTGGCGAGCGCGCGAATCATCGCACGCAGGCAATCGACCGACTGCAACGTGAGATCCACTCCCTCGCGGGTTACAGGGCGTTCACCCTGGCGCATCTCATCAAGCAGCGTTTCAAGATCGTGTGCAAATTCTGAAATTTCAGTGAACCCGAACGTCGCTCCGCCTCCTTTGATAGAGTGCGCGGCGCGGAAAATCGCATTCATCGTCTCTGGATCTGCGGCCCCGATATCCAGGTTCAGCAGTCCATGCTCCATGATGTCAAGACCTTCGAGGCTCTCCTCAATGAAAACCTCAGTGATCTCGTCGATATCAATATCGATGCTCATCTCAACTCCCGTAGATGGCGGTCATTGAGGGAGCGGCCGTTGCTGTCAAAGCTTTACAACTTTGTTGGGCGTCTAAGGTGTGCATGTAGAGCTGTTCGGCTTTTCCGATTCTGTCGCAAATGACAGCCCTGTTATTTCTTCCTTTACAATGAGAAACGAACCCAAGGGGGAGGGTTGGTCACAAATGAAACGAATTCTGATTATCTGGGTCGCAGCACTGGATTGCGGTCGGCGGCGTGTGGGGATCAGCAGGGGGGCCAACGGACGACGGCGTGTTACCGCAGAAGATGTGGGTCGACTTTGTCCGTGTTTATGAGCGTGAGATCTGACGGGTGTCGACTACCAGGTCTGTAAGTCGACGCCCAGCAGCGCAGGCATATCGGAAGCGTTGTAGAGATCGATCTTGCCGAAGCTGACAGGCTGCGGTGGATTACCGGTGACACGAGCGTGTTGATGCTCTGCCTGGATGCCTGCGCGCAGCGGTTCAATAAGTCGATCGTCCGGGATAAATCCGAGGTCTTCGAGGTCTTCGATCAGTTGCGTGAGCATGCCTTCTTTCGCAGTGGCGCGATCGACGCCGAGCGTCTCGCAGCGGGCGAATGCGCGCTCGGAAGCTGAGAGGTCTTCAGCAACAATTTCAAAGCCGGTCAGTACCGCACGGTCTGCACCGATTCTTGCGAGTTCACCAATTCCGCCGCGTACACGAACGTCTACGTCGGCCGAGTAGAAGTCCTCGACCAGCACAGACAGGGTGAAGGCCAGTTCGTCCTCTAGTTGCTCAACGCCATAGCTGAAAGACACCACCATGCGGTCCATGCCGAGGTCCAGAAGGTCCTTGCTTGAGTATCCGAAGCGGTTGAGGCAGTGGCCGAGAGGGTCTTCCTCCTGGGTTGGCAGCTGGCCGCCATAGGCCTCGGCTGCTTCCAGCTCCGCTTCGCGGAAAAACTTCATCATGTAATCCGTTCCGGTATCGACAACAACACCGTCAACAAAAACCTGGATGCTGTCAGGGAAATCACCGGAGGTCAGGGTTTGCGGCCCGATGTTGTGTAACTTCAAGAGGTCAAAAAACGTTGGCAGTTTGATGCCCACCGAATCGAGTTCGACCCGGTCCTTAAACCCTGGGATCCCAACCGAGATCTTGTCGACAGACAGCTCACCCGTCATGGAGCTACTGACGCTCGCGTATTCAACACTGGCAAACGGGCGCATCAGTGTGATCGCTTGATCAACCGCTTCCGTGGTTTTGTAGTTGATATAAAACTTGGTGCCGAAGTAGCCGATGACCGACAGCGCTGCTGCCCCCAGGATAAGTCGTTTCACAGATGTACTCTCTATTCCAACGCATTGCGCACAGTGGTTGCGAGTACAAGGATTTCAGCGGATTCTGTCAAACGAACAGATCACAGATTCGCGAGAGACGCAGGGCTGGTATTCGTGACCTGTGGACGCGGTCACGTCACAGTTTCGCTACACTTGGCGACAGCTCATCAAGGGGGAGCACCTCATGTACCGTGCGTTTGTTCGTTCGTTTTCGCTTGTTGTGATCACTGCTGTACTGGTTGGCTTTCCAAGCGCTACGTGGGCCCAGGCGGATGGCTATGACAGGCTGACATCCCTCTACGATGACTTCTTGCTCTGGCAGGACGAAAACCGGGCACGGCGAGCGGTGCCCAATCGAGATATAGCAGGTGCGGCCGCCAGGCTCTATCCCGACTACGGGCCGGATGCTGTCGCGGAGCGGCGTGCAACCATGGAGACCTTCCAGCAGCGATTCGATGCGATCAATGCGGACGATTGGCCAATATCAGAGCAAGTTGATTATCTCGCGGTTCGATCTCGACTGGATCAGCAAGAATTTCTTCTCTCGGTATCGAGGCCGTGGGCGCGCGACCCAGGCTTCTATGTCGACCGGATGTTGCGTGTCACTTTCACTGATCTCCCCCTCGATGCTGATGCCACCAGTGTCCTGCGAACGCGTCTCGCCGCAATCCTCCTGCTGGCCGACCAGGCTCGAGAGAACCTGAATGATGTCGCGGCGGATTATGCCGATCTCGCTTTGCACAATCTGACGAACGCGGATGGGGTTGGCCATGGCTACCCTTACAGAGCGACACCACCCGCCGGTGTGCTCGGTTGGTATGAGGATTTCTTGGCGAGAGCGGAAGTTGCTCAGCCGGAGCTCGTGCAAGACATCGAGAGCACGCGAGATGCGGTGGCGCAATTCAACGAGTGGCTGCTTGAGCATCGTCCGACGATGAATGCGGACGCAGGCGTTGGTAAAGCGCATTTCAATTGGTACCTCAAGCACGTCAAGCTGATGCCGTACGACACCGAAGATATCGTTGTACTGGGGCTTCGAGAGTTGGATCGGTTGTGGGCGGTCTATGGTCTTGAACAACATCGCAACCGCAATGAGCCGTTGCTTGAGCTGAGCGAGTCGGCTGAAGAGTACCAACGACGCATTGATGAGACTGATCAGCAGATTCGTGCGTTTCTCGTGGATGATGAAATAATCACGGTGCCGGACTACGTCGGCGACCTCGCCACCAATGCGCCATGGATCGTAAGACCGAACGGCCCTAACTTTTGGGAGCAGGTACAGTTTCGCAACCCCACGCCAGATCACTTGCACGCGGTCATCCCGGGTCACCGATTTGACGGTCTGATCGAGCAGAATAATCCTCACCCCATCCGGGGTCGACTTACGAGCGGTGCGCGCGCGGAAGGCTGGGCGGTGTATCTCGAAGAAGGGATGTTGCAGGCCGGCCTGGACATGTCACCGCGTACGCGTGAGCTGATTTTCATCTTCGGAATTTTCCGTGCAGCTCGCGTGCCCGCCGACGTGTGGCTACAGACGAACCAGATGACGGTCGCAGAAGCGGTGTCATGGTGGCAGGAGCGCGTGCCCTATCTCGATGAGGACGTCGCGCGCGTCGATGCGGAGATTTACCTGCGTCGCCCACCAGGTTACGGATTGGGATATACCATCGGCATGCTCCAAATGCAGCGCCTGCTCGGTGACCGCAAACGTCAGCTGAAAGACGACTTCAATCTCCGTGAATTCCACGATGCGTTCATGGCAGCAGGACGACTACCACTGTCATTGATTCGCTGGGAGATGACCGGTCTGAACGATGAGATCGTCGACCTTTGGCAGCGAGAGCGATTGGCCGACTTACCGCGATAGTCAGCGACATCCGAGCTCAGAACATTTTGTGTTCGTGGGCTTCGTGCCCAGCTATACCCTCCGAGACCAATTGGGCGTAGTGTTCCTGCAACGTGCGGCTACCACCAACCGGTGTAGCCAGTGCGTCATAATTTTGCTTCGCGGCGTCCCAGAGCAGCATCGACTCTGTTGCGTAGTAGTGACCGATACGCGCGAACTCGGACTTCGCAGCGATCGCCGGCACGAGCTTGCCGAACGGAGTGAGCAGTGCAGCAATCCCGGATAGCAAATTGGGTGACACCGATCGGAATTTTGGTGGCTTTCCGACTTGCTCGAAGAGGAGTGCGCCCTGGTCGCGGGCGGTAAGTGCTGGCCCCGGCCCGCCGATTGGCAGGACTTGATTCATGCGCTCAGGGTTTTCGAGACAGTCGATCAGGTAGTCGGCGAGGTCGAGCTCCGCGATTGGTTTGCAGGCGGTGAGGGTGCCGTCGCCAAAAAGAAGAAAGGGCTTTCCAGCCTGTATTCGTTCCAGCTGGCCTGACAGTGATTTAAAGAATGCTGTCGGTCTTACTATGGAGTAAGGCACGCCCGATCGTTCCAGAGCTTGCTCGAAAGCCAGCTTTGCATGTTGGAACGCGAGCCTTGGTTTTTGTACGCAGATCGCCGATAACAAGATGAATTGCTGCACGGAATGTGTGCGGCACAACGAGAGCAGGTTTTGGTTGGCATCGTGATCCACACGCCACGCATCGTCGGGTGCGCCGGTTCTCGATGCCAAACAGGAAAAAACAAAATCGAAACGCTGGCCATCCAGATCTGCTGCAAGTCGCGATGGGTCGATCACATCGGTTGCGATCTGTTGGCAGTGGGTCAGTACTGGGTCCGCCTTGCGCACGAGCGCTGTGACATCGAATCCACGTTCGATCAGGCGAGTGGCGACAACTCGACCGATATAGCCGGTGGCACCAGCAAGCAGGGCCCTTCGCTCGCTCACCGTTATGTCCTCGCTGTCACTCGCTGTCCCACGCCACCATGGTGACATGGTCGCGAGTCACCGAACAGTCTGCGACTTGAGCGGAATAGTGCCGCACCGGATAATCTCGTATATCGTGCTTAGTCATCCCGATATTGTCCCCGTTGAAGCAGGTCTGACCCGTGCAACCAATGCGTTGCGTGCCGGTCAGCTCGTAGGAATGCCCACAGAGACGGTGTATGGCCTCGCCGCAGATGCGACCAATCCGGCCGCGGTGGCGGAGGTCTTCGCTGCTAAGGGACGACCGAGCTTCAATCCGCTTATTGCCCACTGCGGTTCGATCGAACAAGCGATGTCGGAAGGTGTGTTCGATGAGCGTGCGCATCACCTGGCAGGGGCGTTCTGGCCCGGACCGCTCACGCTAATCGTGCCGGTAGGTGGGTATGGTTCGGTGTGTGAGCTGGCACGCGCAGGACTTGAAACCATCGGTTTGAGGATCCCGCGCCACCCGGTCGCGCTCGAGCTGCTGTCTGCTGTCAATACGCCTTTGGCAGCACCTTCGGCCAATCCCTCCGGAAAACTCAGTCCGACCACAGCCCGCGATGTGGCAAACGCGTTTGGGTCCGAGGTTAGTTTGGTGCTGGAGGGTGGTGCTTGCGAGGCAGGCATTGAATCGACGATTGTTGCGGTGCTGCCGGATACACTTCCAGCGGTCTTGCGACCAGGAGTCATCGATAGAAAGTCGATCTCTGATGTTGTCGGTGAGCTTCAATCCAATCAATCCGCGAAAGCGGTGATCGCACCTGGTCAGTTGTCGTCGCATTACGCGCCGGGCGCCGAAGTGCGCCTGAACGCCAGTGATGCGCGACCGGGAGAGGTATTGCTTGGATTTGGGCCGAACGCACCTGCTGGTGCGGCGAACCTATCGGATAAAGGTGACACGGTTGAGGCTGCGGCTAACCTTTATCGGATGTTGCGCGAACTCGACGATCCCGGCATTACCGCAATCGCCGTCATGCCGATTCCTCGCGATGGTCTGGGAGAGGCAATCAATGATCGCCTGCGTCGCGCCGCAGCGCCTCGCTCTCAGCCAAGCGCGCTCGCGAGCCCCTGATCTTCCAACCATTGACCAAACCGGGTTTGTCCTGAGGCGTCGAGTACGTCTTCAATCCGCTCGACGATCATCGATCGTGATTGCTCGATGTAAGGACGGGCTAGGTAGCTGACATCCTCGCCGTACATCGGAATGACGAACGCCTTTTCGCCGCTCGCGAGAGCCGCTCGATTCGCGGTCACAAAGGGCGCCCAGGTGGTTCGCATTTCAGTCAGCACGAAACGGGCGAATTCGGTCGATTCCGGGAAGGAGAAGGAGGCAAGGTCGCCGGATCCGTCCCATTGGTCAGCGGTGGTTTCGCTCCAACGGACGACCTCAGGGTAGCGATCACGCAACATCCGCTTTGGTGCCGGGTCGAACAGGAAGTGCGCACGCAGTCCGGCCAGTACGACGCAATCCACCGCTGTTGGGCGATCACCGAGCAAATAGGAGGTCTGCGCTAACTGAGCGGTGACTGCATCCATGATGCGGTAGTACTCGGATTCGGCTGCTTCTTTTTGAACATCCGAGGATACGCCGGTAGCACGACAGACCTTGCCGCCCCAGGTCACCAGTCGTTCGGCAATCTCCGGGTCGCCGTGTGCAGCGTCCATAGACAGCAACTCATGGTTCTCGGGGTAGTTCCAACGCCAATGCACCGTGGTCCTGGCAATCCACTCATCGAAGAATTCCTCGACGATTTGGGTCAACAGACCGAGTGGACCTTCGGGAAACATCCGGCGCTCCGGAAATCGCGCATCCAGCATGTGCAGAAGCGGTGTCGTGTCTGCGATCATCCAGTTCTCCGGGGTGTGCAAGACCGGCAACTGATGGGTTCCGGAGCGGAAGCGGATTTCGTCTGCGTTCTCAGTTGTCTTGTTCTGATACTCCCAGTCCGCACCGTAGAAGTGCAACGCCGCCATGAGTTTGTGCGTGAAGTAGCTTCGCCGCCACCCGTACACCACGTAGCGCGCGGGCCGGCCAATTGTGGGTTGCAGGTCTGACTGACTTGGCGTGAACATGCGCAGACTCCAGCTCGACTAGAACGGAATATCGTCGTTGAAGCTTGGTGGCGACGGCGCCTCTTCCTGAACGGG
>JBCBNU010000024.1:0-36649 GCA_039821645.1 Pseudomonadota bacterium
TGACTTTTCCGGGGCCGAAGCAGGTGGGTCTGACAACTTCGCCGGTAAACTTGCCATCAACGACTTTCAACTGTGTACAGTACACACGATCGATTCCAAGCTCGGCGGCGGCTTCGCGAACCTGATAGGGCATTGCGGAAGACACGATGGCTACGGAGTGCCCCATTTCTTGATGAGCTTCGATGAGCGCTCGGCTCTCGGGATAGATGAGCCTCGCGATATGCTTGTGAAACACCTCGTCGGCGAACGCACCGTAGTCCTCTTCCGGTGTATCCCGCAGGAATTGCATCGCGCTCGCCATCATTGCGGAGAACCCGATGTTGCCCAGCCCAAAACGAGTCATGGTGCTCACCATCTCGGTCAGCTGGGCAAGGGTGAAATCTCCCCTGCGCAGTTGCTCGCGAACAAGTACGGTCGCCGAATAACCGGCGATGATCGTGCCGTCAAAATCGAAGATCGCGGCAACCTTGGGCCCTTTCGGCCCGTCCAGAATCGGTTGAATCAGCGCGCGATGGGCACGCGCAGTGACTGATGTTTTGACTGAGCTCATAGGTTTTCCGCACCCAATTGCGTGAACAGCGAGACGCTGAGATCCGCGAAGTCAGAGAATACGCCATCTATACCCTGTTTCATCAGCCACGCATGGAGTGCCTGAAAATCCGTGAAACCCCGCGGCAACGCATCGCGCCGCAGCGTGTAAGGGTGAACCCGCAAGTCCAGGGCGTGCGCCCACTCCACCAGCGACGTTTCAAGAATGGCTTCATTCTCGACTGTATACAATTGCTCAACCCACGGGCCTATGGCGTTCACGACCCCCTTCAGTCCAACTAATCCAGGTTCGGTTAGCAGCTCGCTGTAGCGCGTCGTAGACTCGCCCCAGGTATCATCGGCAATGAGTTGAACCATTGGATATCGAGGATTAAATTGTTCTCGTATCCTTATGTTTTCCTTGAGATCAAAACACTGAAGAAATACTTCCTCGGGGTGGTCACGATAGCCGTGCTTCGCGAGCGCATCGAGCACTAGTGCTGCTAAATCGACGCCCTCCTCGTGATGCCATGCGGGTCTCTTGATTTCGGGATAAACGCCTACCTCGCGTCCAGTTGATCGATTAAGACCGCTAATGAGCGCAAGTTCCTCGCTAAGCGTTGGGATAGTCAGGCCAGTGGGACCGGCTGGGAATCGTTCCGGGAATACCGGTTTCCCCGCAGCGTCAGTGCGCTCTGTCAGGCGAAGCTGCTTCAGTTCCTCAAGGTCAAAGTCGCGAGCGTAGAACCGACCATCGTCTCGTGCACGACCGGGAAATCGAATCGCAACGTCGGTGACGCGGTCGACATGAATGTCGTGCAAGACGACGCACTGGTCATCGCGTGTAGCGACGACATCCTGCTCCAGGAATGCGGCACCACTGGCATGCGCAAGGGCTTTGGCCGCCAAAGAATGCTCAGGCAGATATCCCGACGCGCCTCTGTGTGCGATGACGATGGGCATCGCGAAACGCTGCGGTCTTGGTCCAGCCACGCTCGCTGCCGTCAGGGGAAGTCGATGACTTCCCATCGCTGCGTGTCTTCATTGCGAGCCAAACGCTTTAGTGCGTCCACCATCTCGCGCTCGTTCCAGTCGACGGTGTCGTCCGCACGTCCCGAGAGGTCGCCAGGTGTCACCGTGGTTCGTCCAAAAGCATGGATCAACAGTATTGGCTTGCCCATCGCTTTCGCTGCATTGATCTGAAACTCTGCCCAGTCGCGCTTTTCCTTCCAAATCGGCATCAGAAGGATGATGACCTCGCTCTCGTTGATCTGCCGTCTCAGTTCATCCTTGTAAGCCTCCATGCCGCCTGCCGGCTTAGTGTCGGGCTCACTCACATTGATGTAGTAGAACCGATCCACGCTTTCGAGATATTCGAACACACGCAAATAGTCGGCGTCCGCAGTGAACAGATGACTCACGAAAACGCGAATCGGGTTGTGCTCTGACATGTACGCCCCCGCGGAAACTATTGTTCTAGCCAAATTGTAACCATGTACCCCACTGTTTGGCGACATTTCCCGGTAAACTACGCGAACGTGTAAGTTCCGGAAAAACCAACCGATGCGGCTGGTCCTCTACAACATTCGATATGGCGTCGGCTTTGGCTTGTCGACCCACCTTCCGGTGCCTGGCGCAGGATACGTTCTGGGCAACGCCGGACACCTCGACAAGCTGATTGAATTTCTGAAGTCATTGGACCCGGATATTGTCGGTCTCATCGAGGTGGATACCGGTTCGATTCGCTCCCGCAACGTCAATCAGGCGGAACTGATCGCCGAGGCTCTGGGGCACCATAGTTCCTACGAAACCAAGTATGGTGCGGGCTCGATCAACCAGGTCGTACCGATCCTGCGCAAACAGGGCAACGCGTTCCTTGCCGCGCCGACTATCCACAATGAGCGATTCCACTATTTCGATACCGGCATCAAGAAACTGATCATCGAACTGGAACTCGATGATGTCGCGATCTTCTTAGTGCATTTGTCGCTGAAATACCGGCATCGACACCTGCAGCTTCGACACCTGTACGACCTCGTGGCCGAAAGCACGAAACCGGCCATGGTCGTAGGTGACTTCAACACGTTCTGGGGACAGAACGAAATTTATCTCTTCCAAAAGGCGGCCGGGCTCGAGAGCGCGAATACGGGCGCACTGGCATCGTATCCGAGCCGCAATCCGCGCAAGGAACTCGACTTCATTCTTTATCAACCCGGGATTCAAATCGATCATTTCGAGATTCCGGATGTACAGCTATCAGATCACCTTCCATTGGTGTGTGACTTTACCGTCACGACTTGAATTCAGGGGACTTATATGAAGACGTTTGAGCACTGGCGTAGCGAGCGCGATGCCGAAAACCGACTCTGGCTCACCATCGACAAGGCGGACAGCGGCGCCAATGTATTAAGCGGGCCCGTATTGCAGGAATTGGATGCACTGCTGGATGAGGCGTACACCAACCCACCCAAAGCATTGATGATCAGCTCGGCGAAAAAGAGCGGGTTCATCATGGGCGCCGACATTAATGAGTTTACGGTGCTGGAGAACGAGCAGCAGGCGTACGAGCTAGTGCGTTTAGGTCAACAAGTCCTCGATCGACTTGAAAATGCCGTTTTCCCGACCGTTGCGATCGTCGATGGTTACGCACTAGGCGGTGGGCTCGAACTCGCCATGGCCTGCCATTACCGCATCGCCGCGGACGGCGACAAGAAAGTGATAGGTCTTCCTGAGGTGAAACTCGGTATCCACCCCGGATTTGGTGGAACCGTGCGTGCAGTGCAACTCGCGGGTGTGACCGAGGCGATGCCTCTGATGCTGACCGGAAAGTCGCTGACGCCGGCAAAGGCGCAGCGCATTGGTCTGGTCGATCGCGTGGTCGCCCGAGATAAAATGCGCGACGCCGCAATTTCGATTGCCGACGATCAACCCTCACAGCGTCAAGCACCCTTCATGCAACGTTTGCTCAATTTCGCGCCGATTCGCGGGTTTATTGCGGGCAAAATCGAGGACGAGACACGCGCAAAAGCGCGTCCAGACCACTACCCAGCACCTTTCGCCATTATCGACCTCTGGCGCCAGTACGGCGCAAACGTTCGCCGGGGCTACGAAGCGGAGGCTCGCTCCATCGCTCGACTCATGGTGGGACAAACCGCTCAAAACCTGGTTCGCGTGTTCTTCCTGCAAAACGCATTAAAGGCGCAGGGCAGTAAGCCAGAGCAACGTGTGTCCCGGGTACACGTGATTGGCGCCGGTGTGATGGGTGGCGACATTGCGGCTTGGTGCGCCTTGCAAGGCATGCATGTCTCGCTGCAGGACCGCGAGGAGCAATACGTGACGCCAGCGATGGAACGTGCACAAAAACTCTTTGAGAAACGCGTGCGAGATCCACAAAAGCGCAAAGAAGTCTCCGCGAGACTGGTAGCAGATGTTGAGGCTGCTCACGTTAGCGAAGCGGATCTTGTGATCGAAGCGATTTTTGAAAATCTGGAGGCAAAGCTGGCGCTCTATGACCAGGTCATACCCAAGATGAAAGCCGGCGCCCTCCTCGCGACCAATACAAGCAGCATTCCGTTAGAAACACTTCGCGAGCGATTGCCGGAACCGCAGCGGTTTATCGGCATCCACTTTTTCAATCCGGTCGCGATGATGCCACTAGTAGAGGTCATCAAAAGCTCGGATACCGCCCAAGGTGCGATCGATATCGGTACTGACTTCGTCAAGCGGATTGGAAAGTCGCCCTTGGTCTGCAGCAGTGCGCCTGGCTTTGTCGTGAATCGAATTTTGGCACCCTATATGGGGGAAGCATTCCGCCTTGCAGAATCTGGCGTGGCACTACCCGCGATTGACGATGCTGCGGTTGCGTTTGGCATGCCGATAGGCCCTGTCGAACTTGCGGATTCGGTCGGCCTGGACGTCGGTCTCAGCGTTGCCCGCATACTCGGCGGAGACGAAGCAGATAGTAGCGAACTCGCGACTATGGTCGCGGCCGGCAATTTGGGTCGCAAGACCGGCAAAGGATTCTACGAATGGGTCGACGGGAAACCTGTTAAATCAAAAAGTGGCTCGGCTGCGCCATCGGACATCGACGATCGCTTGATCCTTTCGATGGTCAACGAAGCTGTGGACTGCCGCGCTGAAGGTGTGGTCGAAGATGATGATTTGCTCGACGCAGGTGTCATTTTTGGAACTGGTTTCGCGCCTTTCCGTGGCGGACCGTTGCATTATTGTCGCGAAAGAGGCGTCGAGGACGTAAGACAAGCGCTGAATGCACTGGCTGACACCCACGGAGATCGTTTCAGACCGAACGAGCAGGCTTGGGATGCCTTTGAGGAACAAGCCAACGCGCGTTGATGTGCAAGCTGCGCGCGCCTCAGAGTGTTAGACTGCGCGCGCACGTTGAAGCTTTCAGATGACCGAAAACACACTAAAAATCGACGATCTTCGGAGATTCTCTCCGCTGGACGGTCTTAAAGCCGAGAATCTGACTGCGCTCGCCAAGAAGACGCTGGTGCGAACGCTCGAGCCGTCTCAGCTGCTGTTCAGCGAAGGCGATACGGAGAAAAAGACCTACTACATCGTTAGTGGCACCGTTGAGCTCATCGAGCAAGGTAGTGTTGTTGAGATCCTGGATGGAGGGTCGCCTCGGACCAGAAACCCCCTGGCGCCGCTATTGCCGCGGCGCTACAGCGCTCGCGCGAAAGACCGGGTCTCGTACCTGCAAATCGATAGCGATTTACTCGATGTCATGTTGACCTGGGATCAAACCGGCACCTACGAGGTCGGCGAGTTCCAGGAGGAGATCGAGACAGGCGACGATTGGATGACAAAATTGCTGCGAAGCAAGGCGTTCCACAAGATTCCGCCCGCCAACATCCAGGCGATCTTCATGCGGATGCAACAGGTGAACTTCAAAGCCGGTGACCAGATCATCAAGCAGGGAACCGACGGCGATTTCTTTTATGTGCTTACCCGCGGCACTGCGGTGGTCACACGTGAGACGCCCTTGAATCGCGAAGGAATCCGACTGGCAGAGCTTCATGTCGGCGACACGTTCGGTGAAGAGGCGCTGATCGCCGACTCCAAACGCAACGCCACCGTCACTATGGCGACCGACGGGTCGGTCATGCGACTCAATAAAGATGACTTTCGCACGCTGCTCAACGAGCCCATGCTCGAGTGGGTCGATATGGCCGAGGCGCAGCAGATCGTTGATCGAGGTGGGGTCTGGTTGGACGTCCGACTCCCGAGCGAATTTCAAAACTTCAGCAAGCCCGGAGCGGTCAACATGCCGCTTTACTTCATCCGCTTGAAGCTGAGCACTCTGGACCCGGCAACCCCTTACGTCGTATGTTGCGACACCGGCCGTCGCAGCTCCGCCGGTGCTTACATCATGAATGAGCGCGGATTTAAGACTTTCGTTTTGAAGGGCGGATTAGCACAGGGCTGATCGTTACCAATCGCTACATCGTATGGGTCGCTTTATCCCCACCAAGCGCACCGGCCAGGTAGTTTTCGATTTTCTTCATCGTGTTTCCCTGGTCCTGCTCCGAAAATTGGACGCCGATGCCCGCGGTTCGCTGGCCCTGGGCACCTTTTGGGGTGATCCAGATGACTTTGCCCGCGACAGGCAAGCGTTCGTCTTCGCCCATAAGGTTCAACAACATGAAGACCTCGTCACCCAGCCGATAAGAACTGTTGGTGGGAATAAACAACCCGCCATTCTTCACAAAGGGCATATACGCGAGGTAGAGCGCGCTCTTGTCCTTGATTGTCAGTTGCAGAAGGCCTGGTTTCGTCATGTCTCAGTCGTTTTTCGATTTAACGTTGCGGTTATGCCGCGTTGGCGAACCTTTGCGACCATGGGGCCAGCAGGTTTTCCAGCATCAGCTCCATGTTAAAACTGCCGCTCTGCAAGCGTGTCGCGCGATTCAGGACATCTAGATAACAAAAGAGCCCCCTTAGGTCTATGACATAACCTGAAAAGTCTGACGTGATTCCCATTTCCACCCCATTTCGCGCTCGGATCAGCTCAATCGCCGTTTTGCGAAGTGCATTCAGAATCTCGGCAAACTCAAGCTCGTTCAGCTCGCTAGCCAATTCAAACCGTGAACCTCGTCCCGAAAGCAAACCCTGCAGACCCTGGTTCAGGCGGTGCAGTCTCTCGATTTTGCCCGAGGAAATCAGAGATTCGGCGTCCAACGGGGAGCCGTTGGTCCAGGCCAGCGCCTGCGCGGCCATTTTCTGCTCGTGACCCTGAGTCTTGAGCCAGTCCAGTGCGACATCCGGTTTTGGTGGATCAACCGAGACACGTTCGCACCGGCTCAGTACCGTCGCTGGCAGACGACTTGGCTCGTGGCTGATCAACATTAACCAACGTTCGGATACCGGTTCTTCCAGAGTCTTCAGCAACGCATTAGCAGCAGCAATCGTCATTGATTCGGCAGGCACAATCACTGCGACCTTTCCCGCTTGGCCGTGGCTTGACAGAGTCATCCACTGACCTAGCTCCCGAATCTGATCCACCGATATTGTGGTCTTATTGTCCTCGGGCGTAACCACCATCAGATCAGGAACGGATTGCATAGCGAGTTCGAGCTTCTGCGGCGCTGGTAAGCCGAGCAGTGATGAGACGAGATGCTCGGCGAGTTGGAGTTTTCCGATCCCCGATGGCCCCGACACGAGAAGCGCATGGCTTAGCCGCCCAGTTTCAATTCTTTGGGTCAGCGATTCGGAGACGTCGACGGTCCACGGGAAAGACGTCATAGATCCCACCATCGCGCAATCATGTCCTCCGCAATCCGATTGATTTGCTGTCGAACGCCATCAATGTCCTCGTTAGCGTCGACCGAATAGAACCGTTCAGGAGATGCTGTCGCCAGTTCGGTGTAGCCTTTCGCGACCCTTCTGAAGAAGGAAACACGCTCAGCCTCGATTCGATCGCTGGCCGATTTGCGACGCTTCAAGCGGCGCGCCATCGTCTCTTCGCTAGCCTCCAGTAGAATCGTTGCGTCTGGCCACAAATCAGGGTGCACGAGTTCGCTCAGTGTCTGAATGGGCTCGAACGAGAATCCCCGACCATATCCCTGATAGGCAAATGTCGCATCAGTAAACCTGTCAGAGATCACCCACTGACCCAGTTCGATCGCGGGTCGAATGGTCTCCTGCACATTCTGCGAACGTGCTGCAAACATCATCAGGAGTTCTGTAGTTTCGGATACCGACTCGTCGTAATGCGCGAGCACCAGTTCCCGAATCTTCTCGGCCATAGCGGTACCGCCTGGTTCACGTGTTTGGACGCACTCCACGCCTTTGCGCTCTAGCGCCTCAATGAGCATTGTCAACGCCGTCGTCTTGCCGACTCCTTCGAGCCCCTCGAAAGTGATGAACCGCCCTGCCCGCATTCGTCAGTTTCCTCGTTGTCTCAACTTCTTCAAGTAATCGCGCACCGCAGACTCGTGCTCTTCGATCGTTTCCGAGAATACGTGGCTACCGTCTGGTTCGCCGGTTGCCACAAAGTACAGAGCGGTCCCATCAGCCGGCTCAGCGGATGCCCGCAGAGCCGCTTTTCCAGGCAACGCGATCGGACCTGGCGGGAGCCCGTCGACTCGGTAGGTATTGTAAGGGTTCTGGTCGTTGAGATCGCGTCGCCGTATGTCGCCGTCGTAACGCTGACCGACACCGTAAATTACGGTGGGATCCGTTTGAAGGCGAATCTTGCGTTGAAGTCGGCGATCAAATACGCCGGCCACCCTGGCACGTTCGTCCTCTCGGCTGGTCTCCTTTTCGACGATCGAGGCCAAAATTAGCAGCGAGTACGGGTCTGGCAGCGTTGGGCGATCTTCGCGCCCAGCCCACGCCGATGCGAGCTCGGACCGCTGCTTCTTATGCAGTAACCTCAACAGATCACTCGCTTTGGTGCCCGGCGCAAAACTGTAGGTGTCCGGGTATAACCAACCCTCAATCGAGTCCTGCTCTATCCCTAAAAGGCGCGCCAGCGACTCGTGCGCGGAGGTATCCAGAAACGGCTGACCATCACCCCGAGAGAGCACTTCAAGCTCAAGGTCGTCGACGATATCGGCGTGGCGCTTTATTGCAGCGACTGCCTGCGCTGCTGTCCAACCTTCGATAATGCGCACCTGCACCAGATCAACGCCACCGGAACGGAGTTGCTCAAGCAATGACTGCGGCGTCGTGCTGACGGACAGCGTGTATCGACCGGCCTGAATCCGATCGCCGGTTCCAGAGACTTTCGCGTGAATCCTGACCGCATCCGGATGCGCTAACATCCCATCTTGCGCCAGAGTGCGCAAAACAGAACGAAGAGACGATCCCGGCTCAACGGTCAATTCATAGTCGGAGGTGTTCAACAACGGCGTCTCAACATATGAATTCAGCCACTGCCACCCTCCGAAAGCGGCTCCTGCCAAGAGGGCCAATGCAGCAATGCCAGCGACAAAAATGCGCTTAACGGCTATGCCCATTCGGTCTCCCCCAGTCTGATCCGTAGACGATCAGCGACAGGCGTATGTGCGAGTAATTTTCGACTCTCGATCCGATCCACACTGACGATGCCCCGTATCGCATTGGTCAGAAAACACTCGCTCGCCATCATCAACAACCCTCGCGACAGTGCTCGTATCTGCACGTCATCGACCTCACAGACCCACTCGCGCATGATGCCTCTGACACCGGCCGTTTCGATGGAAGGTGTCACTATGCATCCATCGATTACGGCGAAGAAATTACTGCTCGACGCACAGACTACTCGGTCGTCAACGTCTGTGGTCAATACATCATTTCCGTTTACAGGGTCCGCACAATCGGACGCCAGAACCTCAGGCAGTCGGTTGAGATGTTTAATGCCGGCAAGTCTCGCATTCGAGTTCGGGTTCGTCACAAATTCAACGATTGATATACGTGGTGCCCAAGGCGTCATAGTGCCGGCTGCCCAATACAACTCCGCATCGGTAGTTGTCCGTTTATACCCGCGGCCCGACGAGGCTCGTGCAACAACGAGTTTCAACCAATCGGCATCGGGATGCTCGGCGAGAATCGTGTCCCGACCACTATCCAGCCTGGCCGACACGTCTTCCCAGCCAATACCGAGCGTCTCGCATCCCATCTGCAATCGCACCCGATGTCTTGGCCACCAGGGAACGTCGCCTTCGTGCACTTTGCAGGTTTCGAAAACCCCGTCGCCATAGGCGAACGCGCGATTATAAATATCAATCATGCCGGCCAGTCGAGTGCTCGCAGCATCCCTTGCGCCTTCGCATATGTCTCGGTGAGTTCATTCTGCGGATTCGAATCTGAGACTATGCCCGCTCCGGCCGATAAACGTACCTCGTTATCAATCAGACTCACGGTTCGAATCAAGATATTGAGATCAAGATTACCTGAGCGATTGAGGTAGCCCAACGACCCTGTATAGGGGCCTCTCGCCCGGCGCTCGAGCTCCGCGATGATCTGCATGCATCTGACCTTGGGACAACCGGTGATCGTGCCACCGGGGAACAGCGCACGAATGACGTCACCTGGCGTCGAACCTGGCAGCAAGGTTCCAGAAACGTTAGACACAATGTGATGTACATGCTGATAGCTTTCAACGCTCATGTATTCATCCACCTCTACGCTGCCTGGCGTACATATGCGTCCGAGATCATTGCGCTCGAGATCGATGAGCATCACGTGCTCCGCACGCTCTTTCGGATTATCAATCAACTCTGCCACCAGCGCCTGATCGGCTTCGGGCGTCTGACCGCGTGGCCGTGTTCCTGCGATCGGTCGGGTAGATACCGCTCGCCCCATCACCCGAACTAGTCGTTCGGGTGATGAAGAAAGAACGTCGAGTTCTGCGAGTCGGAGCAGTGCGGAAAAC
This sequence comes from Pseudomonadota bacterium, assembly GCA_039821645.1. Classification (GTDB taxonomy): domain Bacteria; phylum Pseudomonadota; class Gammaproteobacteria; order Steroidobacterales; family Woeseiaceae; genus CALBPI01. Next base: position 10,409 of record JBCBNU010000024.1, read on the forward strand.
GGTGCCGGATTCTCCTTACGCAACGAGTGGAAGAGTTCGACCGCCGCATCGCGGGTGTAGCTGCCACGCCATTGGCGCGACAGGTTAGCCTGGTAGATGTCGCCGGCACGAATGGCTTCAAGCGCGCTTGTAACGCAGTGCATAAAGCGTTCGGGATCAGAACCATAGAGGTCGGTCGAAACACCCCTCCCGAGTGCCAGCGCGCAGGATTGCGCACGCGCATAATCGCTTTTTAGTGTTGGCAATAGATATCGATGATTTTGCTCTACAACCAACCGAGCCGTGGGCTGCTCACCATGTTCAACGATAAACGCGGCCGGGCAGCGCAACGCGACGGCAACTGGTTGTCGTGAGTCGTAGTTGAGTGGAACGCTCGGCTCGATTTCGCCCGCCAGCTCGTAGGCGAGGTAGACACACCACCCGCCTTCGAACCCTGATTGCTCGCTGAATCGCGTCGCCTCATCCGCCCACCACGCGTCCAGCGCAGGCAAGAATGCCTCGCCACCGGCATATGCGGCGCCGGTACCCCACCCCGATACGCGTTGCTGATGACCTTGCCGCAACGCGATGCCGCCTGTCGGAGCCGCGAACAGGACGTCGATGCCTTTACCGTTATCATCGCCAAGCGAACACAACAATCCCGGATACCTGTCTGGTCGCGCAGCGACCAATTGCAACAGATCCGGAATCTTTCCCGACAGCTCAATGCTGAGCAGCTGCGCCGTCACGGGAGTCTCAGGTTGCGCGTTTAAACACCAGTGTGCCGTTGGTGCCACCGAAACCAAACGAGTTTGACGCCACAGCGTTCAACTGCGCTTCGCGGGCGGTATGCGGCACGTAATCGAGATCGCAGAGCGGGTCTGGGTTGTCGAGGTTGACCGTTGGCGGAATCACACCATCACGCAATGCGAGTACGCTGAAGATGGCCTCGACCGCGCCAGCGGCTCCAAGGAGGTGACCGGTGACTGATTTGGTCGCACTGATTGCGAGCTTCTGTGCGTGATCGCCAAACGCGTGTTTGATCGCCACCGTTTCAGCGATGTCACCGGCGATTGTCGATGTTGCGTGTCCGTTGAGATAGTCGATATCCGAAGGATTCAGCCCGGCATCGCGAACCGCGTTTTGCATGCTTCGGCGAGCGCCATTCCCATCTTCCGGAGGCGAAGTAATGTGAAACGCATCGCCACTCATACCGAAACCCGCGAGTTCTGCATAGATGGTTGCGCCACGTGCAACGGCATGGTCGTAGGATTCAAGCAACATCGCACCTGCACCATCTCCGAGCACAAACCCGTCACGGTCTCGATCAAACGGCCGGCTTGCATGCATAGGGTCATCGTTGCGAGTTGACAGAGCTCGGGCAGAACAGAATCCACCCAGTCCCATCGGCGTGGTCGCGTGCTCGGCGCCCCCAGCGAGCATCGCGTCGGCGTCGCCATAGGCGATAGTTCTCGCCGCAAGGCCGAGCGAATGTGTCGACGTCGTACACGCCGTCACCACGCTTAGATTCGGACCGGTCAGGCCATGAATCATGCTAACGTGCCCCGAGATCATGTTGATGATGCTGCCAGGCACGAAGAACGGTGAAATCTTCCGCGGACTGCTTGCGCTTAAATACTTCTCATGATTGGCTTCAATAGTGCCGATCCCGCCGATTCCGGCGCCCATCAATACACCAATGCGCTCGGCATTGCCCTCTGTCACCTCCAGACCACTGTCCGCAAGCGCTTGATCGCAAGCCGCGATCCCGTACTGGATAAACGTGTCGATTTTGCGAGCCTCTTTCTTGGGTACACCGTGTTCCTCGGGATCAAACCCGACCACACAGCCGCCAAACCTGGTCGTGAATTCACTGACGTCGAAGCTCTCTATTGCCCGGATGCCGGGTCTGCCCTCGACGACCGCGTCCCAGGCGGTCTTCACATCGTTTCCGACCGGAGAGATGATTCCCATCCCAGTGACTACAACTCTTTGCTTGCTCATTTGAAGCTCCCAAACGACACCCGGCGCCCTTGTAAGGCGCCGGATCAATAACTTCTCGGCAGATCCGGCCCAAGGCCGAACCCCACGCCGTAAGCGATCAGTTCGCTTTGCGCGCGTTCACGTAGTCGATAGCTTGCTGGACGGTTGTGATTTTCTCAGCGTCCTCATCCGGGATTTCGGTCTCGAACTCTTCTTCGAGCGCCATGACCAGCTCGACCGTGTCCAGCGAATCGGCACCCAGATCATCGACGAAAGAAGCGGCGTTAGTTACCTCTTCCTCTTTAACACCAAGCTGCTCTGCAACAATGCTCTTGACCTGGTCTTCAATACTGCTCATTGGCTGAGAATCCTCATAAATTTATACAGTTACGCCGCTTTGGGGGCTTGGCGCGATGCCCATATCCCCCGGGCATCCGGTTATTATACAAAATGTGGGCGGGCACAATGCAAGCACTCAATGCATTGCCATGCCGCCGTTGATATGCAAAGTCTCACCGGTAATGTAGCTACCGGCCCCGCTGGCAAGGTACACAACCGCCGCCGCAATGTCGGCTGGTTGCCCCAGTGCCCCGGACGGCACCTGCACCAGCATTGCCGCTTTCTGATCCTCGGTCAGCGCTTCTGTCATGTCGGTTTCGATGAAACCGGGCGCGATGAGGTTCGCAGTAATGCCGCGACTACCTAATTCGCGAGCCACCGAGCGAACGAACCCTCCGAGCCCCGCTTTTGCGGCTGCGTAGTTGGCCTGCCCAGGATTTCCGGTTGTGCCAACGACCGAGGAGATCGCAATAATTCTGCCAAAGCGTTGTTTCATCATCGGGCGAACCAGCGCTTTGGTCAGACGGAATACACCGGTGAGGTTGGTGTTGAGCACACCTGCCCATTCATCGTCCTGCATCCGCATCATTAGGTTGTCGCGAGTGATACCGGCGTTGTGCACGACAATCGCTGGTGGCGTCGTCTTGAGGTCTGCGACTAGTGCCTCGATGCTTTCCAGATTGGAAACGTCGAGCATCTTGCCCTCGCCGTTCTCGCCAAGACGCGCCGAAATCGCGTCCGCACCGGTGCTCGATGTCGCGGTTCCGATAACATTGGCCCCAGCCGCAACCAGCGTATCCGCTATCGCCGCGCCGATACCACGACTGGCCCCGGTAACCAAAGCTACCTGCCCATCCAACGCGGTGTTCGTGAACAGACTCATTCGTTATCCCCTTCTGCGAGTGCATCGAGTGCTTCATCGAAAACCGACGGCGATTCCACAGCGAAAACCGAGATCTGGCGGTTGATGCGTTTTTGTAAACCGGCGAGCACATTTCCCGGTCCGCACTCGACGATTGTGGCCACACGGTGGTTCGCGACAGCGCGCATGACCTCAACCCACCGAACCGGGCTAAATAATTGCCTGATCAAGGCATCACATATGTCCGCCGTGTCTTCAGGAGACTCGACGTCAACGTTGTTGATTACGCGAATGCTTGGTGAATCCGGAGACAGATCGGCCAAAATCTCTGCGAGCCGATCCGCTGCAGGCTGCATCAGTTCGCAGTGTGACGGTACGCTGACCGGTAGTGGCAGCGCGCGCCTGGCGCCGCCCTCCTTGCAGTTTTCAATAGCCAGATCGACCGCGGCCTTTTCACCCGCAATGACCACTTGTCCCGGTGCGTTGAAGTTTGCTGGTGCTACCACGCCGATGTCGACAGCAGCACACGCAGCAATGACCACGTCGTCGTCCAACCCGAGAATGGCCGCCATAGCACCTGTGCCGTACGGCACCGCCTCCTGCATCAGTCTCCCGCGCTGTTCGACAAGTTTCACCGCATCCGCAAAATTGAGTACGCCGGCGCAAACCAGCGCCGAATACTCGCCCAGGCTGTGTCCGGCCATCACGGAAGGCGCTACCCCGCCTGCTGCCGCCCACTCCCGATAAAGCGCTACACTGGCCGTGAGTAACGCGGGCTGAGTGATCTCGGTACGGGCGAGGTGTCCGTCCGGGTCATCCTGACATACGGACCAAAGGTCGTAACCCAGTGCCGCGGAAGCCTCTTTGAACGTCTCGAGGACTCCGGGGCGTGCCTCTGCGATAGCACTCAACATGCCGGCTGATTGAGAGCCTTGCCCCGGGAACACGAATGCCATGCTCATGTGGTTTCCTGATTCAAAAACGGGCGCCGATGATGTCATAACTCGTCGCGGGCGCGAAGCCGCTCGAGCGCAAGGCCATAAACCAGACCAGAGATCGCACCGATCAAATGAGCCTCAGCGATAATGTTGCCGCCAATGAGCTCGGCTGTGGCGGCACTTGGGCCCTCGAGTTGTTCCCACGCGAGCTTTGCGCCGACGCCACCCAGTAACAGGACGGATTCCAGCCTTTGGCGCGAAAACAGGGCGATACCGCCCCCCGTGGCGATGGCATGCAGCACGCCGGAAGCGCCGACATAACGCTCCAGAGACGGCATACCCGCCATTAACACCAGCGATATGGCAAGGCTTGCAACTAGCCAGAGCCCAAGCCAGGCACGCGCGCTCAAGCACCTCCCCACGAGCGCAGCGAGCAAGGCAAGCGCCGCGGCGTTCAAACCCGCGTGCACTGCGCCAAGGTGTACCCAATGCGCTGAAATCGCGCGCCACGGCGCTGCGGGTAGTTCGCCTCGTTGGTAGGCCGCAGCATCCCAGAAGGACTCTGGCAAAAAACCGCCCAACAGGATTAACAAGCTGATTACGGCGAGGCAAGCGGTACCGGGATACACCGGGATTCGCCAGTTATGGTCTGGTTCGAGGGTTGGCATTGCAGTGCTCTGTTATCATTCTTGGCGAACTTTTGCAGTCTGTTGGCGTCCATATCTGGCACAGGATTCAGTCTGCACAACCCAGCATCGGAGTGTCTACAAATGCAGTGGCAAAGAAGCGCGACACGCGCACGCCAGTCAGGGTTTACCCTGCTTGAGGTTATCGTCGTCGTCGTCATTATCGGCATCCTGGCGGCAGCCGTCGGCCCCAAGATTTTCGGTAACGTCGACAAGGCAAACGCAAACCGCGTCAGACAAGATATTAAGGTCATCGAGGGTGCCTTGAGCATTTATCGTCTGGACAATTTCAATTACCCGACGAGCGAACAAGGTTTGCGCGCACTTGTCGAACGTCCGAACGATCCGAACCTTACCAATTACAGCGCGGACGGTTACCTCGATGCGATGCCGAAAGATCCCTGGGGTCGCGAGTATGTTTACCTGATTCCGGGCCAGCGAGGGGAATTCGATCTCTACTCACTCGGTCGCGATGGCCAGCAAGGTGGTGAGGGTCCGGATGCCGATCTCGGAAATTGGGACTGACCCCTGATGACACGCCGGAACGCCGGTGGGTTCACGCTGTTCGAGATTCTGGCGGTCGTTATCGTTATCGGAATCCTGGTTGCTGCACTTTTGCCCCAGTTCGGATGGATTCGTAACGAATCGCCAGCCAAGCAATCGGCACTCGAACTCGCCGATACGATCGAATTGATGCGCGATGAAGCCGCCTTGCAGGGACGTAACTTCGGCCTGAGATTCGAACCCGACGGTTACGTCATCCTCGATCTCGACCCCGATTCCGGCGCCTGGCTAACCATCAGTGACGATGATTTTCTGGAGCCCGTCGTTCTCCCTGACGACATCGTGATGGAACTCTACATCGAGGATCGTGAGATTGAACTCGAAGCCACACCCGAGGACGAGGGAGAGGAGCAGCTCGATGCATTCGGCAACCCGATGGAGACCGCCGAGCAACCTCCGCAGGTAGTAGTGCTTACGAGTGGGGAGATGACCCCATTCCAGCTTAGGCTGGATCAGTTCGGCAATGACGAGTTCTTGCAACTGAACGCAGATGCTTTCGGCGAGCTTGAATTGCTTACAGAACTCCCATGATTCATCGAGTACAACAGGGCTTCACGCTCATGGAGGTGATGGTCGCGCTCATCATCGTGGCGGTCTCGTTATCCGCTGCGGCGGTCGCGATCACACAAAACACGGACAACGTATTTAGACTGCGTGATCGCACTATGGCGGTATTCATCGCAAGCAACGAGCTTGCCGAACTCCGACTCGCGCGCGCTTACCCGGATGTTGGAAGGACGACTCGCGAGGTTGAGTTCGCCAATCGCGAATGGATTGTCGAATCCGTCGTTTCGGAATCCGGCATCGAAGGGCTGAGAAGGATCGACGTTACCGTCCTGCGTGGCGAGGATGAGACGAACGTCAGGACCGTCGGAGGATTTATTTCTCGTGCGCAAGCACCGGCGTCGGTCGGCTTGCCTGCTTATGAACAGTTGGATGGAGGGCCGGGCGATCAAGCGTTTAGCCCGTAATTGCCAGTCTGGCTTCACCCTCATTGAGGTCATGGTCGCCGCGTTTATCTTTGCGGTGCTCGCCACGATTGCTTGGTTGACCTTCGACCAGGCCTTCAAGGCATCTGATCGTCTGAACCAAGAGGTTGAACAACTGCTCACGTTGCAGCGCGCGATCAACACGCTGAGTAGCGACTTTGCGCAATATCACCCTCGGCCGGTGCGCGAGCCGGTTGGCAACGCCTGGCGACCTGCGCTACTGGCGGATTCGCGCAGCAACTATATCGTCGAGCTAACGCGCTCCGGCTACGGCAATCCGCTACAGGCACCGCGCGCGAGTAGCCTGCGCGTGGCGTACCGGTTTGAGGAAGGCGAACTCGTCCGCGCGCAGTGGCCAGTACTGGATCCGGTTATAGCAACGGTTCCGCAGGAGACTGTGCTGCTTGGCGGTATCGAGCAAATTTTGTTCCGTTTCCTGGGCGAAGCGGACAACAGTTGGAGTGAACAGTGGCCGCCACTGAACGCACCCCGGTCACCCCCACCGCGCGCAGTCGAGATCGTTCTGATCCATGAATACTGGGGCGAGTTGCGTCGCATCATCGAGGTGCGCTCATGAGGCGACAACAAGGCGCGATCGCGATTGTATTTTCGCTCCTGATTACGACTCTGATCATTTCAGTGATTACGAAGCTCGCCTACGATGTGACGCTCCAGACGAGACGCACGCAGAGTCTGCTGTGGCAGGAACAGGCACGGTTATTCGCTATCGGCGCGGAAAGCTGGATCGGCGACATCCTGCGGCAGGACCTTAATGACACCGATAACGATCACTTCGGAGAATTGTGGGCGCAAGAGTTGCCACCACTGCCCGTGGAAGGCGTCGGCATCGAAGGTGTGGTCGCCGGTGCACTTATCGATTTGCAGGGGCGCTTTAATCTCAACAACCTCATGGACGCGGATGGCGCGCCCGTGGAGATTGAGCTGGAGCGGTTTCGACGACTTCTCGGGGCATTGGAGCTAGATCCGCAAATCGCCGAGGCGGTTATGGACTGGTCCGATAACGACACGGAGCCACGTTTCCCCGGTGGCGGCGAGGACGAGATCTACACCAACCGTTTGCCGCCGCTACGAGTACCGAATCTTGCGTTTCGCTCGACCGCAGAACTCGCGATGGTCGAGGGGCTGACACCCGATGTTTTGCCACAGCTGTTACCGCATGTGGCTGCGCTACCCGAACGCACGGCCCTCAACGTCAACACTGCCACTCAGCTCATCCTGCAAACACTCGATGAGAATATTTCCGGTGCGGATGTCGAACGAGTGATAGAAGAGCGCGCAGAGATCGGCATCGAAGATCCCAGCGTGACCTTTGCTGGCCTTCTGAGCGACGAGTCGATCGAAACGCTGGATACGCAGACACGCTACTTCCAGCTGCGTTCAGTGGTCCGTATTGGCACTATCCGGTTCACGATGTACTCTGTGCTGTATCGCACGGAACAGGGACAAGTGGCTGTTATCCAACGCAGCTTCGGCAGCCCGCCATAACCAGAATTCCGCGACTCAAAGGCAATCAGTGTGAGCGACATAATCTACGTGGGTGTAAGCGACAGCGACCCCGATCATTACTTTTGGGTCCAGGCCAACAGTAGCGGTGACGCTGTGTCCGCCCCGGGTGAAGGCGACCTGCAAGCACTCGCCAGCGCATGTCAGAGCATTCCGATCCACCTGATTCTGTCATCCGACAAGATCACCATGTTGGAAACCGACTTGCCGGTGACCGGCAAAAAGCTTCTAACGGCATTGCCATTTGCCCTTGAAGAGCATTTCCCTGGCGAGATTGACACCCTGCATTTTGCTGCAGGCGACAAGCGTGAAGACGATACTCGCGGCGTTGTGGTGGTGCCGCAGGATATCTTGGCAATCGCTCTCGAGACTCTCGCGGCGGCTAACCTATCGCCGCGGGCCGCTTACGCCCTGCCCGACGCACTCGACGCGGTTGAGGGCCATCTGCAGATTCTGTTAACAGATGATGTCGCCATTATCGATGGCGCAGGTGTCGAGCCAGTATCGTTTCGAGGGCTACCATTGCAGCTTGCGATCGACGCGACCATTGCATCGCTCGGTGAAAACAGCGAGTCGATTCGGCAGCTGCAGATCTATGCGGACGATGCCGGTATGGCGCACAACGCATCAGTACTCGATGCGTTGGATGCGGGTTCGATACCTGTCGATAGGCGCGCCCTTTCGCAGGGTTGGTTCGGATTCGCAGCGCGCGCCTTGATGGCACGCAGAGGGACGGATCTGTTGCAGGGTCAGTTCGCGGTCAGAGCGGACACGATGGCGGCGATCAGGCCGTGGTACGCAGCCGCGGGACTCCTGGCTGCCGTTGGATTGATGGCGTTCACTACCACCGCGCTCGAGGCGAGAGCGCTGTCTCGCCAGGCCGCGAACCTCGATCAACAGATCGTTTCGAGGTTGACGCAATTGACCGGTGAACGTTTAGACCCTGGCCGTGCTGAGCCGCAACTTTCGAACGTCTTGAACCGTCGACAAGCAGGCCGGGGCAACGGCAGCGCGCAATCGACGAGTGGCGGTGTTGATTTTCTCGACTATCTGATCGCCTTGTCCGACGCAGGTGCGGAGACACCTCCCGAAATTGAAGCGATCAGCTACGACAATGGCACGCTTAATCTGCAACTGGTTACCGAGTCAGATATCGCGCTTGAGGAGCTGCGCGAAGCCATCACGGAGAGTGGTGAACTCGAGGCTCGAATTCTGCGCACTGAACGCAAGGAACAAGGGCAGATTGCCGGGCGAATTCAGGTGACGGAGGCGGCGCTATGAGAGAGTGGTTTGATACTCTGCAACGTCGTGAGCAGGTGCTGGTTTCGACAGCGGCCGTCGTCGCGATAGCCACCGCCATCTACCTTTTCGTGCTCGATCCGGTCATGGTGAATCACGAACGCTCGGAAATCGCTGTTGAGCGTAAAGAACGGCTGATCGCGAGCGCAGATCGGCTGATCGCGAGTCGAGGCGGCACGCCAGTGGCCGGTGTCAGCACCGGTGCAGAGGGCTCGCTGACCCTAATCGTAGCTAACACCGCGAACGCAAATGGATTGAGCAACGCCTACAGAAGCAGCTCACCGACAGCCAATGACGGCATTAGGGTCAATTTTGAGAACGCCGCGTTCGACGACCTTGTGCGGTGGCTCGGCATTCTCGCCAACGCCCACGGTCTGCGCGTGACTCAAGCGCGTATGACGGACCGCAGCGAAACCGGGCGTGTCGACGCCAGTCTTGTATTGCAACGAGGTTGAGCATGTCCCTTGGGTTGAAGCGAGGGTTATATATCGCCCTTCCTGTATTGCTGATCGGTCTTTTTGCACGACTACCTGCATCCGTCGCCATCGACTGGTTCCTGCCAGACAATGTCGCTATTCGTGGCATTAGCGGCACGATTTGGAATGGACAGATTTCAGCCATCGAGGCACAGCGAATTGGTGTCGGGCCTGTTCGGTGGTCCCTGTCCCCCTTTGGTTTGTTGACGGGCAAGGTTCGAGTGGCTGTTGAGGCGCAGGTCCCCGGCGGATTTATAGAAACTGATTTAGCGATCTCGCCATCCGGGCGTATCAAGGCAAATGGCATCGTTGCCCAGATCGACCTTGCACCGTTCACACGCTACTCCTCCAGCATTGGACCTACGCAGGGCATCGCTCGTGTATCCGCAGATACGATTGTCGTTGTGGATCAATGGCCCGAGTCGGTAGTCAACGGCACGCTCGAGGTTCGTGATTTAGTGTACGCCGCGATTGGGAACCAGCCACTCGGCAGTCACAGAATTAGATTCAACGATGTTGATGACGACCCGGAGTACACGATCGGTGGGAACATCGAATCCATTGATGGCGCCTTCGATGTCTCGGGCGACTTTGATCTCGGCAGCGGAACACGCTTTCGCATGGATGGTTTACTGAAACTTACCGACCAAGCACCCCGCGGCATGGATAATTCAATCCGGCCGTTGCTTGGCGCGCCCAATAGCGCGGGCCAGTATCCGTTCAACTGGGAAGGCAGTCTCAGGGCTCCTGAGTAATATCGACCAGCTCCCCATAGGCGACAAAATAAAGCGCAGAACGAATCTCCCCGGCGTCAGACTGAAACCGCGGTAACTGGGCGATCGCCTCGGCGTAGCGTTCTAGCTGTGGCTTATACCGCCGAATCTCCGATACATAAAACGCGTTCAAATCGTCGTCACCACTCGAACCAGTCTTGTAATCAATAATCCACAGCCGGTCGTTTTCGTCTCGCAATAGCCGATCAACAATCAAACGACGAACACCGCTCGGAGTGCGCGTCCATAGTGGAGATTCGGTCTGACTGTCTGGATGCTTGTTACTCAGTATCCATTGGCCTTGTTCACATTTGACGCCACCTTCGAGCAACGTATGTACGATTTCGGTTGCCGCATCCACTTCCTCGCTTACAACACCAAGCCGCTGAAGCGCCTGTCTGGTTCGCATTCGTGTATTAATGGATTTTTCGAATTGACCCCAGGGATCTTCCAGACCTGCAAGCCGTCGCATCCATTCATGCACCACTGTGCCAATATGGCGAGCCGAAGCTTCCCCTTTTAGGTTTACCATGTCCGTCTCAACGACCGGCGAGCGGCCGATGGGGGCGGGTTCGGATTGCGATTGATAGCGCCGCTCAGCTCTCACGCGCTGCGGCGCTGCGAAGACCGGCGTTTCGGGGGCGTCCTCTGCGCTGTGGCCCATCGACGACTCGGGTGTTGGCAGTCGTTCCAGCGCCTCTGGCCAAATTGCACGCTGCAGCGTGTTTCTCGTCGGAGATCTCCAGCGCTCACCTTTTGCCGTTGTCTCGGTACTTACAAATAAATGAAGTGATTGCTTTGCCCTCGTAGTTGCGACATACAACAAACGCTTGAGCTCGTTATCGCTGCGCTGCGTTTCCAATTGGGCAAGTAACTGACCTTTTGGATCCACATCCGGCGTCGCACGCGAGGCAATCGCTGAGAACATGACTGCGCCCTGTCCCTTCACCTCCCCGGCTTCAATGCGCAAACTCGGAGCAGTGTCATTCTGCGAGCCGACATTCATCCCCGGCATCAGTACATGGTCAAACTCGAGACCCTTAGATGAGTAGATTGTCATGACGACGACCCGCGCACCTGCCTTTCCTCCCGTCACTCTTCGAGCTTCCAGCAAATGCTCGAGTTCCGCCGGGTTGTCCAAGTGGCCTGAGTTTTCAAGCTCGTCCAATGCGGCCAGGTAGGCAAAAGCGGCATCTAGTTGACTATCCGTGACCAGTATCGCCGGACCACCGAGCGCACCCCAAAGCGTTTCAACCCGCTCCCGGAGCGTGCGCGTCGCCGCATCTCGCCTGGCCTGCTTCACGAGGTGCAAGAACGCTTCGACAGCCTCCGTCTCAGTTGCGGGCCACACGCCCGCAGTGATGGCCACTCGCGCTCGCGCCTCAATCGAAACGGGTAGAATTTCGGGCGCGAGCTGCATCATGGTGTCGAGTTGAGCTAAGCCAAGACCACACCATGGCGCTCTTAATGCCCCCAACCAGGCAACATCGTCATCCGGCATCTCAAGCAATCGGGTCAGCGTGATGAGTTCCTGCACCTCTGGACGCTCGGTAAGCCGTTCCATTTCAACCGACTCAAAGCTCACGCCGCGGTGCTCGAGCTCCGCAATCACGGGCTGCAACGCGTGTCGGGTGCGACCGAGAATGGCGATGCTCCCTTCGCCTGAATCGAGCAAGCTCAAGACCATCGCAACCACTGTTTCAGCCTCATCCCGACCCGCGTTCGTGTCGAAGTGCCATCGCACTTCACCTGTGTGCGATGCATTGGGGGCCCAGTCTGAGTGTGCGTGCGCGACCGACTCTTCTATGCGATCGGATTGCGGTCCAAAGATTCTAGTGAAGCTCGAATTCACCCATTCAATAATCGGGCGAGTGGATCGAAAATTGGTGGAGAGCCTTAACGGTAAGAGTGGGTAGCCACCAATACCCTCATCCCATGCCTTAAGGAACAAGCTGACCTCAGCACCCCGGAAACGATAGATCGATTGCATGGGGTCACCGACGCAAAACAGAGTACGCCCGTCCGATAAGGACCAGCCAGCGATCAGACGTTCCAACAGACGATACTGGCGTGCACTTGTGTCCTGCATTTCGTCAACGAGGATATGCTGCAGCCGGTAGTCATATTGCAACGCAAGATCAGTAGCGTCACCGTCATCGCCAAGTGCGTGAAGCGCCTGTGCCGCAAGTTCAGGGTAATCAAACGCAGCATTCGCGCTCATGATGCGCTCGAGCTCCGCGGCCGCAGCCCGCAACGTCAATAACATGGCCTCGACACCCAGCCACTCCCTGTCGGTGTAGTGCAAATCCGGAAGGAATCGAGTGGCGGCGAGCGCTACATCCAACCCCTGGATGCCTGCCAGCTGACTCAACAGATCAAGGGCCGCCTTCTTCTGTGTTTTGGCTGATGGCGGGAATCCGCACGTTACGTTGAGCCGACTGCGCCACGTACCGTCCTTCGTGAGTAGCACGCTGCATGCTGCGCGCCAGAAAGCGGGCACGGCGGCAGCATTAGTGGCGTCCCATGAGATGAGCAAACTCGGATTGGACTCAGCGAGATTATTCGCTGCAAACGTCACCGCTGAACACAGGGGTTCGAGCAGATCAGGCCCTAACTGATCGGTGACTCTTGCGATCACTCTGTTCGCAATCGTCGCCAGTAGTGCTTCACTGTCGGCGCGCCGAACCTCAGGCGATGCAGCTAAGCGTTCCAGAATGACGGGCAACCAGCGATCGCGCTTGTGCAGCATATCCGTAATCTGTCGCCGCCAAATGCCCATGTCGAAATCGGCATTCGCAAAAACTTCACGAATCCCCTCAGCCGTCGCACCCGTTTCAGTAACCCAGTCGAGCATCGCTTCCGCTGACTCCCGTAAGAAACGGGATCGTTGTTCGGCAGTGACCAGTCGTCGACCGAGCTGTCCTGCGGTCAATGGGCGAGCCGCGATCAATCGTGCATTCAGCGCGTCTACTGTCATGATCTGCAGTCGCTCGGGCATCTGCAACAGCGCCCAATCCTGTTCGCTATCACGAGCAAGTGCTGCTCTTGCGTCGGCACGGATCGCTGCTTCAAACGCTGAGTGCACGGCCTTCCCGGTCGCAGCCTCTCGAAGAGCTGTCACCACCCGCGCCCGCATTTCATCTGCAGCCTTGCGCGTGAAGGTGATTGCGAGAATCTGTTCCGGCGCATCAACCGCAGCGAGCAAACGCAAAATCCGACGCGTCAGCAACGCCGTTTTCCCTGAGCCGGCAGGGGCCTGGACAATGAAACTCTTCTGGATATCCAGCGCTTGCTCACGCGCCTCGAAATCGAGTGGTTTATCCACGGTCCACAGCACCCCTGACATCCGCCAGTCGACTGAGTGGCCCCATCACCAACCAGTCTTTAGCTGGCGTCTTGAGATTGAGCCAACCTTCCCCACGTTCGAGCATCGCCGCTCGAGCTTGCGCAATCTCTGTCCAGTTGGGTATGGCATCCTCAAGCAACTTCGCACTACCTCGACTGATCACATCGTCGGGCATTCGCCGTTGCCCCTCTCGGTATAGCCCGCGGTAGCTTTGATTGCGCGGATGGATTGATGCGATCACTACCGCCGAGATCGGAAGCTCTGACGCTAGCGCATACGCCGCGAGTTGGGTGACCCGATCAAAATCGGCACTGCGCACATCCGGCTGAAAATCTGCAGCACCGGTTTTGTAGTCGATGATCGTTAATCCGCCATCAACGAGATCGATGCGATCTGCACGCAGCTGAAGGGTGAGCGACCCAAGGCGCAATTCCTGTGTGGATTCCAACGCATGTATACGAAAAGGTGCTCGTGCTCGTTCCCGTAAGACAAACTCGCGAATCAGGTCAGTGGCCCTGGCTTCCTCCTGGCGCAACAATGCACGGAACGTCGGATCGGCCCCTGCAAATTGCCCGCGAAAAGCGCTCGATACGGCTTGCTCTAGAGCCGCATCCGTCGGGATTTCTTCGCCGAGTTGACCGACGTTGTACATGAGCTCAAGTGCCGTATGAATCAATATGCCGCGGGTTCGCGCACCGATCCCATACTCCGGTTGTTCCACCGGTGCCACGCCCCATCGTGCGGTCACCTGTGCCAGGAATGGATCCGCACCGAGCAGTCTGAGTACATGATGTCCGCCGCGAACGGGTTTTCCGGCGGGCCAGACAGGGAAATGGTCTACAGCACGGCTGACTGACGTACTGCCGAGCAATCGTTGCAGTGACGAGGGACAGGATTCAAATGGTCGATGCTGCTCAAACGCAGAAACTACAGGTGCGGGCAGGCGTTCGCGCCCGTCGACGTACGCCGCATAGCTCGCGTGCGCAGTGCCCGCGCAGCCAAGTAGGCGATGCCATTGGTGACTCCAGAAGCGCCGCGTCTGCTCGGGCGAGGCGTCCGGCATTTCATGCGCTCGTTGAAGCGGCGCGGACAGCAAAGCGAGGGGTTTGCCTGGCGGTGGCCACTGTGTTGAGTCCATGCCCGCGATCCAGACCGCGTCAAACGTCATGCCTGCGGTTTCGAGCGGACCGCAAAGAAGCACTTGCGACTCTGATTGCTCCGGCGCAAACGTTCGCTCTGCCAGCTGTGAGGAAATCAAACCCACCACATGCTCTAGAGAGATCGGCCCGACATGCGCATCGACGCGCTGAAGCAAATCAACCGCATCATAAAACTGCGAACGCAACTGATATCGCTCCGAATCCAGTGCTTCGCCTCCTAGCCACGCGCAAGCCTCCATAAGCGTTGCAATACTCGGTATCCATGCAGAGAGACGATGTCGTTGCCCGGCCAATTCAGCCAACGCCCGTGATGCGACCAACCACGCCGGTGCGTCCACGCCGACTCGGTCCAATTCCACCCCAAGCCCCTCGGGCGTCCAATGACGATCGCGACTCCTTCGCAGTAATCGCTCGAGCGGGACGGAATCCGCCCAGAAACTGTGGCAGCGATCGAGTCGAGAAATCGCGGCGAACGATCCACCGTGCGCAGTCCATTCGAGCAGATTGAGTGCATTTCGAACCGCGGGCACTTTAGCCAGAGGTGTTCCCAGAGAGACGTTGAGCCACCCCGAAGTGTTCGATTCGAAACGTGTTCTTTGAAGCGGTACCAGACCGTCGAGCACACTCTCTCTGCAACGAATTAATCGCTCAGACAGATTCGGCACCACGATGGCAAGTCGTGCTCGTGGGTCTTCCTCCAACAGTCTCCGAGCCCATTGCCCAGCCGCGCGCAGCTCATCGTCGGGCGTCTCCATGACTCGCAAGTCACCGCTCAAGGTCGCGTGTGGCGCATCGGATTCGATCATCACCCCAGGCAGGGCATCGAAGAGCAACTGCTGTTGCGGTGTTAATCTCGAAAACCCTGCAAAATATATACAACCTGGCAGCTTTCCGATCAATTGCTTCGAGTGACTCAAAATTGTGTCGGAAATCTGGCTCTCCAAAATCGAGTCAGAGGGCATCGACTGACAAAACTCGAAGAGCGACGCGACGAAAAAGTCGCCGTCGTCAGTTGTGCTCTTGGACTTGATCTCGGCTTCGGAAACACGCCATTCAATGGCCCTTCGCCAGGTTCTTGCGGACTCACGCGCGAGTGCTGCGACGTTACCGAGCGTTAGATTCCAAGCCTCGGCGGTCTTCTCGATTGACTGCTGCCAAAGAACGCGCTCGACTTCCGCTGGCACGATCGAAGGTAACGCCGTATTGAGGTCGGGTGAGAACAGCAGGTCATCGTAGCGCTGGCGCAGGAATTGATCCCAGGTGCAAACATCCGGACCGACCCAACTTCCCACAACGCCGCCGGCGACATGAACGGACTGTCGATAGCGTATGGTGCTGGCAAGACGTTGGCCGGACGTCACAATAACGGCGTTCGAATCGCCCAGAGCAACCGCCTCGATCTCGGGCTCGAGCATCTCTCAGGCGGACTTCGCGGTAGCGGCCTCGGCCATCTCAGCGAGCACGAGCTCGATGCGTCGGAACACCTCGGCCATCAATTCAGCGCGGGGCAAGAGCGTGATTCGGAAATGATTGCGATAGCCGGTATTGAAACTGCTCCCCGGAGCGAGGAGAACATGCTGGTCTTCCAGCAACTTGAGCGCGAACTCCTCATCGTCAAAACCGGGAATAGCCTGTTCGTCCACGCCGACGAATGCATACATGGCACCTGCGGGTTGAACGAGATTCAACCAGCGACTGCGCTCAACAGCCTCTATGATCAATCGTCGTGTTTCGAAGAGTCGGCCACCAGGGCGCGTAAGTTCAAAGATGCTTTGATAGCCACCGAGTGCTGTTTGTACCGCCCATTGTCCCGATACATTGCTACAAAGACGTAACGCGGCAAGTAATTCGAGTCCTTCGATGTAGTCTTGCGAGTCTTTTGTGTGCCCACTTATCGAACACCATCCCACGCGATAACCGCATGCACGATAGACTTTCGACAGCCCACCATAAGTGATACACATTGCGCCGCCGGCAACCGTCGCCATCGGAACGAACTCTGCGTCTTCGAATAGCATTTGATCGTAAATTTCATCCGACATGATCACTAGTCCATGCTCACGCGCCATTGCTGCGATATCGGAGAGCAGCGACTTCGGATAAACAGCCCCTGTCGGATTATTCGGATTGATCAGGACCACAGCCCGTGTGCGTGCAGTAACCAGTGCCCTTATGTCCTGAATGCTTGGGATGAACCCGGCATCCGGATGACAGGGGTAATGCACAGCTTTGCCACCATTCAAAGTAACTGAGGCCGTCCAAAGCGGGTAGGTGGGACTCGGGACCAACACTTCATCACCAAGGTTTAGCAACCCCCGGAGTGTCAGATCAATCAGTTCGGATACACCGTTCCCAATGAAGACTTCCTCGGCGGAAACATCCATGACCCCCCTGCTCTGCTGCTGCATGACAACGGCTTCGCGGGCCGGAAAAATGCCCTTTTGATGACAGTACGGCTCGGCCTGCGGCAGGTTTTCGATCATGGCAAGTCGCATGGTCTCTGGCGTACGGAATCCAAATCGCCCAGGATTACCGATATTGAGATGAACGACTTCGTGCCCCAGCTTCTCCAACTCGTGCGCGCGACGCGACAATGCGCCTCGAATTTCGTAGCGAACGTCATCCAGACGGTCGCTGGCACTTATCGTGAGCATTTGTGTTACCAACAGTTATCAGATAACCGCGAGGTTATCATCCTGCGAGCGCATGACTAGCCAAAAAAAAACCCGGGACGCAGACTTGCTGAATCCCGGGTCTGGGTCCGCACGGAGAAATGCGGATTGCTTGACACCTTGCGTTGGCTAGGACGCCCGGCGTCGTGCCTGGTCGCCACAGCATGTCGTGCTTCTCGAATACCGATGGTGAAGCCGCGCTAGGTTTATTGTCTGCAACCGGGGTCCAGCGTTACGACAACTGTTTGCGCTCTTTTGCTGCAATGCAGCGAAGCGACGACGTGCTACGCCGAAAACATACCAGCCCCAGCAGAAAATGGTACTCCACCTGCCTCCACTTTCTCGAATAATAATTAGAATACGGCGATAACAAATTGTTTTAACAGAATTTGTACTGATCGATCTTGGAACCGAATCATACTCACGTTACCAGCCTACGCAGCTGCGATGAAACCGCGAAGCGCGCAGGTGCGCGGAACTCGCGACGGGATTTTTGCTGTCTAACTTGTCGTCATCGCAGGCCTCAGAGACAATATCGCGCGGTTTTTTTAACCGCCCTTCAATTGTCGTCGACTTGGGACAGTCGACCAACAGGAGCACCTAGTGGAAAAGATCATTGTTGGCCTGAAACGCGTTGTCGATTACAACGTGCGTGTTCGGGTGAAGTCGGACGGAAGCGGCGTGGAAACGGACGGCGTGAAAATGTCGATCAACCCGTTCGACGAAATCGCTCTTGAGGAGGCACTCCGAATCAAGGAGCGAGGTGAAGCCACCGAGGTTATCGTGGTATCCATCGGTACGTCCGATGCACAACAGCAACTTCGGACGGGGCTCGCAATGGGCGCAGATCGGGCGGTTCTGATTGAAACGGAATCTGCGTTGGATCCTCTTAACGCCGCGCGCGCCATGCTCGCCGTCGCAGAGCAGGAAGGTGCCGAGCTGGTCATGCTGGGTAAACAGGCGATCGATAACGACAACAACCAAACGGGACAGATGCTCGCTGCCCTGTGGCAGCGCCCGCAAGCGACTTTTGCATCGGAGGTCGTCATTGACGGTTCGACGGCGAAAGTGACGCGCGAGGTCGATGCAGGGCTTGAAACCATCGAGATCGATTTGCCTGGCGTTATCACCGTCGATCTGCGCCTAAACGAGCCTCGATACGTCAAGCTCCCGGACATCATGAAAGCGAAGAAGAAACCGTTGGACACTATTGAGGCGAGCAGTCTTGGCATCTCCGCAGACACTTCGTTCGCGATTACCCACTTCGCGCCGCCGGAGCAGCGCAGTAAGGGCATCATGGTGCAAGATGCGGCAGCGCTGGTGAGCGCAATGAAAGATAAAGGGCTCTTGTAATGACTTCGATACTGATTATCGCCGAACACGCGAACGGCGCGCTCAATCCCGCGACCGCAAAATGTGTTGCTTGTGCATCGCAGGTTGGTGCTGAGCAAATTGATGTCCTCGTGCTATCGGATAGTGCAGGCGCGGTAGCCGATGCGGCTGCGAAGCTCGACGGCGTCACGAAAGTGGTCACAATCGAACGCGCAGAAAACGCGGCGCCGCTTGCTGCGGTCCTCGCACCCCAGATTGCTGCGGCAGCTGAATCCTACGACTACGTGTTTGGCCCTTCGACAACTTTCGGTAAGGACGTGACCCCGCGCGTTGCGGCGTTGTTAGGCGTCAACCAACTATCCGATATTATGGACGTAGTTGACGCTCGGACCTTCAAACGCCCGATTTATGCGGGCAACGCAATTACTACCGTTCAGGTTGCCGACGGTTATAAGGTCGTCGGCACAGTGCGCGCCGCGTCCTACAAGGCGGTTGGTGAACAACAAGCTGCACCCGTAGAAACGCTCTCGACGGTAGCCGATATCCCGACACACACCCGATTTGTGGGTGTCCAGTCGGGCGCTTCTGATCGCCCAGATCTTCAGACTGCTCCACGCGTTGTGTCCGGTGGACGTGCGCTAGGGAGCGAAGATGCGTTTTCCATCATATTCGGCCTCGCCGATAAAATGGGCGCGGCAGTGGGTGCTTCACGTGCGGCGGTAGACGCAGGCTACGTGCCAAATGAACTGCAGGTTGGACAGACCGGCAAAATTATCGCTCCGGAGCTGTATATGGCCTTTGGAATCTCCGGCGCGATCCAGCACCTAACCGGCATCAAAGACGCTGGCACGATTGTCGCGATTAACAAAGACGAAGATGCCCCGATTTTCGAGATCGCTGATATTGGTCTCGTCGGCGACTTGTTTAAGGTCATCCCTGAGATTGAAGCGGAAATCGGCTAGCACCGAACGGTAACAGGCCGGGCGGCCACCCTGCCCGGCCTGTTACCTCATCCAATCGCCCTACTACAGCGCCTCGAGGACAGCCTCGGCGGCGCTGACTTTAAAGTCACCAGGCGCTTCTACCGCAACATGCGTTGCGACATTGTTCTCGACGACGATAGCAAACCGCTGGCCACGCATTCCCATACCGAACCCGGTCGCGTCCAACTCAAGGCCCAGCGCTCGTGTGTATTCTCCGTTCCCATCCGCGAGCATGATGACATCGTCACCCGCAGACCGGTCCTTACCCCAGGCATCCATGACGAATACATCGTTCACCGCCATGCAGGCGATGGTATCCACACCTTTATTCTTGAACGCCTGAGCATTCTCCACAAATCCCGGTAGATGGTTCATGGAACATGTCGGTGTAAAAGCACCGGGAACAGAGATGAGCACAACTTTCTTACCGGTGAAAAGTGCTTCTGCAGACAGACCGGACGGTCCGTTTCCGGTCATAATCCCGAAGTTTCCGGCTGGCATCGTGTCGCCGTTTGAAATGGTCATTCGTGTGCTCCTTGTCAGTCTTGAGACAACCTTCTTTTCCGGGACGGATGGTAGCGGATATTGGGTCAAATGAACGAATGCTGCATTGCAAAAATTTTAAACCAGATTAAAATTTAGGGTTACGAAACGTCGCCTGGAGACTCAACTAGTGGACTTCCAACTCACAGAAGAACAACAAATGATCCAAGCGGCAGCCCGAGATTTTGCACAAAGCGAGATCGTCCCGGTTGCTGCCGAGTATGACGCCAGCGGCGCTTTTCCCTCGGATACGATCGCCAAAGCCGGGGAACTGGGCTTTATGGGTATTGAGGTTCCGGAGTCTCTCGGCGGCGCCGGTTTGGACGCAGTGTCTTACGCCCTCATGATGGAAGAAATTGCTGCCGCTGACGGTGCCCATAGCACGATTATTTCAGTCAATAACTCGCTTTACGGGACCGGCATCATGCTGTTCGGTACCGACGAACAGAAAGCGGGATACGTGTCACCTGTCGCAAGCGGACAGGCCATCGGTGCATACGCACTCACCGAACCCCAATCAGGATCGGACAGCAGTAATATGCGCTCTCGTGCGGTGCTATCCGCTGACGGCAGCCACTACGTGATCAACGCCAAGAAGTCCTGGATCACCTCCGGTCCGGTCGCAAAGTATTTGGTGCTGTTTGCGATGACCGACGCGGATGCAGGTGCCGGCGGCGTCTCTGCGTTCATCATCGACACTGAGAAGTCTGGATTCGCTCGAGGCAAAACCGAGCCTAAGCTTGGCATTCGCGCTTCCGCCACTTGTGAGGTGGAACTCACCGACTATGAGTGCCCGGTCGAGTGTCGCCTTGGCAACGAAGGACAGGGTTTCAAAATCGCCATGACCGTTCTGGATGCGGGCCGCATCGGAATCGCGGCTCAAGCAGTCGGCATTGCGCGAGCTGCATACGAAGCCAGTATTGCGTACGCCAAGGAGCGTGTCGCGTTCGGTTCACCGATTGGTGCATTTCAGATGAACCAGTCGAGAATTGCTGATATGAAAATGCGACTTGAAGCCGCCCGACTATTGACGCTGCAGGCTGCGTGGTCGAAGGATGCCGCCAAGAAAACCGGCGCGAGAAACACGCTAAACGCCAGTATTGCGAAACTGTACGCCTCCGAGGCCGCGATGTTCATCACACACGCCGCGGTACAGATGCACGGCGGTATGGGATACAGCAAGGAAATGCCGGTCGAACGTTACTTCAGAGATGCAAAGATCACCGAGATCTACGAAGGAACCAGTGAGATCCAGAGAATGGTGATTGCTCGAAACGAGACGGGTTTACGGTAGAACTCAGCTCTCGTTGTCGGCAACGTGGACGACGAGACCGTCGAGTTCGTCGGTGACTTCGATTTGGCAAGTCAGTCGGCTCGAGTCTTTTCGCTCATAGGCCGCGTCAAGCATGCTGTCTTCCATGTCGTCCATCGGCGGTAGCTTGTTAACCCAGGCAGCGTCAATGTAGGCATGACAGGTAGCGCAAGCACACGCGCCACCACATTCCGCAAGTATGCTGTTAACACCATTGTTCACGGCTGCTTCCATCACCGTGTAGCCCGTATCCACTTCCACTTCCTTGTGCTCATCGTTCTCGATGAAAATTATTTTTGGCATCGTACTCTTCCAAAACAACTAAGGGGCGGCGCCCGCCAGGCACCGCCCCCGTTTATCTTCACAAATTAACTAGGGTGCAGCTTCTTCGCTAGCCGGTACCGAATTGCGCTTTTTCGCCTCTTCGACTGAACGTCGCAGCTGACGCAGGTCTTCGAGGATCGTGAGGTCGCTGTCGATGACGCTCATCCACTGCCTAGCGAGACGCTTATTCCGATCGCTGCCCGTAGATGCGACGCGGTTAAAGGTGCGGCGAGCTGCCGTCAATCGATCGAGGTTGTACTGACACATGCCGATAGTGACTTGAACATCATCGGGGCGCTGGAGACCACCTTTCTGAACCGCATCTTCCCCAGCATCGATACACTCACCGTACCGCTCTGTGTTGAGGAACGCGATTGCGAGTCCGGCGCCGACATCACCGTCGTCCGAGAGCTTTGCGGCTTCACGCAGCGCAGGAATGGCTTTCTCGTCGTCTCTCGCCAATGTCCAGGCCTGCGACAACAAACGGTAGTTCTTGGCGTTCTGGCTGATTGTGCCGCTTTCCATTCCCGATTCCAGAACCCGAGCGGCCGCGAACGGGACCTCACCTTGCAGGTACAACTGAGCCATGGTGACAAGTTCGGATTCTGTCGTCAGCAGCCCGTCTGTGTACGCTGCCTCGTAGATGGCCAACATGCTGCGCTCTTCCTCAAGCTCGTTGAAGATTCCCGCAAGTTGGAGCCAGTAGGTTTTCTTGGGCCAACCCGCGATCAGGATCTTGAGCGTGTCGCGCACGCAGTTGAAGTCTTCCATCTGGTAGCACGCGTAGTACTTGAGGTTGAACCACTCCTCTTTTGGGCTCTGGCCGCGTTCTTTCGCCTCCGCAATCGCACTGTCGATCGGCTGGATCATCTGACGGTATTGCTCGAGCTGCGCATACGATTGGGCTAGCAGAATGTAAGCGTCAGGCGCCGGATTTTTCGCGGTCTCAAACCATCGATTGAGGTACTCAATCGTTTTTGGATAGTTCTCTTCCTGAGCGTAGAGCTGCGCAATCGTGTAGATCGTTCCCTGCACGGTTCCCGGTTCGAGTGATTCGATTTGAATCATCTCCTCGTACGCGCGAATCGCCGCAACGTTGTTGCCGCGGGTGTACTCCAAAAACCCTTTGAAGTTCAGAACATTCCCACGCTCGAAGTCGGTGATGTCGTCACTGAGCAGGTTATTGACGATCCGCGTTGCCGTTGCCAGATCCTGAGGCTCTGCATCGATGGCTTCCTGCGCCTCGGTAAGATCCTCATAAACTGCCTTGGACAGGGTCTCCGCCCGCTTGGTTTCGCGCCGTGGTGGCTCGTCGTCTTCCTGTCCATGCGCGAGGGGTTGTGCTGTCGCGAGTACCAACACAGCAGATGCGGTCGCAATTAAGTTCAGATTTCTCATTTGGTTAACTCGAACGTCAATTGAGTTTCAACGCCTGGTGTTGAGACAGGCTGTCCGTCGACGACTTTCGGCTTGTAGCGCCACCCGAGCACCGCTTTAATCGCCGCACGCTCAAACAGCCGGCTCGTCGAATAGGTCACCACGGGGTCCACAACCTCGCCAAGTTCATTCACTGTGAATTCGACGATGACGTAGCCCTCAAGTCCACGCTGCGCAGCGCGCTGTGGGTACTGCGGCGGCACTCGTACGATCGGAAGGTATTCCCCATCCGCGACGCCCGGTGTGCCGATACCCAACCCCGACGTGTTGGCGATTGGTGGCGGCGCAACGCCAATTGCGCTCACATCGGGCGATACGTCACTGCTTGGCGGCGGCGGCACGTCAGGTGGCGGCGTTTCCGGTTGCTTCGGCGGCTCGGGCTTACGCTCCTGCCGATTCACCACCTCTTCCTGCTTGACCTCAACAAAGTCGAGGACCATCCGCTCGCGCGGATCGGACAACGCAGCCTCGCCACTCTCGATCAGGAAGTTCATTAGGAACAACAGGAAAGTCGTGACTAATGCTCCGCTGAAGATGCCTATGATGTAACGCATAACACTGCCTCCAACCCGCCGCTGTGACGCGACAGCGTTGCTATTTGTTCGCCGCTAGAGAGACGTTTTCGACGCCTGCCGCACGCGCGGCATCCATGACGATCACGAGCGTCTCATTGTTCGACTTCTTGTCCGCCTGGATGACCACTGATCCTTTCGGGTTCTCTGCGTGCAGGCGTTCGATGTTCGCACGCACGGCACGTGGGTCGATTCGACGTCGATCCATCCAAATTTGGTTGTTCTCGCCGATCGCCACCAGGATGTTTGCGTCGTCAACCTTATTGGCGGTCGGGGCATCCGGGCGGTTCACATCGAGACCGGTTTCCTTAATGAAGGATGCGGTAACGATAAAGAAGATCAACATGATGAATACAACGTCCAACATCGGCGTCAGATCAATTTGTGCTTCTTCTTCTTCAGCGCCAGCTTGTCCAATTCTTCTACGCATGTCGCTTGCTCCTTAATGATCCATTGTGAGCGAGTCTTCCAAAAGGCCGACTTCGCGCTCCGACCGACGGGTCAGGACTGTAACGACCAGAACGCCGGATAGTGCGCCTACCATCCCGGCCATTGTGGGAATGGTGGCTGACGACACACCGTCGGCCATTGAACGCACATTTCCCGAGCCGGCGAACGCCATGACTTCGAACACTCGAATCATGCCGGTCACCGTGCCCATCAATCCGAGCAGCGGGCAAAGTGCAACCAGCGTCTGAATCACGCCCAGCCACTTTTCGCTCTCCTGCTCAACCTCCGAGATCAGCTTTGTGCGGATCTGATGCGCCGCCCAGGACTTCCGTTCAGCACGCGCTTCCCACTTTCTGCGGGCATTGGCAACTAGCTGCGGCATCTGTAGTCGGTAGAACAAGCTGCGCTCGACGATCAACAACCACATCAAAAAGATAGTAATTGCGATCCAGGTCAACAGCGGCCCACCGGCTTCCATGAAGTCCCGTGTCGACAAAAATTGGTCTTCTAACCAACGCATGGCTCGACCCCTTTACTGTGCGCTGTGGGCTGCTTCCGAGTGCTCGGCAATCAGGCCAGCACTCTGTTCCTGAAGGATGCCGAGCAGGCTCTTCGCGCGGCCAGATAGCACTGTGTGCAGCAGAACCATCGGAATCGCTACCACGAGACCCAATACAGTGGTCATCAGCGCTTGCGAAATACCGCCGGCCATAAGCTTCGGATCGCCCGCGCCATAAAGCGTGATTACCTGGAAGGTCTTGATCATACCCGTCACCGTTCCGAGCAGCCCGGCGAGTGGTGCGACAACCGAAATCACTTTCACAAGCAGAATTCCGCGCTGGATTTTCGGCACCTCTTTGAGCACCGCTTCGTTCAGCTTGAGTTCCAGTGTCTCGGTATCCACCGATTTATTGCTCGTATAAGCCTTCAGTACGCGGCCAAGCGCGTTGTCATCACGCGGGTTGCCGACATCTTTCAGCTGGCTGCTCACTTTCGCGCTTGCAGTGGTCAGGCTGAAGAAAAGGAATACTGCGATCAACAAGCCGACTATGCCCAAAGCAATAATGCAGTATCCGACCACGCCGCCGTCGTTGATGCGATCGCGCACCGACTTCGAGGCGACCAAAGTTGCAAGCACGCTACCACCCGTCGGGTCAACGCCAGCGATGACCGTCGAGCCCGGCGCTGCGTTTGCAACATC
The DNA here is from genome assembly GCA_039821645.1 of Pseudomonadota bacterium. Lineage (GTDB taxonomy): Bacteria > Pseudomonadota > Gammaproteobacteria > Steroidobacterales > Woeseiaceae > CALBPI01. The sequence goes on from JBCBNU010000024.1 coordinate 36,153, forward strand.
CGAAGCAGCGCTTGTGAAGCGTCCCGCCGGTTGTTTCGGCAGACCTTTCAGCACAGAAGCGCCTTCGAGTACTTTATATTCGAGAAAACGCCCCGGCGCGACCACGTTGAAGTTACCAACGCGAACCACTTCAGCCGTCGTAATTTCATTGTCGCCGGTAACGATTTCCGTCGTGAACTTGGCCACTTTTCCGGATTCAACGATTTCACGCTGCATCTCGAACCAGAGTTGCTCGATCTCCTCGATTTCCGCTAGCTCGCTAGAACTGCCCATCTTGGCACCCAACGCTACGAGGAAATCTTCGCGCTCTGCAAACTGCAGGTTCGTCGGTGATGCAGAGAACACGCCCTGAAGATCACCAGAGACTTGCTGGATTTCACCAAACAACTCGGTCAAGTTGCCGAGTTCTTTCTTTAGTTCTTCCTGAGCGATCGCGAGCGCAGCTTCGTTTTCGTCGTATTGGTTACTGAGACGCTCGCCAAGTGCGCGTGCTGCAT
>JBCBNU010000025.1:0-35886 GCA_039821645.1 Pseudomonadota bacterium
CAGAACGATTTGTCCCCCGAACAAGTTCGGGAAGTTCGCACGGAAGTAACGCTCATCCGTGATGTTCTTGCCGGTCAATGCAAACTGCCAGTTGTCTGTCTCGTAAATCACGCCAAGGTTAACCAGCGTGTAAGACGGAAGCTCTACAGCCTGCGAGAAGCCGGAGAACACCGAGTCCACGTTGACCACACTCGCGTTGACCGCGACGCCGTTGTCGAACGAGTAGGTGCCCGTGAACGAGTAGATGTTCTCTGGCATACCTGCGCGACGTGCACCGTCATCGCCTGGTTGCGGTGCGAACACGATACCGATCAGCTGACCGCCGTAGATGGTGGTCGGGTCGATCTGCGGAACATCATCTGCACCGAAGAAGCTAAAGCGGCCTGCGTTTTCAAGCGTGTTCAGGTTGATGACTTCGATGTTGGTGTAGCCCGCAGTCAAAACCAGGTTCTCGTTGACCACCCAGCGTGCTTCCAGCTCTACGCCTTCCGTACGGTTACTCTGGTTGGTGACGATGGCCTGAGCGTTGAAGTCGGTACGTTCCTGCTCGTAAATAGAAAGCGCGAGGTAGAGGCTCTCGTCGAGGAAGCTACCCTTGATACCGATTTCCTGTAGCTCGGACGAATCGAACCAGCCGTTGCTGGCGATCGCACCGGTCTGGATCTCAGCACCCTGACCTGCGATTACCGTCGACTGTTCTGAGAACGTGGCGTAAGGGATGATGCTTGACTCACCCACATCGAATTCCCAAGACACGCTCGCCGTCCAGGAGATGCCGGTTTCCGTGTCGGTCTCCGTCTCCGCTTCGCCGTCGCCGAATATGCCCAGATCTTCGTCGATGCTGCGGCTCTCAACGTCGATATCGTCGTAGCGGATACCGAACAGCGCAGAGAAGCCATTCTCAAAGACGAAGTCACCCAGCATGGCCAGGCCATAGTTCAGGTAGTCGCCGTCGAAGCGGTCTGCATAGTCGGTATTGCTGCGGGTCGAAAGCAGGCGACGATCCAGCGCTGTTGACGGACCGGTAAGGTCGCGGCGGTCGAAGTACTCGTTGATGAAGTCACTGCCGTGGCTGAAGTCCGTGAATCGAACCGACGGAGAAATTTGCAGGGTCGTCACCAGCGTGTCGGTCGTGAATTCCTTCTGGAACGTCAGTTTGTCTTCGATGACGTGAGAATCATGGAACTGCGAGAAACCATAAGCGTTCTCGTTCAGGTTCTCATAGCCTTCGTAGAACAGCTGGTTTTTCACTTCCCAGCCGTTATCAAAGTTCCAGATCGCGTCGAAGTACAGAGTCAGTACGTCGTTCTCGAGCGTGTCGTCCGGTGCTACCAATACCTGGCTGCCGTCGAGCTGTGCCGTGCCCGGGTTGACCAGTGCTGACAGCGGGTTCACGTCGGCCTGAGTCGGCGAGCCTGGCCCCGAGGATGTTCCAACGAAGAACTGGCTGATGCCCGCAACGTTGTACTCGGTGTGCGAAATCGAACCGTCACCATTGGTATCCAGCGGCTGGGCATTGCCTGTGATATAGGTGCCGTTGTCGATGAGGTCCTGCGTCAGACGGTTCCAGCCTGCGATCTGGTTGCCCTCGAAGCGGTGGTACATACCACCGAACTGGATGTGCAGCGTGTCGTTGACGTCGTGATCGATCGCAAGCTGCAGCAGCGTCTGGTCGGTTGCAGTGTTCTGGTAGTAGCTGCCGGAATCTTCAACTTCTGCGTACGCGTAATAGCCAAACTCACGGCCTGCGACTTCCGCCGGCCCGCCAACCTCGCCCTTGAGGATGTTCAAATCCCAGGTACCGGTGGTGTAGGAAACGCTGCCCTCAACTTCGTCAAGGTACTGGCCACCCGTAGCGCGGGCAGACTTCGGCACGAAGTTCAGGTAGCCGCCGATTTTGGCAGGGCCGTAAATCACGGATGCCGGGCCACGAACGATGTCGATTCGGTCAGAGGCGCCGATCGGCGTCGGGTAATTGCCCGGATTATCGAGGCGACGTACGCCACGGAAGTAGGTCTCGCCCGAAGTGCCTCGAATATCGAGTGCGCCGGCGACCCCGAAGAAGGATTGAGTGAAGGTACCCGGCGACAAGCTGACGAGCTCATCGATGTCGCGGATATCGAAACGCTCGATTTGATCAGCGGAGATCGTCGAAGCTGACCGCGGCGTTTCGAGCAGCGTCTTGTCCAAACCGAAAACCGATCCTACGTCCTGAGTTGGGAGGCTGTTCAGCGACCCTTCCACGACGATTTCGTCGATTTCCTCTTCCTGTGCTGCCGCCGGCAGCGCAGTTGCGGCATACAACGCCGTCATCACCCCGGCATACAGGGCCCAGTTTCGTCTCATTCGTTCACCCTCCTGAAGGCGCAGATTGAGTCTTCGCACACGCGAATCACAAAGTGGATAACCACACCATTTTCGGTGCTGCTTCTACGTCAGCACCTGTTGTTTTTTGGTAACACCCTCGAGAGCCCTACCACCAAAATGCTCAACCAGCACGACGTGGAATCTCAATAACGGACCACGCCATCGGTTTGCTGGTTGTGCAAACCTGTATCCCCCCAGGTTTGCGCCGACTATCAGTCGCAGATCTTGTAGCGAGCACAAATGAAGCGCCGAGTGTCCGGGAACTCATCTGAGTTTGCAAGTCCGCGACGTTCCATCTGACGCTCAAACGCCTTCATTTTCTGGTTAAAACGCTCCAGCAAACGTTCCTTCACAGGGTCTTCAACAAAACTGAATTGAATCGAGTTGCGACCCATGAGCTTGATCTCTTCCCACGTGAGATCGTACTCCTTCACGCCGACAAAGAATTCGTCGGTCAAAGTCGAATCCCACATGCCACGGTCATCAGTAGACAAAGCCACCGGAATCCCCGTGCGCAAAAACTCGGGAAAAGGGTGTTGCGAATAATCCACAACGTACTCTAGCAGCAGGTTACTTATTAAGTTAATTTCAACGAGATACGGACCATATCTCATATCCACCATCAGATCGTCGTCGGTGATCAGGTTCAGCCCGTGGCCGATCCGCGACGCACCCAAGAGCAATGTGTCACGCACATGGTCGTTGGGTTCATCGACCTCGCCCGCGTGGATCGATAGTGGTAGTGCGCCGAGGTGGCGCATCTCGCGATAGGTTTCGAGAAAGCGTCTTGGATGGCCTTTATCGTCGTCTTCGCGGCCAGCCATGTTCAGCGCAACGTAAAGATCGCGATTTTCGAGCGCGAAGGTATAGAGCTCGCGCAAACGATCCTCTGCGTTAGGCGCAAAGCGCAAAACCATAAGTTGCAGGCGTACAGTCACGCCGGTTTCGGCCGCGTCGCGCTGCTTGAGTCGCTCGCGGTAGATGTCGGCTACCTCTTCCGGCTCGAACGCGCTGCCATCGGGTCGCATAGCGCCATGCACCGCCGCCTGGGTCTCCAGGTAAATCGCATTATCGTCTGCGAGATCTTTCATATTCTGGAAGAGAATCTCGGCCCGCAGGTAAGGGTTGGCTGCCAGCGCATTGATTCTCTGCCAGTGGTTTCGAAAGAACTCTTCGCGCCCTTCCGTAGGGTTGTCGAGCTTCAGGCTATTAATCCAGCCAGCACGCTCAGTTTCGGAGAGTTCGTCAAGCGCGGTGTGCTCGGACTGTTCGCACTGGCTGAGGGCGTCGTAATCAAGTTGTGAGATGTTCCGAAACAGCAGCAGGTAGGTGGTGTTGGCTTCGCTGTAATCACGGCAGTTGTTGATGCGCGTCTTGGTGTAGTAGCGATAACCGCGCTCTTGTTGCGCTAACGCGATGCGCAACCAGTCTTTGGGGAGCACTGAGCCCGTGTTGTGGTTATGCAGATCGCCGCCTTTCGGCATGGCGTGCAGTACGCGGTACAAAGCGCGATCGTCCCCGGCATCCTTGAGTGCTTCGAACCAGTGCTGGTCAGCGGTGGCGCTTGCGCACACAAGCAGGATGGCGATGGCAGTCATAATCCGTGTCATGTGGCAGGTTCCAAAATGGTGAATCGGGGAATCAGAAGTTCGAGTAACATCGCGATGAAGGCGCCCGTCGAAACGGGTGAGGCAACAAAGGTTGCCAATGCGCGCGGTGCACCATCCCATTGTGGGACGAGACTGGATATCACCGGGCCGAAGAGTACCGCTGCAGCGGATATGGCGATCGTCCGACGGTCTGCATCCCGCCCGCCGATCATCAGCCAGCCAGACACGCCGACCAGCGCGAACATAATGACGGTTGCGCCACCAACAACGCTTGCCGGCAATGCCTGGACAAATAACGCCACCGCGGGCACGAGGCCAATCAGTATGAGCATCACTGCGGTGTAGGCGCCGACGCGCCGACTTGCGACTCCAGTAAGCCGGATGACGCCGTTGTTCTGGCTGAAGGTTGTATTCGGAAATGACGAGAACAGGGCGGCGAGCAGCGAGTTGATGGTGTCAGCGCTCACTCCGCCGCGCAGGCGCTTCAGGAATTGACGATCATTGACCGGAATGCCGGAGAGTGTAGCGGTCGCTGAGAGATCGCCGATCGACTCGGTGGCGGAGACGATGAAGATGGGGAGTAAGGCAAGCACCATGCTGAGGTCGAACGACAGCGGATAGCGCAGGAACTCGGGAATAAAGAGCGCAGGCGCAGATACTAAATCCGGTTTTCGCAGAAGTCCGAGCTGGGCGGCGACAAGAGAGCCTGCGGCGAGTCCGACGACGATCGAGCACAATCGCAATGCGGGCTTCCCGGACAACGCCAGCAACAGGACGACGCCGAAGGAACTTCCTGCGGCCAGGAGCGCGGCCGAACCATTTGCGGCGTAGTCTCTCTGTAGCCCCTGAAGTGCGATCAATACGAGCGAAACACCCAACAGAATGACGGTGCTGCCCGCCACCGCCGGCGTGATGATTCGGCGCAGTCTTTCGATCCACTGCACGAGAACCAGCATGATGAGCGCGGCGACCATACAAGCGGTAAACAATTGGCCCAGCACGACCTCTGTGGGCAGCGAAGATGACTTCAGCTGATACAGAAAAATCAGTGGGGTGACGAAAGTAAAACTCGTGCCCTGGATACTCAACATGCCCGAACCGATCGGACCGATACTTCGGATCTGAATCAGAGTTGCGACACCCGAGATCACGAGTGCACTGCTGATGAGATAGGCCGTGTCAGTCGGATCAAGTTGCATGCCGATCGCGATAAGCAGTGGTGCGGTGATGATGCCCCCGAACACGGCGAGCAGGTGCTGCGCGCCGACCACGGCCGCCAATGCGTGCGGCGGGGAGTCGTCGATGCCGAAGCCAGGTTGCATGGAAAGGCGTCCCATCGACTTCACTATACGGCAGTGATTGACGATCGCCATACTGTGTTTGCCTGTGCCTCTGCTCTGCACGTAGCATCGGTTATGTCGGGGTGCTTGAGTTACGGGAGAAACAAAATGCCAGACTTTGTTGCGGATATGCCGAAGGCCGAACTGCACGTCCATCTTGAGGGTACGCTGGAGCCCGAACATATTTTTGAGCTTGCACAAAAGAACGGCATCGACCTTGAGTACGACAGTCCGCAGGCGGTCATCGATGCCTACAATTTCAATGATCTGCCGTCATTTCTGAAGATCTATTACGCAGGGATGAATGTGCTGCAGACTGAGCAGGACTTTTACGATCTCACCTATCACTATTTCCAGCGCGCGCACGCCGACAACGTGCGCTACGTTGAGCCGTTTTTCGACCCCCAAGGTCATACGACTCGCGGCGTAGAGTTCTCGACCGTGATCGACGGCATCAGTCGCGCGCAAAAAGATGCGGAGGAGAATATGGGGATCCGCTCCCGGTTGATCATGTGCTTCCTGCGTGACATGAGCGCTGAATCGGCAATGGAGCATCTTGAGATGGCCGAGCCTTATCTCGATCGGCTCATCGGGGTGGGGCTGGATTCCGATGAGAAAGGCAACCCGCCTTTGAAGTTCGCCAAAGTCTTTGAGCGCGCGAGATCGATGGGCCTAAAGCTTACGATGCATTGCGATGTGGACCAGGAGAACAGCGTATCGAACATCTGGGATGTGGTGACCAAGGTCGAAGCGGATCGCGTCGATCATGGTGTGAACTCCCTGGAGGACCCTGCACTGTGTGAGGAGATTAAGCGGCGTGATCTTGGCCTGACGGTCTGCCCGGTTTCCAACACCTTTTGCGCTCAGTCTTTGACGGGCGATGAGATTCGCAAGATGCTCGAGCTCGGCATGCGGGCTACAGTAAACTCAGATGATCCGGCGTATTTTCGTGCCTATATGACCGACAACTTCCGTGCATTGCAGGAGCAAGCTGGATTCACGCATGACGAGCTGCTAACGCTGACGCGCAATGCTTTTGATGTAGCCTGGCTTACCGACGAAGAGCGTACGGGTTATCACGAAGAGATCGATGCGTTTGCTCAGTCATTTGCCGCCTGAGCTGAATCGGTAGAAATGGCACGAACCTGGATCAGAAATCCGGCTGCGGTCTGGACTGGCGCCGACGTGAGCGCACCGGGTGGGTTGGTGATTGATGGCGAGCGCATCGCGGAGTGTCTTGCCACTGGGACCACGCCGGCTAAGCCAGTCGACCACGTTTACGACGCGAGCGACCAGGTTGTATTGCCGGGGCTTGTGAACTGCCATCACCATTTTTATCAGACGTTGACCAGAGCGTTTCCAGCGGCACTCAATCAACCGCTTTTTCCATGGCTCAAAGCGTTGTACCCGGTATGGGCGGGACTCGACCTTGAGGCCGTTGAGGCGTCTACCGAGCTCGCGCTTGCGGAGCTGATGCTGTCCGGCTGCACGCTCGCAAGCGATCACCATTACCTGTTCACCGACAAGATCGCGGACGCGATTGACGTGCAGGTCGATGTTGCGCAGCGCTTGGGGGTCCGTGTCACGTTAACGCGCGGTTCGATGAGCCTTGGTGAGCGCGATGGCGGGCTCCCGCCAGACCACGTTGTTCAGTCGCCGGAGACAATTCTGGCAGAGAGTGAACGACTGATCGGTAAGTATCATGATGCATCGGAATCGGCGATGGTGCAGATTGCCTTGGCACCATGCTCTCCATTTTCGGTAACGCCAGAGCTGATGCGAGAGAGTGCGGCATTAGCACGCAGACACGGTGTGCGATTGCACACTCACCTCGCCGAGACCGAAGACGAGAATGCGTTTTGTCTCGAGCAATTCGGTCAGCGCCCGCTCGACTATCTCGAGTCGCTAGACTGGCTGGCTGACGATGTTTGGCTCGCCCACGGCATCCATTTCGATCGTGGTGAAATCGAGCGACTGGGCCGTGCCGCAACCGCGATTTCCCATTGTCCCAGTTCAAACATGGTGCTCGCTTCAGGAATTTGCCCGGCGTTGGATCTCGAAGCTGCTGGCAGTCCGATTGGTCTCGGTGTCGATGGGTCTGCGTCGAATGACGCGTCGAACATGATCGGCGAGGTCCGCCAGGCCTTTCTCTTGCAGCGCCTGCGCTCGGGTGCCGAAGCTGTCACTCACGATGTTGCTTTGCGCTGGGCCACGGCCGGCGGTGCTGCCGTGCTTGGGCGCCCTGCACTCGGCAAGCTCGTCCCAGGCCACTTGGCGGATATTGGCTGTTACCGACTCGACGAGTTGCGCTTTTCCGGTGCCACCGACCCTGTTGCGGCGCTTTTGTTATGTGGCGCACATCAAGTCTCGGATCTCATGGTCGGCGGTGAGTGGCGCGTTCGGGACAGTGCACTTCTTGGTACCGACCTTGAGGCGCTGCGCGCACGCCATGCAGCTGCATCGAAGCGCTTAAGCGCGTAGTCTAAAACGCCTGCTGACAACGGAGAGAGCACTATGGGGACTCGGGGATTAGCAACTCTGGCGCTGTTATGGATTGGGTCATCCATGCCGGCCATCGCGGCACACCATGAAACCGAAGACTCGCCGTGCCGCAAGAGCGCTTTGGTCATTCAGGCAGACTTCGAAGGTCTGGTCATGACCGGCGTGGCGAGGACGGTGTGCCCCAAGCTTGATGTATATAACGTTCGACCGCTGATTCCGTTGTACGACATTCGTGCCGCGAGTGATTCGCTGGAGTACAACGCGCAGACCTGGCCCTCAGGGACCGTGTTTGTATCGGTGGTTGATCCCGGCGTAGGTACGCCAAGAAAATCGGTTGTGCTCCAAACAGAAAACGACTTGTACTTCGTGAGCCCCGACAACGGTTCGTTATCCGGGCCGGCCCGCGCTTATGGCATAAAAGCGGTCCGGGAAATCGATGAGACGGTGAATCGACGCCCGAATACCGAGTGGGCGCACACCTTCCATGGGCGCGATGTTTATTCGTACACCGGTGCGCGCCTGGCTGCCGGAGTGATCAGTTTCGAGGAGGTTGGCCCCTTGCTGCCCGCTTCCGTAATGACGATCGAGTCGCAACCGGGCACTTATGAGGACGGGGTATTCCGCGGCCATGTAGTGGGCGGTGTCGATCGTCTCGGAAACATCTTCTTCAATATCGATCGTGCAATGTTCGAGCTCGATAAAGCCGGGTACGGCGATCTTTATGATGTGGTCATTAAGTACAAAGGCGAGATGCTTTTCGAAGATGCCATTCCCTATGCGCGTAGCTTTGGATCCGTCGACGTTGGAGACAATCTGCTGTTCATCAACTCGAGTGGCGATCTCAGTATTGCGATCAATCAGGGGAACTTTGCTGAGAAGTACCTGATCGATGCCGGTGTTGAGTGGAAGATTACGTTGGAGCGGCAGCAATGAGATCGATCATCGCGACGCTGCTCGTCGTGTCCGCACTGGCGGGCTGTGCCAGTGCGCCCGTGCCTGTCGCGACCCCTGATGTGCCGCTACCGGACGGCGTGTGGTCGCAGGAGGCGATGATCGCGTCGCGAGACACACAGATTCCAGTGACGTATTTAATCCCGCCGAGTGCCAACGAGCAGGCTCTGCCACTGGTGTTGCTGGTTCATGGTCACGGCGGTACTCGTGAGGAGGCGGGCGCCTTTACTCGCCTCGCAGCGCAACTCGCTTCGCGGGGAATTGCATCGATCCGAATGGATTTTCCCGGTTGCGGAGAAAGTGAGGAGCCGTTCTACAACAACAACCTGACCAACATGAAGGCGGATGTGCTATCGGCGTACGAGTACGTGCAGCGCTGGGCGTACATCGACTTGAATCGCGTAGGCATCGTCGGATTCAGTATGGGCGGGCGGATTGCCGCCGAGCTGAGTCAGGACGGCGAGCGCTATGCCGCAATGGTGTTGTGGGCAGGCGCGCTCGAGAATGGCGCCTCTGAGTTCACAGACATGCTGGGTGGTGAGGCGGCGTATGCCGCCATGAAGGAACAGGCGCGGACCGAAGGATATGCGCCTTACGAGACATTTTGGGGGCAGAAACAGCAACTCAGCGCTCAGTGGTTTGATGATCTGGAGGCCTCGATGCCGTTGGATGCAATCGAGCGCTACACGGGCTCGCTATTGCTGATCCATGGCGCAGCGGATGATGTCGTGCCGCCCGTGGTCAGCCGACGTGCCGAAGCAGCGGCCGGCAATGCTGCCGTGGTTTCACTGATTGAGATTCCGGGTGCGAATCACGGCTTCGGCTTGTTCAATGATCAGCCGCAGTTTTCGGTCGAACTGATCGATCAGACCGTCCGATTCCTCTCACGCGAGCTCTAACGCACTCAGCCACTCGAGTGTTGTGCGACCTTGAGGCTGATCGTAATGGTCAGAGGGTCATGCGTGCAGACCTGGTTTCGACCACTTCTCTTGGCTTCGTACAACGCTTCGTCGGCGGCCACCATCGCGTGATCGATCGATGGCAGCTCGCTCGTGATGAGGGCGAGGCCAGCACTTGCCGTAAAACTCAGCGGACCTGCGGTCGTGTTGACGGTGGTTGTGCGAATTTTTTCGAGTATTCTTTGGGCGGCGATCATGCCGCCTTCGAACGCCGTATCATCCAGCAGGCAGGCAAACTCCTCGCCGCCCAGCCGCGCGGGCAAATCCATACCAGTGCGGGCGCAGTCCTTTAGGATGGAGCCAACCTGCTCGAGCACTTCATCGCCTACTGCGTGCCCGTGGGTGTCATTGATCGATTTGAAGTGATCGAGATCCAGCATGACAAGGCACATGGACACGTCTCTGCTGCGCAGCCTTGCGAACTGATCTTTGAAGTGCGAGATGAAGGCGCGACGATTGGCGAGACCGGTCAGTGCATCCGTGGAAGCTTGTTTCTCGAGCTCCGTCTTGACCTGCTCATATGCCAGAATTTGTTCCTGGAGTTCAGCCGTACGCTCGGCCACTGTGCGCTCGAGCGACAACTGCTCTTGCGCAAGTGCTGCGAGCGCCTTGCGGCGTTCCTGTGAGTTGGCGTGCAACACGAGACTAGTACACATCACCACCACACCATAAAGCTGCACCGCCAGAAAGCCGTCGGCACCGACATCCCCGACGCGAATCAGGGTCAGACCTAGCGCGCCAAGAATGGTAGTGGTGAGCAAAACGATGCTGGTGGCGTTGTCCGCCTTGAAGGCAAGCCAGATACACAGCGGCATCGTCAGCAACACAATCGGATACTGGCCTAGCGCGTCCGGCATCCTCGTGGAGATCACAGACACGATGACCAGCGAGGCGACGGTGATTAGCGTCGCACGGATCAGCTCCTGAGTGTTGCTTCTTGCCCAGGCGCCTCGATAGCGAGCTGCATCGTCGATAGCGAGCATCAATGGCGCGATCAGGACTACGCCCGTGAAATCCGAGAAAAACCACCGCCAAGCGATACCCAGCAATACTGCTCCGTTGTTGATATCGAGAAATGTCGTGATAGTCACGGTGCCGATCAGCGCGGCAATGGCACTGTGCAGTGCGCCTGGCAGTAGAAAGAACAGGATGACTGAACGCACACTGAGCAGCGGGATGGTGTCTTTACGTACGCGGCGGTAGAGTGCGACAACGAAGACTGTGGCGAGCGCGTTGCCTGTGCTCGCGAAGGCCGCATGCGTTAGCTGATCGGGTTGGAATAGCGTGGAGTACATGAGCTGGCCGCCGAAGATGCTCAACGCGGCAATCCACCCGTACCTCAGCGCCATCCAGACGCCCAGACCGGCGGCCGGCCAGATGGCGACGACGGAATTGCTGGCGAACCCGATCTCGAATGACCCCCAGATCATGGCGAAGATCGCGAGCGCGCAGAAGAGCAGCTCCAACATCAATCGGATCATGCCAGGTCGTGATTGTGGGTCTCGAGGGGTCATCACATTCCGTTACAGCGCTCCAAGTCAGGAAGCGGCTAACGTGCGTGATTCTTGAACAGGGCCGGCTGGCGCGCGCCTAGCGGGTGTAGACCGCCTCGCCTTTGACATAAGTCGCCAAGATGGCTCGGTCATCCGCCAACATCAGTTGTGCAAAGAGCTGATCAACCGGATCCTGGCTGGTGGTCATGCGGCGGCTGAGCAGTGGCGTGGACTCGAGATCGAGTACGACGAAGTCTGCCGCCTTACCCGGTAGCAAATTACCGATCTGGTCCTCAAGGTGCAGCGCTCTGGCACTACCGAGGGTTGCCAGATAGAGCCCGCTCGCACTGTGCAAGCTTTGCCCCCGCAATTGCAGCACCTTATAGGCCTCACTGACGGTGTCGAGTTGACTAAAACTGGTGCCGCCTCCGACGTCGGTTGCCAGTCCCACTCTTACGCCATGGTTGCGCGCGGTCTCCAGATCGAACAACCCGCTACCGAGAAACAGATTGGAAGTCGGGCAAAACGCAATGGCCGCTTTGTGCGCGGCGAGACTCGCATGGTCCTGATCTTCCAGATGGATACAGTGGGCGAAAACGGATCGATCTCGTAGCAGTCCGAAGTCTCGATAAATTCCGAGGTACGAATCCGATTCCGGAAACAGTGACCGGGCCCATTCGACCTCTTCGACATTCTCTGCCAGATGCGTCTGAATCAGAGTATCCGGAAACTCCGAGGCTAACTTGCCGGCAAGCGTCAGCTGCTCCGTTGAGCTGGTCGGCGCGAACCTTGGCGTGATCGCATACAGGTTGCGCCCCTTACCGTGCCACCGTTCGATCAGGTCTCGACTTTCACGGTAGCCAGTCTCCGGAGTGTCACGTAGATTCGACGGGCAGTGGCGGTCCATGAGTACCTTGCCGGCGAAGGTACACATGTTTTTCCGACTGGTGGCTTCAAACAGCGCGTCAACAGAGTGCGCATGCACAGTTGCGAACACCGCGGCGGCGGTGGTCCCGTTCTTCAGCAGTTCGTCGACAAAAAACGCGGCCGTCTCTCGCGCATACTCGATATCAGCAAATCTCGACTCGAGAGGAAACGTATAGGTATTCAGCCATTCGAGCAGTTGTTTGCCATAGGCGGCAATAATGTTCGTTTGCGGGTAGTGCACATGGCAATCGATGAAACCCGGTAGAAGAAACCGACCTCGGTAGTCGGTAACCGGGCACTGTTCGCCGAGTCGGTCGAGCAGGTCATCTGCGGGTCCCAGGTCGACAATATCGCCGTCTTCGACGATGAAGACGCCGTCCTCAAAGACCTGCATCGCATCCCGGTCGTTGTCGACTCCAGGATCGGTCAGGCAGTGCAGAATCGTTCCACGAAAAGCGCGTGCGGTCATAGTGCTGCAGGGATTCTCAACGGTGCGGACAATGTGATTTCGTCGCAGTTGTCTTCAGTGGCTCGATCGATGACCGCGAACGTCTGGCCGACTCTGCTGCCCAGCAATGGTACGTGCCACACCCCTGCGCGCATATTGATGCCGGTTCTCGGCGGCACGATAAAGCCCCGAAACTGGGTGGGATCAGGGTCAGCACATGGGGGTGCGATCGCAATAATGTAGTGCAGAGTATCCAGTGGCAAAAAAGCTTGGCTACCCAGAGGATGGCGTTCGACGATGGTCATCTCGCAGGGAAGCGTTGTCGCCGTTGCGCATCTCATGATGCCGACGTTCACAGGGGCATCACCGCAGTGGATTTCTGCGAGTGCGTCGAAACGCTCGAAGCGTTGCCCGTTCACCATCTCAGCGGTCTGTTCTGTGGGCTCGATCACTTCACCAAAGGGCGCGAAAGCGTTCGCGGATATGGGTGTGACGGGGACTTCAAAGGCCACGTCGTTCATCCGGCAAGCACACCGTAGATACGCAGTCGACTGACCCCACCATCGGGGAAAATATTCACCCGAAGATGCGTCACCGTCTGTGAGTCTGAGATGACGTCGATGAACTCATGAATGGTGTCTGGTTTGAGCTTCTGGCGTGGCATGAGAATCGGCCACTCGGCGCTTGCGAGTGGATCAAACGGATGCGCTGTCTCGGCGATCTGCGTGGCTCGCAGCTCCACTTCGTCCGGGTAGTTGCCTTTAAAGTGGGCAGTGTCGACGACAACACGACGAATTTTTCCGGGATGACCGAGCGCCAGGACAACCCAGTCATTGCCGGGCGCACGTCGTCGCGCAGTTTCCCATCCGTCGCCCATGTTGATACCGCGGCCGGGTGCGTTGAGATTGTGCATCGTGCCGAAGTGCTCATCATTGCAGTACATCGCACGACCACCGTTTTCGATCGCAAACAGATCCAGCTCCGTGTTGGCCTGAATGCTCGAGAAGTCACGCTCGACCCGCCCCCAGACTCGTAGTCGTGCCACGCCGCCATCCGGGTAAATATGCAGCCTGATATGCGTCCATGGCGTATCGCTCTGAACCTCGGTGAAGTGCTGGCGATTTCCGTTGACGGTGCGCTTGGCAACGATCTCGTGCCAGGTGACCGAATCATCGGGCATCTCACCTTCGAAGTAGCAGGCGTCGACCGAGGCATGCGGTGGATAGTTGCCGGTGAAGTGGCGAGTGTCGATTTCGATGCCTGCGATGCGCCCAGGCATGCCGAGGCGGATGACGCACCAGTCATGTCCGGGTGTGCGTCTGCGTCGGCTTTCCCATCCGTCCATCCACTTACCATTGGCGTCGTATTTGTCGGGCAAGAACACCGGCGGTTCGGGCGAAATCAGTCGCGCTTTGTCGCCATAGAATTCGTCGGTTGCGAAGATTGCCTGTGCGCCGAGTCGCGGGTGGGCGAGATTGATAACATCGCCGAATGGATGCGGCTCAGTCAGCTGCGTAATGATTCCCAGTCTATCCATCGCAGAGCGCCTCCAACCGCCAGCGCGCAATCTGATGAATTTCCTGCATGGCGTTGTCGAATTCGTCGTCGAATGAATTCGGTAATCGCGCCTCAAACGAGGTGAGAATCTCCGCACGATTACTGTGTCGCACGGCCTTGATAAACGGCATATCGAAGCGCGCCTTGTAGGCGTCATTGTGTTGCTGGAATCGATCGAACTCGTGCGGCGTACAGCGATCCAACCCGGCGCTTGCCTGCTCCGAAGTGGAACTGGCTGTCAGATTGCCGGCAACAGCGGCTTTGCCGGCGAGGTCCGGATGCGCACGGATCAACTCAAGACGCTGCTCACGGTTGCTTCCATCGACAATCGCCTGAAAGCGCTCGGCCAGCCCGGCGGCAGTATCGCAATGCGCATCCAGTCCCGCATCGAAGGCTTGTTCGGCAACCCAGGCGGAGTGTTCATAAATGCCACCGAACTCGGCGACGAAATGTTCACGCTTCATACCGGACGGTAGCGGTCTAAGGTAGCGATTCATTTAGGTGGGAACCGGTCGCGCCAGTGGCGTGCAATGTCGACACGTTTGGCGACCCAAACGTCCGGGTGACCGATGATGTAATCGAGGAAACGCTTCAATGCCTGAGCTCTGCCGGGCCTCCCCGCCAGACGGCAGTGCAGACCAATAGACATCATTCGGGCCCGCCGCTCTCCCTCTCGATACAAGCAATCAAAGGTGTCTCTGAGGTAATCGAAGAACTGGGTACCCGAGTTAAATCCCTGGGGCGTAGCAAATCGCATGTCGTTCGCATCGAGCGTGTAAGGCACCATGAGTTGTGGGGTATCGAACTCGTAGCTCCAGTAGGGCAGATCGTCGGCATAGCTGTCAGCGTTGTATTCGAACTTGCCATACTCTGCGGCGATGCGATGGCTGGATTCACTACAGCGTCCGAGATACCAGCCCGCCGGCGCGCTGCCAGTCAGCGATTCGTGGATTCGGATCGCTTCGTTGAAATGCTCGCGTTCGACGGCTTCGGGGACACCGTGATAGTCGATCCATCGAAGACCATGGCTTGCGATTTCCCAATCAGCATCCTGCATGGCATCGATGACTTTAGGGTTTCTCTGTAGCGCGGAGGCGACGGCAAAAACCGTCACGGGCAATTCCCGCTCGACAAATAAGCGATGCAGTCTCCAGAAGCCCGCACGTGAGCCGTATTCATAGACCGACTCCATGTTGCGATGGCGAGCGCCAGGAAACGGCACTGCTCCAACGATCTCAGAAAGAAAGGCTTCGGACGCGTCATCGCCGTGAAGTATGCAGTTCTCACCACCTTCCTCGTAGTTGACGACGAATTGAACTGCAATCTTGGCACCATTTGGCCACTGGGCATCGGGTACCTTGTTGCCGTAACCAATAATATCTCTGGGGTATTCCATAGCCTGAGTGTCCCACCAAATTCGGTAAGCGCCAACTGCCATCTTAGTGAGGTGCACCGATCGTGGTACTGTCCAGCCATGAAGCTCGCTGATTGCTATAACGTCGAACAATTTCGACAACTCGCACGTCGTCGATTGCCAGCTCCGGTTTTCCACTACATTGATGGTGCTGCGGACGACGAGATCACCTATCGGCGAAATTCGGAAGCTTACGAAGCGTGCGACCTCGTTCCCAACGTGCTTGCGGGTACGGAGGCAGTCGATTTGTCGGTCAGCGTCCTTGGCCGCACGCTCGATCTGCCCATTTTTTTGTCGCCGACGGCTTTGCAGCGATTGTTCCATTGGCAAGGCGAGCGCGCTGTGGCGGGCGCTGCTTCGCGGTTCAACACTTACTTCGGCGTATCGTCGCTCGCGACGGTCAGCGTGGATGAGATTGGGGCCAGCATAGCGACACCAAAGCTCTTCCAGCTGTACTTTCACAAGGATCGCGAGCTTACCTTTTCGATGATCGATCGGTGCAAGGCAGCAGGTTTCAATGCGTTAGCACTCACCGTAGACACGATTGTCGGGGGCAATCGTGAGCGTGATTTGCAAACCGGTTTTACCTCGCCACCGCGACTAACACCATCGAGCGCATTGAGCTTCGCAATGCACCCGCGCTGGACACTCAATTACCTGTTCCGTGAGCGCTTCTCTTTGCCTCAGCTCGAACAGGCGATTCCTGAGGGCAGCAATGTTGCTGTTTCGGTAAGCGACTACTTCTCCAATATGCTGGATCGCACGATGACCTGGGATGATGCCGCGAGCGTGCGCGAACGTTGGGGCGGTCCGTTCTGTCTCAAAGGCGTGATGTCGGTTGAGGATGCAAAGCGTGCAGTCGAACTTGGTGCGACCGCAATCATGATTTCAAATCACGGCGGGCGACAGCTCGATGGATCGCGAGCGCCTTTCGATCAGCTGCGCGAGATTGTCGATGCGGTTGGCGGTCAGATCGAGATCATTTGCGATGGGGGAATTCGCCGCGGCACACATGTACTGAAAGCGCTGGCCCTCGGCGCAACGGCATGTTCGGGCGGGCGGTGGTATCTCTATGCGCTCGCTGCTGCCGGACAGGCGGGTGTTGAACGCACGCTGCAGAACATGCGCGACGAACTCGAGCGTGATCTCAGATTGATGGGGTTATCGAGCGTCGCCGAGCTCGGCCCAGGACATGTGCGATTTCGCTAGCGCGCTCTGTACCAGACGTCGATAGCCGCGCGCTCTTCGTCTGTAATACCCGTGAGATTGCCGATCGGCATCGCCTTGAGCACGACCGTTTGCTGATGAATTTGTTCGGCGTAACGCGCGATGTCTTCCTGAGTCTCGAGTACAACACCTGCGGGTGCCGCGGCAAAGCCCGGCCAACTTGGCGCGTTGGCGTGGCAGCTTGTGCATCGCTCGGTGATGATGCTCGCGATAGCAGCCATCTCAGGAACAGCCACATTATCGACCTGTGTCGAACCAAAACCTGACAGGCCGTTCGCTAGCACCGCTGTCGCTGCGAGGGCGCCAATACCGCCAATGGCAGGCACTGGTGACGCCGCGCCTTTATGGCGCGAGACGAAATAAACTCGGATCAGCGCGCCGGCCACGGTCATTCCGATAAGTACAAGCCAATTCCATGTCCCGCTGTAGGTGCTGGCGTAGTGATTGCTGATCATCACGAACAGCACCGGCAGCGTCAGATACGTGTTGTGGACAGAGCGTTGTTTGCCGCGTGCTCCATCCAGAGGATTGATAGGACGTTCTTCTGTCAGGGCGGCAACCATCCGACGCTGCCCGGGGATAATGATCATCGCCACGTTGGCGACCATGATGGTGCCGATCACCGCGCCGTAGTGAATGAACGCACCTCTACCACCGAACAACTGACACAGACTCCACGCGATCAACACCAGGAATCCGAACAACACAACGGACAGTGCGCGGTCATTACGTCCAAGCGGCGACTTGCACAACCGGTCGTAGATGATCCACCCACCGATCAAATAGGCCGCTCCGATACCGACCGCGGCACCAGAGCTCATCGGACGGACCGAGGGATCGACCAGATACACTTCTGCCCCCAGCCAATAGATGAGGATCAAAAGGAAAACGCCTGACAGCCAGGTTGAATAGGCCTCCCACTTGAACCAATGCAACTGCATTGGCATTTCAGGCGGCGCACCCGCATATTTTTGTGCCTGATAGAATCCACCGCCGTGAACAGCCCAAAGCTCTCCACCAACCCCCTTATCGCGATCGACTGAGGATTCCGGCGGCGTCAAATGATTATCGAGCCAGATAAAGTAGAAAGATGATCCGATCCAGGCGATACCTGTGGTGAGATGCACCCAACGTCCAAGCAATTCCAACCAGTCAGGCAACCAGGCCATCATGCAACTCCTTCCAGCACGGCCGATTGGCTGGCCTTCAACACCTGTGCCGCCACGGAGATCGCGATTTCGCCAGGGTGCTTACCATCGATCATCGGCAGTCCGATGGGGCAGGTGAGAGACTCGAGCGTGCGCTCAGACAAGCCGCTGGCGAGTAGTTTTTTTCGGAAACGGCGCGCCTTGGTACGCGACCCAATCAGCCCGAGGAATCGCCAGTGATTGCGCTGCAGCAGCGCGCTGCACAAACTGAGATCAAGATCATGATCATGGGTCATGACCACAACGGCCGCGCCGGTCGGGCACAGGTCGATGGCTGCGACAGGGTCCACTGCGAGCAGGGGTTGCCCGATGCCGTGCGCTAGCAGTGCGAGCTGTTCCTCGCGGCTATCGATCACGATGACGTTTGCATCGAGTGGGCACAGCACCTGAGCCAGCGCTCGACCCACATGGCCTGCTCCGAAAATGACGATATCTAACGGCGCTGCGCCAAGTACGTGCTCGAGTTCCGTTGCTTCCCGTGCCTCTCGACGTGTGAAAGAGAGTGTCACGACACCACCACAGCATTGTCCGCAATCGCTGCCGAGCGGGATTCGCCGAACTATCGACGAGGCCGAAGCGTTTTGCAGCAGGTCGCGCGCCGTTGCGATCGCGCCGTGTTCTAGCCGCCCGCCACCGATCGTGCCAAAGCACCTGTCTTTCGATACGACCATGACAGTGCCGGCCTCACGAGGCGCTGATCCTCGTACCTGGTCGACCACCACGGCGACCGAAGGCTCACCGGCGCGCAAGGCATCAACTGCTTGACGTCTCCATTCGCTCATATCAGAGCTGCCGAGCGGCCTCGATGGCGTCGAGAACCGACTCTGGTGTCGCTGGCGCATGAATCGGCGGCGCGGTCCCATTGGTCGAGCACGCACTAACCGCGTCCTTGATCGCCTGGAAGACAGAGATTGCTAGCATGAGCGGTGGCTCGCCAACCGCTTTGGAGCGGTGAATGGTGTCTTCCCTGTTGGGCATATCCCGCATCATATGTACGTTGAAGATATCGGGAACATCTGAACTCGTCGGAATCTTGTAGGTGGCGGGCGCGTGCGTTCGCAGGCTGCCGTGGTCGTCCCACCACAGTTGTTCGGTTGTCAGCCAACCCATGCCCTGCACGAAGCCACCTTCGATTTGCCCCATATCGATGGCGGGGTTGAGCGAGTCACCGCAGTCGTGTGCAATATCGACGCGCGTGACTCGATGCTCTCCCGTCAGGGTATCGACGATGACCTCACTAACGGCCGCCCCGTAGGCGTAGTAGTAAAACGGCCGTCCTGTGAATGTTTCTTTGTCATAGGAAATTTTTGGTGTCTTGTAGAAGCCATTAGCCGAAAGCGAGACGCGCGCCATGTAGGCCTGCTTCACCAATGTGGCAAAGGGTATTTCCTCATCGCCGACCTCGACTGCGTTACGGACAAACCGAACATCCGCCTCGCGCACGTCGTAATTCGCAGCTGCAAACTCCGTAAGGCGACGTCTCAGCTTCATCGCTGCGTTACGGGCAGCCATCCCGTTAAGGTCTGATCCGCTCGAGGCAGCGGTTGCTGAGGCGTTGGGGACTTTGCTCGTGTCAGATGCTGTAATTTTGATTCGGTCGATATCGATCGATAACGCATCTGCGACGACCTGACCGACTTTGGTAAACAATCCCTGACCCATCTCGGTACCACCATGGTTCAGATGCACAGTCCCGTCGGTATAAATGTGGACCAGCGCGCCGGCCTGATTGAGATGGGTGGCCGTGAATGAGATACCGAATTTCACAGGCGTGATGGCAAGGCCCTTCTTTAGCACCGTGTGCTCGCCATTCCACTGCGCGATCTGTGCGCGTCGCTCGAGGTAATCGCTCGACTCGACCAGATGATCGGTGATCACGTCGATGATGTTGTCCTCAACGACCTGGCCGTACGGTGTGGTGTTGCGTTCGTCATGCCCGTAATAATTGATCCGCCGTACTTCCAACGGATCCTTGTCGAGCGCCCGTGCAATCTCATCGATGACGTACTCGATTGCAAACATGCCTTGAGGTCCGCCGAATCCACGGAACGCCGTGTTGGATACCGTGTGCGTTTTGCAGCGCTCTGAGGTGATGTGTACGTCCGGCAGGAAGTACGCGTTGTCACTGTGGAACATTGCGCGATCGTTGATGGCGCCAGACAAATCGGCCGACATCCCACAGCGAGAGAGATGATGAAAATCAATGCCGAGGATTCGGCCGTCGTCATCAAAACCGACATCGTAATGGGATACAAAGCAGTGGCGCTTACCGGTGATGATCATGTCGCTATCGCGATCCAGTCTTAGTTTCACCGGCCGGTTCAGCCGCTGTGCGGCGATGGCCGCTGCGCAGGCGATCAACGCCGGCTGGCTTTCTTTGCCACCGAATGCACCGCCCATGCGTCGGCATTCAACGACGACATCCTTGTTGGTCAGCCCTACGGCGCGCGCTACTGCATGCTGGATTTCACCTGGGTGTTGGGTGGAGCTATAGATCAGAAAGTCCCCGGCCTCTTTGGGCAGGGCAACACTGATCTGGCCCTCCAGGTAGAACTGGTCCTGGCCGCCGACGCGTGCGCTGCCCTGCAGTCGATGCGGTGCAGCAGTAATTGCTGCCGCTGCATCACCACGAGCCAGCTCGCGCGTTGGCAGCACGAAGCTGCCGTCTTTCGAAGAGGTCTCCGGGTCGAGTAACGCGCGTAGAGGCTCGTACTCGATGTCGCCCAAAAGCGCGGCACGGCGTGCTGCATTCACGGTGCGGGCAACCACGAGGAAAACCGGCTGCCCGACATACTGCACTTCATCTTCTGCAAAGATCGGATCGTCCTCGGCGACCGCACCATAGTTGTTGGGGCCGGGTATGTCGCTTGCCGTCAAGACCGCGACCACCCCAGGCGCAGCACGTACAGCATCGAGATTGACGGATAAGATTCGAGCGTGCGCTTGTTGGCTCACACCAAACGCTGCGTGCAGCAAATTCCGAGGCTCAGGAATATCGTCCGTGTAGGTCGCATGGCCGCTAACGTGCAGCGCCGCACTGTCGTGCGGCAATGGGGTGCCGATGGCGCCACGGATCACCTTGGTTTCACCGACCATAGTCATAGACCTCAAGCGGCTCTTGCGTCTCGTCGAGCGATTTTCCGAATCGTCGGATCAGGTTGGCGGCAACTCTCAGTCGGTAGTCGGCACTCGCCCGCATATCGGTCAGCGGTGTGAAATCCTCGCTAAGTGCAACCGCGGCTTGTTCGAACCTGTCTGCGTCAGGCGTCTTGCCCTCTAGCGCTGCTTCGCTAGCGCTTGCACGCTTGACGATCCCAGCCATACCGCCGAGGGCAATCCTGACATCCGTAAGCAAGCCGTCGCGCACGAGGCAACTGACTCCCACGCAAACGGCAGAGATATCCTGGTCGAAGCGTTTGGAAATTTTGTAGGCCGCAATGTGTTGGTCTTCCTCGCGCAGCGGAATCCGCACGTTCGCGACGAACTCTCCGTCTCGCAGGTCGTTGACCATGTAATCGTGGTAGAGCGACTCCAGCGACAACTCGCGCTGCGCATCCCCTTGGCGCAACACGACGGTGGTGCCAAGCGCCATCAACGGCGGCATCGAGTCCCCGATGGGCGATCCGTTGGCAATGTTGCCACCGATAGTGGCTGCGTTGCGGATCGGAGGCGAAGCCCAACGGCGCAACAATGATTCCATCTCGGGATAGTGTTGTACCAATACAGGAAGCAGCTCACTAAACGTGACCGCTGCTCCAGCAACGATGTGTGTGCGATCGACACGCAATTCACGCAGTTCGGGCACATCGCCAATCGAGATCAGCATCGGTAAATCACGGTATTGCTTCGTGACCCAAAGACCGACATCGGTGCCACCTGCGACCAGAGTCGCCGCGGGGTTGTCTGCGTAAAGCTGCGCGAGGTCATCCGCGCTACGAGGTGCCACGATACTTCGGCTGTTGATTCCCGTAGTCAGGGACTTACCGTCCGCGAGCGATTCCAGTTGCTGTCGCAGTGTCTCGGCATCACCCCAAGGCGCGGTCCAGTCGGTCTGCGCGTCGAACATCGACCGTGTAGCGTCGACGATCGGGCGATAACCGGTGCAGCGACACAAATTGCCGGAGAGTGCATCATCGATTTCCGTTGACGAAGGTGCGCTCGAGTTGGATTCGTGCAACGCAAACATCGTCATCACGAACCCAGGCGTGCAAAAACCGCACTGCGACCCGTGGCAATCGATCATCGCACGCTGCGCGGGATGTAAGGTGCCACCGCGTGACAGACTCTCGACCGTAATCAAAGCCTTGCCGTCCAGTGTCGCGAGGAACTGGATACAGGAATTGATCGCACGATAGCGCAGTGCACCCTCATGCAAATCAGCAAGCACGACCATACAAGCACCACAGTCACCTTCGGCGCACCCTTCTTTCGAGCCGGTCAGTTGCAGATCTTCCCTCAGGTACTCGAGCACCGTGCGGGTGGGTTGCACGTTGGTGAGGGTGACGAGCTCGCCGTCGAGCAAGAATCTGAGGTCACTTCGCACGCTTAACTGCCTCGGTAGGTGCTGTAGCTCCAGGGCGAAACCAGCAGCGGGACGTGATAGTGCGAATCGTCGCCGAGTGTAACGCGCAAGGTCACCGTATCCAGGAACGCGGGCTCGCCGATCTCGAGTGGTTGTTTCTCGAAATATTCGGCGACATCAAATTCCAGCTCATAGGTGCCAGTGGCGAAATCTGCGTCCGACATCAATGGTTGATCGCAGCGGCCGTCATCATTGGTGTGGGTGTCGACCAATTCTGTGCGTTGTTGGTCCACACGATACAAGCGAATACGAATGCCGCTTCCGGGTATCCCCTGGCTCGTGTCCAGAACATGTGTTGTGAGTTTGCCCATGCGGCGTGCCCCTTCGCGAAGCGCCGCCCCCCAGCGCATCAAATATTTTCAACAATATAGCCGTGTCATTGAAAGCCGTCGACCTCGACACGGCTTGGAATCGAATCAATCGCGCCACGACGCGTCACGGACAGCGCGGCTGCGCGATTAGCGAACTGCACTGCCTCGACCAGTGTTCGACGCTCCGCTAGTCCAACCAGTAGCGCGCCGTTGAAGGTATCGCCAGCGCCGGTCGTATCGAGCGGCGTTACCGATGGCGCGGCTACTTCGGTACATGTATCGCGTGAAACTACCAGAGCACCTGCGGCACCCAGCGTCACGATAATGGTCTTTAGTCCTCGATCCAGAAGAGAGCGAGCGGCCGATTGGATCGCCTCAGCGCTATCGGTGGGTTGATCGGTCAATGTCGCGAGCTCTGTCTGATTGGGTGTCAGCACATCAACATGGCGCAGTAACGCTTCGGGCAGCGATCGCGCCGGTGCTGGATTCAGTACCACGCGGGTGGTCGAAGCGCTTGCCGAGGTGGCGGCATGGGTCAGCGTTTCTATCGGAGACTCCAGCTGCATGAGCAGGTAATCGGCAGCGTGGATAGTCTGGTTGGCTGCATCAATGTGAGTGGGTGTCAGTGCCGCGTTAGCGCCCGGGGCCACCCCAATACTGTTCTCGCCAGAGTCTGCCACGAAAATCAGTGCACTGCCGGTAGGTATATCGACAACGTGTACGTGCTCAAGATTGATCTCCGCTTCGGCGTAGGCGGTGAGTGCCAGCTTGCCGGCCGCATCGTTTCCAACACACGCGATAAAGTCGACTGCGCCACCCAGTCGCGCGCAGGCCATCGCCTGATTTGCTCCCTTGCCCCCCAGCGCCAACTGAAAGTCGCGCCCGGCGAGTGTCTCTCCTGGTAACGGGATGGTCTCGGTTCGCATGCTGTAGTCGGCATTCGCGCTACCTAAGACGGCAATTCGGTTTTTCATGGCCGGTTTCTCATGGGGTTTGCGTCATTATAGTTGCGAGCCACTGTGGTGCATTTCGATCTCAGCCTCGCACTGACGCCTCCCAGGGCACAACTACATGAACGAGGTAAGGAACATGAAAACGATTATGCAAGGAACCATCGCAGTGGCCGCTTTCCTGACGCTGCTGGCTGCGCCGAGTGACGGGCATGCACAGGCGCTCTCCACTGAGCAAGACTGCAAAGCTATTGGGGGCACCTGGCAACTGGTGCGCACACCACCGTTGTTTGCTCAATGCAGTCTCTCCCAATACTACGAGGCAGCTTGGTACAACCCGCTATCCATTAGCCCCGGCATTCGTCTCAGCATCGAGCCGAACGGTCGACTCATCAATCAGGACACTCTGGTCATCAAACACACCGCCGAGCTGGTGGTGAACGGTGGTCGGTTTTCGAACTTCGCGACTGTTGAGACCACCAATCGCGGTGTGATTCGCTTTAACGGCGGGCAAATGATCAACAGCGGACTGTTCTCGATGGAAGGTGATGTGTTCATCAATGACACACCCCGCAATCCGAACACCGCGTTGCCCGATTGTGTATCCAATCGCGGCGTCATGCGATTCTGGAGTGGTGGCAATCTGCTGCTTCAGGGCGGGTGCATCGATTCGCAAGGTCACAACGGTGATCTCAGGATCGATGTTACCGGCACCATGATTGCCGAAGGCCCGGCACTCTACCGCGGTGGCCGTTCAGACACGATCGCCGGCACACTGATTGTAGAGGCGGGTGCTTCTGCTAAGTTTCCCGATCTCCGGTTGTCCGGTACCGCAACAATCGAGGGCCGGGTCCATGCGTCTCGAAATCATCTGCAAACTAGCAGTGAGTCGGGATTCCGAGTCGAGGATGGCGGTCAGATCAGTATTCTGAATTCCGGTCGACTGTTACTGGATACCAACACGGCTGACATCTACGGCAGCGTGCGGTTGGAGGATCGAGCGATTTTCGAGACCGGTGGCACGTCTACCATGACCGTGCATCGCGGTGGCTACATCTATCTCGACGATCGCAGTTCGGCGATGCTGACGCTGACAACGGTCGAAAACCGAGGGCTGATCGAGCACGTGTGCATGGCAACATTCAATGCCCGCTGGGTCAACGGTAACCGCGTACGTTACTACTATTGCCCGCCGACCCTGCCGCTGCGACCGCCGTCCTTGCCGTTTCGCTGGTGGTAACGTGTATGCGTCGAGCCAATCTCTGTCAGGTTGGCTCGGCGCGTCGTTTCAGTGCGAGTCCAAGACCTGAGGTCACACCACCTAGCCAAAGCACATAGATGCCGCCAACGATACGTTCGTAGGCACCAAGCCAGTGCTCATCAACGAACAAGGCAAGCGGCACAAGCCATAACCAAACGCCAAGACTGATCGTGCTGAACAGGCCGACACGCGGTGCGAGACGGGAAAGTCCCGGCTGCAATGCGCCCATGGCGAGTCCGGTAAGCGTCGCAACTAGCCACAGCGGATCGCTCGCCGCGGGGCCTGTGAGCGCTGAGAGCTCCGATGCTTCGAAGTAGTAGGCAACGTAAAAGAGTGTGCAGCCGCTGGCGACCATCAATAACCTTGCGAAGGGCCAGAGTCGCCCGTGATCGAGGCCGCGCAGGGCAACCGCCGTGGCGATATGCGCGATACCGAACAAGACGATACCGAGCGCATTGAGTGCTCCATACTCGGCCGCTGAGAGCGCGCTGATCGGCGAGCGCACTGCGTCTTGTCCGCTGGATGCAAGAACGAACAGGTGGCACAACACGGTGACCACACCCGCGAAGGTTGCGAAGCGCAACAAACGTCTTGCGCCTATCCCCACTATTGCTGTCGCCGCCAAGCTTCGCGAGCCGTGGCAATCACAAATGCGTGAATGGCTTTGCTGTCCTCGATATCGAGGACTGAGCTGAACCCAGGCATTCCCGAATCCCGCAGTGCGCCATCGACAACGATACGATCCCAGATATCGTGAATTTCGCGTGACGAACGACGCAAATCCGGAGTGATACCGCCGCTCGCGACATCGACACCATGGCAGGTGACACAGCGTTGGTAGTAGAGCTTCTTGCCCTTCGCGAGCGCCGCCTCGTCCGCGATCATCTGCGGCGGCTCCGGAAAGGGCACGTAGCGTTTGGGCGAACGCGCCGGCAGTGATTCGGTAGCACCCAGTTTAAATCCCAGAATCCTGCTGACATTCTCAAACCCGAGATTGGCGGTGCCTTCACCACCAAGCAGCGCGTAAATCGTGCCCCAGCCAGCGGCAACCGAAACGTATTGCTCGCCGTCGATCGCGTAAGTTGCAGGCGCCGCCGCAATGCCAGTCTGCGCTTTGTAGTTCCAGAGCTCCTCGCCGGTGCGTGCGTCAAAGGCGGAGAACTCTCCGATGAGGCTTCCCTGGAATACGAGGTTTCCCGCGGTAGCCAGTGTGCCGCCGTTCCATGGCCCGAGATGTTGATGCCTCCAGACTTCCTTTTGAGCAGCCGCGTCCCAGGCAACCAGCTGGCCACGAATCATCCCGGCGAGCGCGGCCAATTGCATTGGGTCATCCGGCGTCTCGAGCGTCGAGAGATCGGTGCCGGTGTTCCAGAATCCCTCGGCGAATTCAAAACCCTGGTCCTCAAGTGCGACCGACGGCAGGTCCTGCGTCGGCAAATAGATGAGTCCAGTCGCGGGACTAAAAGACATTGGGTGCCAGTTGTGACCACCGAGTCCCGACGGCATTTGTACGAAGGCCCCCTCGTCATAGCGCGCGTTGCGAGCCTCGATGGGGCGCCCGCTATCGGCATCCACACCCTTTGCCCACGTCACGGCGACAAAGGGTTCGGCAGAGATCAGACTCCCATCTGTGCGGTCGAGCACATAGAAAAAGCCGTTCTTGGGCGCCTGCATCAGCACCTGACGCGTGTCGCCATCGATTTCGATGTCCGCCAGAACCATGTGTTGGGTCGCGGTGAAGTCCCAGGTGTCGCCGGGAGTGGTCTGGTAGTGCCAGACGTATTCACCAGTGGTCGGGCGCAGCGCAACAATTGATGAGAGAAATAAGTTATCGCCGCCATCGGGGCTGCGCACGCGCTGGTTCCAGGGTGAGCCGTTACCAACGCCGATGTAGAGCAAATCCAGATCCGGGTCGTACGCCATCGAGTCCCACACTGTGCCGCCACCGCCGTAGCGCCACCACTCGCCGGTCCAGGTCTCGGCGGCGCGCTCCAGCTCCGGCTGTTCGAAGCCGACCGACGGATCGCCGGGTACGGTGTAGAAGCGCCATGATTGCTCGCCGGTATCTGCCTCGTAGGCGGTGACATAGCCGCGCACGCCGAGGTCGGCGCCGCCGTTACCGATAATTACCTTACCCTGCACAATGCGCGGGGCGCCTGTAATGGTGTAGGGCGGCTGGCGGTCGATGGTATCGACCTTCCAGTTCACCTCGCCGGTGGTTGCGTCCAACGACACCAGGTAGCCGTCTAGCGTACCCACGAATACGCTGTCGCCCCAGATCGCAACGCCACGGTTGACGACATCGCAGCACGCATACTGCGCCCACGATCTCGGCACTTCTGGATCATACGTCCACAACGGCTCGCCGGTAGCGGCATCCAGCGCATAGACAATGCTCCACGACCCAGTGACAAACAGGCGACCGTCCGCAACGATCGGTGTTGCCTCCATGCCGCGTCGGGTCGGTACGTCGAAATACCATGCAAGTCCAAGGTCACCCACCGACTCCGTACTGATCTGATCAAGCGGACTGAATCGGGTTTCCGCGTAGTCTCGCCCGTGCGTGACCCACTCGTCGGCTCCTGCCCGCACAATGCGCTCGTGTGCTATCGGTAGATTCTCCGTGCCCGTTTCTGGCATGTCCGATGTGCGGCTACAGCCGCCTGCCACGAGGACCACCAACAGTCCCAGCAGCCAGTTCCGTTCTCGCATTGCTATCCCCCGAGAAAGCCTCTGCAGCTCATTCGTTGTTATACGTCTCAAGGATGCGGTCACGTAGATATTCCCCTGCCGTGTAGCGTGTCGAAAGCCGGGTCTCGCGTGAGGGGTGCAGGAAGAACGGAATCGAAATTCGCGAAATGTTCTCGTGCTGGCCTGCAGGGTTCACGACTCGGTGCGTGGTGGAGGGTAGGTAGCCGCCGGAAATCTCCTGCAGCATGTCTCCGGTGTTGATGATCAAGTCGCCTTGGCGACCCTCAAGGTCGAGCCAGTCACCCTCAAGGGTGCGTACTTGCAGCCCTGGCTGATCGGCGACGGGCAGCAATGTGATGAAATTGATGTCTTCGTGTGCTGCAGCCCGAACGCTGCCTGCAGGCTCGTCGCCCTTCAGTGGCGGGTAATGGAGGATGCGCAACAGACTGTCGTCCCATGACAGCGCATCCGACCACACCACGCCCTCGGCTTGCCGGCAGTCCTCCGGAATCGCAGCATCCAGCCAGTCGAGCAGTTGCTTGGCGAGCGCCTGCGCATCTTCACAATGCGAGCGGGCGTCAGCCTCGAGACCATCCGGAAACGGCATGTCGAAATCGGCGTGAAAATATTCCTTGATGTCCTGCTGCTCAAAGCCTACCGCGGTCTCGGCGATATCCGGGCCGAAGTAACCATACTGCTCGTTTTCCTTCGTCAGGTCCTTCACTTGGTAATTGTGTTTTTCCTTACTGTCGAAAAACGCTTTCCAACCGGCATACATTCGCTGAAGACGATCGCCGGACAATGGATGGTTTTGCAATACGGCGAAGCCAGACTCAGCGATGGAGCTTGTGAATTCCTTTGCGGCGTTCGGCGCTGCGTAATCAACTGTGCGAATCATGTCTTACTCTGCTTTTTGATTTTCAATGCTGTGATGAGCAAAAGCGCCATCACGACATGGCAGGAGGTGCCGAATTTGAGTACGGCACCAGTACCGGCTAATTCTACTAGGCGACTGGTGACAAACGGACTGATCGCGGTCCCCAGCGTCGCCCCCAACAATACGCAGGATACCAGCCGTGGGGATGGCGCTTCGAATTGCAGCGTGACGAAAGTGAGCGCAAGTTTCAGCAGTCCCAGATTCGCGATGCCCCACAACAGCGCGAGGGAAGGTAGCAGGCGCATGTCACCGGTTGTCCAAAGTGGGATGCTGCCGACCGCCGTCAATACCGCTGCAATGCCGAGAAGACGGAAGGTGCCAATACGCAGCACGGCGATCGTCACCACGATCTGAGCGATGAACATGCCGGTCCAGAACCGTCCTACCAGAACACCTCCCGAAGCGATCTCTATGCCCCAGCGCGCATCAAGGTGCGGTGGCAGCCACCAGAGAATCGCATACTGCCCGAGGGTATATGTGGTCAGCGCGGCGATGCCGAGCCACGCGGATAGCGGCCACCGGCTGCCCGCTGACGGTTGACTGGTTCGGCTTGCAGGCGGGCGCGGGAATCGACTGACAGTGGCGAGAACAACAATGAGCGCAGCGATGCCCGCGATGACGCCATAGACACTACCGACCGGCAATGACTCACGTAGGCTGTAGGTCGCATATGCCGGAATGAGAATGCCAGCGACACTAAAGCAACCATCGGTCGCAACCAACGCTGATGCTCGCTGGTTGCCCTCAAAGGCCGCCGAGATTGTCGCCGCAGCGGCGGCGAGTCCAAGACCGCAACCTACGCCAATAACGAGCAACGCCGCTTGAAACCAACCGAGACTGGGCAGCGTCGACATCAACACGAGAACGCCGCTCATTACAACGAACAGCACAACGAATACGGCGCGAAGCGGTGTGCGCGCAGAGAAGGACAGTGCGATGACCGCGCCGATCAGGATGCCTTGGGTCAGTGCGGAAAAGGCGTTAGTAATTTCGCTGATCGTAACATTGAAATGCGCGGCCAATGGCGTTGACACGATGCCGATCGGTGCCAGCATCGCCGACATGACGAAGTAAGCAAGAAAGCACGCGAGTGTGACGCGTTGTCTGTCGTTCATCGAAATCTCGCTGCAATCTTCGTGCGCATTCTGCCACACTCACCCTATGCGATTGGGGATGCACGAGTGACGCACAGAGTCATTTTTGACACCGACCCGGGCGTCGATGACGCTATGGCTATCGTTTTTGGGCACCTCCACCCGGAGATCGAGTTAGTCGGTCTGACAACCGTGCGCGGTAATGCTTCCGTTGCCTTAACCACGCGCAACGCACTGCATCTGGTCGAGCGCTTCGGAATCGGCTGTGGTGTTTATCGGGGTGCGGATGCGGCTCTGCAGGTGCCGACAGGCCCGGTTCCGGACTTTGTGCACGGTGAGGATGGTCTTGGCAACACCCACCCACCGGCGCCACGCGGCCAGGCGAGCGGTATCGATGCGGCGCAGTTCATTGTGCGTACCGTGCGTGACAATCCGAAGGAAATCACACTCGTTGCGGTGGGGAGATTGACCAACCTTGCCCACGCACTGGAGCTCGATCCGGAAATCGCACGCCTCGTGCGACAAGTCGTGGTGATGGGCGGCGCCCTGGGCAAAGGTGGTTATAGTGGCAACGTTTCTCCCTGTGCTGAGGCAAACATCGCTGGCGATCCGCATGCCGCCGATCGCGTGTTTTGTGCAGCATGGCCGGTTGTCATGGTGGGTCTTGATGTGACGATGCAGGTTGTCATGGATCCCGAACGTATGATTCGCATACGTGACAACTCCGGTGATGCGGGTGCATTCGTGTTCGAGGTCAGCCGTTTCTATTCGGATTTCTACGCCAGCAAGGGATACAAGGATGGTTTTCCGGTGCACGACTCGTCGGCACTTGCGTGGCTCGTCGTGCCCGACGTTTACCGCTTGCAACGCGGTGCTTTACGGGCGGTGACAGAAGGCATCGCGATCGGACAGACGATACAGGCACCGGCGGATTCGCATTTCCCGCCCGGCGCCTGGGACGGTTGCCCCATCCAGAAGGTCGCGATCGACGTCGATGCGATCCAGGTTCTCGATTGCTATGAAACCACTTTAAGGCGCGCGGGATGAGCGTTACACCGATAGCGCTGCCACGCGCGGTGGGTGAGGCACGGGTTGTGTTCAAGCGCCGGGATGATGCGACAGTTTTGCAGGACCTCTATCAGCAGGGGTGCTGCAAAGTCCGCTTCCCTCGGATCGACCCGGGTGAGCCTTTGCAGGCGGTCTTGCTCAACACTGCAGGGGGGCTCACCGATGGCGATCGAGTACGCCAGGCGATCACTTGGCAAGAGGACACCCACGCTGTCGTGACGACTCAGGCGGCGGAGCGTATCTATCGATCCCGCGGCGAAATGGCAGTCGTCCACAATGTGCTGGAGGTTCGCGCGGGCGCCCGTGCGATTTGGCTACCGCAGGAAACCATCCTTTTTGAGGGCGCTCGACTCGAACGACACTGGCGCGCGGATCTGGCACCCGATGCTGTGTTGTTCGCAGCCGAGACTTGGACACTGGGGCGAGCTGCTATGGGCGAGACCCTTACGACGGGCGCATTGACAGATGCGTGGGAGATCTATCGTGGCGGCCGGTTGCTCTGGGCGGATCGCCTCGCCTTCGATAGCGATTGTGTCGGAGATCTCGCGGCGTGGGCTGCGAGGCCGGCCGTACTCGCGGGCAACACAACTTTGCTGACTTTGGTGGTAATTGCGCCCGAGCCGCAGGTAGCTTGCGACGCTGCCAACGCGGCGCTTGGCTCGGTCGATACGCTTTCAGGTGCGACGCGAATTGGTGATCTTGTCTTGATTCGGGCGTTGGCGAAGAACGCGGCGCATCTTCGTGCCACTTTGCTTCTGTTAATCGATCGCCTACAGTCAGTCGCGGGGAGCACGCATCCGTTGCATGGGTGTCGAGTGCCCAGAGTGTTTGACTGCTGATTCGGACTGACCATGCAACTCACACCACGCGAAAAAGACAAACTACTGATCTCCATGGCTGCAATGGTGGCTCGGCGAAGACTGGAGCGCGGCGTAAAGCTCAATCACCCTGAAGCGATCGCGCTGATTTCGGATTTTGTTGTGGAGGGCGCACGCGATGGTCGTACAGTCGCCGAGTTGATGGAAGCCGGCGCGCAAGTCATTGCTCGTGAGCAGGTCATGGAGGGCGTGGCGGAGATGATCCACGACGTGCAGGTTGAAGCGACGTTCCCGGACGGAACCAAGCTGGTTACCGTGCACGATCCGATTCGCTGATGCGCACAGCGTCTATCGATGTCGAAATACCGGTTATCGATTTTTCACGATTCAACCCTGACGATCACGCAGGTCTGGAAGTACTAGTTACCGAAGTCGATCAGGCACTCTCTGGTGTCGGTTCCATGGCGGTTCGCCACATCGGTATAGATGATGTGCTGTTGCGCCAGGTTTTTAATGCAAGCCGTACGTTCTTCTCGAGTGACGAGTCTCAAAAGCGTGGCAGCGCCTATCGCTCGGCGAGTGAGAACTTTGGCTATCAGGGCATCGGTCAGGAGAACCTTGATCCGTCGGCGCCGGCTGACCTTGAAGAAACTTTCACGCTGCGCTTGTTGCACTACCCATCGATCGACGATGCGCCTGAGACAGGGCAGCTCGGTGCTGGCGCGCACACGGACTTCGGACTATTGACGTTGCTGTTCCAGAATGAGATCGGCGGACTGGAGGTACAAACCGATGACGGGGAGTGGCAGTGTGTTGGCGCCTCTACAACGGATGTTGTGATCAATTCCGGTGATTTGCCCGAGGTTTGGAACAATGGTCGATACCGATCCACACCGCATCGAGTGCAACCGATAAGTAAATCGACGGATCGCCAGTCCATCGCCATGTTCGTAGATCCGGACAGTGCTACCAAGGTCGCAGTACTGCCTAGCTGTGTATCGCCGAATAATCCGGCACGCTTCCGACCAACCAGTGCCGGGGCGCATTTACAAGAACGTATCCAGGCGGCTCACAAATCACGATTCGAGGTTTGAGCGCGATGTCCTCGGTCTATCTGCGTAAGGCGAAACTACTTTTTGCCTCTTCGCTGGGTTGGTATTGGGTCATTCATGCGCCTGGCGCGAGTGTCTTTTACATTGCGTTGGTCCTGGCGGTGTTCTCATTGCAGTTTAATTTTCCGGTGCTGCTCGATCTCGCGGGATCTTTGGGTCAGGACGGTCAGTGGGGCGCAATTGCAGCGCCATTGCAGACCAGCGGTCTTGCATGGGCAGCCATACTGGCGGGCACCCTGGTCGGTGTGTTTGGTCTGGCAGCGATCCCGATCGCAACCGGCGCGGGGATGTGCATTTGCCTATTATTGCTTGGGATCGCGAGTGTGGATCAGGCGCCTGCTGCTGCTCCGGAACGCGCTCGGTAGTCTTTCTTGCCCGGTATGTAACAGGCCACTGACGGAATCCGCTGCTCGAACGCAACGATGTCTGTAATCCCGACCTCTTCGGCTCGGGCCGGCACGGCAGCCACGACACTCTTGGCGATCGCTTCGTTAGTAACGCAATGCAGCAGCGCGCGTTCGCGGTGATCGCGCTCGCCATCCCTCGAGTTTCTCATCAACTGCCCGTAGGTCACACTCAGTCCCGGTGCACCTGCATCAAGCAGGATATCCATCACCATCTCGGCACGTTCCCGGGCAACAATCACCGACAGTCGTTTTTGATCGAACAGCGTCGGCTGGCGCATGGTGACGTTCTCAATGCCGACCGCAAGTCCGGAATTGCCGACCCCATGTAACCCCTGGTCGCGCCAATGGGTATGTCCGTTCAGATGGTCAATCGCATGGATGATCTGCTGCATATTGGCGCGATAGACGTTACTCGACACCCTTGAAGCAAGGTGGAACAGACCCCGGTCGAGGATCATGCGATACATGAATCCGCGACCGGGTAAGTGAAGCTCGCCCGCTTTGGCCATGGCGTCGAAAATGCGATCGGCGCTGTCTTCCTCGGCAATCACCATCATCACTTCCTTCTCATGCACCTTAGTGATGCGCAGCCAGCCGAGGCGATCGCGAAGCCCGCGGCCCTCCGCGTAGTACACGACCGGTCCATGCGCACCTGCCTCAATCGCCGCCTTGCTGACGCGAGCTGAAAGATGGTGGCCAACCGTACAAAGGATGACGTTCAGGTTTTCGGTGAGATCATGCGCGCCGATGCTGGTCGTGTCTTCCGGCAGGTCGGGCCAAAGGAGGGCGTCTTCGCCCACAACCAGCTCATCGCATGCGGTTGAGAACACGGCCCCTGTCGCTTGCTGGTGCAAACGTGCTTTCTCGACGACGGTGCTGACCAGCGAGGGCGCTTCGTTTGACGGAACAATGAACTGAAGAATCGATTTGGCCGGGCTGATCGGTGGGAGAAATCTCTGCCACCAGTGTTCTCCGAGCAGTGTGGTTCTCGCCTGCCAGACCATCGCTGCTGACCCATCGAGTGCTAGTGCCGTGTCGAGCACACGGTCTACGCTGGCGAGCGGAAGGATCGCAGTCACTTCCGAGAACGAGGACTTTGGTGTCTTCATTGCTGCGTCTCCACCTCAACCAGTTCGCTCAGTGCAGGCGCTTGTTCGCGGGCCACGGCTTTCTGCTGTGTCCTGTGCGTGTAGAGACCAACGCTCAACACGGTCAGAATGGGTCCGACGGATGCGAGCGCAAGGATGCCGAAACCATCCGAGATGCCCGGTACATTGGCGCCGATACCAAGGCCCATGGCGAGTACGAGTGGCACCGTGATCGGGCCAGTAGTCACGCCCGCGCTATCCCAGCTGAAATTGACGAACTCGTCGGGCGCCAGGTGGGTCAGAAACAGAACGACAAGGTAGGCGGGTGCAAGCAGAGCAAAGAGCGATAAGCCATACGCCATTTTGAGCACGCCGACGGCAATGCCGATGCCGACGCCAAAGGCGACGCTCTGCATCAACAACCGCTTACGAAATGCGCCGACCGTGATTCGCTCGACGGTGTCCCCGAGCGCGTTCAAGGCCGGCTCTGCGAGAGTGGCGCCGTAGCCGAGGAAAAAAGCGAACGCAATGGCGACCCATTTTCCGCTATCGCTGCCAAACAGCGGCCCCTCTATATGGTCGAGCCCGGAAGGCAAAATCTCGGCGAACGCAATCGGAACATTGCTCCCTAGCTGACCGCCGAGCGGCGTTAGTCCAATCGCAATGCCGAGTCCGAAGAGCACCATGCCAATAAACGCAAACCCAACCCCGATACCGACATCGTTGCGTGGGTGCATACGCTTGCGCAACACAACCCTCAGGACAAAATAGAGAAAGAGGCAAAGCGGGATGATGGCTCGGAATGCGTCGATGAGTGCGGTCTGGATGAGCGTCGCAAGCGAGAGCTCACGATCCCATTGTTCCTGTGTCGTTAGTTGGAAGCCACGTTGGTAGACCTTGGTGATCATCATTTGCGGGTCGGATACTTCGATCTTGCCGTTGACGAGTTTCGCGTCACCACCCTGGATCGCCAGCTCGTACCCGTCCGGGAGCTCACCGGTCTTCTTGTAGGCTTCGAATTCGTCTGGTGAGACCGGCTCGAGACGCTTTTCCAGCACAGGTTCTTCAGGTGTTTGTATTTTCGAGTCTGCAACCCACTCCAGAAACTCCGGGTAGTTCTTGGCACCCCAGTAGTCTGCTTTCAGGTAATGAAAGCCGCCGAGCAGCAGTACGGCGAGAATGGGGAATAGGGATGCCAGGGTCACAATGCCGAATCCGGAGTTGCCCCCGCTCCCGGACTCGCCGCTAACCACACGACTAACGCCGATACCGAGGGCGAGGACTAGTGGTACGGTGACGGGCCCTGTGGTGACCGCGCCGCAGTCCCAGGCAAGGCCGAGAACATCGTTCAGCACAGGCACTTGTGTGAAGGCAAACGACAGTCCCAGCAACAACATGACCGCAGGGATCGCGAGCACCTTCAGCGGCCACAAGTAGAAAAAGCGCAGGACACCCAACATCACAGCGAGACCGACACCGAGGCCGACCGCGCCAACCAATTGGTGCGAGTAATCGTTAAGCAAGCTGAACAGCAACGGCGCTTGCGCTGGCTTTACACCAGCAC
>JBCBNU010000026.1:0-35594 GCA_039821645.1 Pseudomonadota bacterium
TGGAGGTAGCACCTGGGGAAACACACCTCGTGCCAAGCGGTATGGCGGTCTACGTAGGTGATCCGGCTTATGCGGCGGTGCTGTTGCCGCGCTCCGGGCTAGGCCACAAGCACGGGCTGGTGCTCGGTAACCTCACCGGGCTGATCGACTCCGACTATCAGGGGCAGCTATTCGTCTCGATCTGGAATCGCGGCAGCAAGACCTACACGATCGAAGTAGGCGAGCGGATCGCACAGATGGTGATCGTGCCGGTCGCGCAGGCGCGCATGAACGTTGTGGATGAGTTCGAACAGAGCGACCGAGGCGCGGGCGGCTTCGGGTCGTCAGGTCGCAATTAGTTCGAAGCAGTCAATTCCGAGTAGCGCTGAATCGCGACCTGGAATTCTTCTCGCAGGCTCTCCGCGCTGCGCTTGTAGTCAGCAACCCGACCTTCGTAACGCAGAATGCCATCTTTTGTTTCCTTGATGTCGTTGGCGAGTGCCGGGCGAATCATCGGCGCGTCGGGGTCGATGTTGTAGGGCTTGAAAGCGGCTGCTTCGTCGAGCAACGATACGAGGCGCTTGCGCAGGTTGGTGAGGTACAGCTCAGAGACCCGAGACTGCGCTTCCACCAACTCGACGCGTCGGTCGCGATGGCGTTCGATCTCGTTCACAGAAAGGTAGGTGGCGAGCAGCGCGCGGTCAGCCCGGCGGGCACGCTCGAGATCGGCCTTCGCTTCCTCGGCTGCAGCGATCGCGGCCAACTCTTCTTCGGTGATCTTGCCTCGAATGCTGCCGACGGTGACGCCGTGTTCGTTCAGGACCTCTTTTTCCTGATCCGCGTATTCCGCCGGGATCGAATCTCCTACGTGCACGACGCCGTTTTCATCGACCCACTTGTAGAGCTGCGGTGCACGGTCGGTCGCAGCCCAGAGTGGGCCGGCAGAAACCAGCATTCCCAGCAAAAGCGTTGTCGTGCGCATTCGAAACATCCCCAAGATTTTACCTAATCGACGGGGCCGATTAGAGAGCTGTGTCACGATTTATTCCTCGAATTTCGTCATAAAACACCGTATTTGGTCCGGTATTGCTTTACGGCCGCCAGGGTTTCGGGTTCTCCGCCCCCCTGCTCGAGTACTGTCACGAGATCATCGAGAGTCGCAAGTGCGCTCACGGTGACGCCCAATGATTGTTCGACCTCCTGCACGGCAGAAAGTGTCCCCGTGCCACGTTCGCGCCGATCCAGCGCGATGACGATGCCAGCCACCTCGGCGCCGGCCTCCCGGATCATCTTGACGCTTTCGCGGATGGCGGTGCCGGCGGTAATCACATCATCAACGATGACCACTTTGCCGGTCAGCGGACCCCCTACGATGTTGCCGCCCTCGCCATGGTCTTTCGCTTCTTTGCGATTAAACGCGTAGGGCACATCGCGATCGTGGCGATCTGCCAAAGCGGCTGCAGCCAACGCTGCGAGCGGAATGCCTTTGTAGGCCGGTCCGAAAATGACATCGCAGTCGGGATGGTGCTGCTGGATTGTGTCTGCGTACCCGCGCGCGAGTGCGGCGGCCGCACGGCCGCTCGATAGCGCACCGGCGTTAAAGAAGTAGGGGCTGACTCGCCCGGATTTCAGGGTGAAGGAACCGAAGCGTAGCGCGCCTGCAGCACGCGCCATTGCGACAAACTCCAGTGTCGGTTCCGGCATGAGTCCCCTTCAGCGCCATCCCTTACACTTTTGATAATATGCCATTTTCGGCGCGACTCCCATGTTTCGAATCATTACTCTGAATGCCAACGGCATCCGTGCCGCTGCCCGCAAGGGTGTGTATGACTGGCTGGCAAAACAAAACGCCGATGTCGTGTGCGTTCAGGAGACCAAGGCGCAGGTTCACCAGCTCGAAGACCCAATGTTCAGCCCCGAGGGCTATCACACGGTGTACGTGGATGCGGAGAAAAAGGGCTACAGCGGCGTCGCCATTTATTCGCGTCACAAGCCCGACAAGATCGTGCGCGGGCTCGGCATCGAAGCGATCGATAACGAAGGCCGCTACGTCGAGGTGCAGCTGCCCGGCGTCGCGGTCGCGTCTGTGTATCTGCCGTCCGGCACCTCAGGCGATGAGCGACAAGCCTTCAAAATGGATGTGCTCGCGCAGTTCCACGAACACCTCAAAAAATTAAAGCGTCGGCGCCGCGAGTATGTCATCTGCGGAGACTTCAACATCGCGCATACCAAAGAAGACATTCGCAACTGGCGGGGCAACCAGAAGAACTCGGGTTTCCTGCCTGAAGAGCGCGAGTGGATGGATGTGTTGTTCAACGAGACGAAGTACGTCGACAGTTTTCGCGAACTCGAGCAAGCGCCGCATCAGTACACGTGGTGGTCGAATCGTGGTCAGGCATGGGCGAACAACACCGGTTGGCGCATCGACTACCAGGTGACCACCCCCGGCCTCGCCGGCAAGGTGCTCGCCACCGACATCTACCGCGATGAGCGATTCTCCGACCACGCACCGTTTACCGTTGACTACGACTTCACTCTCTAAGTGGCGCGACACGTGGCTTAGGCCCACGATCGTCACCAATTTCTTTCTGGGGTTCTCGGGCGGTCTGCCATTCCCCTTGGTCTACGCGACCCTGACTGCGTGGCTGGAAGATGCGAGTATCGCGCGAAGCACGATCTCTACATTTGCGTGGATCGGGTTTGCGTATTCGTTCAAATATCTTTGGGCGCCGCTGGTCGATGCCGTGCGCATTCCCGTGCTCACGACCCTTTTGGGTCGGCGTCGCGCTTGGTTGGTGGTTGCCCAACTTGGCATCGCGTTGTCGCTGATCAGCATGGCGGTGTCCGATCCAGCCGAGGCGATGCTGCCCTTCACGTTCTCTGCAATCGCGGTTGCCTTGTTGTCGGCGACGCAGGACATCGTGATTGATGCGTATCGTATTGAGTCTGATGACGCGGGTATGCAGGGCGTGCTCGCTGCCGCCTATCAGTACGGCTATCGTATTGCGCTGATCGCCTCGACAGCAGGTGCGTTGCTGCTCGCTGACACGCGCGGCTGGGAGACTGCCTATTTCGTCATGGCACTGTTAATGGGTGTTGGGTTGTTGGCGGTTTTGATGTCGCCTGAGCCTGCGTCTGTCTCAAAGCCGTCCGGTGGAACCGCGCTCGGGCGGCTCAAGGAATACCTCGCTGACCCCTTCATCGATTTCTTTTTGCGCGTCGGGTGGGTCTCACTGCTCATCCTCGCATACATCCTGTTTTACCGGGTGAGCGATTATGTGCTCGGTATCCTCGCCAATCCGTTCTACCTCGATATCGGGTTTACGAAGTCTGACATTGCGTATATTGCGAAAGGCTACGGCGTGTTTGTGTCGCTAGCCGGAATTGCGGCCGGCGGTGTCGCGGTGTTGAAGCTCGGCATTCATCGCAGCCTCATCGTGGCAAGCGTGCTGATCGCAGCAACCAATCTCGGGTTCATTTATCTGGCCTTCCAGGGTCCGAAGCTCTCCGCGTTGGCGGTGACAATCAGTGGAGACAACTTTGCCCAGGGCTTTTCGGGCACGGTGCTGATCGCTTACCTGGCGAGTCTCACTAATACAAAGTTCACAGCGACCCAGTATGCGCTGTTCAGCTCACTGAGCGTGCTGCTCGGCAAATTTCTCGC
Source organism: Pseudomonadota bacterium (assembly GCA_039821645.1). Taxonomy (GTDB): domain Bacteria; phylum Pseudomonadota; class Gammaproteobacteria; order Steroidobacterales; family Woeseiaceae; genus CALBPI01. Next base: position 3,644 of record JBCBNU010000026.1, read on the forward strand.
GAAATACTCAGGCGACGTGCAGGAGTGGTCGGGCTGGGCGAGCGTGTTTTCCGACTTCATGACCTCGCCGGCTCGCGACGCCGATTGGGCGGGTTGGATTGGGTTTTTCGGCTACGCAGCGCTGTGCGGCTTGCCCTCGATCGTGCTCGCGTGCATCGTCGCGATCCCTGCACTCAAGCCGCCACCCACAGTCCAGGACGAACCTGCCGATAAACCGTAACGCGCGGCATTGGCTTTGTCATAGACGAGACCTATACTCCGCGCTTTCACCAGTACTGACTGAAGGTTTGCGCGTCGTGCTCGAACAACTTATCCGGCATTTTGTGGTGCTGTTTGTCGTGATCGAACCGATCACGCTCGTGCCCCTGTTCGGCGCACTGACACGCGGCGGCGAACCGACCTATCGTCGCAAAATGGCGATCAAGTCGATCGTGCTATCGACAATCATCTTCTGGGTGTTCGCACTTGCCGGTCAGTCGCTGTTGGAAACGCTCGGCATCAACGTGGCTTCGTTCAAGATCGCCGGTGGTTTGCTGCTGTTCCTGATCGCGGTCGACATGGTGTTTGCCCGCCAGTCGGGTCTGCGCTCGACCACGGTGCGTGAGCAGGATGAGGCACGCTACCGTGAAGACATTTCTGTATTCCCGTTGGCATTCCCTCTGATCGCCGGACCGGGTGCACTCGCGACGCTGCTCTTGTTGCTCGTGGAGCTGCAAGACAACTGGATCGAATTCCTCGGGCTCATGGCGATGGCGATGCTGGTGCTCGCCATTGCGTTGGTAATGATGTTGCTGACCTCACCGATCATTCGCGTGATGGGCGAGACGGGTGCCAATGTGGTCAGCCGCCTGACCGGTGTGATCCTCGTGGCGCTCGCTGTGCAATACGTAGTCGATGGCGTTGACACGCTGTTTTTTGCTGGTTGATCTTCGTTGCGCGCGCACTGACATGTCGAATTCCGGAGTTCAAAACTCGCGATACCAGAGCACGCCGTTTTTTTGGATTGTGTTTCTTCCATCGTTGATTTGGGCAGGCTTCGCGCTCTGGCAAGCGTCGAGCTTCGTCGAGCAGGGCATCCAGAGTTGGCACGGAATACTGCTGCTGTTGGGTCGCGTGGGTGCGCTGGCGGGCATCCTGCTGTTGCTTAAGCGCGCCGATCTCGCAGCGAAGGTCTTCCTCGCTGTGACCATCCTGTTTTTCAGTCACCGAATATGGCTCATCGGGTTCATTAAGTATCCGGACTCGATTGAGCCGAAATTCTCCTATTACCTGTTCGTACCAGTGCTTTGGTGTGCATCCCTTGTGGTATTCGCGAGGGTGCTATCGCTGAAGTCTCGTGTGATACCGCCAGAGCTGAAATAAGCGTAACCGGATCCAGGATCCGGCTACCGCGACTGTTGGCACGCAGCTTGCTTATACCTCTATGTATATTCTTACATGGAGGATTTAATAGATGGATCTCAGTTATCTCGTCAAATCTCTTTTCGGCATATCAGCCTTGGCACTGATTGCGTTTGCTTACTGGCAGATGAAGCGCGCTAAGAAGGCGCAAGAGCTCGATTCCTGATTCGAAAGCGGACAACGCAACGGTAGGCAGAACCTCGCGATCACCAGCGTAAATCTTGCGACGGGCCGGAAAAGTTTACGGCCGGACAAACGCGGAAGACCGTGAGGTGGCTCTAGAATTTACTTTAGAGGATACTCGAATGTCAGGCACGAAAGATAAAGTCGAAGCAAAAATTGAAAAAGTAAAAGGCAAAGTGAAAGAAAAAGTTGGCGAGTTACTCGACGACGAACAAATGGAAACAGAGGGTCGCGCAGAACAGGCCAAAGGTGACTTCAAAGCGGCGCGCGGAAATCTCAAAGACGCAGTGGACTCTGTGGCAGACGATCGCTAAGGCGAAAGGCCGCTTGATTTGAAACAAAGGTGCTGCTCCGGTGGGGCAGCGCCTTTTTTCTCTATCCGAGAAGCACCTCTCCCTCTGGATAGGTAAGTCGATCACTGGCTTTGTGCGTCAGTAACAATCCGAGTGTCAGAGGTCCGAGTCGACCGAAGAACATCACGACACCGATCACGATTCTGCCGAATTCGTTCAGCTCCCCGGTTGCGCCTCGACTGAGCCCGACGGTTGCGAATGCTGAGGTAACTTCGAACGCCGCATCGAGCAACGCAAGGTCGTGTGTGACCAGCAGAAGGAACGTCGCGACGAAAAGAAAACCGAACGAAATTGTGACCAGCGCCATTACCTTCAACATGGCCAATGTGCTGATGCTGTGATCGAAACAATGCACGTGTTCCGAGCGACGAAAGAACGCAACTGTCGATAAGACAAGCACTACCGCTGTCGTCACCTTCAATCCGCCTGCTGTGGATGTACTACCCCCACCAACCACCATCAAGCCCAGGGTTACCAGGGCGTTGGCGTCGGTCATTTGTGCGGTTGGAATGGCATTGAAGCCAGCTGTTCTGGGCGTCACGCCTTCAAACCAGGCGAATACCAGTCGGGACGCTGGGTTTGCGATCCCGCCGAGTGTTTCAGAGTTGTTCCACTCTAATAGTCCGACAAATAATGGTCCGAGGACCAGCAACGTCGCCGCTCCGGCGAGCGTCAGTTTGGTATGAAATGAATACGCAGACCAATGCCTGCGTGCGATCACATCGGACAAGACGATAAAGCCCAGCCCACCAACAACGAACAGCGAGGAGAGCACCAGCAGAACGCTCGTGCTTGCTAAAGCCTGCGAGACCATACTGTCGGCAAAGAGTGAGAAGCCGGCGTTATTGAATGCACTGACTGAATGGAAGACGGCTGCCCAGACGCCATCGCTGACGCCTAGTTGCGGGACAAAGATAAACCCTAAAGCGAGTGCGCCTAGTAGTTCGAAGACAATGACAATGGTCAGTATCTTTCGCGCGAGTCGCAGGATGCCGGATAGCCCGGAGGTTCCGAGTTCCGTTCGCAGATAGACCCGTTGCACCAGATCGACTTTGATGCCGATAGTCGACAGCACGACAACCCCGAGCGTCATTAGGCCGAGTCCGCCGAGTTGCATGAGTAACACGAGCAATAACTCGCCTTCGAAGCGCAGGGTGGATCCAATATCGAATACGGTCAGGCCGGTCACGGTGACGGCTGACGTTGCCGTAAAAAACGCGTCGGACCAGGAGATCGTGATGCCTTCCACAGTGAGTGTTTTCAGTCCGAGTGCGCCGAGGGCGATACACGTCACGTAGACCAGCGCGATAACGGCTGGTGCGGAAAGCGCGGTTTTTTGTTGCATGGCTAGCTGTCGTTAGCGGTTTTCAAGCTATCCATCGTCCCATGGATTAACACAAGGTCGTTCGATCCGATCTCGCAGTCGGGAGCAAACGCGTCAACAGCACCCGAATCCCGGAAAATCAGGAGGGGTTTATATTCGACATCGCGCTTCGCAAAACGCCGCAAAAGCTGATCTCCCGTCAAGTCTTTATCGATGGCGAACAATCCAGTGGCCATACCATGGTGCAGTGGCATGGAGCCGGTAAGCCCCTGGTTCCTGATCTCGTGCGCCAGTTTTTTGCCGTAGGCAGATTCAGGTTGCACGATTCGATGCACGCCGATCGCCTCAAGAATGCGGGCATGCGTTGCATTTTGAGCTTTGACCCAGACCTCAGGCGCTCCGGAGTCGAGCACGTTCATCGCAGCGAGGAGGCTCGCTTCTGTGTTCTCACCAATGGAAACGACGACCAAATCAAAGTTACGGATAGAGCAGTCGGAGAGCACCGCAGGGTTGCTCGCGTCACCGCAGATAGCAACGCTAAGGTATTCCTCAGTGCTCGCAATCAGATTTGAATCATTGTCGATACCGGTGACGCGTTCACCCAGTTCAGAAAGTTCCCGCGCGATCGCCAACCCGAACGAGCCGAGGCCGATGACTGCGATTTGGCGCTTGCTCATGAATCACTATCCGTTTGTTGTCGCATTAGAGTTAGCGAAGTCATCTATGTGCAAAACTTCTCTTCGTGCGACACGTAAAAATTACCGATTTCGGTGACCGATACAATGGCGTTGTCAGAAGAAGAGAGGGAGTGGTCAGCGAACTAGCCAACGCTTCGCTATTATCGCGGCCATGATACAAAAAACAGATTGGCAATTTCCGGAATCGCAGAAAAAATCCGATGAGTCACCGCGGCGCGTCGGTGTCGAGATTGAACTTCAAGGTATCGATATTTTTGATTTATCGGTTATGGTCGCAGATGTTCTTGACGCCGAGCTAAACCGGCTGAGCAGTGCCGAGTACGAGATTGCGACGGAGACGTTTGGCACATTTCGGACAGAAATCGACTTTGCGCTACTTCAAGACTTGGCGAGACGACGAGAACAAGCTTTTGAAGCCAGTCCGTCGCAACTGCTGGATCGGGCCGTCGAGTTGCTCGGCGATGCCAGCACTTTGATTGTGCCCTGTGAAGTAGTGACGCCACCATTACCCATGGCGGAATTGCCGCGGGTAATGGACCCGCTGATAACGCGACTCAGGCAAGCCGGCGCCCAAGGCACGCGACGTTCAGTTTTGTTCGCATTTGGCGTTCACTTTAATGTGGAGCCGAGCGAACTGACTGCTGACCGTGTCCTCAGCTACCTGAGGGCATTTGTCTGCCTCTACGATTGGGTTGTTGACCGTGGAGCGGTCGATCTTTCCCGTCAACTCACGCCGTACATTGATCGATTCCCAAAAGCGTATGAGCTCCTGCTCGCCGACTCGGGCTATTCGCCCGACTGGCCAGAACTGATAGATGACTACCTAGTTCACAATGCAACCCGTGATCGCGCGTTGGATATGTTGCCCATGTTTTCACACGTCGACGAGAGACGCGTAAAAGCAATTGTCGACAATCCACTGATTAAGCCTCGCCCGGCGTTTCACTACCGCTTAGCGAACTCTTGTGTTGATGAACCCAGTTGGTCGCTGTCTGATCCTTGGAACCGGTGGGTCCAGATTGAAAGACTGGCGTCTGACCAAGACAGGCTGAGGAGCTGTCTTGCCGCGTTCGCTAGAGACCGAGATCGTTGGTTCAGTGGAATTAGTAAACGCTGGGTCGAGGAAGTCGAGCAATGGCTCAGCCTGTAATCATCGGTGTCACCGGGCCGAGCACTGGCATCCCTTGGGCATGGTGGGCCACGCGATCACAGCTTCGCCGTGCGGGGGCGAGAGCGGTGCGACTCCATGCTGGCATCGATTTCAAAGAGTTCGGAGTGGCCGGCCTCGTCATCGGGGGTGGTAACGACATTGATCCAGCCGTGTATGGCGGAGACGTTTCGGATGATCGCTCGGTAGATCCGGAGCGAGACGCTTACGAACTTTCCGTCTTGGAGTTCGCAGACGACGAAGATATTCCAGTGTTGGGCATCTGCCGCGGGTCTCAGCTCATCAATGTTCATCGAGGCGGCAATTTGATTGGTGATATATCAGGTATACGTGTCCATACGTCAAACCGGGCCACTCTTTTGCCAAGAAAAAAAGTCAGGATTGTCGAAGACAGTGTGCTCTCTAAATTAATCGGATCTACCGAAGCCCGTGTGAACAGCTTGCACCATCAGGCGGTCAACGCCAGTGGTTGTGATCTGCGAGTCGTCGCTTGTGACTGGGACGATATCGTACAAGGGATCGAAAGCACAGCAGGTCCCTGGCGCGTCGGTGTCCAATGGCACCCAGAGTACATGCCGCAACGACGAGATCAACGTCGCTTGTTCAGCGGCTTTGTGGACGTTTGTCGCGGTTAATTGGTCGACCGCACGGCGTTCGCAAACGCATCAAACAGACGCTGTTGATGCAAATCCCACGGTGGCCATTCAGCGTGCCATTGAACGCCGATCACAAAACGTTCGCCAGACAACTCTACGGCCTCCACGAGATGGTCTACGGATTGCGCGGAAGCCACCAGCCCATCGCCCGTGGACGCCACATGCTGCCCATGCCAAGTTGTAACGTTGGATATGTTCGTACTGCCAAAAATGTCAGCCAACTTGCTTTGAGGCTGAAGATCAACAGGATGATCGGCACCGATTGACCTATGAGACTTGTAACGCTCAGCGTCGTTTCGAATGTCGCCAAGCGTGCCGCCGCGAAATACATTGATCGCCTGCGCACCGCGACACAGACCCAGTACGGGCGCAGATCGTCGTTCCGCCTCCTCCAGCAGTGCGAACTCCAAAGCATCTCGCCGTCGGACTACCCCATGGCCAGTTGACTGATCGCCGCCGTACCGCCGTGGTTCGATATCGCCTCCTCCGGTCAGCACTAGTGCGGAAGCACCGACATCGTTCCAAAGGTCACTGATACGCTCCTTGTTGATATCCCGATCGAGAACTACATAAGGTGACAACCCGGCCAGACGGAGTCGGCGGATGTAGGTGATCTGATTCATCCCCAACCGGTTCCAGAGAGTGGACCCTGCCGACACGATAACCACTGGCGATTCTTCTGCAGGGTCTGGCACATGGTAGGCCCACAACATGCCAATGATGCCGACAAGGACGACCGAGATAACAACAAGCGCGGTACGAACGGCGATCAAGATGAGTCTAGTTGCGGATTTCATACGCGGATTTAAGTGACCATAAGATAGTTAACGGCATCGAACATCTGATGTTCTCCTTTCACGTCGTGCTGTGGCGTTTGTACTTTCCAGAGGTTGCTAAGCACCGTTAATGAATTCCCACGCGTTTTCCGTCTGCGCATAGGTGAAAGTCTTGGCTTTCACTCTAGTCATCTTGTTAAAAATATTGATCATACGCTCGGCAACGTTCGGCGCACCGACCACGGCGTACTTGTCGACGTGCTTCAGCGCGCGGAAATTGGCCTCAATGACGTCGTCATCAAACGGCGCATCCCAAGATGTGCCTTCATAGTCCTTGAAGAAAAGAAGCAAGTTGACTTTATCTTTGGAATCGAAGGCGTCGTTCATCGCCTTTGCCATGTTCTCCAGCTCGTCCGCAGACACTCTGCCTCGGATTTCGAACGCGTAGACGCCAGCGTGTTGTGACGGAATTTGTGTAATCGATGCTGACCTACTCATATCTTTCTCTCCATGGGTTAAAAGTCTGTATGTACGGTTAGCTGGACTCAATCTCGCTCGCCGCTTTGAGGACACAGTCCCCATCATCCTGACGGATCATAAACGCAGGCTCTTCTTGGCTAGCGTTGCGTGTGACCGATGTGCCCTTGATATCCAATGTCACTTTTTGCTCGTAACGCTTCACAATTTTGCCGCGTGCGGTACCTTCTCCCCAGGGCCACTCCACGTATTGGCCCACTCGGAGTGTCTTGCTCATACGGCCTCCTCGTCCATCAACAGGACGGCTTTCGTATTTGTGAACTCACGTATGCCGTAACCTCCGTGCTCTCGCCCGTACCCGGAGTTTTTGACGCCTCCGAACGGCATATTGGGGGTTGCCAGTCCAAATCCATTGATGAACACCATGCCGGTATCGAACTCTTCGGTTGCGAGCTTGATTGCACGCTCGCGATCGCCCGTCAGAATGCCGCCGCCAAGGCCAAACCGGCTGTCGTTCGCGATGCGCACTGCGTCAGCAGCGTCGGCTGCTTTGATCACGGATGCAACCGGACCGAACAGTTCGTCGTCATAGGCCGGCTGACCTGGAGACACGTTCAGCAACACTGTTGGAGGATAGAAATACCCTTCACCGGACGGAATCTCTCCACCTGTGACGAGTTTAGCTCCTCGCTCAACGCTGGTTTTAACTTGGGAATGCAAGTTATCACGAAGGTCTTCGCGAGCCATCGGGCCAATATCGAATTCGGCATCCGTGGGATCGCCCACCGTCAGCTCTTGCATCGCTTTGACGAACTTCTCGACGAATTCATCATAGACGGCCTCAACAACCACAAAGCGTTTTGCTGCGATGCATGTTTCACCATTGTTGTAAGTGCGCCCGTTTACGCAGTGGGTAACTGCCTGATCGAGATCTGCGTCTTCAAGGACCAAGTAAGCATCGTTGGAGCCCAGCTCGAGGACAGACTTCTTGAGCGCTCTCGCGACGCGCGCGCCAACCTCTCGCCCCGCGTCGGTACTACCGGTCAAGGTGACTCCGCGTACAAGACCGTGATCGATAACTCTGTTCGACTGGTCATGATCAATAATCAGGACCGAGAACAGGTGTTCGGGCAATCCTGCCTCCTCAAAAACAGCCTTTAATAGCAGACCGGTGCCGGTGACGTTTTCCGCATGCTTGAGTAGTACACCGTTGCCGGCCATCAAGTTGGCGATGGCATAGCGAATCACTTGATAAGCCGGGTAGTTCCAAGGCTGAATACCATAAATCACCCCAATCGGTGCATGGGAGATAATGCCTCGACCACTCTCAAGCTCGCGATGCTCGTCCGCTAGAATGCTCGCACCATGCTCAGCGGTCCACGCACAAATCGCAGTGCAGAGATCGATTTCCTCATAGCTTTGGCTGAGGAGCTTCCCGATCTCACACGTCATCTGGACTGCGAGCTTGTCTTTGTGCCCCTGAAGTCCTTCGCCGATGTTTCGGATGATTTCAGCGCGTACCTCATGCGATTTGGTACGCCATTTTGTAAACGCGATGTGGCAGTTTTCGATCCTGCGCTCGACTTCTCGACCGTCCATGAATTCATAGGTCGCCAGCTGTTCACCATTTGCTGGATTGATGGTGTGAAATGTTTTCGTCATTACGTATTCTCCTGGTGGGCGGTTTACGCCGCGCCTTCTGCCTGCGGCTGCCAGAACGGATAGTCGATGTATCCCTCGGCGCCACCGCCATAGAGCGTACTTTCATCAACTTCGGCGAGCTCGGCGCCGTGGCGAAGGCGCTCCGGCAAGTCGGGATTCGCTATGAATGGCCGACCAAAGCAGATAAGGTCCGCGCCGTCGTCCAGTGCCCTCGATGCCATATCGCGGTCGTAGCCGTTGTTTGCCATATAGGTTCCGCCAAACTCGGACCGAAGATCATCAATATGGTGGCGTTCCATCGTTCGGTCGCCCCCGGTCTCGCCCTCGACAACATGCATATAGGCAAGTCCGGCATTAGCCGCGCTGCGCGCGACTGCCAGAAAGGTCTGCATGGGTTCGGAGACTTCGATGCCGCCCGCATGCGAAAATGGACTTATCCGAAAGCCCACTCGGTCAGGCGACCACACACATGTGATGGCATCGACGACCTCGCGAAACATCCGAACTCGATTCTCTTTGGAGCCACCGTATTGGTCGTCCCGCTGATTCGAAGACTCACGCAGGAACTGATCGATCAGGTAGCCATTCGCTGCATGGATCTCGACACCGTCAAACCCGGCTTCTCTAGCGCAGTAGGCTGCATGTTCAAAGTCTTTGAACAATCGCGGCATCTCTTGTGCTTCGAGGTGCCTCGGCATCGTTACCGCCATCATGCCCTGAGGGCCGTAAGTCTGCGCATCCGCTTTGATTGCGGAGGGCGCCACCGGCTGCTCTCCGCCTGGCTGAAACATAGTGTGAGACACCCTGCCGACGTGCCAAAGCTGACAGAATATGTGTCCGCCGCTTGCGTGGACCGCATCGGTCACCCGCTTCCACGCTGTAATCTGAGCCTTCGTAAATATGCCTGGCGTTCTGTAGTAGCCCTTGCCCTGCAGCGAGATCTGACACCCTTCACTGATGATCAGGCCTGCCCCGGCTCGTTGGGCATAATATCTTGCTGTCAGATCGCTGGGTGTGTCGCCGTCGAGATTTGCACGGTTTCTGGTGAGGGGCGCCATGACGATGCGATTACGCAGAGTCAGGCCGCCGAGGTCATAGGTTGTAAAGAGAGCGTCGTTCACTGCAACTCCGTTGATGTGAGTTTGTACTAGGTTTGAGGTGCGCTTCTGGCGACGGGCAGGGCGCTGCTAGTCGGCTTCCACCACCTCGACGAAATACGGCACTACACCTATCTGATTCAGGCGTAGCGCCGTAAGAACTATGCTCGTCATATCGACGAGCCTCGCCGACGTTTAGTCAGTAATCTTTTCTTTGGTTTTGCGCGCCGTTTCTTCGATGGCCTCACCGGTTGCCTCGACGTCTTCGCCGAAGCCTTCTGTGGTATTGCAGCCAGCAAGCACAAGGGTTGCAAAAAACGCAGCGATGAACTTCTTCATAGTGAATCTCCTGTTTGATGAAAAGCGGTGTGACGTTTTCACGATGCGATCGAACAAGTCGAGTCTGTGCCAGACTATTACTTGTCAGTGGCTGAATCGATCGCGTCTTTTACGTTGCCGCGCGCTTCCTTCAATTCACCCTTGGTGTTCTCGACCTTGCCTTCGACTTCCATTTGCTCGTCGTCGATAGCGTCGCCAATTTTCTCTTTGGCCTTGCCTTTTGCTTGCTCGAACTTGCCTTCAACTTTGTCTTTCGTTCCCGACATGGGGTCCTCCTCAATTTTAAACTCATCAGTAGTTAAGCAAGTGGCGTGCCAACTCAAATGATCGGTTGGTGTAATGCGACGAAGCGCAACAGATTGTTGGAACTGCTCGATCCAGAGGCGCAGAAAGGGCCCTTTGAGACGATGTAGCCAACCGCGGCTTGCCAGCGCTCTTGGGTGAGATCAGTAGAACAAGACCAGTCGTCTTCGAAGCTACGATGCAAAATTTTCGCGAGATCGGCAGAAATTGCCACTACGCAGCATTCTTCGTCTTTGGACATCGATCGGTGGTTAAGATTGGCAGAGCCAAAGCAGGACACCACGCCGTCCACTGTCATGAGTTTCGCATGCACGAACGTCCGATCAAACGTGCGAATGCGAACACCGGCATCAACGAGTTCTCTGTAGTCGGCAGCGCCTGCGTATTTCGAGAGCTCGGTGTCCGTATGCTCGCCTGGGATAAGAATGCGCACGGCGATTCCGTCTCGCGCTGCATCGCACAACTGCTGTCGTAGCTCTCTATCGGGCACGAAGTAAGGCGGTTGTGATGTCTATAGACGAGTCAGCGAGAGCGACTAACGGACGCAGCAGCGCCGCAGTCTCCGTCCAGCCAACCGTTGATGATGACCGCACGACTTGCATGGCGATATCACCTTGCGCCCCGCTGCGTTGCTCGGGAATGACGCGGGCCGCAGTCCAGGACCCGCATTCGTTCCAGTTGTCGAGAAACGCCGAGGCCAAACCGCCCACGACCGGTCCATGGAGCGCAAAATGCGCCTCACGCCATTCGTTTGGATTGCGGGCGTCGCCCTCCCAATTCTCGGAAATGCCGACACCGCCGGTAAATGCCACGCGGTCGTCAACGATAAGCAGTTTTCGATGAGTTCGTTTGTCGTTTCGCCAGAATCGCGAAATGGTTAGTGGACGAAACCACCGAATCTCCACACCTGCATCGCGCATCATTTCCACGAGCGATTTGTCGATACCCCGAGCACCAAAAGCGTCAAGCACCGCGCGCACTTGGACGCCAACTCGTGCCCTGCGGGCAAGCGCCTTCGCAAATCGCTCCGCGATGTCACCGACACCATACGCGTAGGTCCAAAAAGTCAATAGTGCACTCGGCGGCCTCGATCTCCGATAGCATCGCCGGAAATATTTCTTTCCCGTTTTCGAGGACTGTCACGGTGTTCCCTTCTGTAAAGGGGACCCCCGTGGTGGCCGTAAGTGCACCGCGAAATCGATCGCCACAAGATTGCATCAGCGGCTGGACTGTTGCATTCACTCTGAGTCCCAAACCACGTAGTCGTTTGCATCGGTCGCACGATCAAGCAGATCCAGAAGCGGCAACGCGCGAAGTCGAAGCGGAACGGTGTCGCCCTCGTCTTCTGCTTCTCCGGCGTGTTCCGCATGCGGCAGGACGCCTGAGGCGCTCGACTTGTTGGCGTCCTCTGGTCGTCGCTCGATTTCAGTTAGAGCACGTCGCAGTGCTTGAGCAGCGGCAGCCGTGTCTTGCGCTCTCAGCGCACCTGGCGCGCTTCCAGTGCGGCCAATCAATTTCAATAATTCTGAGGCGACATCGTCCATGTAAACCACGGATCCAGCCGCCGGGGTTCTAAACGTTACCAACGGATTTGTCCTCCCATCTTCTGGTGTTTTCAAATTAGGAAGTACGCTTTGCTCCCTGACCTGCCATCTGCGGAAGCTGGCGAGCAACCTTTGGGTGATCCGAAACATACCGCCGGCGCGGTGCCGTTGCGGACAGCGCGACGGAAAGCCACGTGAGGCTCGGCACATGATCCGCAACGACTCTGAGTGTCATCATCAAAGGCACGGCAATTAGGGCGCCTACAATGCCCCAGAGCCAACCCCAAACGACGACAGAAAGAAAAACAATGATCGGACTGATCGACAGATGCCGGCCGAGGATCGTGGGTGTCATCACCTGCCCCTCTAGGAACGTGATTAATCCAAAGATACCCGGGACCGTGAGCGCCCGAGTCAAGTCGTCAAATGTCGCAAACCCGACTACGAAAAGAATACCGGCCGATGCAATCGGACCAACATAGGGGGCGAAATTAAAAAGCGCGACCATTGCGCCCCACAGCATCGGGTTCGGCACACCGAGAGCCATCATGGCAGCAGCGACGACGACACCCAGACTCGCGTTGATGAGCGCTACCGTAAGCAAATAGGTGGAGAGCCTGTTCTGGATCGTTGTCGCGATACGATAGATGCGACGCCTTGACGCGATGTCGTCCCCGATCATCAACAAGCGCCGCCGCCATTCGTAGTTCGACCCTAGCGCGAACAACGTGAGTATTGACACGATCGCAACCGAGGAAAGAAAGGACGGCAGACTTCCGAGCATGACTTCGATCATTCCTGGAGCTTGAACAACGACTTTCTGAGTGTCTGACGGAACCTCGCCAGTCGCGATCTGGTCTACCTCAGCCGCGAACTTCGACAATGAATCCAACTCGCTGCGCTCTTGGTCGAGAAGCGAGCGGAAGTCTTCGACGCTTCGCGGCGCCTCAGATATCCATCGCTCCGCGGGATCCGACAATGCCAAAATTGTGACTAGAACAGTCAGAAGGGTGCATGCCAGAACTCCTACCGAAGCTAATGGCGCAGGTACCCCCAAGCGGACGAGCCGGCACACGATCGGACTCAATAGCATCGTCAGAAGCGCGGCCAGAGCGACTGGAATCAGGATATCTGCAGCGAAGACCACAGCCGTTAGTGCCGCAATCAGTAGCAAAGTATTCGATATCACGGTTACTTTGCGGGCGATAATGCGTTGAGCGGTTTTGTCTGGTGAGCGCATGTAAATTTTCGAAATCAGTTAGCGTCAGCGACCGGCTTATTCGCCCATCGGCGGGGTGCTGGCCTGAACGCCGCTGGTTGCCGTCAGACGCCAGACCATCAGGATGGCATTGACGAATCTCCTCAGGCGGCTTGCGCCGACGGTTCCAGCGCCATCGTCATCGCCCTCCAGGCTATACAGAGCTCCTGTTGAGAATGCGAGGAGCAAACTTGTTCCGGTAGCAAACCGTGACTGCTTCCAACGGTGCAAGCTGTCTTTGGCGGATTTCTGCTGTCGTGCCAGGCTCGCATGACGCTCTGAAAGGCGCACGAGTTTCCGCTTTGGGTTACTGAGCACTACTAGATTCCTCACCGGTGGGTTGCATGATCGCAGCTCGAGTCGTCTCAAAATTGACGTGGTCCAGCAGCTGACCCGCCTTACGCAACAGCAGCCAAGCGCCAATCACATGCACCGCGCTAGCGACTGCGAGCACCGACACCCACGAAGAACCGTTTCCGACGGCAACGACCATCAGACCCGTTACGGCAGCGCCCCACCCTACAACTATGATCAGCGCGGCGATGACCGACAGAAAAATCGCGACAGCGATACTGCGTAGAGCGAGCGACGCCTCAGTTCCCACTAGATCAAGGAGGATCGTCACCCGACCCGTGACTGCAACCCACCAATCGTGGATCGATGCCACAGGTCCGCCTTCCGGCCCCCGCGGTGATACCTCAGTGTGTTCGGCATTCACAACGCGTCTCCAAGGTTTAGCTTCGGAAAAGCTTGGTCGTCAGAATTCCCGCCGCAAAAGCGACAGCCGCGGCGGTCAGCGGCTTTTCCCGTACGAAGCCTTCTGCCTGACGCAGAGCTTCGTCAAACCTCTCAGTTGCAGCCTGTTGCTTCCGCTCTAGGCTTTCACCAGTTTGGTCCGCTTTGTCACGCAGCTGTTGTTCCACATGTGCCAGGCGATCCGCCGCTTTGTCGATCAGTTCGTGAGCTCGTGTCGCCGCTTTGCCGACGGTTGACGTCTCCGCCGACGATTCGGTCAAACGTTCTGCGCCATTCGGATGGTTCAATTCTGTCGTTGTGTGCATTTCTTCCTCCTGCAGTTGATATTCCGCGCGAGGCGCGCTTAGAGGAGGCAATGCGAATTGCGTGCCAACTCGTGAGACCCCGATCCCGATCCCAAGCGACACTTGATCACCGTAGAATTTTCGGCAAGTCGGAAAACTTTTCCGACTAGAGATTAGCGAATGGTTAGCTCCGCTTGTGGTCGCCGATCAAAAACTGATCAATGACGCCAATTTCAACAGGCTTCACATAGTGCTGATCGAATCCTGCTTCGGTGGTCTTCTCAAAATCGGAAGCTTGACCAAAGCCGGACAGGGCAATAAGCAAGACATCACGGCCTGCGACCCGTCGGCGGATTTCTTTACCCACCTCAAGTCCACTCATGCCAGGCAGATCGATGTCGAGCAGTACCGCGTCATAGTGACCTCCATCGAATTCATGGAGGCCCGCTTCACCGCTGGCCGCTTCTGTAATGGTGTGGCCGCGATTACCGAGTAAAAATGCTAGCGCGCGACGTCCGTCATCGTCATCGTCGACGAGCAGCACACGAAGGTGTCGCACTGCTGATTCCTTTTTTCGGGCGTTCCTGACGTTGCCAACATTGATTAGAGACTGATCAATTGAAGGCAGCCGAACCTCTACTTCAGACCCTTTGCCCAAGCCGTCACTACTCACCTTAATGACCCCACCGTGACCTTCAACGATTGACTTAACCAGCGCCAGACCAAGGCCCATGGAACCGCTGCCATTCTTGGAAATTTGACCACGGTAAAACGGCTCAAACACCCGCTGCAGTGTCTCTTGATCCATGCCGATACCCTCATCGCTCACGGTGAGCACAACATGGTCGGCTTTGCGTTCGGTTCGACAGCGTACTTCGGTATCGCTATTAGAATATTTGATTGCGTTAGACAGTAGGTTCACCAAAAGTTGACGCAGACGAGCGCCGTCTCCGTTGACCGCCAATACGTCTTCGTCCACCGCTGTTGTGATACGCACCGAGGAACGGGCTGCTTGTCTCTGAACCGCCGCTATCGCCTCTCGGACACAGTTCGAGAAATCAATAGGCTGGAGTAACATTTCGATCCGATCCCGGCGCATGCGAGACGCATCCAGCATGTCCTCCAGCAGACTTGAGAGGTATTTCGCTTGGCGCGAGATGCTTTCGGCCGCCGCGTCGCGTTCGGACTGCGGCGCATCACTGAGCTGCAGTACCGTGGCTGAGCTCAACAGCGTCATAACCGGATTACGGATCTCATGACTGAGGAGCGCTACGAATTGCTCGCGTTGCGCGATCGTGTCTCGCAACTCCGCTTCGGCTTTTTTTTGCTGAGTCAGATCGTAGGCAATACTTGAGATGGCGACGGTTTGGCCCGAGGAGCTGAGTACAGGGAACACGGTAAGCAGCACGTCTTTGTGCTCTCCCGACTTCGTAAGGCGCGTCGTCTCAAGCGTAACGGCTGACTGCTTTTCGAGCACCGCGCGAGTACCGCTGATTCCCGCGTCGTCGCCGCGCCCAGGCAGCAATCTGTCAATCGACTGGCCGATAATCTCGTTGGTGGCGTAGCCGAAGAGCAACTCCGCACCTTGATTCCAGGATCGAATTCGACCCTCAATATCCCACGAGAAAATGGCATCTCTGGCCTGGTTAACCAGCTCGGCCAACTCGCGGTTTTGTTGTGTCTCCGCGTACAGCTCGCTGATGTCGACAAACAGCACGATACAACCATTATACGGCAGCGCAGAATCGACGCCCACGACCCGCATTAGGTGTACTGCTTTACCGTCGATTGCCACAGTGAACTCAGTCGTTCGACCACGCGTGAGTGCGGCATCCAGAGCCTCGTCGAGATCCTTAATATCTAACAAGCTGGAAAAAGTTTGGAAGCTCCGTCCAGTATCCTGGGGCTGGAGATCAAGAAGATCAGCTACGCGGTCAGTGAAGTGCACGATCGCCAGCTTGCCGTCAAGATAGATGGCGCCGGCATTCGTTTGCTCCAGGAGCATCTCTACTCGTCGATTGAGGCTTTCGACTTCGACTACGCGCTCCGCGTGCGCACTATTTGCCTCTCGCAGTCGCTGATTAACGCTTTGCAACTCAATGTTGTATGAATTGAGCTCATCGTTAGACGAAAGCAGCTCTTCGTTAGCGGCCTGCAACTCTTCGTTCGAAGTCTCAAGCTCTTCAATAGTGGCTTGCAGATCGTCCCGCGCCTCAAGCAGCTGACGCTCGAGCTGCTCCACGTAGTTGGCCTCCTCCGGGCCTGCTGCTAGCTGGCTCTCACGCATGTGTGGTCCGGATTGATCAACCCGTCGGAACTCGACGGAGAACAGGGACTGGTCACTGCCGGACCGATTCAGCCGGGATACCGACATGGTGTAGCGCACGCCGTTGTCGTCCTCCGACAAGCTGAGTCCGCTAACTGGCGTTGACTCGCCCATCTGCCTTGCCTGCGTCAGTGCGGTAATTACAGCACTACGTGCCTTGTTAACGACAAGGTCCGGCAGATAAGTGGTGGTCTGACCTGCCGGTAACGTAAGCAATGTTTCGGCGCCGTTGAACGCGTGTTTCAACTCGAATCGGGAGTCGATCACGAGTACTGGCGGGGCGTATTGCGCCATTACCAAATCGACGTATTCTGCGACATCCGATTGTCGACTTGTGGCCTCCGAGTCATCCACGGCGTCTTTCGGCGCAATTCGATTCGTGTGTCTCCCCACCGGCAAATGGGCCCTTTTTTTTCGAAACAAACGATTGCGTGGGTCAATCACCTTGAACTCAGAGCTCATTGAGCCCACTGATTCACTTTTGCCCAGCAGCAAGAGTCCATTGGCCCGCAGCGCGAAATGCATGAGATTAAGGGCTTTCGACTGCGCTGCCCCGTTTAGGTAGATCAGTAAGTTCCTGCAACTGACCAGATCCATCTGACCTGGCGGCACGTCATTCAGCAGGTCAGCGCTCTCAAACGACACGCAAGCTGCTAGCTCGGGTCCGACCGACGCGTGTTCCCCCTCGACGGTGAAATAGCGCTCCACCAACTCAGGGCTCAGAGACGTGACGCTGGACGATGGGTAGACGCCCAGTCGAGCTTGTTCAAGACTACGGTCATTGACATCCGTCGCCGTCACCGTTGGCCACGCATCGATATCGTGACGGCGCGCCAAATCACGCAGCGTGATCACGAGACTGAACGCTTCCTCGCCGGTGGCACAGCCAGGGACCCAGACACGCAAACCAGCAGCGAGTTTGTCCAGCGTATTCGAGAGCTCAGCGCTTAGAGCCTCGAATACCGCGGGATCACGGAAGAAGGAAGTCACTCCGATCAGCAAATCGAAATAAAGTCGATCCAGCGCTGCCTCGTCGCTCTCGATTAGTTCGATGAACTCACTCAAAGTGTCGCAATTCTCCACTGCCCGACGTCGCTCCATTCGCCGGAGCAACGTACCGGGCTTGTAAGCGTCGAACGGCACGGTATAGCGTGCACCAAGGATCTCGAGCGCCTGCTGATCAAGCGATTGGGCTTCCGCGAGTGTGTCGACTGTTGACACCGGGCTCGGTGCCTCTACGCGGCTGCGTAACCGTTGAACAAGTCGATCGACCGATCCGACTTCATGGACATCGCCGGTCTCAATGACGGAGATCGGCATACCATCGAAGGTCGCCTCGGCGGGTAGTTGAGCCATGATGTGACCGCCAGCCTGGAAAACGACTCGTGTACCTGCTGCACCGTCGTCACCTGTACCTGATAGAACAATGGCAGTCACCCGGTTGCCGTATTCGTGCGCGAGCGAGCGAAACATCTTGTCAATCGGCCGCTTCATCGCTTCATCGTTGTCGGTATCGGTTAACGCAAAGCGCCCATTGAGTACGATGGCATCCTTACCGGGCACACAGACGTAGACGATGCCGGGTCGCACTTGTGACTCATGCTGCATAAACTCCACGGTGAGGTCCGTGTGGCGCGCCAGCAGTCGCACGAGGCGACTTTCAAACTCCGAGGACATGTGCTGGATCACAATGAACGCGACTTTGGCCACGTCGCCGAGCTCGGAGAAAAAATGCTCGAGTGCCTCAAGTCCACCTGCAGATGCCCCCAATGCACAGACGGGGAATAAGGTCTTGGCGTTTTCATGTGTTTTCGACATGCTGTCGTACCTTTCCCTTTTTTAGAGCGGCCACGCACTGCTGGCCCGCCGTCAATCGATCAACTGGCGCTTCGTGCTTTTAAAGTCCGGCAAAAATCGGACCATCGCAAGTGCGGTTTAAACAGTCCGCTCTTCCGGCCGTTTGCCCCGTAGCAGTTATGACTGGAGGATACGCTAGAGATCATCACATCAACCCATTAAGCTCATGCATTCGCAGCATCGAACGGCGCGAGTGTATGTCAAGCAAAAATCGATTGAGACATGGGTGAGCGCAGCGTAGCGTCGACTGCAGCCGAATATCTCGAGGACAACGCCAGCCAGCTGGTCGAGAAATGGATCGGTTGGGTGCGATCTCGCGTCCCGACCGATACGGTCGCGGCGCTGGCGCAGCGTGCGCTTCGAAACCATATTCCTCCAGTGCTGGTGAGTCTCGCGCGTTATCTGGACAGTCCGATTGAGCTCGCGCGTAGCGAACTTCGCGGACATCTCAAGCTTCATGGCCAAATCCGGCGCGATCAAGGTTACTCGCTCGAGGAAGTGCTCGCCGAGTTTGACGGACTATCACATGTCGTCACTGAGGCAGTCGTACAGGGTTTGAGCGAGCGGATGCCTGGTGCGTCAGCTTCTGACGTGTTCGACCTAGCCAACCGACTGAGCATTGGGCTCCGCTCGATCAGCTACATCGCGATGGCAACCTATTCGCAGTCGGACCGTCAACGTTCGCATCAAATCGCAGCCAATCTTGAAGACTTGTCGCGAGCTATTACTCACGAGCTCAGAAACCCCCTCAATACGCTGGCGCTGGGAGTCCAAATCATTCGCGAGAATGTAGACACCAGTGAGATCGGCGACCATTTGGGCGCCATGGACAAAGCACTCAAACGCTGCCTGTACCTGATCGATACCATGAGAATTCTCACAGTCGCCGAGAATGCCCGCTCCGGCGATCAGATGGTGGATCTCGACGAGGCGATTCGCCGGGTCGTCAAAGAGTTCTCGCGGTCTGCGAGTGCTGCAAACGTGACAATTGAAGTCGAGGGAGACCTTCCCGAGCTGCGGGTTGAATCCGTGCTGCTCTACATCGTGTTGGCTAACGTGCTGTCGAACTCTATTAAATATCTGGATCCAGCGAAGGAAGAGTCTTGGGTTCATTTGTCCGCACGGTACGTAGATGAGAAGCATGATTCGGGCTTCTGCGAACTCACTATTGAGGACAACGGACTCGGAATTGCCGCAGAGTTTCTGCCTCGCGTAACGCAAAAAGGGTTTCGAGCGCATCCATCAGTCGCCCAAGGGACGGGTATTGGCTTGTACTTGGTTGAACAGTCTTTAGCAGCGCGAGGCGGCTCTTTAGAGGTCACCAGTGAAGAGGGTCAGGGCACCACGACAACGGTTCAACTTCGATGTTTGCATCCAGACGGCGCGCATCTCACTGCTGACCAATTTCGGGTAGAGCACCTCATAGGCGAAGCGATCTGGAACGAAGTCACCGACTACCCCAGTCTTGGAAAAGTTCAAACCTCAGGTGACGACGACGCCTGAATCGGTAATCCCTACGCCAACACGGCAACTTTGACGCTTCACTTGCGCTTCGCAGAACTCGCTAGGCGCTGCACAATGGTTGGCACGGTGCTTGCAGAATTTCCTGTGGAGTGGAGCCCATGGAGGACCCAGTGAAATTTAGAACGAATAAACTTTTGATTGCGGCTGTTGCGGGCGTCAGCGGACTCACAGCATGCGACGTCGAGCAAACCCGCGAGGGCGAGATGCCGACCGTTGATGTTGACTACGAGGAAGGTCAGCTTCCTGAGTACGAGGTCACAAAGACGCAAGACGGTAAAATGCCGTCGATCAGCGTCGATGCAGATGCGGGACAGTTGCCGGCTTACGATATCGATACCGTAGATGTGAGCGTCGGTACCACAGAAACTAAAGTCAGTGTCCCGGACGTAGAAGTATCGATGGAAGAACGCACGGTTTCAGTACCGGATGTAGATATCGAGATGCCGGAAGATGACGAACCGAACGATTCCGGCAAATAGAAGTTTGAATTCCTTCCGTAAACAGTGCTGAAGGATCGGTAAGATTTACCGAAAAATGGTTCTCCGCGACTGACTTTGTCGCGGGGACTTTTTTTATGTCTAAAGCATCCGCGTATCGTAATCTCAACTTCTGTTAGACCTACTTCTGCGCCATACTCCAGTTTCCTTCTGCGCCGCATTAGGGTTATCGGAGCTTCGAATGGCACGCGTACTCCTCGTCGATGATGATGATGGTTTTTGCTCAGCGACAAAGACGCTTCTTGGTGCTGATGGGCACGAAGTCACCAGTGCCGGTAGTATCGTAGAGGCGATCGCCACTCTAAAGGCGCACACTTTCGATGTCATGCTCATCGATCTGTCATTACCCGACGGCAGTGGCTTACAACTCATCACAGACGATCGCCCGCCCGCCGTCATCATCACGGGTCACCCAAGCGTCGAAACCGCTGTTCGGGCGCTTCGCGGACCGGTCGTTGATTATCTCATCAAACCGGTTGATCGAGCCAAGCTCAATGATGTTTTGGATTCGTTGTCCGAGGCCGACTTACAACCTGAAACTGCATCGTCTAGCGTTGACCATATCATTGGAGATTCAGAGGCAATCCAGTCCCTGCGCGAGCAGATTCTGCAGTTTGGGCCGCTCAATGAAACTGTTTTGATCACCGGCGAAAGCGGCACGGGCAAGGAGCTGGTCGCAAAGGCGTTGCACCGGGCTCGCAACCCTAAGGGAAAACTCGTTGCTATAAATTGCGGCGCGATCGCACCCGAGCTGATTGCCAGCGAACTCTTTGGTCACGAGAAGGGCGCATTCACTGGTGCAACGTCGAACCGAGCCGGCGTTTTTGAGACTGCAGGGGACGGCACGGTCTTTCTGGATGAAATTGGAGAGCTACCGGCAGAGCAACAAGTCGCGTTGCTTCGCATCCTTGAGAACCGCACGGTGATGCGGGTCGGATCTGCGCAAGCGAGGCCCATCACTGCAAGGGTTGTGGCCGCCACAAACCGAGCGCTGGACGAGATGGTGGCCAACGGCGATTTTCGCGAAGACTTGTTCTTCCGACTGATGGTTTTCTATCTCACCGTGCCGCCACTTCGTGAGCGGCTTGCCGATATCCCAATGCTGACACAGCACTTGCTGGAATCCATCACAGCTGAGTACGACACGCCTTCCGAGGCTACTCCTGATGTGCTTGAGGCAATGAACGAATACGACTGGCCAGGTAATGTTCGTGAGCTGAAGCATACTCTGCTGCGCGCTGCAATCCTTTGTAAAGGGAGAACGGCCGTTGATGAGTTGCCCGCGGATTTCGGCCGTCCGTTATTGCTTGATTCAGATAACGACAGCATCAAGCCGGGTATGGCCATCCGCGACATGGAACGCATGCTGATCGAGAAGACGTTGAAGCACCACCACGGCAAGCGCAAAGAAACCGCAGCGGCGCTCGGTGTTAGTTTGAAGACGCTTTACAACCGGCTCAAGGAATACGAGGAAGCCGGTGAAGCAATTGTAGTCTAGTGATGATGGCAACGCTCGACGAACTCGGTATCGAAACAGTCCGAGACGCAATACACAAACTGAATAACTGCCTAAACACGATATCCATGCAAAGCGAAGTGGCGAAGGTGTTTGTCGACCAAGGTGCGGTCGACGAGGCGCAGGATGCGTTGGATGTGGTTCGCCGAGAGTGTCAAATTGCAACGCTCCTGAGCCGGTTCCTGTCAGAACACACGGTTGCACGGTAGCCTTTCCGTGCTTAATGCGATGCGAGTCATTCTGATCCTGGTGCTCGCAAGCGGCTGGCCGCTCGCAGGGCTTGCACAGTCGGAACCGACGGCGATCGGCGAGGAAGCGGTCGTCATCAGCGATGCGCCATCCGAGAGCTTTTTAGAGGATGGCGTGTCGAGTGCTGAGCTACAGCTACAACTCCAATCGCTGTACGCGGAAATTGAAGGCCTCGACGAGGTCAATATGACTGTCACCAATGGAGTCGTGACACTTTCGGGGATCGTCCCCGACGAGAAGCGGCGCGACACCGCAGTCATCATCGCCAATCGATTCAGCGGTGTCGCTGCAGTCGACAACAACATCGAATTGGATCGTCGACTCGCCAACAGGCTCCGTGCGGGCGTAGCTCGTGTCAAAGACGGGGCATTTGAGCTCGCGGTGATTCTGCCCTCTCTGATCGTTGCCCTGCTCGCCGTGGTTCTGTTCTGGTGGTTCGGTCATATGATAAGCCGCCGTGACAAGGTCATACGGCGCATAGCGCCGAATGCCTTTCTTCAGGCTCTGCTGCAGCAGGTGCTCAAGACGCTTTTCATCGTCGGCGGTGTCACATCGGCCTTGTTCATCATGAACGCTGGTGGACTGCTTGGGTCAATCGCCGGTGCGCTGGGTATCGTTGGCCTCGCCATTGGTTTCGCGACGCGCGACACTGTTGAAAATTTCATCGCTAGTATCTTGCTAAGTCTGCGCCAACCGTTTCGCGCTAAAGATCACGTGCAGATTGGCGAGTACGAAGGCAAAGTGATGCGGCTATCGTCGCGTGCGACGATCCTCATGAGCCTCGACGGTAATCATATCCGAATACCGAACTCGGTCGTTTTTAAGAGCACCATCGTGAATTTTAGCCGTAATCCGCGACGGCGGTTTTCATTCGATGTGGGAGTAGATACCGAGATTCCGCTTAACGAACCTGTCGACTTGGCCCTAAGCACCATGCGGGAGCTAGAGGGTGTGCTCGACGACCCCGAGCCTTTGTGTATGATCAAAGCGCTTGGCGATTCCAGCGTCATTCTGACAATCCTGGCTTGGGTCGACCAACGTGAAGCGAGCTTCGGAGGTGTTAGAAGCCTCGCGCTGAGGTCCGTCAAAGAGGCGTTTGATCAGGCGGGTGTCGTGATGCCTGAGCCGATTTACAACGTCAACATTCGAATACCCTCAGCCAATCTGCAGACTTCTCCCGTAAAGAAACCAGTGTCTCGCCCGTCGGCGCTCGCGGTGCAGGCGTCCCCCGAAGCCGCCATAGACCAACAGATGGCTAACGATGTCGGTATCGACGGCGAGGAGAATCTTCTTTCGGAGAACGCAACCGCAGAGTGATCAGCTGCCGTAACCGAGTGCGTCCCATCTACGACTCCTCCTTATATTTGCAAGCTTGATTTCGACCGCACTTAGACTGCGATCTGAAATTTCTAAGGTGGCCTGATATTTGCAAACTCTTGGTCGACAAACAGAAATACGTGTTTGAAGGACGTGAGTATCACCAGGAGGATGACATGGATATTTTTGAGCGCTTGCAAAATGATCACGAGCGACAACGCGAGCTTCTTCGCCAGATTGCAGATACCAGCGGTGACTCCGGTCTACGACGCGAGCTTTTCGAAGCATTACGCCTCGAAGCGGATGCCCACGCGAACGCGGAAGAGCAGACGCTCTACGCGCTAATGGTCGCCGAGGATCAGACACAAGAGCAGGCGAGGCACAGTATCGCGGAACATTACAGGGCGGCGAAACTGGTCTCTGAGCTTCAGGATCTCGATTTTGGAAGCGGAGGCTGGATTCACAAATTTGAGAAGCTCCGAGACAAGCTGCTGCATCATATTGACGAAGAAGAGGAAGACGTCTTTCCTGCGGCAAGAAAGTTAATCAGCGATGACGAAGCACGGCGTATGAGTGACGAGTTTGTGGATCGGAAGAACGCCGAAATAGATCAACTACGCGAGGCGTCGTAATGGGTTCGGCAGTCAAAGTCTATACTGCGACACTGGTCGCTTTTCTTATCATCGACGGCGCGTGGATCGGCCTGATTGCCCGAGGAATCTACAAGGACGCTTTGGGCTCGCTAATGCGAGAGCAACCGGGTGTGATCGCCGCACTTTCGTTCTACCTGATTTATGCTGCCGGCATGGTTTTTTTCGCAGTCACTCCCGCGCGGGAACAAACGTCGATCGCGATTGCTGTGACGAATGGTGCATTCCTTGGGGTTTTGGCCTATGGCACTTTTTCAGTGACGAATTTTGCTGTATTAAAAGCATGGACGCCGATGCTACTGGTTACTGATGTGATCTGGGGCGCCGTGGTGACGGCGGCTAGCTCTGCAGCTGGGTATTTCGTAGCCACACATTCGTAACGTCCACGGGAAAAGCAAAAGGCCCCGCTGGCAGAGTACGACAGCGAGGCCTTTTTTGACCTAAGTCGCGTTGCCTACACTCGTCTTGAGCGACCGCTGACAAAAAGTACGACGGAAATAATCAGTCCGACGACAAACAGAACCCACGCAATGTTGGTGGCAGCCCCAGCGATGCCCGAAAAGCCGAATACCGCGGCAATCAGCGCGATAACCAGAAAAGTCAGCGCCCAGTTAAACATACAAACTCCCTTATCGATGTAACAAATGCGTCGCTGCCTTCCGCCAACAGGACGCTCGCAGAACGGGTTCTGCAATGCTCGTGCCAACGATCAAGCAGCCTGCGTCGAGAGACGCTAAACGCAGATAGCGCGATTTTTGACGTAAGAAATACGTTACCGGTCTGTAGTAATTACATGTTTGGGCCGGACGGGCCAATGGTGTTCCGATCTTGTGTTCGTTAGCTGGTCTTTAAGACTGGTTGGCACACATGTTGCTGTTATCACTCTAAACGTCGGATGCTTGCCAGTCATGAATTGAAAGTAATGGAGGGTGTGTGAACAACCATTTGTTGAGTGGCGCACGGCTCAAGCTCAAAGGTTTCGTCAAAGAAACGTGGGCAAAACTCACGGACGACCAGACCACACGCCTTGAGGGCCAAGTCGACCAGCAAGTTGGTGACTTAGCCACAAGATGTGGGCGTGCTCTTCAGAATGCGGAGGCACCTGCGTGTGCAGAGGGTAATGAGGAATGCTGATGCAAGAGATACCAACAGACGTGTGTTTACCAGCAAGCGGACTTGTCGGTGGTCAAACTCTTGAGGACCCTAAAAGTACGATTGCTTTTACTTGGGAGAATGACGTTGCCAGTGGGAGCGACAAGAACTACACCAATGGAATTCGACTCGCCGTACTATCTGGTACCAACCCCGACGACTGGTTCAGCAGAGCACTTCGCAACACATTTTTGGGAAATGATAATGGGACCGTAGTCCGAAGCGGGCTGGCTTTACGGCGAATATGCGTTTGTCGTTCAACGCCGCGGTGTACTGGATCGATTCTCGCTCACGTTAGGCATTGTCGGACCGAGCGCAGGTGGCGAGTGGGTTCAGAACGAAGTTCACTCCTTGATCGACGTCAATGAGGCGCAGGGTTGGGACAACCAACTGGATGACGAGCTAGGTCTGGTGCTCGCCTACGATTGGCAGTGGCGCTCGCACGCACTGATTGGCGGCGGCCGGCTTGGAGTGGACGTATCGCCAGATTGTACAAATCGTGACCGAAGGCGCTATTCGCGCGGCGGTGCTGACAACGCTTCAGAAATCCGGCCTGGGCGATGCCGTTGACCTCATGATGTTTTATCTCTCGTCGCGCGATGTGGTGAAAGCACTCAGGCGCGCCCACGAGCGGGGCGCAAATGTTCGTGTTCTTCTCGATGCGAACAAAGATGCGTTCGGCCGGAAGAAGAACGGCATTCCAAATCGGCCAGCCGCGTTCGAGTTACACAGAGCGGGTATCGAAGTCCGCTGGTGCCACACACAGGGTGAGCAATGCCACGCCAAGATGCGGGTAACACGCTCCACCGATGGCTCTGCAACTCTGATCGCCGGTTCTGCAAACTTCACGCGCCGCAATCTCGATGACTACAACCTTGAAACGAATGTCGTTATTCGCGCCGATGCTGACACCTCAGCGATCAGCCGCGCCTCACGCCGTTTTGAGCAAGCGTGGGAAAACGAGAACGGTCACCAATACAGTGTCCCTTACACGTATCACGCGGAGCCGTCTTGGTTTCAGCGCGTGCTATACCGGTTTATGGAGTGGAGCGGCGTCAGTACATTTTAATCGTAACCTTCCGATACGGGCTGTGTCGTACAGGTGTCCACTGTGTGCTTGACGAATCAGTGTCAATAACCATCTAGGGCGGTAGGCCTTGCTGGCTGATCGTATAGTTTACCGATCATGGTCGGCGTGAGGCGCACTTCACCCTCTGTCTGAGCGCTGGCATACAATTTGCTACTCGTTCTGTAAGATTTTACAACCGAATTCATCAGACAATCGTGGAGGGTGCTTTATGAATACTGGAGCCACACTAATTTTTCTTTTCGTTTTATTCGCAGTCGGCGGTATCGGATTCGGTGCTAGTCAAATCGCAAAGGCGCGCAAGGCGCAGAAAGAAAAGCGCCGTAACAACGCTTGATCAGCCTGTAGAGGCTACTGGTGGGTTAATGGCGCAATGGAGATCGACACACACGTCAAGTCTATGGAGAACAAACAAAACAACCCGGATTCCGTCACCTCTGGCATTAATGCTTTCGACGACTGGCTGAAGGGCAGGAATCCAAACCAAACCGATTTCCAGCATGCGGTGCAATCGGTGGTTAAAGACGTGCTGCCCATCGTTCAAAAGGATGAGCGACTCTTGTCATCCAAAGTGCTTCAACGCCTGACCGAGCCCGACCGGATCGTGAGCTTTCGGGTCGTCTGGGAGGACGACGAGAATGAGATCAACGTCAACCGCGGGTATCGCGTTCAACACACCAATGCGCTGGGTCCTTACAAAGGTGGACTGCGGTTTTCGCCGGAGGTTAATGCCGACGTTCTGAAGTTTCTTGCGTTCGAGCAGGCTTTTAAAAACAGCTTGACCGGGCTCGACCTTGGCGCGGGTAAGGGTGGCGCAGATTTTGACCCCAGAGGCAGATCTGATCGCGAAATCATGAGGTTTTGCCAGGCGTTCATGACCGAGCTGTACCGTCACATCGGCCCCGAGGCGGATGTGCCGGCGGGCGATATCGGTGTGGGTGAGCGCGAGATCGGTTATCTCTTCGGTCAGTATCGCCGAATTAGTAAGACGTTCTCCGGCACCTTAACCGGCAAGCGTCCGATGGCAGGCGGAAGCGAGTTGCGGACCGAAGCGACAGGCTTCGGCGCCGTATATTTCCTGTGCCATATGCTGACACTTGGCAATGTCGAAATCGAAGGAAAACGCGTTGCGATTTCTGGGGCTGGCAATGTCGCGCTGCACGCCGCCCAGAAGGCAGTGCAGCTCGATGCAAACGTCATTACGCTCTCCAACCGCGCGGGCACGCTTTATCATGCGGACGGCCTTTCCGAGCAAGCGATTCAGCAAGCGAAGACATCTCGCGCCCAGGGAAGCACGCTTGAGGAAATCGCGGACGACCTCGGCGCGGAATGGTTTGCTGACAAAAAACCCTGGACGCGGGAATGCGACATCGCAATACCGTCTGCTACTCAGAACGAGGTTAATGCAGGAGATGCAAAATCGCTTGCCGATGGAAGATGCGGCTATCTGATTGAAGCGGCGAATAAGCCGCTCACAGAGGACGCAGAAGGCGTATTGGCGGAAGCCGGCGTTGCCGTCGGGCCGGGCAAAGCGGCTAACGCCGGAGGTGTTGCGGTTTCCGGCTTTGAGATGGCGCAGAATCGGCTTGGCATTTCGTGGTCGCGGGATCGCGTTGATGATCAGTTGCGAGAAACCATGAAGCGGATTTTCGTGGCCTGCGTCGAGCACAGCGATTCCGATGACGCGCAGGACTTGCGCCGCGGTGCAAATATCGCCGGTTTTCGGCGACTTGCTGATGCACTGGTCAGTAGCGGCGCGGTCTAGACCTCTGGCACTTACGGAGGCGTCTCGCTAGACGCCGCCCGATCCTCACGTACCTTTAGTCTTGCCCAGATGAACGCGTCAATATCCTTGCGCGTATCGGTGAGCATTTTCAAAAGCGGTGCGATAGCAGCCACTGTGGTTGCGTGACGGACGCCGGAGTAGCGACGAACGCTGACGTCTACCCCTACCGCCTTGAGCGCCTTGGCAAGGCTTTGCGAATTCCGTTCATCGACAGTGGTGTCATCAGTGCCGTGTATCAGGAGCGAAGCCGGCGATGACGCGGTCACGAATTCTACGGGTTGCGAGGTGGACCGAGTGGCCTCCGGGAACACCTCGGTGAGGTAACCGTCCTGCAGCGGCAGAAAATCGTAAGGCCCGGACAGGCCGATGAATCCGGCAACCCGATGTTGCATCCAGCCATATTGCTCGGCGTAGCGT
This sequence comes from Pseudomonadota bacterium, assembly GCA_039821645.1. Lineage (GTDB taxonomy): Bacteria > Pseudomonadota > Gammaproteobacteria > Steroidobacterales > Woeseiaceae > CALBPI01. Next base: position 32,301 of record JBCBNU010000026.1, read on the forward strand.
TTGTCGAAAGCAAGCAGCGCTGCGATGTGCGCGCCTGCAGAGTGTCCCATCACAAAGACCTGCTCGACGGTGCTCTCGCACAGTTGATCCTGACCGAGAACCCATTGCATCGCGAGTGCGCCGTCATTCACGAACGCAGGGAAAATGACCTCGGGATACAGGCGATAATCCGGAATAACAACTGCATGTCCGGCTTCGGTGAGACCTGAGGCAACAAATTCATACTTCGCTTTGCTGCCATCTTTCCAACCGCCTCCGTAGAAAAACACAATCAGCGCGCCGCGCTCGACTTGTGCCTTGGGACAGTAGATATCCAGTTCCTGACGATCCGCATCGCCGTACTTGATATCTTTGATCGCGCTGTAGTTCGAATTCGGGCTGGCGAAGTTCAGCAGTTGGGTGGGCGTGCACGCAGCAGTAAGGCTAAGCACGACCAACTGGGCCGTTAAGGCGACCCAACGCTGGCAGGTCTTGGATAGGTAGCGGAGTGTTGACGACATGGCAGTCTCGGAGTCGGTATACGAGTTGTTGACCAATGAAGATGATGCGCGGCATTGCACGGAGATTGGTGACGAGGCGTGTAGAGAAGCACCAATGAGTTTCACTTATATGCTGCTGAGTTACTGCTTCACCAAGTTCGGCGACACTATCGTCAATCCAAAAACAACACTCGCGTGGCTGGCCTCGTTGGTCGGCGCGCCGGCATTCGTCGTTGGATTGATTGTTCCCATCCGCGAGTCGGGCTCGATGATTCCGCAGTCGATCATCGGTGGCTTTATTCGGCGCCTACCCGTGCGCAAATGGGTTTGGGTCGTTGGCAGTCTCGGTCAATCCTTGTGCATCTTCAGCCTCGGCCTTGTCGCATTGTACTTGAGTGGTCACGTTGCGGGTTGGAGTATCGTCGGGCTCATCGCCGCGTTCAGCCTGTTTCGAGGTCTGTGCTCGATCGCGGCCAAAGATGTGCTCGGGAAAACGATTCCAAAACCGAAACGCGGACAACTAACCGGGTGGTCGGCAAGTGTTGCCGGCTTTTTAAGCATTGGGGTAGGGGCGACGTTGCTGGCGTCTTTCGGAGCGGAGCTCGATTCCGGGCATCTTGCCGGTCTGATGTTTGTCGCTGCTGCCCTATGGTTGCTGGGCGCTGCCATGTTCTCCCGGATATCGGAGCACGCCGGTGCCGTCGACGGAGGCAGTACTGCGATAGAGGGCATTCGTCGCTTGCGCATCGTCTTTACCGATAAGCCCTTTCGTCAGTTTGTATTCACCCGAGCTTTGTTGATGTGCTCTGCCCTGAGCGCGCCGTTCTACGTGGTGGCGGCACAGCAACTACCCGGTGCTGACGCTCGACTTCTCGGCGCATTCATCATTGCCGCCGGTGTGGCGAGCCTCGTCAGCGCGCCGATCTGGGGTCGTTACTCCGACAAATCGAGCAAGCAAGTCATGATTGCTGCGGCCCTGGTGACCTCTCTCACCGGTGTAACGGTCTTTCTGGTGGGTCGTTTTGCCGAGGCTTTGTTTGAAACGGCTTGGTTTCTGCCGCTCTCGTTCTTCGTGCTCTCCGTCGCGCACGCCGGTGTGCGGGTCGGCAGAAAGACCTACGTTGTCAATCTCGGCACCGGGAATCAGCGCACCGCCTATGTCTCTGTCAGCAACACGTTGATCGGTGTGTTACTACTGGCCGTCGGTGCGGTAGGTGCCCTCGTGCCATTGATCGGGAACGATGGCGTGATCGGGCTGTTGGCATTGCTCGGCTTTGCAGGAGCGGCGTACGGCCTTCAACTCCCCGAGGTCAATGACTGACCATGTGCTGTCTTCAGTCCGCTCGGCGCACTTCCCAGTCAACGATTTCATGACCGAGGCGTAGCCCGCGGCGCTCAAACTTGGTTTGTGGTCGCACGTGCGGTGAGTCACCCACATGCGTGCGTCGCAGCACCACCTTGAAACGATCGTCCTCGTCCAGCACCTCATCAATGTGCTCTGCATACGGCCCCCAGTCAGTGGCAATGTGCAGCGCACCATCATCCGTCAGTCCGGTTGCCGTGAGATCCATGAACGGTGGATTCACAAGTCGACGCTTGTGGTGGCGTTTCTTGGGCCACGGATCGGGAAAGTAGAGGTTCAGTCGGTCGATTCGCCGCTCACCGATCTGATCCCGCAACACTGCGACCGCGTCTTCCGCGATCACGCGCAAATTCGTAGCGCCTGCTTCTTCGGCCTTCAACAAGCAGTGTCCAATGCCGGGTTCATGTACCTCGATGCCGATCACATTCCATTCCGGCATGCTCGCGGCGAGCTCCACGAGGCTGTCGCCATTGCCGAAACCGATCTCGACCATCAGCGGCGCGCTGCGCTCGAAGGTGGCACCAAGATCGAGGCGCTCTGGTGAGTAGTCGATGCAATAGCGGGGTGCGAGCTCGGCAAGCGCACGTTTTTGTGCGGGCGTCATGCGACCGGGGCGACGGACGAAGCTCTGGATGTCGCGGTACTGGACCATGCGGCCCGCGTCAGGCGGCGCTGTTTTGTGAGAGCAGCTTCTGGCCGAGCGATTCGGTGTGCAGCAATGCATCGACCTTTTGTCGTTCCATCGGACGGCTGATGAAGAAACCCTGCGCCGCGGTGCACTGGTTGTCGCGCAGGAACTCGAGCTGTTCCTGCGTCTCGACGCCTTCAGCGGCGATCTCGATTTGTAGCCCATCCGCCATCGCAATGGCGGCTCGCACGATGCGCTGATGCGCTTCGTTGTCGGCGAGGTCCTGCACGAGCGACTGATGCAGCACAAACGTGCTGATCATCGTGCTGTCGAGTGCACTGAACGAAATATCGTGTGTGCCAAAGTGATCGAGCGAGACGCCGACACCAAGTTTTCGCAGCGCCTGTAAGGTCTGCAGCGAACGCGGCCGACGCAGACTTTCCGAACCGTCGCCGAGTTCAAACTCAAGACATCCTGGATCGAGCTGATAGTCCTCGATCGCCTTCTCTACGACTGCGGTGAGTCGACCGTCTTCGAGTTGTAGCGGCGAGAGGTTGATAGTGACGGTGAGGTCCGGCACCGAGTAGCGTTGTTGCCACGCGTGCAGCTGCGCGCATACCGTCCGCACAATCCATTCGCCAACCGAGTGGATCAGCCCGCTCGACTCGAGCAGCGACAAGAACCGTGCGGGTGGCAGAAGTCCGTAGCGCGGATGCTGCCAACGCAGCAAAGCCTCGAGTCCCATCAGCCGCCCGTCGCCCAATCCCACACGTGGTTGGTAACGCAGAGTGAGCTCCCTACGCAGCAACGCATGACGAATACCG